>NZ_JBITHA010000018.1:42610-219402 GCF_044457485.1 Nonomuraea sp. NPDC050540
GGGGGCGGTTCTGTGGGGCGGTTCTGTGGGGCGGTTCTGTGGGGCGGTTCTGTGGGGCGGTTCTGTGGGGCGGTTCTGTGGGGCGGTTCTGTGGGGCGGTTCTGTGGGGGTGGGGTGGGTCGCCGCCGGTCTTGCGGGGTGCGGGCGGGTGGTGCCCTTTCGGGGCAACAGGGGGCCGCGGGGCGGAGGCTCTTGGGGTGGGGTTCGGGATGGTGGGGTGTTTGGGCTGGTGGTGGGGGGTGTTTACGTGTTTATCGGACTAAGTTCCGACAAATCGTGTCTCTACGCGCTAGGGTCTCTGGAGATTCATCTCAGCCGTCACAGGAGTCACTCCCCTCATGCCGCACGTCGAACCGTTGCGCGAGGGCGATCCGGCGGTGGTGGGACCCTACCGCCTGGTCGGGCGGCTCGGCGCCGGCAGTCAGGGCGTGGTCTATCTGGGCCAGGCCAGGAACGGCGTGCCGGTCGCGGTCAAGGTGCTGCGCGAAGGCCGGACAGGGGACGACCGCCTCGCCGAGCGGATCGCCGCCGCCCGCCGCGTGGAACCACTCGGCGTGGCACAGGTGCTGGACGCCTCGTTCGCCGGCCGGCCGTACATCGTGAGTGAGTATGTGGACGGGCCGCCCCTGCGGCGGGCGGGACGGCACACCGGCGCCGAGCTGCAGCGGCTGGCCAACGCGACCGCGACCGCGCTGGCGGCGATCCATCAGGCGGGCGTGGTTCATCGGGACTTCAAGCCGGCCAACGTGCTGCTGGGTCCTGGCGGGCCGAGGGTGGTCGACTTCGGGCTGGCCGGTGACGACCACACGCCGAGCGCGGGCGGTGTCGTGGGGACGCCTGCCTACATGGCGCCGGAGCAGTTGTCGGGGCAGAGCGCCGGGGCCGCCGCCGATGTGTTCTCGTGGGCGGGGACGGTGGTGTTCGCCGCGACGGGCAAGCCGCCGTTCGGCGACGGCACGCTGCCCGAGGTGATCAACCGGATCCTGCACGAGGAGCCCGAGCTGGGCGACCTGCCTCAGCCGCTGCGCGCGATCGTGCAGGGCTGCCTGGCCAAGGATCCCGGGCTCCGCCCCGCCATGCGGCAGGTCGTCCTGCAACTGCTGGGTGGTGAGCAGCCGCTCCCGGCCGCGAAGGCGGGCCGCTCACCCGCCCGCCGAGGGGTACGGCGGGCGCTGATCGCCGGCGTGTCCGGGGTGATGGTGCTGGCCCTGTCCGGGGCGATCGTCTGGCTCACCTCCGACCCCCGCCGCGACGCCGGCCCCGTGGTCACGACGGTGACGCCGGCCTCCGCGTCCTCCTCAAGCCCGAAGCCGGCCAAGACCCGCGTCCGCCACCCGCGCGCGACCGGCACGCCCTCCCCCGGCACCTCCAGCCTGCCCTCCCCCAGTGCCTCCTCCACGCGGGACGCCGGCACGATCCGGGTCCTGTACGTACGCGCCCAAGGCGTCAGAACCGCCCAGACCCGCGACTGCCAGGTGGGCGACACCGTGATCAGCGGCCTCGTCGAGGGAACCCGCTGGCCGGTGCGCTTCCGCTACGCCTGGATCGTGGACGGGCAGGTGGCGCGGCGCGGCACGGCGTACATCACCGAGGCGCGCACCCGCGCCGTCGTCCCGCCGCCCGCCATCACGCTCCCCGGACGGCACACCGTGACCCTGCGCGTCACCTCGCCGGTGACGGCCCGCGAGTCGATCGCGGTCGAGGTGTGCCCGGTGGGGACGGAGTAGATGGGCACGCTCGCGCCACTCGGTCCCGACGACCCCGCCGCCGTCGGTCCCTACCGACTGGTCGGCAGGCTAGGCGAGGGCGGCCAGGGCGTCGTGTACCTGGGGCAGGCCGACAACGGCCCCCCGGTCGCGGTGAAGGTGCTGCGCGACGGGCTGGGCGGCGACGACCGCTTCGCGAAGGAGATCGCGGCCGCGCGCCGCGTGGAACCGTTCTGCATCGCCCAGGTCCTCGACGCCTCTCTCGGCGACGCTCCGGGCCCCGGCCGGCGGCACCGTCCCGGGCAGGGCGTCCCCGGCCGGGGGTACGGCAGGCCGTACATCGTGACCGAGTATGTGGAAGGCCCGTCGCTGCACGAGGCGGGGCGGCACGGCGGCGCGGACCTGCAGCGGCTCGCGGTCGCGACGGCCACCGCGCTGGCGGCGATCCACGAGGCCGGTGTGGTGCACCGCGACTTCAAGCCCGCCAACGTGCTGCTCGGGCCGGGCGGGCCGCGGGTCATCGACTTCGGCATCGCCCGCGCGATCGACGCGGCGGCCACCGCGACCAGCGGGATCGTGGGCACGCCCGCCTACATGGCCCCCGAGCAGCTGGCCGGGCACGACGTGGGGCCGGCGGCGGATGTGTTCGCGTGGGCGTCGGTGATCGTGTTCGCCGCGACCGGGACGCCGCCGTTCGGCAGCGACACACTGCCCGCGATCATCAACCGCATCCTGCACAACGAACCCCAGCTCGGCGAGCTGCCCCGGCAGTTGCGCGGCGTCGTGTACGACTGCCTCGCCAAGGACCCCGCCGCGCGCCCGCCGATGCGCGCGGTCCTGTTACGCCTGCTCGGCGGCGACCAGCGCCCCAGCCCTGAAGTCCAGGGCCCGGCGCGGGGACACGAGGGCCCGGCGTGGGAGCGTGCCCAAGCCGGCCCGCTTACCGATCCCGGCGCGCGTCGCGATCAGGCCACCGACCGGGTACGGCTCCGCAAGCCGGTCAGGGCCGCGCTCGTGGTGCCGCTGGCCGCGGCCGGGTCCGTCGTGGTGGCCGGCGGCCTGGTGTCGGGGCTGACCTGGCTCGGCGGCGGCTCGGGGCTGTGGGCGGCCGCCGCGCCGTACACCTCGACACCCAGCGCGAACGGCGGCAAGACCCCGCGCCCCGCCAAGACCACCCGCAGGCCCACCCCCAGGAAGACCCCGAAGCAGACCCCCAGGCCGAAGCCGTCGACCGAGCGCACCACCCAGAGCCCCACGCCCGAACGCACCACCCCCACCCCCGTGCGGACCACGAAGAAGCCCGCGCCGGCCGCCGCCAGGGTCCGGGTGCTCGGCATCGACCTGCACGGCGGCCCCGGCCAGGACCATACGGCGAGCTGCTACATGCCGCCGGTCGGGTTCTCGGGCTCGCTGGAGTCGAGCAGGTCGGAGGTGTGGATCAGCTACGCGTGGGTGGTCGACGGGCAGGTCAAGCACCGCAACCGCACCTGGGTGCCGAAGGGTGAGTTCACCGCTCCGGCCCTGGCGCACCAGTACATGCTCGACACCGGCGGGCACAACGTCACCCTCAAGGTCACCGCGCCGGGCAGCGCGGCCAGGTCGATGCCGTTCAGCGTCTGCTCGATGGAGGACTAGTGACACCGCCGGGCGTGGGGCCGTACCGCATCGTCAGGAAGCTCGGCGAGGGCGGGCAGGGCGTGGTGTATCTGGGCGTGGCGCCGGACGGTACCCCGGTCGCGGTCAAGGTGCTGCGCGAGGGCGGCTTCGAGCGGGAGATCGCGGCGGCGCGGCGGGTGGAGCCGTTCTGCATCGCGCAGGTGCTGGACGCGTCGGCGAGCGGCACGCCGTACATCGTGACCGAGTTCGTGGACGGGCCTTCGCTGGCGGAGGCCGGCCGCCACGGCGGCGCCGACCTCGACCGCCTGGCCGTCGCCACCGCCACCGCGCTCGCGGCCATCCATCGCGCGGGCGTGGTGCACCGCGACTTCAAGCCCGGCAACGTCCTGCTCGGCCGCGACGGCCCCCGCGTGATCGACTTCGGCATCGCCCGCGCGGGCACCTCCCTGACCGTCACCAGCAGCGTCGTCGGCACCCCCGCCTACATGGCCCCCGAGCAACTGGCCGGCGCGGGCGTCGGGCCCGCCGCCGACGTGTTCGCGTGGGCGTCGGTGATCGTGTTCGCCGCGACCGGGACACCGCCGTTCGGCAGCGACACACTGCCCGCGATCATCAACCGCATCCTGCACAACGAACCCCAGTTCGGCGACCTGCCCGAGCATCTGCGCGCGGTGGTCTACGCGTGCCTCGCCAAGGACCCGGCCGCCCGCCCGTCCATGGAGGCGGTCCTGCTCCGTCTGCTCGGCGGCCCATCCGGCAGAGGTACGGCAGGCAGCCCCGCGACCGCCCAGGCGGCCGCGAGCCGGAAACGGCGGGCCGGCGGCGGGCCCCGGCGGATCCGGGTGCCGGTGCTGGGGGCGGCGGTGGCCACCGCGCTGGTGCTGACCGCGGGGACCGCCGTCGTGTGGAAGGTCACCCTGGCCGGACAGCCCACCACGCTGGCACTCCAGCCCGGCTCGGGAGAGGTGTCGAAGAGCGGCAAGGGCAAGACCCGGAAACCAGCCGACGGCCCGGCCACCGGCAGACCGGGTGACAGCCGCGGCGGCAAGACCCGGAAGCCAGGCGACGGCCCGGCCCGCGCGAGCGCACCGGCTACCAAGACCGCCCGGCCGACGCCCACCCGCACCCCGGTACGCCCCACCGCCACCCGCACCCCGGTACGCCCGAGCCCCACCAGGGCCACCCCCACCCGAACCCCCACCAAGCGCCCCACACCCACCAAGGCCGCCCGGTTCACCGTGGCCTACGTACGCTCCCAGGGCGCGTCCAAGATCAAGGACGAGGGCACCTGCTACGTGGGCTCCATGAACTTCGGCGCCGGGATCGACTCCACCGTCCCCGGCTCCCGCTACTCCTTCCAGTGGATCGTGGACGGCGAGGTCATCGAGACCGGCTCCGGCAAGCTCCCGGACGGCAGCCGCAGCGACTACGTCTTCTCCCAACGTCGGCTCTCCCTGTCCGACGGCCCCCACACCGCCGCGTACAGGGTCGTCGGCGGCGGCTCCGCGTCCGTGTCGTTCACGATGTGCGCGACGTCGTAGATGCGGCCGCTCCGTCCCGACGACCCACGGGCCATCGGCGCCTACCGGCTGACCGGCCGCCTCGGCGAGGGCGGCCAGGGCGTGGTCTACCTGGGACAGGCGCCGGACGGCGCCAAGGTCGCGGTCAAGGTGCTGCGCGAGGGCGGGGACGGCCTGGCCAGGGAGGTGGCGGCGCTGCGGCGGGTGGAGCCGTTCTGCGTGGCGCAGGTGCTGGACGCCTCGACCGGCGGCCGGCCGTACATCGTGACCGAGTACGTGGAGGGGCCGTCCCTGGCGGAGGCCGGGCGGCACGGCGGGGCGGGACTGCAACGCCTGGCCGTGGCCACCGCCACGGCGCTCGCGGCCATCCACCGAGCGGGCGTGGTGCACCGCGACTTCAAGCCCGGCAACGTCCTGCTCGGCCGTGACGGTCCCCGCGTGATCGACTTCGGCATCGCCCGGTCCGGCGCCTCCCTGACGATGACCAGCAGCATCGTCGGCACCCCGTCCTACATGGCCCCCGAGCAGCTGGCCGGCACGGGGGTCGGCCCCGCGACCGACGTGTTCGCGTGGGCCGGCGTCATGGTGTACGCCGCCACGGGCAGGCCGCCGTTCGGCAACGACTCCCTGCCCGCGGTCATCACCAGGATCCAGCACGCCGACCCGGACCTCGGCGACCTCCCGGGCCCCCTGCGCCCGATCGTCACCCGCTGCCTGGCCAAGAACCCCGCCGACCGCCCGGCGATGCAGGAGGTCCTGCTCCAGCTCATCGGCGCGCCCTCTGAAGCGGGGCCGCGAGCGGACTCCCCGGCGCCGCGCACCTCCGGCGGGGATGGCAGGAGGCGGGCGCTGCTGGTGGCCGGGGCGGCGGCGGGAGCGGTCGTGGTGACCTCCGGGCTGGTGACGGCGCTGGTCACCGGCATCTCCTGGCCGGTCGCCCAGACACCGCTCGGGCTGCCGTCCGGGAGCACGCCTCCGCCGAGCAGTTCGGGCCTGCCCAAGCCGACGGCCAAGAAGTCAGGCAAGCCGTCCCGGACGCCGAAGCCGGCGGCGAGCCGTACCCGGGAGGCCCCGAGAGCCAAGCCCACCACAGACGAGCCCGCCACGGTCGAGCCCACGCAGAAGCCCACCACGTCCGCACCGGCCGCGCCCGGCGGGCGGGTGGGGTCGGTGAGCTTGCGGTCGGAGGGACTGCTGACCGGCGACTGCTACCGGCAGTCGAACATCGCCGCCACCGTGAGCGCCGGCAAGAAGACGCCGTTCACCTATCGGTGGATCCTCGACGGCCGCGACATGGGCAAGGCCGCGGCGACGGCGCCGACGAAGCTGGTGCTCGGGTACGCGCACATCCGGTCGGACGGGCCGCACACGGTGCGGTTCCGGGTGCTGTCCCCCAACGCCATGACGCGGACGTTCACCTTCAGCACCTGCGACGGCGCCCCCTGGCCCGAGGAGTAGTGGTCGGGCGGTAAGGGCCGCGAGTGGCCATGCCCCACCTGCGGTTTCGTCCGTAGATTGCGGTGCATGGTCACTGTGGAGAAGTTGCTGCCCTCGGATCGCGACGTCTGGGAGGAACTGTTCCGCGGCTACATCGCCTTCTACCGGCGCACCGAGCCGCAGAGCATGTACGACAGGGCATGGCAGGAGTTCCAGTCCGGCACCCGGCTGCACGCGCTCGGCGCCCGGCTCGGCGGACGGCTGGTGGGCATCACCCACTTCCTCGTCCACGGCAGCACCTCGGCTCCCGACACCGACCTCTGCTACCTGCAGGACCTCTTCACCGCCCCGGACGTACGCGGCAAGGGCGCGGGGCGGGCCCTGATCGCCGCGGTCACCGACTGGGCGCGGGCCAACGGCTGCGCCCGCGTCTACTGGCACACCCAGGAGGGCAACACCACGGCCCGCCGCCTGTACGACAAGGTCGCCGTCAACCCGGGCTTCGTCAAGTACCAGATCGACCTTCCCGGAGGCACCCGCCCTCCGGGAAGGTGAGACGGACGATCTGTCGCTATCGGGAGCCTCTGCCCCAGCCGACACCGTACGCCGCCGGAGCCTCGGACTGATCGTGCAACGGCATGGACACCACACGTCCTTCCAGTCAGAGCTGTCAGACCGGATTCAACTGCGGCTCGCATGCGTGACACTTGCGCCTCACTTGTCCAGGGGGCCATCCCGTCAGTGCCCGAGCCGCGCGGTCAGGTCCTTCAGGAGGCCGAGGGCGGCGTCGGCGATGACCGTGCCCGGCGGGAAGATCGCGCTGGCGCCCGCCGCCCGCAGTTCGGCGAAGTCGCCGGGCGGGATCACCCCGCCCACCACGATCATGGTGTCCTCCGCGTCGAGGGCGGCGAGGGCCTCGCGCAGCGCGGGCACCAGCGTGAGGTGCCCGGCGGCCAGCGAGGACACGCCGACGATGTGCACGTCGGCCTCGACGGCCTGGCGCGCCACCTCCTCCGGCGTCTGGAACAGCGGGCCGACGTCCACGTCGAAGCCCAGGTCGGCGAAGGCCGTCGCGATCACCTTCTGGCCCCGGTCGTGACCGTCCTGGCCCATCTTGGCGACCAGGATGCGCGGCCGGCGGCCCTCCGCGCGCTCGAAGTCGGCGCACGCCTCGCGCACGCGCTCGATGTTGGCGGCGGGGCCGGCCTCGTCTCGGTACACGCCGGAGATGGTACGCACCTGGCCGGCGTGCCTGCCGTACACCTTCTCCAGCGCGTCGGAGATCTCGCCGACGGTGGCCTTGGCGCGGGCGGCGTCGACGCAGAGTTTCAGGAGGTTCTCGTCGAGGCCGGCGCCGCGGGTGCCGTTCTGGGCGGCGTCCGCGGCCTTGGTGAGGGTTTCGAGGGCCTGCCGTACCTCGTCGCCGGAACGTTCGGCGCGCAGGCGGCGCAGCTTGTCGATCTGCTGGGCGCGCACGGCGCTGTTGTCGACCTTGAGCACGTCGATGGGCTCGTCGGCGGCGGGCCGGTACTTGTTGACGCCGATCACCGGCTGACGGCCGGAGTCGATGCGGGCCTGGGCGCGGGCGGCGGCCTCCTCGATGCGCAGCTTGGGCAGCCCGGCGTCGATGGCCTTGGCCATGCCCCCGGCCTCCTCGACCTCGCTGATGTGGGCCCAGGCGCGTTCGGCGAGGTCGTGGGTGAGGCGCTCGACGTAGTAGGAGCCGCCCCAGGGGTCGATCACGCGGGTGGTGCCGGACTCCTGCTGGAGCAGGAGCTGGGTGTTGCGGGCGATGCGGGCGGAGAAGTCGCCGGGCAGGGCGAGCGCCTCGTCGAGGGCGTTGGTGTGCAGCGACTGCGTGTGGCCCTGGGTGGCGGCCATGGCCTCCACGCAGGTGCGCACGACGTTGTTGTAGACGTCCTGGGCGGTCAGCGACCAGCCGGACGTCTGCGAGTGGGTCCGCAAGGACAGAGATTTCGGATTTTTCGCGTTAAATCCGGAAACGAGGCGCGACCACAACAGGCGCGCGGCCCTTAGCTTGGCGACCTCCATGAAGAAGTTCATGCCGATGCACCAGAAGAACGACAGCCGGGGCGCGAACACGTCGATGTCCAGCCCCGCGCCCACCCCCGCCCGCAGGTACTCGGCCCCGTCGGCCAGCGTGTAGGCCAGCTCCAGGTCGCAGGTGGCCCCGGCCTCCTGGATGTGATAGCCCGAAATGCTGATGGAGTTGAATTTCGGCATCTTCTCGCTCGTATAAGAGAAAATATCCGAAATAATCCGCATGGAGGGTGCCGGGGGATAAATGTAGGTGTTGCGGACCATGAACTCTTTGAGGATGTCGTTCTGGATGGTCCCGGCCAGCTGCTCGGGCGCCACGCCCTGCTCCTCGGCCGCCACGATGTAGAGCGCCAGGATCGGCAGCACCGCGCCGTTCATCGTCATCGACACCGACATACGATCCAGCGGGATGCCGTCGAACAACTGCCGCATGTCATAGATCGAGTCGATCGCCACCCCGGCCATCCCGACGTCCCCGGCCACCCGCGGATGGTCGGAGTCGTACCCCCGGTGCGTCGCCAGGTCGAAGGCCACCGAGAGCCCCTTCTGCCCGGCCGCCAGGTTGCGCCGGTAGAAGGCGTTGGAGTCTTCGGCCGTCGAGAAGCCCGCGTACTGCCGGACCGTCCACGGCTGGTTGACGTACATCGTGGGATAGGGCCCTCTGAGGTACGGCGCCGCCCCCGGATAGGTCCGGAGGAAGTCCAGCCCGTCGAGGTCGGCCGCCGTGTAGAGCGGCTTGACCCCGATGCCTTCCGGCGTCTCCCACACCTCGCCCGCCACCTCGGGCACGTCTTCCGGCGCGCCGCCCGCGAGCGGGACGGAGGTGAAGTCGGGGATGCTCATCGTGCCACCTCCAGGTCGTCGAAGGTCGTCCTGAGCACCGCCAGCGCGTCGCACCCGGCGAAGACACGGCCGTCCACGTGCTCGTACTCCCCCTTCCCCGCCAGCCAGACGCGTCTCGCGCCGGCCCGTTTCAGCGCCGCGGCGACCGCCTCGGCGTGCTCGGGGTACAGCTTGTCGCTGGAGCACAGGCACGCCACCCGCGCGCCGCTGACGGCGAAGGCGGTGGCGATCCGCTCGGCGTCCACACCGGGCCCGGCGCTCTCGGTGGCCAGCCCGCCCGCCTGGAACAGGTTGGCGGCGAACGCGGCCCGCGCGGTGTGCGCCGCGACCGGGCCGATCGTGGCCAGGAACACCGTGGGCCGCTCCGGCTGCGCGTCGGCCAGGTCCCGCAGCTCCTCGTACGGCTCGGAGTAGCGCCCGCTCCCCCTCGGCGCGCCGCCCGGCAGGGGCTTCTCCTCCAGGTCCGGGAACTCGCTCACGCCGGTGATCGGCAGGCGCCGGTGCGCGATGTCGGTCTCACGCCGGGTCCGTACCCGCGCGATGCGCGCGGCCACCAGTTCCCCGGCCCCGTCCGGCAGCCCTCCGGCCGCCTCGATCTCCTGGAACCACGCCCAGGCCGCCTCGGCCAGCTCCGCCGTACGCCGTTCCACGTACCAGGAGCCGCCCGCCGGATCGGCCACCCGGGCGGCGCCGGACTCCTCCATCAGCAGCGCGTGGGTGTTGCGGGCGATCCGCCGCCCGAACGCGTCCGGCTCCCTCACCGCGGCGTCGAACGGCCGCACGGTCACCGCGTCCGCCCCGCCCACCCCGGCGCCGAAGCAGGCCAGCGTGGTGCGCAGCATGTTCACCCACGGGTCGCGCGCGGTCATCATGGCCGCGCTGGTCACCGCGTGCTGCGCCTGCCGCGCGGGCCCGCCGCACACCTCGGCCACCCGCGCCCACACCACCCGCGCCGCCCGCAGCTTGGCGATCGTGGCGAACTGGTCGGCGCTCGCCGCGTACCGGAACTCCAGCTGCCCGAACGCCTCCTCCACGCTCAGCCCGGCGCCGGTGAGCGTCCTGAGGTGCGCGACACCGAGCGCCAGCGAGCAGCCGAGCTCCTGCGCGTCGCTTCCCCCCCTGTCGTGGTACGGCGTCGCGTCCACGACCACCGCCCGCAGCTCCGGGTACCCCTGCGCGCACCGCCTGGCCAGGGCGGCCACCACCCGCGGCGGCACCGAGGCGAGCGAGGCCCCCAGATTCCCGCGTACCGGCCCCTGACGTCCGGCGGCCAGCCCCAGCAGGACCTCGGCGGCCTGCTCGGCCAGCGGCCCGGCGTCGAGCACGACGGGCGCGAGGTCCAGGTAGACGTCCTTGAGCACGCGCGGCAGGTCGGCGACCGGGATCGTGTCCGGGCCGACGGCCAGCCACAGTGAGGTGACGCCGTTCTCCAGGTCGGCCAGGACCGCCTCGGGGTCGGCCGCGGAATGCCGCTGGCGCACGTCCCAGCCGCGCGCGCCGAGCGGCGGCCGGGGCGTGCCGGGCAGGTCGGCGGCGTCGTAGAGCGGCTGGAGCGTGAGCCCGTCGTAGGTACGGCTGGTCAGCGCCTCGAAGTCGAGGCCGGACTTGCCCAGCACGGCGAGCGCCATCGCATGCCAGTCGTCACGGGTGACGGGGGGATACCCGGCTGCCAGTTCCATGTCTCGGATATTAGGCGGAACCGCTACAGAACAATGCTCCGGGGTCGCCTAGGGAAGCGGCGCCTCCCACGCCAGCCGCCACGTGAGCTGCCCCACGATCCCGTCGTCGGCGATGCCCTGGTTGCGCTGGAACCTGCGGCACACGTCACGTGAGGCGGGCCCGTACGCGCCGTCGGCGTCGATCTCCCAGCCGCGCTTCTTCATCTGCGTCTGCCAGGTCCGCACGTCCTGCCCGGACATGACCGGCGGGTACTTCAGCAGCCGCCCGGGAAAGGGCGGCGCGGACGGCGGATCGGGGTCCGGCGGGCTCGCGCCGGGACGCGGCGCGCCCTTGCGCACCCACGCGTAGAGCGCCTCACCCGGGCAGTCGGTGGCGAAGCCGTCGCGGTGCCCCTTGATCTCCCGCCCGGCGGCGCCCTTAGCCCGCAGGTGCTCGACGGCGTCGATGATGCCGTGCAGCATCGTGTCGGGCGGCTGCACCAGCCCGGCGTTGCCGACGAGCCCTAGCACTGCGTAGTGACCGGCGTTGAGCCCGGCCCCGTTGGCGGCGGGCAGATGGTGCGGCCCCCGCCCCTCGAACACCTTCCGATGCGGACAGACGGCATACGTGTTACCGGTGAAGTAGACACTGCCGCGCCGACGAGCCAGCCAGCTCTGGTTGTCGGTTCTCGGGCACCATATCTCGCCGTCATAGAACTCCCGCCGGACCTCGAAGGTGCCGGTGGCCCGTTTCGCCGCGCTCATCGGCGCGAGGTATCCCTGCCGCCGGATGGTGACCTTCCACATGTCGGTCTTGCAACTCGAGTCCGGCGGGCGCCGGTGAAGGGACGCGCCCTTCCCGGCCAGCACCACCGCGAACATGAAGGCCTCTGCCATCGCGCGGTCCTTCTGCGCGAGCTGGCCCTCGCCCGCGTTGTCCGCGGCCAGGGAGGTCTCGATGAACAGGCCAAGCTGGGCCTTGGTGAGCGTCAGCAGGAAGTCGTGCGACGGGACACGGCCCGGTGCGGTCTCCAGCAGCCGCCGTCCGGCGTCGGCGGACAGATGGAACTCCACCAGATGCCGGTTACTCGCCTCTCGCCAGCGGGGCACCCCGTCCGTACCGCGCCCCACGCGTGGGAAGGAGTCCACCGGCGGGCCGAAGACCTCGGTCAGTGCTCCGCGGATTCTGGCGACATTGGCGGCGTTGGCCGCCGACTGGTAGATCGCCACGCCGGTGGACTTACCACCGCCGCGCAGCGACATGATGTGACCTTCGGTCCAGAACCAGGCCACCACTTCGACGAAGGCGTCCGACCACTTGGCCTCGACCGGCAGGTCGGCGCACGGGGCCGCCAAAGGGATGCGGTCCCAGTAGCCGAGCGTCTCCGAGGTCGCCCAGAGCCGTTCGTACTCGACGACGGTGCGCTTGGCCTTGCCGGTGGCCAGCCACTGACCGTCGGGCCCCTTCTGGCGCGTCGTGCCGGTGCGGCGGCGATAGCGCTCGACCGGCCAGCGGTGCTGGGGTGTGGTGAGGGAGGAGTGTGAGTAGCCCTCCATCCGGATCATCTCCCGGCGCGCGGCGGGAAAGACGCAGACTTCGAGCACGGGCTGCCACTGCGAGAGCCCCGCCTCGTGATTGAGCGTGAGCGCGAGGTCGCCCTGCCGCAGTTCTCGATAAGACTTCCACCCTTTCTGCGTGAGGATCTCCGTTTCCTCGTCGACGCAGTAGCCGATGTCGATCCAGCCGTTGCCGTCCATGTGGTGGTTCTGGATGGATTGGACAAGAGCGACGCATTTGGCGTGGTCACGCGTGAGACCGGGGTCGACACGGCCTCCTGTGTAGTGGACCTTCACGCCGCGTGTGGCGTCGAGCTGCGTGTAGTCGCCGCGCGGCGGCCGAGCATTCCATGCGCGCCGAAGAATGAGGTCGATGGCCACGGTCTGCTCCCGGGGGATCACGTTGAGGTGACAACTGAGCGTAACGCGGGAGACGCGGGCCGGTCCGGGAGTTGCCCTTATTCGTCTGGGCCGCCTGGGGTCGTCCGGAGCCCGCTAGGGCCGGATCACCCGCCTCTCCGTGACGATCGCCGTGACGAGGTCGTGGGGTGTCACGTCGAACGCCGGGTTCACCGCCTCCGTGCCCTTGGGCGCCAGCCGTACACCTCGGATGGCCGTGACCTCCTCCGGGCCTCGGTCCTCGATGGCGATCTGCTCGCCCGACGGGGTGCCCTCGTCGATGGTGGACTCGGGGGCCACGACGATGAAGGGAACTCCGGCCCGCTCGGCGCCGAGCGCCAGCGCGTACGAGCCGATCTTGTTGGCGACGTCGCCGTTGGCGGCGATGCGGTCGGCGCCGATGAGCACCGCGTCGATGCCACCCCTGGCCAGCAGGTACGGCCCGGCCGAGTCGGTCACCAGCCGGTGCGGCGCGCCCATGCGGGCCAGCTCCCAGGTGGTGAGGCGGGCGCCCTGCAGCAGGGGCCGGGTCTCCAGCGCCAGGACCTCGCCGAGCCGGCCCCGCTCGTGCAGGGTCTGGACGACTCCCAGCGCGGTGCCCCGTTCCACGGCGGCCAGGCCGCCGGTGTTGCAGACGGTCATGACCCGCAGCCGGTCGCCTTCGAGCAGGTCGGCGCCGCGCGCGCCCATGGCGTGGCAGGCGGCGATGTCCTCGTCCCTGATGCGCAGGGCGGCCTTCAGCGCCTTCTCCGGCGGGAGCGCGGCGACCTGGTCGACGGCCCAGGCCAGGTTGACGGCGGTGGGGCGAGCGGCGCGCAGCCGGGCGATCTGGGCGGCGTCGCCCGCCGCCAGGACGACGCCGAGGGCGCCGGCCACGCCGAGCGCGGGCGCGCCGCGCACCGACAGCCGCCGGATGGCCCCGATCAGGGTGTCGACGTCGGTGATCCGCAGGGTGATGAGCTCGTCGGGCAGCTTCGTCTGGTCGACGAGCTCGATGGCGCCGTCCACCCAGTCAATGGTCCTCACAGGGTCATTGTGGGGCCTCAGCGCTCCGACAGGACGATGACCGAGTCATGCGGGCCGAACGACACGCGCCGGGACCGGTCCGGGTTGAGGACGATCCCGTAGTGCGGGGGATTGTTGCGCGCGTACGCCGTCCGGTAGCCGATGGCGGTCTCCCCGCGCCGGCGAGCCGCCTCGACCACGGTGGAGAAGCCGACCTCGACCCCGGTCCTGACGTAGGCGGAGGCGGGGCGCGGGTAGATCTCCGAGCCGTGGGAGTCGAAGAGGTAGCCGAAGACGTCGGCCAGGTGCTGGTTCTCGGCGAGCTGGGCCAGCAGCAGGCCGATGACGGTGTCGCTGATGACGATGTCGTCGGCCTCGGTGACCTCGGCCAGCGAGCGGTTGCTCTCGTCGTGCATCTCGCTGACGATCGAGTAGTGCTCGCCCAGCTTGGTCTGCATGTCGCGCAGCTGCAGCAGCGTCATGAGCGTGCGGGTGTCGGCGTGGTCCGGTTTGAAGCGGTCGTCGGACAGCACGATGACGTGCTGGAACAGGCCGAGGCCGAGCGCTTCGAGGGCGAAGCGGTCGGTCGTGTCGCAGTCCTTGAGGTTCACGGTGAGGTTGCGCAGGCCGGTGAGGTCGGCCCCGGCCTTCGGGTGGTCGGCGGCGACCTCCAGCACGGAGCCGGGGGCGACGTAGCCGTCGAGGTAGCGCACGATCTGCTCGGCGCGGCCGTTCCAGTTGAGCAGCAGGGTGCGCTCCGCGGCGTGCTTGGCACGTTCCGAGACGGCCACGGCGGTCTCGTCGATCTTCGGGGCGCCGGCGGCCGGCCAGATCGAGGAATCGTCGTGGGCGATGACGATGACCTCGTCCTTGGGACCGATCTCGGTGTCCATGGGCGGGTTCAGCGCGACGCCGGCGCTCGTGCGCAGGCCGATGACGGTGGCGGAGTGGTAGCCGTGCAGCGCCTCGCCGTACGTCTTGCCCTCCAGCAGTTCGGCGGGGCGCAGGTAGATCTCGCCGCCGTCGAAGTTGAGCAGGTCCATGCAGACGACCGACATGCCCGACTGGCGTGAGGACTGGACGATGAGCCGGGAGGCGGTGTCGTCGGAGTCGACCAGGTGCACGAGCGGGCCGCCGGCCAGGCGGGCGGCGGCCATGTTGCGGCCGGAGGTGAGCGCGGCCACGACCGGCGGATGGATGCCGGAGCGCTTGGCGAGCGCGAGGAGGATCTTGATGACGTGCGCGTCGGGGTCCTCGCCCTCCGGGGAGAGAACGACGACCGAGCGGGCGGCGGCCAGGTTCATGAGGCTGAGGTCGCGGGGCTCGGTGGGGCGTCCCGTGCGGCAGACGATGCGGGTTCTGCCGAGGTCGCCGGCGCGCTCGCGGATCTCCTCCTCCATGGCGAGCTTGTCGCCTTCGGCGAGGACCGCGATGACCGAGCCGCGCTGGCTGGCGTGCGCCTTGGCCAGTTCGCCCACGATCGTGAACACCTGGTCCGACCAGCCCAGCACCACGGTGTGCCCGGACTCGGCGATGCGGGAGCGGCCCCGGCGCAGCCGGTCGACGCGCTGCTTGAGCCCGTTGGACAGCAGGCCGACGAGCATGCTGACGATGAAGATGCCGCCGAGCGAGCCGGCGAACATCACCGTCATGTACCAGACGCTGCCCTTGTCGCTGGCGACCTTGCTGGGGGTCAGGGCGTGCATGAGCGAGATCCAGAGCACGTGGCCCGGTCCGCCGACGCCTTCCGGCTCCTCGGGCGCCAGCCAGAGCGTGAGCCCGGTGACCACGAGGATGAGCGCGACCGAGACGACGGCGAGCCAGCCGATCAGCGACGGGGTGCCTTTGGACATGGTGTTGTCGAACCAGTACCGAGCACGCTCGCGGAACGTCACCCTGGACACCCCGATACCTCCACATAGAGGGAAATTTTGACCAACGACACAAGGTACCGGGCGAACTGCCGAAACGCATGCCGACCGGTAACGTATCGGCCATGGTGACCCCCCTGACACCAGGCGATCCGGAGGCTTTGGGCGATTACGTCCTCGACGCCCGACTCGGCGAGGGTGGCCAGGGGATCGTGTACCTCGCCCGCACCCGCTCCGGCGCCCAGGTCGCCGTGAAACTCCTCAGCGCCGGGGACCCGGTCACCCGCGCCCGCCTGGCCCGCGAACTCCAGGCGATGGAGGGCATCGCCTCCTTCTGCACCGCCCGGGTGCTCGACGTCTCGGTGTCGGGCTCGCGGCCGTACGTGGTGAGCGAGTTCGTGGACGGGCCCTCCCTCGCCGACCGCGTGCGCTCGCTCGGCCCGCTGCGCGACGGCGACCTCGAGCGCCTGGTCGTCGGTACGGCCACCGCCCTGACCGCCATCCACGCGGCCGGCATCGTGCACCGCGACTTCAAGCCCGCCAACGTGCTGCTGGGGCCGGACGGGCCGCGGGTGGTCGACTTCGGCATCGCCCGCGCCGAGGGGGCGGCCACGATGACCTCCGGCCTGATCGGGACCCCCGCGTACCTGTCGCCCGAGCAGATCCACGGCACGCCCGCCTCGCCCGCCTCCGACGTGTTCGCCTGGGGGGCGACGATGGTGTTCGCGGCGACCGGGATCAGCCCGTTCGGCGCGGAGACGGTGCCCGCGGCGATGCAGCGCGTCCTGTTCGCCGAGCCCGACCTGTCCCTTCTTCCCGAACGGCTGCGCGGCCCGGTCGCCGCCGCCCTCTCCAAGGACCCGGCGGGCCGCCCGAGGGCCAGGGACCTGATGGTCGCCCTGGTGGATCCGAAGGCCGCCCCGGCCTTTCCCCTTCACCACGCCCCCGCTCCGGGCGGTCCTGGTTCGGGGGGCCGGGGGTCTGATGTTTCCGGCGTGCCGTACACGGGAGCCGTTTCCGGAACGCGGGGCGCGGCCCACCTGACGGGCCCGCAGTCACCGGCGCTGACCACGCAGAGCTCGCCCCGCGACCGCGGGCGCGGCGTGCTCGTGGGCGGGATCGCCGCCGTGGTCGCGCTGGCCGCGGGCGGTGCCGCCGTCTTCCTGCTGAACCAGGGCCCGGACGGCCTGTGGTCGGCTCGTTCCAGCACTCCCCCGCCGTCCTCCACGGCCGCGGTCTCGTCGCCGGCCACCCCGCGGCCGTCGGAGGAGGAGCCCGCGAGCGAGCCGCCCATCCCGGTCAAGTCCGGAAATATCAAGATTCCCAAGGCTTTCGCGGGCTCCTGGGCCGGTCACACCCAGTCGACCAACTTCCTGGACACCGACGGCTCCATCAACACGGTCACGCTCAAGGCCGGCGCGGCCACGGCGTCCTGGACCGAGAAGGACTCGCAGTCCGAATGCGCCGCGACCATCCCGCTGACCAAGGTCGAGGGCAGCGCGCTGACCTTCACCCTGGGGCCCTCCGCGGGCGGGTGCATTCCCGGCACGATCTGGCTCACGCTCAAGGGCGACGTCCTGGCCTACAAGTGGCGCGACGTGCCGGGCAACGACATGGTCACCCAGACCGGCGACCTACGGCGGCGCTGATCACACCAGGCGCCCCTCGCGGGCGACGACCCGGCCGGACTTGACGACCAGGGACCGGGCCGGGCGTACGCAGACCGCCTCGGCCGGGGTGCGGGCGTTCACCGCCACGAAGTCGCCCGGGTCCCCCACCGCGAACCCGGCGCGCCGGCCGGTGACGCGGGCGCCGCCCAGGGTGGCGGCCTCCAGGGCGATCTCGATCTCCTCGTCGCGGACGAACCGGCTGCGCTGGGCCAGGAACAGTGCCCGCTCCAGCATGTCGCCGTTGCCGTAGGGGCTCCACAGGTCGCGTACCCCGTCATTGCCCGCGCCGACCGCGACCCCCGCCTCGCGCAGGGCCGTGAGGGGCAGCGGCGGCGCGCTCGCGGGCGCGACTGTGGCGAGCGAGACGCCCGCCTCGGCCAGCCGGGCGATCACGCGGGCCTGGACGTCGGCGGGCACCTCGCCCAGCGCGTAGCCGTGGGAGATGGTGACCTTGCCGCGCATGCCGAGCGCCAGGGTGCGCTCGATGATCAGGTCGTGCTGCCACACGCCCAGCGGGCCGCCGTCGTGCAGGTGGATGTCGACTCCGGCGCCGTGCTTCTCGGCCAGGCCGAAGATCACGTCGAGGTGCTCGACGGGGGCGTTCTCCAGCCCCGCGGGGTCGATGCCGCCGACGAGCCCGACCCCGGCGGCGAGTGCCTGGTCCATGAGGTCGGCGGTGCCGGGGGCGGTGAGCAGGCCGGCCTGCGGGAACGCGACCAGGTCCACGGTGATGCGGCCTTCGAGGCGGGCCACGGCCTCGCGTACCGCCTCGACCCCGGCCAGGCCCATGGCGGTGTCGACGTCCACGTGCGAACGGGCGTGGGTGGTGCCGGAGACGACCATCTGCTGCAGGAGCGCGGTGATGTAGTCGGCGCTGGGCAGGCCGAGCGCGGGGCGGGCCTCGACGCCGTTGCGGATCTTGCCCATGAGGCCGGGACCGGCGTCGTGCGGAACCCAGGGGCCGCCCCACATGGTCTTGTCGACGTGCGCGTGCGCGTCCACGAACCCGGGCAGCAGCAGCCGGCCGCCGAGCCCCTCCACGGGCACGCCGCCGGCGGCCAGGTCCGTGCCGACGGCGGCGACGGCGCCGTCGCGAATGAGCAGGTCGGTGAGCGCGTCGGAGCCCCAGATCCGGGCATCGCGCAGGAGCAGGTCGGTCATCCCCCGAAGATAGTGGTATACCGTTATTTCACGCAAAATCCTTCGACACCGGATGGCGCTGACCTGGATCATTGAGCCCATGTCATCCGGCCTGCCCATGAACCTGTGGCTCGACGACGCCGATTCGGCCATCGACGTCATCGACGCTCTCGCCCTGTCCCCGTTCGCCACCGGCACCCAGCCGTGGTCACGGCAGGCCGAGCTGGAGCGCGTACGCCCCGACGCCGCCCTGCAGCCCGCCACCGGCAAGGTGGTGCGCACCGCGAAGGTCGAGGAGGGCACCGAGTCACGCCTGGTCACCGGTGAAGGCTGGACGCTGCGCGTCGTACGCCATCGCAACCGCACCGCCACCGTCTCCGTCACCGCCGTCAGCGAGGACCTGGCCCGCTCGGTGCTGCGGGAGTGCACCGACGGCGCCGAGGAGCCCGAGCCGACCGACGACCACAGCCGCATGGGCTTCTGGTGGCGCGGCCCGCACGGCGGCCACCGCTCCGAGAAGCCCATCACCACGCAGGCCTGGTCGGAGATCTCCGGCAACTACTCCGGCGCCGCCCGTACCTCCATAGACGCCCTGATGGCCGTCACCCCCGCGGAGGTGACGGGCCGCCTGGTCCTGCTCCACGGCCCGCCCGGCACCGGCAAGACGACGCTCCTGCGCACCCTCGCCGGCCAGTGGCGCGATTGGTGCCAGGTCGACTGCGTCCTGGACCCGGAGCACCTGTTCGCCGAGCCCGGCTACCTCATGGAGGTCGCCGTCGGCTACGACCAGGAAGACGACGAGGGCAGCTCCCGCTGGCGCCTGCTGGTGCTGGAGGACTGCGACGAGCTCATCCGCTCCGGCGCCAAGGAGATGACGGGCCAGGGCCTGTCCCGCCTGCTCAACCTGACCGACGGTCTCCTGGGACAGGGCCGCGACGTGCTGGTCGCGATCACCACGAACGAGGACCTCGCGCGCTTGCACCCCGCGGTGGTACGGCCCGGCCGCTGCCTGGCCCAGATCGAGGTCGGCGCCCTGTCACACGCGGAGGCGACCTCATGGCTGGGCACCCAGGACGGCATAGGCCCGGAAGGCGCCACCCTGGCCGAACTGTACGCCAAGCGCAACGGCACCGCCCTGGCCCCCGCCGCCACCGCCGAACCCACCGGCCTGTACCTCTGAGAGCGCAGGGTCGCGGCCGCCCCGGACCTCGCCCGTTGCCCGAGCGGCCGGATCCCATCCCAGCGCTCCGCTGGTTGCGCTGCCCAGATCAGCGCTCGTCGTCGATCGAGCGACATCAAGTGCCGCTTGGTTGGCGGTGCGGTGGGATGTCAGGGCGAGCCGGTACGGTCACCGGCCCCTTGTTCCGCATCCGCCGGCCGGCTCCGGCCATCCGGGCCGATCTCAGGCGGACGGCGCAACCTGGGGCGTCTCGGGAGAGCGAAAGGCGGCCCACGCGTCAGAGACCATGGTTTCCAGGTCCCCCCGCTCCGCCTTCCAGGCCAGCTCGCGCTGGATCTTCTCCGAAGAGGCCACAAGGACCGCGGGGTCGCCCGGACGCCGGTTGCCAACGAGCGCGGGAATGGGGTGACCTGTCACCTCCCGCGCGACGTTCAGCACCTTCATGACGGAGGACCCGGCGCCGTTGCCCAGGTTGTAGATCTTGTGCGTGGCCGGCGAGCAGTTCTCCAGCGCCAGCAGGTGCGCCCTGGCCAGATCGGCGACGTGGATGTAGTCGCGCACGCAGGTACCGTCTGGCGTGGGGAAGTCGGCGCCGAAGACGCGGACCGACTCGGACTCACCGGCCGCGACCTTCAGGATGTTCGGGATGAGATGGGTCTCCGGAGCGTGCCGCTCACCGTACACACGGCCGTCCCGGGCCGTGTAGGCGCCGGCCACGTTGAAGTAGCGCAGGCTGACCGCGCCCAGACCGTGGAGTTCCGCATGGGCGCCGAGCAAGTGGTCGACGGCGAGTTTGGACGCGCCGTAGGGATTGATCGGCCGGGTCGGGTGGTCTTCCTGGATGGGCAGGCGTTCCGCCTCGCCGTACGTGGCCGCGGTCGAGGAGAACACGATCTTGCGGACCCCCCGGACACGCATGGCCTCAAGAAGTTTGGCAGTGCCCACGAAGTTGTGTGCCCAGTATCGTCCCGGCTGCCGGACCGACTCCCCCACCAGGGACTTCGCCGCGAAGTGCAGGACGGCGTCCATGCCGTCGAGCGGCGGATGCTCAATCGAACCGCGGATGAACCTGGCACCGTATGGCACGGCGTCTTCGTGGCCCGTGGACAGATCATCGAAGACCGTCACCTCGTTTCCCCCTTCCAGCAACTGTGCCGCGACCACGCTGCCGATGTAGCCCGCGCCTCCCGTGACCAGGACCCTCATGGTGTCTCTCTCTCGATCAGTGACCGACGCTCTGATAGTGGCGGACCTGGCGCCCCCAGAAGAGACACGCCAGGGCGAACAGAACCACGCCTAGCAAAGGGCTGGCGTAGGCGATGACGGGCTCCACATTCAGCGTCGCGGTCTTGTCCAGGACGACGCTGGCAGGAATGTAGGCAACGAAGGCGGCAGGTAGGACGAACGTCAGTACCCATTGCACAGGCGCCCCGAAGATCTGCATCGGGTACGAGCCGAATCGGCTGAACACGTCGTCGATGAAGATCCGCAGCGTGAACGTGTGGAACATGCGCAGCGTCAGCGACGCCAGCGCGAGGAAGAAGGACGCCTCGACCAGCGCACCGCCGACGATGGAGGCCAGGCAGAACACGATCAGACCCGGTCCCCAGGAAACGCCGGCTTGCTGACCAGCGATGATCAGCAAAGTCAGCCCCACCAGGAGGTCACCCACCTGCCCCAGCCCGATGTCCTTGGCCAGCAACTGAACCAAGGGGTTGAGTGGCCGGAGCAGAAATCGATCGAACTCCCCGTCCCTGACGATCCACTCGATCCCGATCAGGCCACTCAGCGGAATCAGCCAGAGTGCGTGGGCGGTGAGACGCAGGCCATAGAGGAAGGCGATCTCCGCGAGACTCCAGGAGCCGAGCGTAGGAAAGGAGGTCATCACCACCCAGATGAAGGCGAAGCCACTGCCCTGGTAGACAGCGCCGGCGATGATGCCGATCAGGGTGTTGAACCGATATTGGACGGCGCTGCGCATCGAAGCCCTGAGCAGCAGCAGGTACAGGCCAACGGTCCGCCAGGGCTCAGCCGCCATTGATCACTACCCGCCGGTGCGCACGCGTCCAGACCAGCCAGAGCACTCCGGCCAGCAGCACGATCCAGACGGCCTCCACCACGAGCGCCTGCGAGACCTCAGTGACGCTGCCGACATAGATGGCAGCGGGCACATAGCCCATGAACTTGAACGGCAACAGGTCCGCCAGGTCTCCCAGAGCACCCGGAAAGAAGCTCAGCGGCACCATGGTTCCCGCGAAGAACTGGCTCATGAGCCGGTAGAGCAAGAAGAGTCCGTTCGTCTCCAGGGTCCAGAAACCGACGAGGCAGATCAGCAGCGCCATCATCACCCCGATGACGTAGCCCAGGACCAGCGTTCCCAGGTACGCAGGGAGATTGACCGGCTGGGAAATGGACCCGATCAACAGCATCAGCGGCACGACCGGTACAAGCAGGAGCAGCATGCCGAACGTGTTGCCCACCTGCAGGACGGCCATGTGCACCAGGTACGCGGTGGGGCGGGCCAGGTCGAAGAAGACGACGCCCTGGCGGATGCGGCGGTGAATGATCTGGCCGATGGTCATGTTCATGGCGAAGGCCTGAAGGTTGGCGAGAGTGAGATAGACGAGAAGCTCCTGCAACGTCAGCCCGCCGGCCTGCTGCCGCGCGCCGTAGAGTCCGGTCCAGATCATGCGCAGGAGGAGGACCTGGGCGACCAGCACGATGGAGGTCATGAAGGCATCGCTTCGGTAGGTGAACGCCAGTCGAAGGCCGACCCGGGCCACCCCGGAGAGCTGGCGGATCAATAGATCTCCTTGATCACGTCTTCGAGAGTGGGCTCCTCGATGGTGAGGTCGCTAATGGCGTGTTCGGCGGAGATCCGAGCGACGAGTTCAGGGAGCGAACCGCCGATCGCCAGCACATACCGGCCGTTCACGTCCCGGCGCACTCCATGAAGTTCTCCCGGACCTCCAACCAGTTGGACGACCAGCCGACGAGGCGGTGCGTACATCCGCACCAACTTGTCGAGCCCGCCGTCGTAGAGCACCTTGCCGCAGTTGATGAGAATGATCCGCCGGCAAAGGGCGGCGACGTCGGAGAGGTCGTGCGTCGTCAGAATCACTGTCGTACGGCCAGTCTCGTTGATCTCTTTGATGAATCCGCGTATCGCCTCCTTGGCGAACACGTCCAGACCGACAGTGGGCTCATCCAGGTACAACAGTGGCGGCTCGTAGAGCATCGCGGCTGTGAGGTCACCACGCATCCGCTGGCCCAGGCTGAGCTGCCGCACCGGTGTGTCGAGAAAGTCGTCCAGCGCCAGCAGGTCACGCATGCGCCGCATGGCACGCTCGAACCGCGAAGAGGGCACGTCGTAGAGTGCGCCCACCGCGCGCAGCGAATCGATCAGTGGGAGATCCCACCACAGCTGGGTACGCTGCCCGAAAACCACACCGATCGAGCGCGCGTTGGCCTTTCTCTCCTTCCACGGCACGCGCCCTGCCACCTGCACCGTGCCGCCGGTGGGCACGAGAATCCCGGTCAGCATTTTGATCGTGGTGGACTTCCCGGCGCCGTTCGGGCCGATGTAGCCGACGACTTCGCCCTCGCCGACCTCGAAGCTGACGCCGTCCACGGCGACCTTCTCCACGTACTGCCGGGTAGTCAAGGCGCGCAGGGATCCGAAGGGCCCGGAAAAGGCCCGGGGCCGGCGGAAGACCTTTCTCAGGTCGACAACTTTGATCATGTCGGCCTCCGATACACACCGGTGGGGTCAAGGGAGCGGAGAAGTGAAAGTTCCTCGACGGTGACCGGTGGCTCGACCAGGAGATCCGTGGCCAGAGTGGTGTTCCAGCCGGTCCTGTCTTTCACGAACTCCGCGGGGCGGATGCCGTCGACGCAGGTCGTCAGCTCGAAGCGGCCGCTCGTCTCGGATCGGGCGAAGCATCCGTACTCAGAGACAACACTGTTGACGTTCTCGCCCGGGGCGGTCACGAAGGACACACCGCGCGGGTAGCGTCGTTGGGACGCCGGCACTACGGCTACGACGTCCACATGCGACGCTATGTCGTTGGCCCCACCGGACCCGATCAGGAAGCCACCGTCCGCCGCCCTGCTGGAATTGAGCCTGCCGAGTTCGTCGACCTGCCCGGCGGACAACACCCCGAGCGTGCGACCGGCGCCGCCCGCGATCAGTCCGCCTAGGACCTCGTGCGTCCCGGCGAGCTGACGGCATTCCCGGACGTGATGCTGGGAGAAGAGATGGACGTCACCGCTGGTCGGCAGAAAGTCAATGAGCCCGAGCTCAGCGACCACCTGAATCTCGGCTCCCTGCGAACGCAGGAGGCGGGCGGCGAGCCAGGCCGAAAGGTGGGCAGCGCCGATGCCGGCCAGGAGCACGCCGTAGTCTCGCGTTCGCGACCTCCGGACCACGGCCCTGGCCGCAAGGATGACGTGAAGTTCTCTGCGTGAGATGGGTTCGGCACGATCGGCGTCCGGCGTGCCGGGCAGGTGCGAGGACGGAAGCTGGAGCGAGTCCAGCCGTCGGCTTCCCAGCTGGTCGAGATACTCCGTGTGGGAGGCGGTGGCCCACGTGGCCAGCCAGTCCTTCGCATCACTTGAAGCCCTGCATGCGCGCCCGGTTTCCTCCTGGAACGCGTAGTCGTCCAGGTAGCCTTTCACCCCGGCCGATGGCAGTGCCGATAGGCCCTGCGGATGCGCGCCATAGGGCGTGTGGCAGATGCCGAGGACCCGGGAGGCGGGAATCGAACAGGCGACTCCGTCTTTGGGCGGTGTCGCCACCACTGCCTCCACGGTGGCGATGACACCTTGGCGAGCCGCCATGGCGCCCCACCACCCCTCCCCCACTGGACCGGCGAGATAGAGGTTGCCCTTCGTGTCAGCGCAATGGGCGTGCATCATCGTGACGTCGGGCCGCAGAGCCGGTATGACTCCGGTGTCGGTGATTGAGGCGTTGGTAGGCAGGTCGGACCCGCGCAGCGAAGTCGTGCTTGTGTACGGCGCGCCGGTGGCACCCGCGATCAGCCTCTGCAACAACGACAGGATGCTCCATTCCTCAGCCAGGAATGGGTCACCAACCTGTATTCTCCGATAAAGCGGGTTTGGGCGGGGCGAGGGCACGGTGTCCCCCGCAAAGCAGATGATCGCCCGCTCCACGAGTCCCGCGATCGTGAGCGCGTGCAGCGAAGCGTGCAGGGCGTTCGAGCTGACGACGAACCGTGCCCTGTCTCGGAACACCTTGGAGAACACGAGAGCCAGCACATTGGGCCGTGACATCGTCGAGGCGAAGTGCACATGCGCACCTGGCTCGACCAGCCTCTCGCACATCTCATCGATGCGCGCGAAGAACTTACCGTCAGGTGTCATGATCGACGGCTCCGAGCACGATCGCGGAATTCTGGCTGCCGACGGCAAACGCCATGGACATGGCGACGGCCAGCGGCGCCCGCCGTGCGCCTTCGGTTACGTGATCACCGGCGCACTCCGGATCGGGTTTGACGCAGTTGATCGTAGGAACAAGACACTGGTACTTCAACATGAGCGCGACCGCGGCACAGTTGAGGATTCCCGCGGCACCCAGCAAATGACCGTAGACAGGTTTGATCGACCCCAACGGCGGACGCCGCGACTGCTCGCCGAAGACGATCCGTGCCGCGCGTCCCTCCGCCAGGTCGTTGTATCTGGTGGCCGTGCCGTGACCGCAGACATAGTCCACGTGGCCGGGCGAGCAACCCGCATGGCGCAGGGCTCGCATCATGGTCTCCGCCGCACCCTGGCCGGTGATGTCCATGCGCATCCCATGCTGCCCCTCACTCATGGCTGCGCCGCCCATCAGCCGCGCATAGACATTCGCCTGCCTGCGACGGGCATGGTCGGAACGTTCGAGCACGAGGACCACGGCACCCTCCCCCAGCACGAAGCCATCGCGATTACTGTCGTACGGCTTGACCGCTTCGACGGGAGACGCCTTCTCCCGGGACAGAACCCGCAGCCGCTGAGACCCATAAATCTGCATGACCTCCTTGACCAGGGGAAATTCATGGCCGACGACATACATCACGTCGGCTTCGCCTGATCTGATGGCATTCATCGCCAGGGAGATGACCTGATGGCCGCCCACACAGGCGTTGCTGATCGTGCTCACGAGCCCGGCGGCGCCGATTCTTATGGCGCCGAGACTGGCCGGGCAGCCCGCGAGCGAGGCGAAGATCGAGTCGCTAACGGGAATCCCTTCGGCGAAGCCCGTCACCGTCTGATCCCTCGACCACCACATCGCGGGCCCCCGGGAGCTTGAGGCGAGCACGCCCACCCGAGCGGGATCAAGCGGTGTTGCGTCAAGGCCCGCGTCTCGTCTCGCATGGTCCAGCGCGGCGAGTACCAGCATGATCTCCCTGCTGTACCACTTGGCATGTGCGGGAGAAAGGTCAGGTAAGTAGTCGCGATAGTCAAAGTGTTCGATGTAAGCGCCGACATGCACGTCGATCTCGGGCAGTGGATGCACCAGCGGGCGCACCTGGGACCGCCCGCCGACGAGATGCGCCCAGAGGTCATGCGTGGAGTCGGCGCCTGGCAGCATGACCCCGATCCCCGATACGAGAACGGCTGGACCGTCGCTTCCCATCTCCGGCTCTCCTTCCTGGGAAAGGACTCATTCGCGTACGAGTGCTAGCTCGCCCAGGTCCGCGAAACTCTCCTGAGCGTCCGCCAGCGTCGACTCCGACGCTCTGGGCCACAAACCGCCTCGCGCCAGCCGGGCCAGGGCCTCCCGCCGGACCTGCGGGCTCGCCAGCGCTGGATCTGCGAGCCGGCCCATGAGATACGCGGTGATCCAATAGGCCCACGAAAGCTCCTCATCGAGGAGCAGAGGATGCGATGGGGCGGGAAGACGGCTCAGGTCTTCTCCGAAGAGAAGGCGAAGCCCGGCCGCGGGCAGGCCTTGTTCCGCGAGCCACTGCCCGTGGTGAACCCGCGCGTACATGTCCGGACGCGCTTGCCGTACCAAGCAATACGCCACGCCTTTGTGCAGGTGGGGGATAGTCTCTGGCAAGCGCCCGATCGCAGCGTCCGACCGCGCGGTCGACGGCGGGTCGGACAGGAAACAGGCCGAGCGGCGCGATCCCTGCGAACCGTTCCCCACGAGGCTCTGCCGGCCCGCGTGCTCCACCAGATTGGGCACGGAAAGAGCGGTCGGAACGCCAGCGACCGTGAAAAAGCGGCACAGGGCGGCATCGTCGGGCAGGTCCAGGTCATGAATCTGGGTCTCGCAGTAGCCGGCGAACTCCCGAGCGACCGTCACGGGCATGACGAGCCCCACCGATGGCGTCCACCCTTCGTCCAGCGCCGGCATGATGGCTGCGCCGGTGACCGCCCCGAGCGTGACAAGTGATCCGTTCCAGCTGTTCCACGTGGTGTTCAGCGCCAGAGCACCGTGATCCCAGGCGCGTAGGGCCCGATGCAGCCGCCGCTCGAAGTCCTCGCAGAGCAGGGCGTCGTCCTGGACCACGAGATGATGCGTGGCCGAGGGGTCGGCAGCGCTCCAGGCCTTCACGGCTGTCCGCAGAGAACCGCTCGGGCCGTGCGGCTGGGGATCTTGGACGAGCTGGAACTCGGGCCGGGGAACGGCTCGCGCGATGGCGATCGCGGCGTCGAGCCGCTTGGGATGAGTCATGACCGCCGCGCTCAGGCGGTAGGGGCCGCGCGTCACCTGGGAGATCCAGGTTTCGGGCGTGCCGTGCGCACCCACGTGGGCTGCGTGGCTACCACGCGAAGGTCCTCGTCGGACAGCTCGTCCGCGGCGACGAAGCGACCGTCCCCCTCTAGCAACCGGCTTATGGTGGAGAGTGCGGCGGTTGACGACCGTGACCAGGCATGACACACGACCACGCATGGACCATCGGTTTGGCGAACCCCCGAGACGACAGCTCCGGCCACGTCGTCGGGCGAGGCCGCGGCATCCCAGTCGCGCGGATCGATGTTCCAATGGACGTTTCGATATCCGTGGCGAGCCAGCTCCGCGAGAATGCGCGGATCATCCGCGCCCAGGCCGTACGGCAATCTGAACCATGGCAGAGGATCGCATCCTGTGACACGGGTGACCGTCTCGCGGCCACGAATCAAATCCTTCGCGATCCCGCTGTCGGAAAGATAGACGTAAGGAGCGTGCCACTGGGAGTGCAAGCCGACGACGTGACCGTCGTGCGCGACCGCCTTGGCGAGTGCGGGGTAGGCCCGCGCCCAGGCTCCCTGGATAAAGAACGTCGCCTTGAGGCTCAGTTTATGCAGGTCACGCAGAATGGAAGCGACGGCTGCCGGGTCTCCGTCCGGCTGGTCGGGATGCTCGACATCAAAAGTCAGGACTATTCGCTTCACGAGGGCTCCCGTGCGCTGGACGTCAACTACTCGGCGGCATCGCGGACGCGCTTCCTCTCGGCGCGGGCCGCTGCGATCTCCGGCTCCGCGAACAGACCCGATCTGGTCCGGAATGCTTCTTGCCCACCCCGGCCGAACACGTCGAGGATGAACTGCTCACGATGCTGGCAAAGCGCGACCAGGTCCTCGTGCGCCGCGAAACCACGGTGATGATCTGGGACGTCCAGCGTCATCTTCTGACGTGGCGTCCAGTGAACCAGAACTAATACCCCGCCAGGCTTGAGACTGCGCACTGTGCGCTCGACGAACTCGTTGTACAGAGCCACTTCCAGGTAGTAGAGCATCTCGGCCACAAGAATGAGGTCGAATTGCCCATCCGGCCACTGCTGCGGCAGAAGCAGACGTTGGAAATCCACACTACCGAGCTCTTCCGTCGTGGCGTGAACCCGGTATCGCTCCTGTGATCTGGCCAGCCCCGGTGCAGAGAAATCGGCGGCTAGGACGCGGTCGCACCTCCTGGCCAACTCGATCGTGTGGAAGCCGGGCGCGCAACCGGCCTCGAACGCCGTCTCATATCGACGGTCTGGCAGACAGGCAAAAGTTACTTTCCGTTTCCGCTCCTCGTACCACCGCTGCTCGAAAAGGAAAGGATCGGACTCCGCCGAGTAACGCTGATCGAAGTACTCCATGTCGGTTGTCATAAGACGCGATCCTTCTGCTGCAGGCCGCTCAGGAAAAGCGGGCCGAAATGCCTTGGTACACATTCCACTGCGCAGATGTAAACGGTTGCCCGGCCGTCCTGTTGCCCTCCGCGCCCTTTCCTCTGCTAGAACGGCGACCGTGATTCGCATAGTGACCTGGGATGACGCAATCTATGCTGATGCGATCTTGTGACATAGAGCCGACGCAACCGGTGCCCCGATCATGATCATGACTGTGTGAAGGACACAAGATCGGGAGCGGCTGCCGGCCTCAGCGAAGAAGCGCCCGGCGTCTCACCGGGACCCCCAGGTCCCGCCACCCGCCGGCCTCGAGCCGCGGGCACGCGCAGACCCAGCACGTCCCCGGCCATCGCCGCGATCAAGCACCTGTTCGACGCCGCCGACGCGCCCAGCCCGTCGCGAGGACACCGCCCGCCGGACAGCCTGGCATCGCCGCCACTGGTACATGCCCGGTGGTCCCCACCGGTGGGCCCGCCTGGGCCACCACGTACACCGGCTCGGCTGACAAATGGCGGCTTCCGTACTAGGCGCGCCGGCCGCGCGGCGAGTATCGGCGCCCGGACGGAATCCCGTGCGGTGTGCGTCTTCCGGTACGGCGGCGCGTAAGGCTTCAAGTGATTGCGGAGGCGGCCGCCATGTGGTGCGGGTGCGCATCCAGCCGGTGGCAGCTGAATGGCGGAGGGACAACTTCATCGGGGACGAGGGTCGGAGCATCGGCGAGTGCCGCCTGCGGGGCATCAGGCCCCAACGGAGAGCACTGGGCGGATGAGTGGCTCCAGGACTTACAGGTAAGATCATCTAGACTTTCGGCCCGACCGTTGACAATCGCCATACCGGTTAGCAACCGTGGTGGGAAGTTTTCTTAACAAAGACGCACGACGGGTACCGCCGTGCAGATCGGGGATTGCGAGTGCCACACGGTTCGACTGCTACTTTGAGACACTCTTCCGCGCGAAGAAAACGCCCGCTTAAACCTGAGGCGCTCACCCGGGCGACCTCGCTCTCGCTTCCTTCACGGCTGCCCATCGACGCATGGATGGAGATCGGCCAGCAGCTCTCGAGAATCTCCGACTCCTCTTCCTGGTGGCTCGGCGATTGGCTGGTGTACGGCCAGCAAAAGTATCCAGAGCGATATAAGGCAGCTATCGAAGAGACATCGCTAGATTATCAGACGCTACGCAACTATGCATGGATCGCCAGGAAATTCCCCGTGTCTCGCCGGCGAGACACGCTGAGCATGCAACATCATGTCGAGGTAGCCGCCCTTTCCGCCAACGAGCAGGACCAATGGCTCAGCCGGGCAGAGGAGATGGGCTGGTCACGCAACGAACTGCGCCGGCAGATGAAAGGTGGCCGGCAGGCACACTGCAACGGTAATTCCATACGACTCGGCAACGCCATTGAAATTCGCGTGACCGAGGAGAGGAAGCAGCTCTGGGAACTGGCCGCCGAAAAGGCCGACTGCGATCTGTCCGATTGGATCATCCAGACTGTGGACGCGGCAGCGACCGTAGCGGACTCCGCCGAAGCAAGTGTGCTGTAGACAGGCGAGCGTGACCGAAAGGACGGTTCGATGTCCCCCTTTCCAGAGCGCGCGGAAAAGGTTTCCACAATCGTGGCGACCGCGTGCGACTTCGGCTACGGGCCCGCGGCGAAGCTGGATTCGATCGCACAATACCTCTCCGGATTTCGGCTGGTCGTCCACGGCACCAGGCTTGGTCAGCACATTTGCGAGTTCGCGTACGACGCGGCTTATGACACCGATACTCCCCTGGAGGACGTCATCCAGAAGGAGCGGCCGTCAGCTGTGCTTTCTGTGCTCGATCCACAGTCGGCGGTGATCGCGGAGAAGTGCGGAGTGCCCGTGGTCTACGTCGACAGCCTTCCGTTCCTGTGGTCCCCCTCGGATGCGGTGCCCTTCCTTGCGACCGCCTACTGCGCGCAGATGTGTCCCAGCATCCCTCACACGGCCTGGCCTGTGCTGCGCAGGATCGAGCACCTGCACTGGGTCGAGGGGATCGTGCCCGAACCGGTCGAGCCCGCGAGCGGCCAAAGGGGTGTGGCGCTCATTTCGGTCGGTGGCGTCGAGTCGCCGGTGACCAGCGCCGCGGAGTCGTTCTACGCGAATCTCGTCCTTCAACCCGCCATCGAGGCCCTGGACGCCGCCGGGTACGAGCGGGTGGTCGTGGCCGGGAACCATGACGCGCTGATGAACGCGGACGTCGATACGCGTGACATGACCATCACCGTCGATCGCCGCCAGCTTCGCCATCGGGAGTTCGTGGGCATAGCGCGCTATGCCCGAATTGTGCTCACCTCGCCCGGGCTCACCACCATCACCGAATGCGTCTCGATGGGTGTCCCGATATGCCTGCTGCCCCCGCAGAACCTCAGCCAGATCTTCAACGCCAGGCACGCTCTTGAGGTGACGAAGGACTTGCCTCATGTCGGTTGGCCGCCTGCCGTCTTCGACGTCCGCGAGGTGGAACGCCTTCGCCTGCTCGGTGAGGAAGCCGCGGTCAAGTACATCGTGGACAGTCTCGCGGCGGCGGGAACCGATACCAGGAGAACGTCTGACGTACGGGCCGCTCTACGGCGGAACCTGGAGCATGCGCTCCTCGGCACCCGGCACAGCGAGCAACCGTCCCGCGTCCCCGCGGCTGGCGCGTCTCAGATCGCGGAAATCCTCAGATCCGTGGTCTCACGGTGATGGACCAGAAGCTGTCCGCCCATTTACATGCCCTCGAGGACGCCGAACGTGAACCACTGAGATGGGAGTCCGGTGTCGGATCTCGGCTGTGCCTTGCGGACGGCTCCCCTCCCCGCTTCGACGCACGCCGCATGCAGCGGCGACTGGAAAGCTACTGGTCGGGATTGGGACACGCCCGGCAACAGCAGATAGAGCGGCTCACCGCGGGGCTGCCGCCGATGTCGCCGGAATGCCGTATGGCGGTGCTGGTCCCGGCCCGCCATGAGGAACGCAATATCGGGCATACGCTCGAACTGCTGCTGAACCAGGTGGACGGCGCCGGCGAACTGCTCAGCTGCCTGGAAGTCATCATCCTGAACAACACGCCATCGCACCAGGATTTCGACGATACGAGGGACGTCGTCGCGAAGGTGAGCGCGTCGCATCGTGCGGATGGACGCGTGCACATCCTCGACCTGTGTCTGCCCAGAGGGCTGGGCAACCCGGTCGCGTTGGCCGCCCAAACTCTCGCCGATGTGGCGGTACACCGTGTGCTGAGCCGGGGCCCCGCGCTCCTGCCCTTCGTTCTGGCCTGCATTGACGCTGACCTGGTCTGGATCGACCCGCGACACCTTTGGCATCACCTGGTGTGGCTGGAACGCCATCCCCATCTCGATGCCGCGTGCCCGCGCAACGCTTACACGCCTTGGATCCTCGCGCACAACGACCTCACGCTCTTCTCGGAGTTGTCGTGGCAGCTCGTCGAATTCCACTTCGCGCTGGCGCCCCTGCGCCCCGAGCTGAACGCCCGTTATGACTTCTCATGGAATCGGGTGCGCACCGCGGGCAGCAACACGATGATCACCCTGGAGTCCTACGCCATGATCACCGGATACAGCCATGTCTTCGGACATGATCTCAGCCTGGGTGAGCGGCTGTCCGTGCTGCGCGGCTCGTGGCGGGGTGATCGCTTCGTGCCCCAGACGTGGACGGTGGGCCGGACGGCGCTGCGCGTGCACACCTCCCCCCGGCGATGGCTGATCATGGCGGGCACAGGTATCGGGCCGTACGACGCCCAGGGGGAGGGCTTTTACTCCCCAGAGGCGTTGGCGGCCATCCGGACCCAGGATCCGGATGCGCTACTGCGGCTGGCCGAATCCACGAGCCGGATCAACCGCGACAATCTGCACCGGTTCGAGGCCGTACTCAACGAGCGCCTGAGATTGATGCTCAAGGTGCGGAAAGATCCCGCGTCGGCGCGGAAGCAGTTCGAGACCACCATGTCGTGGCTCGGATTGGAGCCGCACTCCGACTATGTGGTCGGGGAAGGCCAGGTGAAGCTGGCGGGCATCACCCGGCTCGCACGCGTACTCGGCACTGTGCGAGCACGCACCCTTTCTGACCCCCGGATGCCTTGTCTCGGCCCCCACGCGCCGGGAAGAAACAGTGAGAGAACATGGCGCAGCGCGCGGAGTTCCGCTTCTACGAACACCTAGGGCTGTCCGGTGATGCGTCGCTGGGCCCTGATACCCGTTTCGTCGCTGACCTCGGAGCGGACACGGCCGATGTCGTAGGACTACTCATCGGACTGGAGCACGAGTTCGGCCTCATCATGGACGAGTCGCTATTGAGGAATGCGGATACGTCGCGTGGGTGCTGGGCCGTACTCGCACATCTGGAACCGGCGGCACAGTACTGAGAACCGCGATACCCAGCGCAAACCTTGTGGCAATCCGCAGACCGCACATAACGTGTTATTCCCATGGAATAACCAAGTGGAGGCCATGCGCGTGGTTGGGACTTTGGAGCCATGACCGTACACCAACGTGTCGTCATCTCGGGTGGTGCTGGATTTGTCGGCTCCCATCTGTGCGAGCGCTTCGTCGACAATGGAGCGCAGGTGGTGTGCTTGGACAATTACACAACCGGCCGGCTGGAAAACGTGGCGCATCTGCTGGAAGCAGAGAACTTCGAGGCTGTTGCCTGTGACGTGACCGAGCCCGTCCGGGTCAACGGCCCTGTCGACCTGGTGATGCATTTGGCCTCTCCTGCTTCGCCGAAGGACTACTTGCTCTTCCCCGTCGAAACACTTCAGGTAGGCAGTACGGGCACGCGTAACATGCTCGACCTGGCACACGAAAAGCGGGCAAGATTTGTCTTCGCCTCGTCGTCGGAAGTCTATGGCGATCCTTTCGTTCACCCTCAGAGGGAGGACTACTGGGGAAACGTAAATCCGGTGGGCCCGCGCAGCGTCTACGACGAAGCCAAACGTTTCAGCGAGGCGCTGGCCACCGCTTACCGCAACACAAAGGGAACCGACACCGGCATTGTCCGAATATTCAACACCTATGGTCCCCGGATGCGCCCCGATGACGGCCGGGCCATACCTACGTTCATCTGCCAAGCCCTGCGTGGGGAACCCCTGACAGTTACGGGCGACGGTACGCAGACCCGATCAGTCTGCTATGTAGACGACCTCGTCGAAGGACTTCTTGCCTTGGCCATGTCGGCTCATCCCGGGCCGATCAACCTGGGAAACCCCGAAGAGCTGAAGGTTCTGGACATCGCACACCGCATCGCCGGCCACGTCGGCATGACACCGGTGGTGCGTTTCATCGACAGGCCGATCGACGACCCGCACGTTAGAAGACCGGACACGACGCTGGCCAGAGCAGTTCTCGGCTGGAACCCGGTGACGAGCTTCGAGGTGGGCCTCAAACGCACGATCGAGTGGTTCAGCAAGCAACTGGAGTTCAAATGATGATCAGTGCTTATGGATCATGGACCTCTCCCATCACTCCCATGATGGTCGCCCAGGGGGGAAGGACGTTCAGCGCGGTCGGAGTGCACGCGGGCGAACCAATGTGGCTGGAACGCAGACCCGACGAAGACGGACGGAGGGTGCTGTGTCGACTCGACGACGCGGGTGAGGTTCGCGACCTGACGCCCACGCCCTTCAACGTACGGTCTCTCGTCCACGAGTTCGGGGGCGGGGCGTTCGCGACACGGGGCGAGAATCTGTACTTCGTCCATTTCGACGACCAGCGGATCTACCGCATGGTGAGCAACGGAAAGCCGGAACCGATCACACCGGAGTCGACGACGGAATCCTCGGTTCGGCACGGGGACCTGCACGTGGCTCCCGGCGGACGGGCCCTCGTCTGTGTCCGTGAGCGCCGGGAGGCCGGGTGTGTCCACAACGAGATCGTGCTGCTGCCGACAGACGGTAGCGCGGAGCCTCAGGTCATCGCCTCGGGGCGGGATCTGTATGCCGCGCCGAAGATCTCTCCGGATGGCCGGCAGATCGCCTGGCTGGAATGGGACAACCCCAGAATGCCGTGGGACGGGACCGAACTGATGGTCGGACGTCTGAGCCCCGACGGCACGGTCGGCGACGTCGAACTGGTCGCCGGCGGTGAGGACGAGTCGGTCTTCCAGCCGTCCTGGAGCCCGGCCGGCCTCCTTCACTTCGTCAGCGACCGGACCAACTGGTGGAACCTGTATCGCGTCTCTGGCGGGACGCAGGTGCCGCTCGCCTCCGTGGAAGCGGAGTTCGGCTATCCCATGTGGGCCATGGGCCTGAGCACCTACACCTTCCTAGAAGACGGCAGGATCATGTGCCTCTTCGGAAAAGGGCCCTTTCTCTCTCTGGGGGTCATCGAGAACGACGCCCTCCGGCAGATCGATCTGCCGCACCGCGCGTTCCGTGCCTACATTTGCGCTGCCGGGGACCGCTGCGTGGTCATCGGCGGCGGCCCGACAATGGCGGACGAGATCGTCACCGTCTCCGACGAGAAGATCACAAGTCTGCGCACGTCTGGCTCGGCGGCCGTACCGAAGTCGGCGCTGTCCGAGCCGGTGGCGGTTTCGGTGAGGGGGCGAAGAGGTCAGGAGTGCCACGGCCTCTACTATCCGCCGAAGAACGACGCGCATCACGGACCGGCCGACAAGGCGCCGCCGTTGCTCGTCAACTGCCATGCCGGCCCCACCTTGCATGTGAACGGCATGATGCAGCTGGAGCTTCAGTTTTTCACCAGCCGCGGATTCGCCGTTCTGGACATGGACTACAGCGGCTCCACCGGATATGGCCGTGAATACCGCCAACGGCTGATCGGTCACTACGGGATCATTGACGTCGAGGACTGTGCGGACCTCGCCCTGGAGTTGGCGGATCGAGGTCTGGCCGACAGGGATCGCTTGGCGATCCGCGGGTGGAGCGCGGGTGGATTCCTCGCCCTCTCCGCGCTTGTGCATCATGACGTGTTCGGGGCCGCCGTCAGCTATTACGGGCAGTCCGACGCCACCAGGATCGGCACCCTGGCCACGAAATTCGAGCGGGGCTACGCGATCGCGATGCTGGGCTCACGGCCGGAAGATGTCGAAGAACGCCGCAAGCGTTCCCCCGTGCACTTGGCGCAGCAGATCAAGAAACCGGTCCTGTTCCTTCAGGGACTGGCCGACAAGGCGGTTCCGCCGGTTCTGGCCGAGCGACTCTCCGCCACGCTGTCGGCGAACGATGTCCCCCACAAACTGGTCACCTTCGAAAACGAAGGTCACGGATTCCGGCAGCCGGAGACCATCGTCAGAGCCTTTTCCGAGGAGTTCGCCTTCTACGGCCGGGTGTTTGATTTTCTGCCGGGTGAAGCGTCATGAAGGACTCACCACCTGCCGCACGGCCGCCGCAGTTGATATATTTCAAACTTTTCGACAACTGCAATCTGCGCTGCAATATGTGCGACTGCTGGGAGTTGCCGAAGAACGACAGGCCCTCTGCCCATTATCTCTCGCTCCTTGGTGAGATTCTCAGCGCGCCACCGGAGTACATCCGCTTCACCGGCGGCGAACCGTTGATGTACCGCAGGCTGCCCGAGCTGATCAGCATCGTCGCCGAGCACGGCACCCGACCCTCGGTGATCAGCAACGGCCTTCTGGTGGCGCGCAGGCTCGACTCCCTGATCGCAGCCGGACTGGCGGAGATCGTCCTCTCACTCGATGGTGTGGGCGGAGTTCACGAGGACATCCGTGGCGTGCGCAACAGCTTCGAACGGATCAAGCCGGGTATCGACGCCATCGCCCGGTCGGACCTCGTATGGGGCGTCAATACTGTGGTGCAGAGCCTGAACATCGAACATCTCGCTGCGATGGCATCAATGTTCGCTGAGCTCAGCGCGCCACCCACCTGGTGGCATCTGATCCCGGTGCGCGGCCACGACCTTCTGGCGCCGTCCCCTGCGCAGAAGGCGGCCTTCGACGAAGCGTTGGACTCCCTGACAGCACGCTGCCGCTCTCTTGGCACTCGGCTGGTAGCCGCCAAGCAGGAGCACCATGCGAGTCCCTGTCAGGTCCCCGAGTTCACCGTTTACGTCGACGGGGTCAGCGGCGAGGTCTACGGCTGCAACATGCTCGCGTACACCGATCGTTCCTGGGGAAGCCTCCTCGAACGACGATGGCCGGACGTCTTCGGCTCCTCGCGCGCCGCCGGCGTCAAGGCGCTATGCGGGACAGGCCGGCACGGTGCGTGTGCCGGCTGCGACGACGCCTCGCGCGAAATGAACCTGTTCCTTCGCAACAGGATTGAGGCGTTGAGATGACCGGCACAACCACAGAACTCGCCGTGCGCAGAGTGATCGACCTCATCTCCGAATACCCCCGCAGGAACCTTCCCGACGGCATCCGGCCGAACGACGACCTCTACGGCGACGCCGGGGTCGACCCCCTTGAACTGTTCGAGTGCTGGAGCCTTCTGGTGTGCGAGTTCGGCGCTCGCCCCGACGAAGCGGCCTACGCGTCATCCCGCACAGCCAAGCAGTGGGCCGAGCAGTTGACCCGGGCCACCCCGAGCATGGGGCTGCTTCCTTGACATCCGGCGGGATCCGTGTCCTCCATGTCGGATGCGGCCGACGCGCGAAGGCTCACCTTAAGGCGCAACTCAGTTCGGGGCAGTACCTGCTCGCCGGGCTCTGCGACGTCAACGGGGTCAGAGCGCGCGAGCTCGCAGCGTCGATGCGCCTGGCGGACACTCACGCCTTCGAGGATCCGGTGGAAGCGTGCACCGCGCTCCAGCCGGAGCTCGTGGTACTGGCCATACCGCCGCAGAGCAGGCCTGAGCTGGTGCGCGCGCTCGTCTCGGCGGGATGCCCGGCCGTACTCGTGGAGAAGCCGATCGCGCTCACGCCGAGCGACCTGGCGGACCTTCAGGAGATCGGGCGGTCCACTCCCGTCTTCGTCAACACGCAGTACCGATGGATGCCGCACTGGCGCAAGCTGCTGAGGTACGTAGGCGCAGGGTGGCTCGGCGAGCTGGCGGAGGTACGGCTCAGCACCAGGTTCGCACCGTTCGAGCAGGGGGAACACGTCATCTCCCTCGGCCTTGAGATCGCCTCGCTCGCGGGCGTCCCGGCACCTCGATGGGTGCTGGCGGCAGCATGCGGTATTGAACGGCACGGCCCGCGGGAGACTCCGGCCGAGCTGATCGCCGTCGCAGGCCTCGGCGCGGCCAGGATGCATCTGGTCCACGGCGCGGTGGCGCCGCTGGTCCGCGGAGACGAGGACGCACCGTGGAACGCCCTCGTCGTGCATGCCCGTGGCACGGAGGGCTGGCTCGACGTGACCGTGAACAAGGGTTACACCCTTGTCAGCGGCGTGCGCCGGCTCGAGGGAGCCACGGAATGGTATCGCGACGACGAGTCGGCGCAACGAAGCCTTTACATCGACCTGGCCGGCTGGCTGCGTGGCCCCCGCACTGAGAGCTTCCCGACGGCGGTGGAAAGTGCGTCCGCGGCGAGCGGCTTCCTCTTCGCCGCCGAACGATCGGCGCGGACGCGCCAGCGCGTATCACTCCTCACGGACAGCGGGCCAACGACTCAGTAGGGAAACGACTCAGTAGGGAAAGGACAGCCGATGACCGCAACTGCCCCAGGCGGCCATGTCTTCTTGGCGGCGCCGTTCGCGAGCTGGATGGATCCAGAGGTGGGCGCGCTCCAACCAGAGAGGCAACTTCTGCTGGAGCGCCTCATCAAGGTGGTCGAACAACACGGCAAGAAGGTCTACAACGCGCACCGCCGCGAGGCGTGGGGCAGCGAATGGATGCCGCCGGAAACGTGCGTCCCGCTCGACTTCGAAGGGGTGAGCACGGCCGCCCTGCTTGTGGCGATACCCGGCGTGCCGATCTCCGGTGGGGTGCACATCGAACTCGGCTGGGCTTCGGCGCTCAAGGTGCCCGTGCTGCTCCTCATCGAAGAGGGCACCGATTGCAGCAGTCTCGTCGTCGGCTTGGACTCTGTCACGCGGTGCACGACCGTCCGGTGGTCCACGGCCGACCACTGCGTCCATCTGTTCGCGTCCGTCCTTGGCGAGCTCCTGTCGAATGAGAAAGGCGAAAAGTGAGTCGTCCCGACGAACGGCTGGCATATTTCGGCGGCAAGCCCCACCGGCCAGCCAAGGTGCGGCCGACCTTCACAGCCGACGCGTTGACCAGGCAACGCGTCGAGCACCTGGTCACCGACTCCATGCTGGCCGAATGGTACGGCGGACAGGAAACGAGTACTTTCGAGGCCGAATTCGCCGCCTATCACGGAGTCCCCGTGGCGGTGGCGGTCAATTCCGGCACCTCTGCTCTGCACGCGGCCTTGGTCGCAGCCGGCGTTTCCGACGGCGATGAGGTCGTGGCGCCCACTGTGTGCTACTTCAGCGCCATCTCGGCGATCCTGCAGGAACGGGCGATCCCCGTGCTGTACGACTCCGAGCCGCGCTCCATCCTCCCATCCGCCCAGCGGATCCTGGATCTGGTCACCGAGCACACCCGTGCTGTCATGGTGGTACACCTTTACGGCGTCCCCATGGATGTTGCGGACCTACGTGCCCAGCTGTCATCGCGCGGCATCGCCCTGATCGAAGACTGCAGTCAGGCCCACGGCGCGGTGGTCAACGGGCACCTGGTGGGCACCATGGGAGACTTCGGCTGCTACAGCCTGGCCTCGCCGCGTCACCATATCTCGGTCGGCGAAGGGGGCGTGGTCATGGCCCGGGACCCCGCGGCCGAACGCATCCTGCGCCAGCTCGTCAACCGGGGGAAGAACAACGACTGGGGTGGTCCCGTCCGACAAGGATTCTCCTACGCGCTCCCCGAGTTTTCGGCCATCGCCGGCAGGCAGGGCCTGGCCGATCTGGGGCGGGAGCTCGATGCGCGGAAGGCCGCGGCCACCATCTTCGACGAGGTCCTTCACGACAGCGGTCTGGTCCTGTTCGACGCCGTTGAACCGTTCGGCGATAGGGACCGTCCCGGCTTCTACCGCAAGCTGGTCCGGCTGCCACCTGCCTTCGCACCTCTGCGGGACTGGTTCGTCGCGGCGATCGAGAAGGAGAACGTGAGCGCCAAGCCGCCGCACCCGCTCGCACACCAGATTCCCTGGATCGTCCAGCGGACGGCTCAGGTCGCGGAGCGAGCGGGCCGGCCAGCCGCCGGACAGCCGGCTTGCCCAAATGCCGAGGCCGAGCACGCTGTGCTGCTCGACCTCGAAACGGGTCCGGGTGTCGGTGTGGACGACGCCCGGCTCGCGGCCGAGGCGGTGAAGAAGGTGTGGGAGTTCATCGTGGACAACCCCGAGCCGGCGAAGGGCGCGGCCGAGGAGTACGGAGCCTACCGTCCATGATCGGACGATCCTGAGGAGTGATCTTGGACAGCGGCATTCTGGCAAAGGTCCGGAGCGCCACGCGGCTGCTGACCCGTCGCAAGACCTATGAGGTGCTGGCGCTGCGCTTCCAGCACCGCAAGATGTCCTACCAGTCGTTTTATGCGGCCCTCATGGACCGCCGGGGCAGCGCCAACCCGGCCCTCGCGGTGGGGGGACTATGGAACGAGGTCGGCCCGCTGCAATTGGAGTTCCTCAGAGCGCAGGGGCTAGGCGTTACCGACAGCCTGCTGGACTACGGCTGCGGGAGCCTTCGCGGCGGGCGTCACATCATCGGGTACCTGAATCCCGGGAGCTACGTGGGCGTCGACATATCGTTGGTTCTCCTGGACGCCGCCCGCCAGTTGGTCAGGAGTGAGGGGCTGGCGGGCAAGGAGCCCACGCTGGAGTTTCTGGACCCGGTCGACCCACGGCTGCCCGAGCGATCCTTCGACGTCATCCTGGCGCACAGCGTGGTGGTACACATGCCCGCCGCCGATGTCGCAGCGCTGATCGGCCGGGCAGTGTCCAGGCTCAAGCCCGGAGGGCGCTTCTACGTGACCTGTTTCCTGGGCGCGGAGTGGCGCAACTTCGTCGGCACCAACTTCCGCCATCCGCTGTCCCTGTTCAGCGGTATCGCACAGCAACAAGGCCTGGAGCTCCGGTTGTACGAGCAGGCCGAATATCCCCACCCACGAGGCCAGCGGATGCTGCGCTACACCAAGGCGGGTTCGTCTGATGATTGAGGCACGGTTCAGATTCGGCGTCCAGGTAGGCCGCGCGTGGAACGCCGCCGAGTGGTCCGACACGGTAAAGAAGGCAGAGGACCTTGGCTACTCTTCGCTGCTGATGCCCGACCACGCCGACCGGCAGTGGGGTGTGTTCACCGCGCTCGGCGCCGCTTCGGCCATCACCCGGGAGTTGAAGCTCGGGACTCTCATGCTCAACTGCTGTCTACGCAACCCCGTAACTGTCTCCAAGGAACTCGCCACCTTGGACCTCATGAGCGACGGCCGCGTGGAATGCGGGCTGGGCGCGGGATGGATGTTCAAGGACTTCGAGCGCACTGGGGTGATGCTGGAAACCGGCGCCGTCCGGATCCGCCGACTTGCCGAGTACGTGCACATCCTGCGGTCGCTGTGGTCGGCAGGGGACGAGCCGGTCACCTTCTCCGGGGAGTTCTACCACTTCAAGGGCGCCAAGCCGGAGCCCCGTCCGAGGACCGCCCAGCCGCTGCTGATGATGGGCGGCGGCGGACGGCAAATGCTCAGCCTGGCGGCGGACATGGCCGACATCATCGGCGTGAGCGCCACAATGTTCTCCGGGGCGGTCGGCCCGGAGACCGGACCGTCGTCCTCGTTCGAGAGGTTTCTCGACCGCCGGCGGCTTCTGGTCGACCGCCTGACCATGCAAGGGCTGGCGCGTAAGCAGATCCAGTGCCAGACGTTCCTCGCCACGGTGACCAAGGAAAGGAACGAGGTATTGGACTCGGTCGCCGCACCGATGCTGGGCCTGAGCCCGAGCGAGGCCGGACGGTCCCCCCTGGTCCTGGTCGGCGAGGTCGAGGACATCTGCGATCAGATCCGCAGGCATGGCGCGGAGCTCGGAATCTCGTACTGGGTGGTGCACAGCGGCGCCCTTGAGACGTTCGCCCCCGTGGTGCGGCAACTCAGTGGCGAACCCCTTGAACCGCTCGTAGAAATGGGTGGGTGACGCAGCGTGCGGATACTGGTGACCAATGACGACGGCGTCGACTCGGAGAGCGTCGCGCCCCTCCTATCCGGCTTGAAGTCCCTGGACGCGGAGGTGGTGGTGGCCGTCCCTGACGGCGACGTCAGCGGATGTGGCGCCTGGTTGGGCGCTCCCCCTGCCTCTTCCCCCGTACGGATCCGCAACCTCGACGACGAACCGTCCATCTGGGCAGTCGCCGGTACACCGGGCTACATCGTGTCCGCAGCATGTCTTGGCGCCTTTGGCGCCCCGCCTGATCTAGTCGTTTCCGGCGTGAACTTCGGAGCCAACACCGGGCGGCACATACTTTACTCGGGTACGGTAGGGGCGGCTCTGGTCGCGGCGCAGTTTGGCATCCCCGCCGTCGCGGTCAGCCAGATCCGCGGAGCCCTGTGGCGGGTGTACAGCGGAGTCCGGGTGGCGATCGAGGCGGCGGCCCTGCTCGGCGAAGAACGAAGACCCCAAGTCCTCAACGTAAACGTCCCCAATCTGGAGCTCGGCGACATCAACGGGGTCCGTCCTGCCGCACTGGCCCCGTTCAGGGTGATGTCGATCAATCACGGCGACGGCACCATCCAGCGCGACCACCCGGCCACACCACCCCCGGAGTCGGACGAAGCACAGCTCGAGGATCGCTATGTCACGGTGACCCGCCTGGCCGGGTATCGGGCGGTGGGCGACTGCTCGACCCTGAGCAAGGAGTTGTCCGCTCGTCTGAGCCTGAGGGCCACCTGATGCTGGCCGTACTCCGTATCGGCCCACGAAGGGTCGAGGTGAGAACCCTTCCCGCCACAAAGGCCGTAAGAGGGCAGGTCAGCATCAAAACCGCGTACGCCGGGATCTGCGGAACCGATGTCCGGCACTACCTGGACCCTCGGGCACGGCGGCAACGCCGGGCTTCGGGGCACGAGCTTGTCGGCGAGATTGTCTGTCTGGGCAAGGGAGTTCGTGGCTTGTCCGTCGGCCAGAGGGTGACCGCGCGCGCCTACGCCCATTGTGGCGGTTGCGCGAGCTGCCTCTCCGGCCGCATCAACCTTTGCCAGCATCGCAGGTGGATGGCGGAGAACGGCCATGGGGGTTTCGCGGGCACAGCCACCGTCATGGCGTCGGCCGTCATGGCGATACCACCAGGGCTCGGGCACTGCGCAGCCCTCGCAGAGCCGGTCGCCGTCGCACATCGCGCGGTGCTGACGGCATACGGCGACCGTACCCCCGAGAACGCGGGACCCCCGCTCCAGGGACGGCTGGCCGTGATCGGCGGAGGGACGCTGGGCCAGTTGTCGCTGCGCGTGGGGCGGTTGCTGGGCGTGTCGGCCCTGCTCATGCTGGCACGTTATCCCCACCAAGAGGCAGCCGCCGCGCTCGCCGGCGCGCAGACGGTCACCGCCGGGGACGCGCCAGAGAACTGGGCGGACGGTGTCGTGGTCGCCGCAGAAGGAGCGCATGCCATCGACACCGCCGTCCGCCTCGTACGGCCGGGCGGCGTGGTGGCGTTACTCGGCGAACACGAAGAATCGGTGCCGGTGAACACCCGCCTGCTCATCACGAAAGAGGCCGCGCTCAAGGGCAGTAACACCTACGCGTGCGACCGGCGGGATGACATGGCGGCGTCTGTGGCGATGCTGGCGAGCGGTCGCCTGCGGGCTGAAGAGGTCGTCTCCCACATTCTTCCTGTCCGGGAGGCAGCCAAGGCCTTCGCACTGGCCGCGGACAAGTCTTCCGGCTCCATCAAGGTGCTGTTGCGCCACCACGGGATCTAAGAGGTCACATGCCCAAGTCGCTGGAAGAGCACTACGCGTTCCTGCAGGAACGAGGAGCGGAGTTCGACCCATACGTACACGTGGCAGGACCGGGCTCCCCGCTGCTGGATCGGCAGGGCCGGCGCCCGCGGCGCGACGCAGAACGGGAGTTGCGCAGGCTGCGCGATTACTGGGAGACAGTTCCGCGACCGCATCGCGACGAGGTCGAATCGATGGCGGCACTCTGCCCTGCCATGAGCGAGGACTGCAGGATCGCCGTCTTCATCCCCTCCCGGTACGAGGCCCAGTCGATCGGCGAGACAGTCAGGCTCTTGACCGAGCAGACGGACTCCGGCTTCGCCCCGCTACGCCCGGAGGCCTATGAGATTCTGATTCTCAACAATGTCTTCGAGGGCGAAGAATTCGACAGTACGGCAAGCCTGGTGCGCGACCACTGCGTTCGTCATGGCCTCACGAATGTCCACGTCATCGACATCCGCTTCCCGAAAGGCGCACCATGCCCGCTCACGCTGGCGTGCCGGTACCTCGTGGACCTGATCGTCTTCCGCGCCCTTTCCCGACGACGTTACCGCTGGCCGCTCTATATGGCGGCCGAGGACGCGGATCTCGTCTGGACGGACCCTCGGCAACTGTGGACCCAGTTGGAGACCCTTGATCGCCGACCTGAGCTCGACGCGGTCCGCGGTGGAACAGATCGCTGTCCCTGGATCTACACGTCCAATGATCTGGTGACGGTCATGCGACGTAGCTGGAACATCACGGAAAGCTATTTCCGGCTGCCCCAGCTGCGTGCGGAGTTCAACCCCGACTTCGACTTCCGCTGGAACCGAGTGGCGACCAACGGGTGGAACACCGCATTCACCGCCGAAGCGTATGCGATGATCCGCGGCTACACACCGGACCGCTGGCTCGGCAACGACGCCGACATAGGGGAGAAGGTCTCCATCATCAGAGGCACCGTAACCGGCAACGGCGTCGCGGCCCAGACTCACACCGTGGAGCTGACCCGCCAGCGCGCCGAGGGCTCGCCACGCCGGTGGCTACTGCAGGCCAACGACGGTATCTCGCCCTACGACCGCGCAGGCAACTACCGGAACTTCTACTCCAACGAGACCCTGCAGAACCTCGTCGAAAAAGATCTTCCCGCACTGCTCAGTGGCGCCCAGTTCACCGCCCGTATCTCGGCGGATAACGTCCATCGATTCGAAGCCGAACTCACCGATCGCTGGCGCACCATCGCGGAGGTGCGAAAGAACCAGGAAGCCGCCCGGAGACAGGCGGTGATCACCTTCGGTTTGCTCGGGCTCGGCGAACAGGACTGGGACCTCGACGGCGAGCAGGTGCGGATCCTGAACATCACCGGCCTGCGCGAGGCGCTGGATAACGTCCGGGCCGCGTGGGCAGGCCAGGGCCCCCGGCGGCGGCGCCCGTCACACCAAGCGGCGGCTCCGGTGTGGTTCAGCTATGTCTGAGCCGGTTCTGATGCTTGAGGGTACGTGGAGCGAGTTCGCGACGGCCTGGGGCATCGATGCCCGCACGGCTGAGATGACACGCCTGCCGGGTGGCCTGATCAACGACAACTATCTGCTCGAAGAAGGCACGCAGCGTCTCGTCGTCCGGCACTATCGTCGCACGACGGATCATGCGGACCTGGTCTACGAACTGAGTGCGGTCGAGTATCTGAGCAGCAAGGGCTTTCCCACGCCTCCGTTGATCCGTTCCCACGCCAAGGACCTCTTCCGGTTCGTCGCCGGACGCCCAGTGGCCGTCTTCGGCTACCTGCCCGGAAAGCGGCCAGAATCCCGGCCGGGCGGCTTCGGCTCGTTCGACCTGAATCTAGGATGCCAGATCGCCGCCCAGCTGGCCCGGTTGCATCGGCTCACGTGGAATGTGGCATTGCCCGGAAAGAGACGGCAACGCGGTGATCCGCTGCGTCGTGTGACGGAGTTCCTCACGAGGGCGCGGGAGTGGGAGGACGTCGCGACGATCGCCGGCATGTCCGGGTTCCTGGGAGACCTGGACACCGTGCGGTCCGAACTCGCGAGCGCGATCCGATCGGCGGCTGACCTTCCGACAGGACTGGTGCACGCGGACATCAACGAAACAAACGTCCTGGTCGACGACAAGGGCCGGCTGACGGCGCTCCTCGACTTCGACGATTGCCTGGAATCGCACAGAATCTATGACCTGTGCTCGCTCATCACCTCATGGGGGCTCGACGAGCACCGACTGCTCGATACTCGGCGGGCAGGCAGGCTCGTGGCCACCTACCACCGGCATCGGCCGCTGACGTACACGGAAAGATCGCTGCTACCGTACTTCCTCATGTGCTACCTCGGCGCGTCCGGCAGTGAGTACGTCACCGGCCTCCGCCGTAGGAACGCCTTCCACCAGGGCGTCACCGACAGCTTCTCAGTCACCACTTTCCGCGCTCTGCGTGACGACAACCGATGGCATGACGTACTGCGAACGTACGTTGACGGAAAGGAATAGCATGCTTCCCGTTCTGGTCGTGACCGGACCTCCCGGCGTCGGAAAGAGTGCCGTCACTGAGGAGATCTACGACCAGCTGGCGGCTCGCGATATTCCCCACGCGGCCGTGGACCTGGACGCGCTCTGCCTGTCTTACCCCTTTCCCGCAGGCGACTCCTTTAACGATGAGGTCGCTTTGACCAACCTGCGCGACGTCTGGCGGAACTATGAGAGCAACGGCGCGCAGCGGCTGGTGCTGAACCGCGTCGTGGAGACCCGCGACTACCTGGACCGGATCCGCGAGGCGCTGCCCGACCCCGAGTTTGTGGTCTGCCGGCTCGCCGCCAGCCGGGACACACTTCACCGGCGGTTGCGTCAGCGCGAGACCGGATCGTCACTGGACTCGCTGCTCAAGCGGGCCGAGTACCTGAGTACCTGGTTCGACGACAGTGATGTCGCCGATCATGTCTTCCCCACGGACGGTGTGAAACTTCCCGAGCTCGCCTGCGCGATCCTCACCCGCATCGGATGGATCGATGCCAGTGGGGCGCTCACACAAGGCTGATCGCTTCCGGGGGAAGTGCGATTCGGTCAGCCGCGAGCGAATCCAGGATCGTGGCGACGCGCCGGGCGCCGACGACAGGAATCACGGTCGGCCCCTTGGCGAGAAGCCAGGCCAACGCCACCTGATGCGCCGAGACGCCATGGCGCCTGGCGGTTTCGCGGAGCACGGGCTTCAGGTCGCTCAACTGTCCGGCCGCGGCCTGCCCACCGAGCGGCGCCCATGCCAGAAAGGGAATGCCGTGCTCGGTGCAGTAGTCGAGTTCGGGCTGGTGCACGCGATTGAAAACCGAAAACTCGTTCTGCACGCACCCGAGTGGAAAGGGCGCCAGCAGGGTGCGCGCCCTTTCGATCTGAGCAACAGTGACGTTGCTGATGCCTGCCCTTTTGATCAACCCCTCCTCGAGGAGTTCTCGTAGGCATCCGACCGATTCGCTGAACGGCACGTCTGGATCAGGCCGATGAAGCTGATACAAGTCGATCTGCTCAACGCCAAGGCGCGTCAGGGACGCCGTACAGGCCTCGCGGACGTGTCCGGCGCGTCCGTCCGGACGACGTGCTCCATTCGTCCCGCGAACGATACCGCCTTTGGCGGCCAGGACCACCTCACCACGAAAGCCACGCACTGCCTTCGCCGCCAGGATTTCTGAGTATCCCGGCGGGGCACCGGCAATGCCGTACACATCGGCTGTGTCCAGCAGTCGCGCGCCTCCCTCCAACGCCGCACGAATCACACCGACCGCCTTCGCCAGAGAGGGGCGCCCCTCTATGGACAGCCCCAGCAATCCCAATCCAATATCTCTTCGCACAAGTCCCCCCGTATGCCTCTGCGAAAACTTTCCGCATTATGCGCGTCCATTCCCTCGCCAGAAAAGGGCCGGCACATGCAACTGAGCGTCTGCGACAGCATTTTTCCCCAGGCTCTCGGCCTGAACAGTTTGCTTGACCTGCTCGCCCGGTCCGGCTTCACCGGAGTGGAACTCCTGGGAGATCCCGGGAGCTACCCGGCACGGCACACCCTGCGTTCGATGATCACCGATCGCGGACTGACCGTGACCGCGCTCAGCGCGGCCGCCCGGCTAAGGACGGGCAGGGACCTCAGCGCTGCCGATCCCAAGGTCCGCCGGGCGACACGGGACCACCTGCTGCGTTGCGTCGATTTCGCGGCGGATCTCGGCTGTGGGGTGGTGGGGGTGGCCGTCACCGCGGTCGGACGTCACTGGCACGAGGAGTCGCCCGCGGCAGAATGGGGTCATGCCGTGGAGGAGATCAAAGCGGTGGCCGAACATGCGAAGTCGGCGGGCACGAAGCTGGGCATCGAGCTCCTGAATCGCTACACCTGCGCGCTGGTGCGCACCGTCGATGACGGTCTTCGGCTTCTCAGCGACGTGGATTCGTCGGCGGCCGGGCTCGTGGTGGACACCTTCCACGCCATGATGGAGGAGTCTGACGTCGCGATGGCGGTACGGTCCGGCGGCGTTCACGTGGTCAATGTGCAAGTCGCGGACAGCAACCGGCAGGCTCCCGGCAGCGGCTCCCTGAACCTGCCCGCGCTCATCGGCACCCTGCGGGAAATCGGCTACGACGGCCCATTGGCGTTGGAGGCGTTCCCACCCGGGCTGGCGCCTTTCACCCCGGTGCCGGACAGCGCGCTGCCCACCATGGCCGCCTACGCCCAGGCGTATGTGCCCCTTATGAACCGTCATCTCCGATGACGGGCCGCTCATATTCTGTCTCGCCGGCGAGACAGCTCAACTGGCTCTCTTGACGGACCCAAAATCTCACAGTACGGTCACAAACCAATCGAAAATTCCACTCAGTAAGAAATACATTCGGCAACCGCCCTCATATCTGCGCCCGCTTGACTATGACTTCTTCGGGAAGGCTATGCGCGCGATGACTGATAGCGCCATCTACCGCGCCGAGCTGGATGAGCACGGCTGGACGGTCATACCTGGTGTCGTCGATTCCGACACGGTCGCGACTACATGTCGCGCAGCCATGAAACACCGGCCCAGCACCACAAAGAATGGCAGCCAATGGGATGGGTTCGCCTCATTCCCTTTTGACGACGACGAGCTCACGCGCCTGGTACTCGATGCACGTATCCTGCGCTGCGTTCGCGCCCTGCTCGGCAGCGATACGCCGCGCCTGACCCGATCAAGCCTCTGGGTCAAGGTTGGCGGGCATGCCGACTACGACCAGCCACTGCACGCCGACTACCCGGAGCACACCCTGGTGGTCCCGCGGCAGAATGGCGCCTACCGCGAAGTAAAGGGCTACCTCTATCTGACCGACGTGCGCGCCGACACCGGAGCTACCCGGCTGATAAGCCTCACCAAGACGGAAGCGCTATCGCGTGAACGCCAATGGTTCGACAGTCCTGAGTTCGCGGCGTTGAGCGAGCAAGAGGTCCCAGCGGCAGGGAGCGCGGGCTCGGTACTTTTCATGACGCCCGACGTCGTGCACCGTGGCGCGAACATCACCGTCGCAGGCGCGGTGCGGGTGACAGTGTCCTTCACGTACGCGGCGAGTTCCTGGCCGTGGATCGGTAGCACCCCATGGGCGCGCGAGCTGCATCGGCGGCAGAAGTCGGAGCTCATCCCGGCCTTGTCCCTGACAGCACGTAGCGCCCTCGGATTTCCGGCGCCGGAGGACCCCTATTGGACGGCAGGCACCATCGCAGCCGTCGCAAGACGGTATCCGGACCTGGACATGCGGCCCTATCGGGAGAGCATGGAACGCCGCTGCCTCAAGGCCACCCCGTGAGCAACCGTCCAGACATCACTGAGGCGCTGGCCCGCAGAGTCGCCGACTACGTTCGGCGCGATCTGCCGCTGTCCATCCATGACGGCGGTGGCGTCCTGGGCGAAGTCGAACGGCGGATGGAGGCGCTGACCGGCTGCGGCTACGCGCTCACCACGGTCAATGGAACCTCGGCTTTGCACGCGGCCTACGTGGGGCTGGACCTGCCCCCCGGCTCAGAGGTGATCGCACCGGTGCTTACCTTCCATGCCTCGATCTCACCGATCATGCAGTGCCGGCTCAGTCCTGTGCTCGTCGATGTCGATCCTGTCACTGGAAACATCTGCCCTCAGGCGGTCGCGCGGGCCCTTACCGACCGCACATCGTGCATCGTGGTCACCCACATGCACGGCATCCCCGCAGACATGACTGCCATCTGCGCGATCGCCCGCGAGGCTGGCGTGCATGTCGTCGAGGACTGCTCACTGGCCTACGGAGCACGGATCGGCGAGCGGGTCGTGGGGGCGATCGGCAGTGTGGCCGCGTTCAGCATGCAGTCTGAGAAGGTGGTCAGCGCGGGCGAGGGAGGCTGCCTTGTCACCAACTCGCGAAGCGTGTACGAACGTGCATTGCTGTTGGGGAACTCGCGTCACCGACCCACGACCGAAGTGACCGAGGAGTCATTGCGGCAGTTCGCCTCCACTGGATTCGGTCTCAAGCACCGTATGCACCCTCTGGCTGCGGTCCTCGCACTGCACGACCTGGAGACGCTCGATGACCGGTTGATCCGGGACGCGCGGACCGGCCGTCTGCTGGCGACAGCCCTGGACGCCGTGCCTGGCGTGACGTTCGGCCTCGCCTCTGACGCCACGATCGGTGGTGCGTCCAGAGTCGTCGTCCATCTGGGCGACGAGAGTCGGCGCACCCGGCTCCTCGAACAGGTCGCCGGAGACGACCGGATTTGGCGGCACACCTGCGGTCGTCTTGACCAGTTGCCGACTTTCGCCGCCATTCCGCCCCTCGCCACCACCCGGGAAACGTGGTCTCCACGCCTCGCAGGCCCGTTCGACGGCGCGGAACAGCACAACGCCGGGGCCGTCGCGCTCGCCCTCCCGGACCCCCTGTCGGACGTCGACGTCCACGTGAACGGTCTGGTGGAGACGTTACGCGTTGCTTGTCCGTAGTCGAAGACCGCCATTCACCCGAACGTGGATCGATCTCGTCAACTAGGAATCATCCTGCGGAAGACCTCCCTCACATCCACGAGGGGGCCGTCAGAGGTGTGGCCGACGGGTCATCGTGTCAGGTGTTCCGAGAGAGCCTTGCGTGAAGTCTTTCGCATGCGCGATTGACACCAGTACTGCGAGCCGGTAATTCTCTCGGCACCGTGCGTGACAGGTGGACGCCATAGCAACGGCGAGATCGGCCGAGGTGTCATCGAGCCCGGGCCACAACGGCGCTCATGGCTGTCGGGCTCGTGCGATCCCATGAACCTGGCTCTCTGGGCACATGACCTCGTAGCCCGGCGCGGACGGATGAACACTGTGGTCGAACAGAGGCCGGTAGCGGGCGTTGATCGCCCTCCAGCACGACGCCGGGCATCAGGCCGAGCACCGTCCCGCCCGCCCGGCAAGCCGACGGCGATGGCCGCCACCAGGAGGAATTTGTCCACTCGATGGCCGTCCTTGGTCTTTTCCCCTTTCGGTCAGGGATAGATGCCAAGATGTCGCGCCCCTTGCAGGTGAGGGGCCCGGCGTCATCATCCGGTAGCGGCGGGAACGGCTGGGTTCATGTCATCGGGGACATCTCGGGTACCGCGCAACGACCTGCCGCGGGTGATCCTCAAAGGTGTCGCCCAGGTCGTCTTCCAGCCGAATCCCTGGGTGGGGCTGGTGTTCCTGGTCGCGTTGTTCGCGGGCGGCTGGCGGTTCGGGGTGTTCGGGCTGCTGGGCGCGGTGACCGCCACGCTCACCGCCCATCTGCTGGGAGCCTCGTGGGATGAACGGGTGGCGCCCGGCCTGGAGGGGTTCAGCGGGACGCTGATCGGGGTGGGGCTGGCCCTCTACTTCGACGTGAGCTGGATGACCGTCCTGCTCGTGATCTTCGGTGCGGCCGCGGGCAGCGTTCTCACCTCGGCGCTCGACGTGCTGCTGAAGCCGTACAGGCTGTCTGGCTTGACCGCGCCCTTCTGTGTGGTCACGACGGTGATGGTGGTCGGAGGGGCCTCGTTCAGCAGGGTCTGGGCCCGGCAGGTCAGTACGGCGGCGCCGTCGGCGGCCGCTCCGGGCACCGGCATGAGCTGGGATCACCTGTGGCGGGGCACGTTCAGCGGGATCGGCCAGGTCTTCCTTCAGGGCCAGTGGTACGTGGGCCTCATCTTCCTGGCCGGGCTGGTGGTCGCCGGGTGGCGGGTGGGGCTGGTGGCGCTGGTGTCCAGTGCCGTCGGGCTGCTCACGGGGTGGGCGCTGGGTGCTCAGGCGGCCGATCTGGGGGCCGGGCTCTACGGCTACAACTCCGTGCTGACGGGGGTCGCGCTGTTCGGCACGTTCGTCGTGGCCACGCCCGTGAGCGCCGGTTACGCCCTGATCGGCGTGGTGGGCGCGGCCGGGCTCACGGCCGGGGTCGGCAACCTGTTCGCGGTGGCTGGAGGCCACACCCTGACGTGGCCGTTCGTGCTGGTGACGTGGACGTTCCTGGCGGCTGTGCCGATGTTCTCCAGGATCGCGCGCACGTGACGCGTGACCCGTTCAGAAAGGAACTCTCATGAATCTCACCCCCAGGGAAATGGAGAAGCTGCTGCTCTTCACCGCGGCGCAGCTGGCGCGGCAGCGCAAGGATCGCGGGCTGAAGCTCAACTATCCGGAGACGGTCGCGCTGATCAGCTGCGCGGTCGTCGAGGCGGCGCGGGACGGCAGGTCGGTCGCCGAGTGCATGGAGCTCGGCAAGAAGGTCATCGGCCCGGACGACGTGCTGCCGGGGGTGCGAGGGATGCTCTCGCTCCTGCAGGTGGAGGCGGTTTTCGACGACGGCACGAAGCTGGTGTCCTGTCACGATCCGGTCGGCGCGCAATGACGGTGCCGGGCTACGAGATCCTGCTGGCGGTGGGGGCCGAGAGCCGGGGCGGTCTCTGCCTGCCACCGCTGCTCGGCCCGGACGGGCCGCGGGTCTGCGCCGTGGATCGCGAGCTGCGCTCCGCGATCTCCCGGCGCCCGGCCGTGGTCGTGCCGATGACGCTGGGCCGCGATCCGGACCTTTCCGCCGTGGCGGCTCAGGCGTTGCGCTGGGCGGCGCGCGGGCGGGCGGACGGGGAACTGCTCCTGGCCCGGCCGCTGGCCGGCACCGGTCACCTGGTCGGCTGGCTGCGAGCCGCGCTCGTCCACGCCAAGCTCACGGCCGCGTCCGCCGTCCTGCTGGTGGCGCCCGCGATCGGGCCCGAGCCCGACGCCGAGCTGTTCAAGATCGCCCGGCTCGTCCGGCAGTTCACCCCGGTCCGCTGGGTCGAGGTGGCGCTGAGCGGCGGCGATCCCGACGTGGACGAGGGCGTGGAGCGCTGCCGGCTGCTGGGCGCGGAGGAGGTCGTCCTGGTGCCCGCCTCGTTCGTCCCGGCGCCTGCCCGGCCCGGGACGCGGACGGCCGGGCCCCTGCTCGGGCGCGCCTCCCTCCTGACGCTCATCCACCGGCGCGCCGCGGAGGCCGGGCATCGCTGGAGCGGGCATCGCGACGACGGCCTGGCCGAACCGATGCCGCACACCCACATTCACGAGGAGACACACACGCATGTCGGATGACCCATACATCTACGGCAAGGGCGACATCGAGCTGAACGCCGGCCAGGCCCGGGTGACGCTCACCGTGCGCAACACCGGAGACCGCGCCGTCCAGATCGGCTCGCACTTCCACTTCTTCGAGGTGAACCGGGCCCTGAGCTTCGATCGCGAGCAGGCGTTCGGCACCCGCCTGGACATCCCGGCGGGGACGGCGGTCCGCTTCGAGGCGGGCGACACCAAACGCGTCACCCTCGTCGAGTACGGCGGCGGCCGGCGCATCGTCGGATTCGGCGGACTGCTCAACGGCGGCGTCCGCAGCCGCGACGCGCACCAGGAGGCGCTCAGGCGCATGCGCGAGCGCGGCTACCTCGAAGAGCCGGAACCGGCGCCGGCCAAGACCGGCAAGAAGCCCGCCAGGACCAGGAAGAAGGGCTGAGCCGCATGACCAGCATGAGCCGCCGGCAGTACGCGTCCATGTACGGCCCGACCGTGGGCGACCGGATCCGGCTCGGCGACACCAATCTCGTCGTCGAGGTGGAGAAGGACTACACCGAGGGCCATTACGGCGATGAGTCCCAGTACGGCGGGGGCAAGACCGCCAGGGACGGCATGGCCGCCGATCCGGCCACCGGCGGAGCCGTCGCCCTCGACCTGGTGATCACCAACGCGGTGATCATCGACCCCGTCCTGGGGGTCGTCAAGGGCGACATCGGCGTCAAGGACGGGAAGATCGTCGGGGTGGGCAAGTCCGGCAACCCGCACACCCAGAACGGCGTCGACCGGCGCCTGGTCATCAGCGCCAACACCGAGGTGATCTCCGGCGAGAACCTCATCGCCACCGCGGGCGGGATCGACACCCACGTACACCTCATCGCACCCCAGCAGGTCGAGAACGCGCTCAGCAACGGAGTCACCACCCTGGTCGCCGGCGGCACGGGCCCGGCGGACGGCAGCCGCGGCTGCACCACCACCCCCGGCGGCTGGAACATCGGCCGCATGCTGCAGGCCTTCGAGAACATCCCGATCAACATCGGCGTGCTCGGCAAGGGCAACAGCAGCCTGCCCGGCGTGCTGGAGGAGCAGATCCGGGCGGGGGCCTGCGGGCTGAAGGTCCACGAGGACTGGGGAGCCACGCCCGCGGTGATCGACTGCGCGCTCTCGGTCGCCGATCACCTCGACATCCAGATCACCGTGCACACCGACACGCTCAACGAGGCCGGGTTCGTCGAGGACACGATCAGCGCCATCAACGGGCGCGCGATCCACACCTACCACTCCGAGGGCGCGGGCGGCGGCCACGCCCCCGACATCCTCCGGGTGACCGGGGAGCCGAACGTCTGCCCGGCCTCGACCAACCCGACGCTGCCGTACACGGTCAACTCGATCGACGAGCTGCTCGACATGACGATGGTCTGCCACCACCTCAGCTACGACGTTCCGGAGGACGTGGCGTTCGCCGAGAGCCGCGTGCGCGCCGAGACCATCTCCGCCGAAACCGTCCTGCACGACCTGGGCATCATCAGCATCATCGGCTCCGACTCCCAGGCCATGGGCCGCATCGGGGAGTCGTTCACCCGCGCCTTCCAGGTCGCCCACCACTGCAAGGACAAGCGCGGCCCGCTGCCCGAGGATTCCGCGCGCAACGACAACTTCCGGGTCCTGCGCTACGTCGCCAAGCTCACGATCAACCCGGCGCGCGTCTCGGGCATGGCCGACACCATCGGCTCGCTGGAGGACGGCAAGCTCGCCGACATCGTCCTGTGGCCGGTGTCCACGTTCGCGGCCAAGCCCACGATGGTCATCAAGGGCGGCCTGATCAGCTGGGCCCAGATGGGCGACGCCAACGCCTCGCTGCCGACGCCGCAGCCCATCTACTACCGGCCGATGTACGCCGCGTACGGCAGCGCGCTGGCGGCGACGTGCGTCACCTTCATGTCGGGCGCGGCCATCGACGACGGCGTGCCCGACCGTCTCGGCCTGCGCCGCATGGTCCGTCCGGTACGGCAGTGCCGGACCGTCGACAAGCGGCACATGGTGCGCAATGCGACGCTGGGCGACATTCGCGTCGACCCGGAGACCTACAAGGTGACCTTCAACGGCGAGCCCGTGCACATCGAACCGGCCAAGAAGCTGCCGCTGAACCGGCTGTTCTTCCTGTGAGCGAGGACCTCGGCGCGCTGCTGGCCCAGCTCCAGCTGTCCGACTCCGGCTTCCCGAGCGGGATGTACACGCTGTCGCACGGGCTTGAGGGCTACACCCAGCTCGGGCCGGTGGGCCCGGACGGCCTGCGGGAGCTGCTGGCCGACCTGCTCCACAACATGGTGGGACCGGGGGACGCCGCCGCGCTCGTCCTGGCCCACCGCGCGGTCCTGGCCGGCGACTGGGAACGGGTGGCCGAGGTCGACCGCAGGCTGCACGCGACCAAGCTCGTCCAGGAGCAGCGCACGGCGTCGGTGCGCACCGGACGCCAGGTTCTGGACACGGCCGCGTTCGCCTTCCCGATCCCCGAGGCCGCGCGCCTGGCGGAGCTGGTGACCGGCAGGGCCACGCCGGGCAACCACGCCGTGGTCGTGGGCGCCCTGTACGCGGGTCTCGGTGTCGGCGAGGCGCGGGCCGTGGCCGCCGACCTGTACGCGTTCGCCGCGAGCTACGTGACGGCGGCGGTCCGCCTGGGATGCACCGACTTCCGCCGTGCGCAGGCGTTGCTGCGTGCCGTACGGCCGGATCTGGAGCTTGTCGCGCGGGCGGCGCTCGGCGTCGAGGACCCGCGGGACCTGCACAGCTCGGTTCCGCTCGCCGACACCGTCGCGGCGGGGCACCAGCGGGCGCCGGCCCGGCTGTTCATCACCTGACCGACCACGAGAGAAGGCGGAGAGCATGGAACTGGAGAAGGTCTTCAAGGTGGGGATCGGCGGCCCGGTCGGTTCGGGGAAGACCGCGCTGATCGAGGCCCTCGTCCCGATGCTGCGGGACAGGGGGCACAGCGTCGGGGTGATCACCAACGACATCTACACCCAGGAGGACGCCGAGCACGTACGGCGCACGCTGGCGGGGATCCTCGATCCCGGGCGGATCGTGGGTGTGGAGACGGGCGCCTGCCCGCACACGGCGGTCCGCGACGACCCGACGATGAACCTGGCGGCGGGCGCCGACCTGCTGGACCGGTTTCCCGACATCGATCTGCTGTTCTTCGAAAGCGGCGGCGACAACCTGACCCTCACTTTCAGCCCGGTGCTCGCCGACATGTTCATCTTCGTGCTGGACACGGCCGAGGGCGAGAAGATGCCGCGCAAACGCGGTCCCGGCACGACGACCTCCGACCTCCTGGTCATCAACAAGATCGACATCGCGCAGTATGTGCGCACCGACCTGGGGATCATGGAGCGGGACGCCAGGATGGTGCGCGGCGACGGCCCGGTCACGCTGACCGACTGCCTGACCGGCACGGGGGTCGGTGAGGTCGCCGACCTCATCCAGAGCAGGGCGGGGGCCGCGTGTACCGCTCCGGCGTGACGACGCTCGGCGGCGGGGCCGTACCCGATCGGCTGGCCCCCGAGCGCTACCAGCCGGACTGGATCCCCCGGCCGGTGCGGCGCCACTCCGGGGCGCTCGACACCCTGCCCGTCGGCAGTCCCGGCAAGGTCGGCGTGCTGGATCTGGCGTTCCGGCGCGTGGGTGAGCGGACCGAGCTGACCGGGCATTTCCAGAAGGCTCCGCTGCACATCACCCGGCCGCACTACTACGATCCGGCGGTGCCGGGCATGCCGTACGTGATGCTCATGATGTCGGGCGGCGGCGTGCTTCAGGGGGACCGCTACCGCGTGGACGTCTCCTGTGAGGCCGGGGCGTCGGTGCATCTCACCACGCAGGGCGCCACCCGGCTGTACCGGATGGAGCACGACTACGCCACGCAACTGGTCGAGCTGAACGCCGGTCCCGGCGGCTACCTCGAGTACCTGCCCGATCCCGCCATCGCCTTCGCCGGCAGCCGCTACTACCAGCGGACCGCGGTCACCGCGGCGGCCGACGCGACCGTGGTGCTGGGCGAGACGATGCTGGCGGGCAGGCTCGCCAGGGGCGAACGGCACGCGTACACCGCGTACTGCACCGACGTGGAGGTGTGCGAGCCCGGCGGCGGGCTCCTGTTCGCCGACCCGATGCGCCTGGTCCCCGGGGACGGCCCGGTGGACGGCCCGGCGGTCATGGCGGGTTTCGGCGTCATGTCCACCCTGTACGTCGTCACGACCGCTCGTCCGGCGCAGGAGGTCGCCGACACGATGCACGAGGCGCTGGCCGGCTCCGGCCTGCGCGCCGGGACGGGCGTGCTGCCCGGGGACCGGGGAGCCTGGGCTCGTCTCCTCGGCGACCGCTCCCCCGAGGTCCTGTCCGCCTTCCACGAGGTCTGGGACGCCGTGCGCCGCCTGCTGCTGGGCGTGCCGGCGCCCATGGCCCGCAAACAGTGACCGTTCAGCCCATGCGGAGTTCGCTGTCGAGGCCCTCGGCCTGCTCGCTCGCGCTGGCGCGGAGGCGGAAAAGGCGGTCCACGGCCTTGCCGATGAGAAACGTCAGCACGAAGGAATAGGCGCCGACGGCGAGAATGGCGACGATCTGCTTGCCGAGCAAGGCGATCGAACCACCGAAGAACAATCCGGCGATCGGGCTCCCGTACTGGCCGGTGGCGAAGAAACCGAGCAGCACGAGGCCGACGATGCCGCCCGCTCCGTGAATGCCCACGACGTCCAGGGTGTCGTCGTAGCCGACCGTGGTCTTGATCTCCACGGCGTACGCGCAGACCACCGCGGCCACGATCCCGATGACCGTCGCGCCGAAGAGGTTGACGTACCCGCAGGCCGGCGTGATCGCGACCAGGCCGGCGAGCGCGCCGGTGGTGCCGCCCAGCCGGGAGAACCGGCCGAAACGCCGGCGTTCGAGGAGCATCCAGACGATCATCGCCACGCAGGCGCACATCATCGTGTTCGTCACCGCGTTGGCCGCCAGGGCGCCGTCCGTCAGCGCCGACCCGCCGTTGAACCCGAACCAGCCGAACCACAACAGGCCCATGCCGGTCATCACCATCGGGATGTTCTCCGGCTGCGGCGGCCCTTCCCGGCGAAAGCGCAGCGACGGGCCGAGCACCAATGCCAATGCCAGCCCCGCCACCCCCGAATTCAGCTCGACGAGCAGGCCGCCCGCGAAGTCGAGCACTCCCCAGCGGTTGATCCAGCCGCCCTTGGAGAAGACCCAATGCGCGATCGGCACGTAGACCAGCGTCATCCAGACGACGCCGAAGACCATCCACGGTCCGAGCCGCACCCGGTTGGCCACCGCGCCGCTGATCAGCGCGAGTGTGATGATCGCGAAGACGAGCTGGAAGAGGGAGAAGACGTAGAGCGGGATTCTGCCGTAGGGGACGGACGGGCTGATCTGGAAGAACTCCCAGTCGCCCCAGCCGATCAGCCCGGCCCCGCCCAGGTCCCTGCCGAACGCCAGGCCGTAGCCGTACAGGAACCAGATCACCGTCACCACGGCGATGGAGACGAAGCTCATGTACAGCACGCTGATGACGTTCTTCGCGCGGACCATGCCCCCGTAGAAGAGCGCGAGGCCAGGCGTCATGAGCAGCACCATCGCGAAACTCACCAGCACCCACGCGGAGTCCCCGGTATTCAACCCATCCGCCATGTGAGAGCTCCTTCTCAATCGCGGGCCGCCCAGGGAATATGACCCCCGCCCGGCGACCGAAAACGCGCACTGAACTGTTTCTGCGGACGGCTTGATTATCGCGACAATTCTTTTACCGAATGGCAGGCAAAAGGCGGCTCGGCCTACGAGTCGCGGTGCAGCCACCACAGCGACCCGAACGCCACCGCCGCCAGCACCCCGGCGGACACGACGGCCGGGCTGCCGTTCAGCGCGTGGATCGCGGCGTCGCCCAGCTGGGTCAGCCCGCTCGCCCACAGCAGCGCGGTCAGTGCACCGCGCGCGCCACGGGCCAGTGACACCAGCAGCGCGCCGCCCACCGCCAGCGACCGGACCGCGCAGGCCCGCGCGAACGTGTCCACCCCCGGCGTGATCTCGGTCCCCGCGGGCAGCGCGAGGCCGGGTTCGGCGATCACGAGGACCGAGACCGCGAGGGTCACCAGCGTCGCGAGCGCGTTGAGCGTGACGAACACCCGGCTACGCATGGCTCAGCGGCTCCAGCGGCCCGGTCAGCCGCTCGGGGCGCAGGCCGAACGCGACGATCCGCCCGAACAGGTGCGGGAAGCCGCGCCAGTGCCGCAGCGTGCGCAGGGGTTGCGGGATGCGCAGCGGAGGCCCGCCGGTGCCGGCGGCGTCGATGCGGGCGGCCACGAAGCTCTCCTGCGCCCGCCGCTGGGCGAGCTGGGTGAGCACGGTCGGCCATTGGCGGCGCCGTTGCACACGGGCCAGGTCCCGGTCGGTGACGTGGCCGCGGCGCAGGGCGGGCAGCAGGATGCGGGCGGTCGCGACCGCGTCCTGGATGGCCAGGTTGATGCCGACGCCGGCGATCGGGGACATGGCGTGCGCGGCGTCGCCGATCAGCAGCGCGCCGGGCGCCCACCAGCGGTCCAGCCGGTCGATGCGGATCTGCAGGGCCGCGATGTCGTGCGGGTCGAGCGCGGCCATCCGGTCCTGCGTGTACGGCGCCAGCCGCGCGATGGTCCGGCGCACCCAGGCGGCGTCGTCGGCCCGTGCGGCGTCGGCCGTGCCCTTGCCGATCAGCAGCGCGACCTGCCAGTAGTCACCGCGGTTGATCATGATGAGGCCGCCGGAGGAGGAGAAGCGCAGCATCGTGCCGTCCGGGTCGCCGGCGGCGCGCGGGACGCGTACGTACAGGCAGTCGTGCGGGGCGGTGGCGGCGCGCGGACGCAGCCCGAGCAGGCGGCGCACGGTGGAGTGGCGTCCGTCGGCCGCCACGACCAGGGGCGCGTCGAGGCGGTGGGTCAGGCCGGTGTCCTTGTCCAGGTAGCGCACGCCGCCGACCCGGCCCTCCGTCGTGATCAGGTCGGTCACCTCGGCGTTCTGTGCGAGGTGGAAGGCGGGTGCGGCGCTGGCGGCTTCGGCGAGCAGGTTGAGGAAGTCCCACTGGGGCACCAGCGCGATGTGCTGGTGGCGGCCGGGCAGGCGGGTGAAGTCCTCGGTGACGGCGCCGTCGTCGAAGCGCATGCGCAGCCGGCGTTCGCGTTGCTGCGGCAGCCGGGCGAAGCGCTCGCCCAGGCCGAGCTGATCCAGCAGGCCGAGCGTGGAGGCGTGCACCGTGTCGCCGCGGAAGTCGCGCAGGAAGTCGGGGTACTTCTCCAGCACCGCCACCTCCACGCCCGACCGTGCCAGCAGCAGGCCGAGCACCATGCCCGCGGGGCCGCCGCCGGCCACGACGCAGGAGAGCGAGGTTCTCGCGATGGATCCCATCTCACTCCTTCACTAAATGGGGATAAATTCCCCGGTTAGCTCGGACTGTAACATAACCGGGGAGAGTGTCCACGGTTAGGGAGCGGTCCGTGAAAGAGCTACGCGCCGACGCCAGGCGCAACAGGGAGCAGATCCTGCGCGCCGCGCACCTGGCCTTCCTGGAGCAGGGGCCGGAGGCTCCGCTCGACCAGATCGCCGAACGGGCCGGCGTGGGCAACGCCACGCTCTACCGGCACTTCCCCACCCGCCTGGAGCTGATCAGGTGCGTGGCCTTCGACCACATGGGCCAGATGGCCGCGCTGGCGGCCGGCACCCTGGCCGCCGCGCCCACCGCCCGGCGGGCGCTCACGGTCTTCGCCACGCGGGTGGTCGAGCGGGGCGACGTGGCGATGCTGCCCATCCTCGGCGGCCACGTCGAGACCGACCCGCAGTTCCAGACGGCCCGCGCCGAACTCCTGGACGCGCTGGAGGCGCTGGTCGCCGCGGCCCGCGCGGAAAGGGCGCTGCGCGACGACGTGGGAGCGGCCGATCTGGTGATGTTCCTCGCCGTCCTGACCCGGCCGCTGCCGACGATCTCCGGGCAGCTCAACGACGCGGTACGCGCACGCATGCTGACCACGCTCCTGGACGGCCTGCGCCCGCAGGAGGCGACCCCGCTGCCCGGAGAGCCGATCAGCGCCGACCGGATCACGGCCGACCTGGCCACGGGCAGGGGCTAGAGATCAGGGCGGCCCCGCCCAGTGCAGGGCGATGAACGGCTCGGCCTGACCCCAGTAGCGCACCCGTTCGCGGGTGATCCGGTACCCGGCACGCCGCTCGGGCTCGCCCGGCCGGCCGGGCGGGACGGGGATGTCCAGGACGCCGATGTCCTGGTCGACGTGGGCGAGCACGCCATGGCACGGCCCGCCGAGACAGATGGCGTTGCAGCCGGACAGCGTCACGACCACCAGTTTACATTCCGCATTCTCCACCCCGAAGCCCCCTCTTTCCTGGCAGCCGCTGCATGATCCAGCGCTGTGCCCTGGCATCCGCCGGTGCCCGGGTTCACCGGGCACCGGCGGGTGTCAGGTCAGGTCCGGCGCCAGAGGGCGGGGACGTTCGGCGGCTCCCAGCCGGGAATCGCCGTGTGCGCCTGCAGGCACTGGTAGGTGGCGCCGTTGTAGGTCACCCGCGTGCCGGGGGTGTAGGAGGTGCCCGCCGCCCAGCTCCCGGCGGGACCGGTGGCCGTGGGCGTCGGAGTGGGGGTGGCCGTCGGGGTCACGGTGGGAGTCGGGGTGGGGGTGGGCTCGCCGGGGCCGCTGCCGATCTGGAGGTCGACGCAGTTGTAGAAGGCCATCTGGGTGTCGGCGATGTTCCAGATGGCCAGCAGCTTGATGCGGCCGGTCCGGTTGCCGAGGTCGACGGTGTGGGTGAGCGTGGACGGCGGCTGCCTGCCCCGGTCGTTGAACACCGCGACCCGCTCGGTGCCGACGTAGTACTCCCAGGTGCTGGTGGAGTGCGGGACCGGGATGTACCACGTGAAGTTCACCGTGCTGGTGACGGTCGTGACCGGCCACGGCTTGGAGTCGTCGCTGAGCGGGGCCCAGCGGGCGTCGCCGGCGTGGCAGTTGCGCTGGCCCTTGGGCCCTTCGACGCTCTGCGGCTCCCAGACGATCTGCCCGCAGTTGGGGACCTTGCCCGCGTGGCAGTTGGCCTGGCGGCTGGGCGGGTTGGTGATGAAGCCGTGCGCGGAGGCGGGCGAGGCGTTGTACACAACGGTGGTTGTGGCGACGACCGCCATGGCAATGAAGGTGATCAACCTTCGCATGTCATGCTTCCTCTACGGTGGCTAGGGGGATGCTTCCTCCTTCATAAAAAAGGAAAGTTTCCTATTAGTGAAGTCTCTGGTCGGGAAAGGTCAGTTTCCCCGCAGGAGCCGGGTGAGCACCCGGGTGCCGAACTCCAGGCCCTCCACCGGCACCCGCTCGTCCTTACCGTGGAACATGCCGAAGTAGTCCAGGTCCGGACGGAGCATCAGCGGCGCGAACCCGTAGCCCTCGATGCCGATCCTGGCGAACGACTTGGCGTCGGTGCCGCCGCTCATCAGGTACGGGACGGGCCTGGCCTTCGGATCCTCGGCGAGGAGCGCGGCGGCCATCTCGTCGAAGAAGGGCGAGGGGTAGGGGGCGGCGGGAGCGTCCTCCAGGTTGACGAACTCCCGGGTGATCTTGGGGCCGAGCAGGTCGTCGATGGTGGCCAGGAACTCCTCCTGCAGGCCGGGCAGGTAGCGGCCGTCCACGTGGGCGGAGGCGGTGGAGGGGACGACGTTGACCTTGCAGCCGGCGTCCAGCATGGTCGGGTTCGCGGAGTTGCGGATCTGGCCTTCGAAAAGGGTGCCCAGCACGCCCAGGCGCTCGGCCTCCTCGTCCAGGCGGCCGAGGTCGACGGGGCCGCCGGTGATCTCGGACAACGACTGGATGAGGGCCTTCACGGCCGGCGTCAGGCGTACCGGCCACTCGTGGGCGGCCACGCGCGACAGGGCGTGGACGAGGGTGGCGACCGGGTTGTCGATCGCGGGGCGGGAGCCGTGGCCGGCCACTCCGTGGGCGGTGAGCTTCATCCAGGCGGTGCCACGCTCGCCCACGGCGACCGGGTAGACGCGCTCGTCTCCGGCCGGGACGCTGAAGCCGCCGGACTCGCTGATCGCCTCGGTGACGCCGTCGAACAGCTCGCGGTGCTCGGTGACGGCGTGGCGCGAGCCGTACTCGCCGGTGGCCTCCTCGTCGGCGAGGAAGGCCAGGACCAGGTCGCGCCTGGGGCGCTCGCCGCGCGCGGCCATGCCGAGGACGGTGGCGAGCGTCATCGAGCAGGAGCCCTTCATGTCGACGGCGCCGCGGCCGTAGACGCAGCCGTCGGTGACCTCGCCGGAGAAGGGGTGCATGCGCCATTCGGCGGGGTCGGCGGGCACGACGTCGAGATGGCCGTGGATGAGCAGCGCGTCGGGCGAGTCCCCGTCGATGCGCGCCACGACCGTGGTGCGCCTGGGCGCCGACTCGAACACCTCCGTGGCGATGCCGCCGTCCTCCAGCAGCGTGGCCACGTACTCGGCGGCCGGGCGCTCGCCCGAGCCCGGGTTGGTGGTGTCGAACCTGATCAGGTCCGAGCAGATCTCGGCGACGCTCTTCACTTGGCCCCCCGAAGGTCGAGTGCGGTCACTTCCGGCGTGTCGAAGTGGAAGATGCGGCCGTAGAAGGCCAGTTCGGCTTCGAGCGCCGCGACGATAGTCTCCTCCCGGCGCCAGCCGTGCTGCTCGCCGGGGAAGGTGAGCAAGGCCCACTCTTTGCCGTGCCTGTCCAGTTCGGCGACGAAGCGCTCGGCCTGGCCCACATCCACGATCTTGTCCTCCAGGCCGTGCATCATCAGGCACGGGCCCGAGGCGCGGCCGGCGTGCAGCAGGGGCGAGCGCTCGCGGTAGCGCTCCCCGGTCTCGGGCAGCGGGCCGATGAGACCGTCCAGGTAGCGCGACTCGAAGTCGTGCGTCTCGCCCGCCCAGGCCGCCGGGTCGGTGATCGCGTAGTGGGCCACGCCGCCGGCGAACACGTCGCTGTGCACCAGCGCGGCCACGGTGGTCCAGCCGCCGGCGCTGCCGCCGCGGATGGCGAGCCTGGCCGCGTCCGCGCGCCCCAGCTCGACCAGGCCGCGCGCGACCTTGGCGCAGTCGTGCACGTCCACGACGCCCCACTGGTGCCGCAGCCGCTCCCGGTAGGCCCTGCCGTACCCGGTCGAGCCCCCGTAGTTGACCACGGCCACGCCCAGCCCGCGCGAGGTGAAGTAGGCGATCTCCAGGTCGAGCATCAGCGGGTGCATGCCGGTCGGACCGCCGTGCACGAAGACGACGTAGGGGGCGGGGCCGGCCGCGGGCGGGTAGAGGTGGGCGCGCACGCCCTCGATCACGACGCTCTCGGGCGTGGGCAGCAGCTCGCGGGGAGGCAGCGGCTTGGGCGCCGACACGACGGTGTGCGCGCCGTCGGCGAGGCTGACCGCCGTCACCTCCATCGGCGTGTACGGCGAGGCCGCCACCCCGGCCGCGATCCCGCCCGCCGCCGACACCGTCGAGGCCCAGTGGGTGGCGTCGCCGCCGAGGTCGCGGATGGCGCCGCCGGCCGGGTCGAGCAGCCCGAGCCGGCGATCGTCGGGCGAGCCGTACACGACGACCAGTCCCTCCCCCGCCACCGCGAACCACGTGGCGCCCGGCTTCCACACCGCGTTGCCGAACTCCAGCTCCACCGGCGTCAGGTTGCGCGAACGGGAGCCGTCGCGGGCGATCTCGTGCAGGTTCCACCAGCCGGTCGGGTCGGTGACGGCGTAGAGGGTGTCCGGGTCGCGCCATTCGGCCTGCACGACCGATTCGCGCTCGCCGCCCGCGACCACCCGGTACGGCCCCGCCGCCCCCTCCCCGTCGAGCTCGGCCACGCACAGTTCGGTGCCGTCCCAGGGCATGCTGGGGTGTTCCCAGCCGATCCAGGACAGGTGCCGCCCGTCCGGCGACAGGCGGGCGTTCATGAGGAAGTGGTGGGCTTTGACGATCACCCGCGGCTCGCCGCCCTCCAGCGGGACCGCCACCAGGTCGCGGGCGGCGCCGTTGGTCTCCCTGACCGCCCAGACCTCCTCGCGGCCGGGCGGCAGGTAGAGGTCGCCGTAGTGGTGGGGGCCCTCGGGCGTCAGGGGGATCGGGTCCTTCTCCGGATGGAGCAGGTACAGGCGCTGGTCGGCCCAGTGGGTGAAGACGAGGGCGCCGCCGGGCAGCGGGCGCCAGGACCGCCCGCCGTACTCGATGAGCCGGTTGCGGGCGTTCCACCCCCGCGGCAGGACGTCGTGGCGCGAGCCGTCCGGCAGGCGGCGCACCACGCAGCGGCGCCCGCCCTCCCGCGGGCGGGGCTCGTCCCACCACACCTCGACGCCGTCCGGCGTCGGGACGGCCTCCACCCACTGGGCGGCGCCGTCGGTTCTGGCCACGTCGATCGCGCTGATGCTCATCTGGTCACCAATTGCCGTGGGAAGGGGGAAGCACGTGCCCGGGCGGGTGCAGGACGTAGACGATGCCGCCGCTGCCCGAGCTCCGGAGCCAGACGTTCTCGAACGCCGCCCTCGGATAGATCCTGCGCACCTCCGGCACGGCGGGATCGTTGACGACGACGTCGCCCGCGGCGGTGAACCCGGCGACGACCAGGATGTGGCCGCCGGTGGAGTAGCCCGAGCCGGGCAGCTCGTGCTCCTTGAACGACAGTGACGTGATCACCGGGACGCCGGCCCTGACGAGCGTCTCCAGTTCCAGGGCCGAGCGGAGCCTGGTGACGAAGCCGTCCAGGCCGTAGCGGCCGGCGTAGGCGACGCTGAAGGGCCAGTTCCCGGTGCCCTGGTAGCTCTGGTCGTACATGCCGCGGGCGGCGTGGTCGACGGCGGGGCAGGGGTCGCCGGGGGTGACCCACGACAGGTCGGCGGGTTCCGGGCCGCTGCCCCAGTAGGCCAGCACCATGGCGACCGAGGCGGGGCTGCACCAGTTGGCGCCGCCGCCGTCCCATTCGGGGTAGTGGCCGGTGTGCTCGCGCTGGGAGTAGCGGGGGACGTCGAGTTCCACGGCGGCGGCCGTACCCGCAGGGGTGGGCGCCACGCTCGGGCGGTGCGGGATCGCCGAGGCCAGCACGCCGAGCGACCTGACCCGCGCGCCCGCGCCGTGCGTTTCCACGCGCACCCGGCAGGCGGTCACCGGCGCCTTCGCCACGAACGTGTCGACGGCCACGTCGCCGTGCTCGTCGCCCTGGCCCGGCACCGACGTACGGCCGGGCTCCTCCGACCATCGGCCCATCACGTACCACTTGGTCGGCTCACCGGAGACCAGCCTGGCCTGCAGCGCGACCTCGATCCACGAGCCGTCCGGGGCGCTCGCGGTCCACGAGGGCACCAGTTCGGTCGCGGCGAAGCCCAGCTCGGTGAAGGCGGTGCGGCCTTGGGCGAGCCGGGTGTAGGAGACGGGCACCGGCACCATTGTGGTTTCGGCCCGGGGGGAGCGCATCGGAAGGTTTACGTACTGGTGGCGGCGAGGGCGGCGATCCAGGCGGCGAGCATCTCCACGACGTCGTCGAAGGTGTCCTCTTCCGAGGGCATCTCCCGGTGGGCCGAGGCGCGGGCGCGCCAGCGCTCGATCTCGCTGTGCCCGGCCACGACGGCGATCGTCTGGCGCCAGGCGCGGTGGGCTTCGCGGGGCGGCAGGCCGAGCGCGGCGAAGAAGGCGAGCATGGCCTCGTTGGAGCGCCGGGTGTTCTCGTGCACGTCGAGCGCGGTGGTCTCGGCCAGGCGCAGCGCCGCCGGGTGGCGCCGGTAGAGGTCGAGCAGGCCGAGGCAGAGCTCGCGCAGGCTGTCGCGCCACCGGGCCGGGTCGAGCTCGGGCAGGAGCCATTGGCTCTGGAGCTGGTCGGCGGCCAGGCGTACGGCGTCGTCGCGGTCGGCCACGTACTTGTACAGCGCCCGCGGCGTGACCTCCAGGTGCGCGGCGAGCGCGCGCATGGTCAGCTCCGCGTCGCCGAGTTCGAGCACCGCGCGCCCGATGGCCTCGCGGGTGAGCGTCGGCCGCCCCTTGCGGAACTCGGGCCGCTTCCTGGTGCGCTCCATCGGGCGGCAGCTTATCAGCCTTGAAGTTCACACGTGTGGACTTTAAGGTGAGGGCAGCCTTCCCTAAGGAGTTCCCCTTGGCCGTCCTGATCATGACGATCGCCGCGACCGCGCTGCTCGTCATCGACATCACGATCGTCTCCATCGCGCTGCCGGCCATCCAGTCCGACCTCGGCGGCGGGCTGGCGGCCGCGCAGTGGATCATCATCGGCTACACCGTCACCTTCGGCGCCCTGCAGCAGCCCGCCGCCTCGCTGTCGGACCGGCTGGGCCGGCGCACGATGTTCACGGCGGGCATCACCGTGTTCACCGTGTCCTCGCTGGCCTGCGGCCTGGCCCAGTCGGCGCTCGCCCTGGACCTGGCCAGGCTCGCCCAGGGCGCCGGGGCCGCGCTGATCATGGCCAACGCGCTGCCGATGCTCGCGCAGACCTACGAGGGCCAGCGCCGCAACATGGCCATCGCCGTCTGGGGCACCACGCTCGGCGCTGCGGGGGCCGCCGCGCCGGTGCTCGGCGGCATCCTGCTCGCCGTGGCGGACTGGCGCGCGTTGTTCCTGGTCAACGTGCCCGTGGGCATCGTGGCCCTGTTCCTGTGCCGCCGCGTCCTGCCCGCCGACGCCGCGCGCGGCACCGCGCCGATCGACTGGCCGGGCGCGGCGCTGCTGCTGCTCCTTCTCACCGCGGCCAACCTGGCCCTCACCCTCGCCCAGTGGTGGTACGGAGCCGCCGCCGTCCTCCTGCTGGCCGCCTTCCTCCTGGTGGAACGCCGGGCCGTGGCCCCGGTCCTCGACCTGTCGCTGTTCCGCATCCCGACGTTCGTGGCCGCCTCGCTGCTGGCGTTCGTCTCCCGGGTGGCCACGATCGGCAGCTCGGTCTACTACGTCCTGTACTTCGAACGCGAGCTCGGCCTCACCCCGCTGGCCACCGGCCTGCTCATGGCCGCCATCCTCATCCCCCAGCTGCTCACCGGCCTGCTGGCGGGCAAGCTTCTGGCCCGGTTCTCTCCGTCGTTCCTCATCGCCGGGGGGTCGGCCGTCCTGGGGCTCGGCGGCGTCCACATGGCCATGACCTTCGCACCGGCCGCGAGTGCCTGGGACTTCCTGCCAGGCCTGATCCTGTGGGGCGTGGGCGGCGGCCTGGCCGCGACGCCCAAGACCACGCTCGCGGTCAACGTGGTGGAGAAGGAGCGGGCCGGGATGGCCTCCGGCATGGTCAACACCATGCTGGCCATCGGGGCGGCGGCCGGTGTGGGCCTGCTCGGCATTCCCTACGCCGCTGGCGGCGCCTCCCTGGTCATGTACACGGCCGCGGCGCTGTCGGTCGTGACGGCGGTCATCGCGCTGGTGCTGGTCCGCCCCCAGGACCTCGTGACCGGCGCCCCGGTCACCCGCTCGCCGTAGGGGAGGGTCAGCGGAGGGTGGAGCGGGTCAGAGCCCGGGAGACGCCCAGGGCGGCGGTCTTGACCGCGGGGGCCAGGCGTGTCGGGTGGAAGCGCGACAGCGGGACCGACACCGAGAGCGCGGCCACGACCGTGCCCTCGCGGAAGATGGGCGCGGCGATGCAGGCGCCGCCGATCTGCGCCTCCTCCCGCTCATAGGCGAGCCCGGCCACCTGGATCTGGCCGATCGCCTCCTCCAGCCGCTTGGCGTCCACGATGGAGTGCGCGGTGAGCCGGCGCAGGGGCCGGGCGAGCACCTCGTCGATGAGGCCCTGCGAGGAGTAGGCCAGCAGCGCCTTTCCCACTCCGGTGCAGTTCAGGGGCAGGCGGCCACCGACGCGCGAGGGCAGCGCGAGCGACTCGTGCGCCCGCAGCTTCTCGACGTAGACGACGTCGAGTCCGTCGCGGACCCCGAGGTGGATGGTCTCGCGCGTGGCTTCGTACAGGTCGTGCATGAACGGCAGCGCCGCGTGCCGCAGGTCGCGCTCCAGCGGAACCGTACTGCCCAGCTCGAACAGCCGCCGCCCCAGGACGTAACCGCGCTCGCGGCGCTCGACGGCGCCGATGGCGGTCAGGTCGGTGAGGAGCCGGTAGGCGGTGGTCTTGGGGAGCTGGCAGCGCTCGGCGACCTCGATGAGGCGCAGCGGGCCGCCGGTGGGGCGGAAGGCGTCCAGCACGAGCCAGGATTTCTCCAGCATCGAGAGACGGTCCGGGTTCCGTGTCACGGAACGCATTCTTGTCTATCGCCCACCAGGGGTTCTATACCAACATAGGCGTTAAATGTGCATTTATTGAGGAGCTGACCAGTGGTTGATCGCCTGGCCTGCCTGGCCATGGACCAAGAAGACCCGCTGCGCGCGTTCCGGGACGAGTTCGCGCTGCCGGAGGACGAGATCTACCTGGTCGGCAACTCGCTGGGGGCGCCGCCGCGTACCGCGGCCGAGCGCGTGCGGCAGGCCGTCGAGGACGAGTGGGGCCGCCACCTCGTCGGCGGCTGGAACGAGGCGGGCTGGTACGCCCAGCCCCTGACCACCGGCGACCGCCTGGCCCCGCTGATCGGCGCCGGACCCGGCGAGGTCGTGGCGGGCAACACCACCTCCATCGCCGTCTACCAGGCCGTCAACGCCGCCATGCGCCTGCGCCCCGGCCGTGACGTGATCGTCGTGGACCGCGGCAACTTCCCCACCGACAACTACATGATCGAGGGCCTCGGGGAACTGCGCGACATCGGTGAGGGCCGCTTCGACGACGCCGCAGCCGTCCTGCTGTCGGAGGTGGACTACCGCACCGGCGCCCGCTACGACGTGCCCGAGGTCACCGCCCGCGTCCAGGAGGCGGGCGCGCTGATGATCTGGGACGTCTGCCACAGCGTCGGCGCGCTGCGCGTGGACGTCTCGGCCGCCGACTTCGCCGTCGGCTGCACCTACAAGTACCTCAACGGCGGCCCCGGCGCCCCCGCCTTCCTCCGCGTCCATCCACGCCACCAGGCCGCCGCGGAGAACGTCCTGTCCGGCTGGTACGGCCACGCCGAGCCGTTCGCGTTCGAACCCGGCTTCCGGCGGGCCGACGGCATCCGGCGCTTCACGGTCAGCACCCCGCACGTGCTGTCGTTCGCCGCGCTGGAAGCGGCGCTGGACATGTGGGAACGAGTCGACCTCGACCAGGTCCGCGCCAAGAGCATGGCGCTGACCTCGCTCTTCATCGACCTGGTCGGCGCCAGGCTGGAGCTGGCCTCCCCGCGCGACCCCGAGCGCCGCGGCAGCCAGGTGAGCTTCTACCACCACGACGGCTACCCGGTGATGCGCGCGCTCATCGACCACGGCGTGCACGGCGACTTCCGCGCCCCCGACATCCTGCGCTTCGGCTTCGCCCCCCTCTACACCCGCTACGTGGACGTCTGGAACGCCGCCCAGACCGTGGCCGAGGTGCTGGAGAAGGAAGTGTGGCGCGAGGAGAGGTACGCGGTCCGCCTGGCCGTCACCTGACGCACGCCGCGCGGCCGGTTCCGCGCGGTGGAACCGGCTCTTGGGAACATGAGCGGTGATCGGCACTCTTGGCGCATCCCCCACGAAAGGCACCCCCCGATGCGCCGACTCCTCCACCGCGCCCTCGCCACGGCGAGCGTGGCCGGTCTGCTGACAGTCCCTCCGGCCACGGCGCAGGCCGCCGATGACGGCGTCCCCACGGTGTGCGGCGACCGCCGCCCCGGCGACCCCGGCCCCGGCACGTACGGCATGCAGCTCGACGGCTCTTTCCGCCACCCCGACCTGACGCCGCCGGGCGAGGAGCGCGTCTCCTTCCCCGGCGGCGCGAAGGACCTGTTCCCGAAGACCAAGGGTTACGACCCCCGCTCCTACACCGAGGGCCCGATCAAGGTCGAGGCGGCCTACCGAGGCCCCGACTTCACCCCTGACTACTTCCACACCTGGCAGAACGTGGTCGACTTCGGCGGGCGCCGCTACCTGTTCCAGTACGACCGCACCGAGGCCCGGGTCTACGACGTCACCGACGTACGCAGGGTGCGGATCGTCGAGCGGCTCACCGGCAAGGACTGGAAGCAGGCCGACTACTGGGGCGCGGCCACCATCCAGTGGCGCGACGGCCACTACGTGATGATCCAGTCGTTCGAGCAGAAGCGGCAGGTCGAGGAGCTCGGCGACAGCCCGGAGCGCTCGAAGTTCGGCAACCCGGAGGGCGTGGCGAAGCTGCGCGCGCAGACGACGTTCAAGGGCTTCAAGGTCTACCGCCTGGACGGCCCGCGCAGGAAGGACTGGACGCTGCTGTCCACGGTCACCACCGACCCGACGCTGAGCGGCCCGGAGCCGGGCGTGCAGCAGGGCTCAGGCTCCCTCGACGTGCCCTACTGGACCGGCGGAAAGTACATGTACGTCGCCGTCGCGCCGCTGGACAGCTGGAGCAACACCGAGGTCCCCACCTACCTCTACTCCCCCGGCTACCAGGCCTACGACATGTCCGATCTGACCAGGCCGCGCCTGGTCGGCGAGTGGCACCGCAAGGGCCAGGTGGCGGGCGAGGAGGCCGCCTACGCCAAGAACCCGCGCTGCGGCAACCGCACGTCGTGGATGGGCGCCCGGATGCCGTTCTTCGTCGCCGGAAAATACGGCTTCGCCGCCATGGGCGGCTACGGCCTGTCGATTCTCGATATTTCGGATCCGTCCAAGATGCGGGAGATCGCGCATCTGGACCTCCCCGTCTCCTCCGGCGGCACCGAAGCCGACAACGTCGACGTCTCCCAGTACGAGAAGACCGGCATGGTCTACGTCTCCGGCTACCCGCTCGGCGAGGACTGCCACGAGCCCTACAAGGACGTCTTCCAGGTCGACGCCCGCAACCCCGCCAAGCCCAGGATCGTCGGCGCGCTGCCCCGCCCGAAGCCCGCGCCCGGCGCCCGGTTCGGCGACTACTGCCAGCGCGGCGGCAGTTTCGGCCCCAAGCGCTCCGGCTCCTACACCTCGCCAGGCGACCCGGCCCAGGGCCTGCTCGCCTACGCCTTCTACAACGCGGGCGTGCAGTTCTTCGACACGCGTGACGTGCGCCGGCCGAAGATCGCCGCCCAGTTCGTGCCCGCGGGATACAGCGCCGCCGTCCCCGACTACGCGCTCGGCAACCAGACCCATGCCATCTACACCGAATGGGACAGGAAGATCGTGTGGGTGTTCACCAACGACGGCATCTACGCGCTCTCGTCCGGGAAACTGCTGGGAACGCCGAACCTGGGCGGGCCCGCGAAGCCGTTCCGGAACAGCGCCCGCTAGGCGATAGGCCATAATGCGGTAAATGCGCACCCGGTTGTATAAAGACGGCGTCGTGGTGAAGAAGGGTTTCCCCATCGCCGACGTCTCCGAGTACGTCTGCGACGACGACTGCGTGGTCTGGTTCGACCTGTGCTCCCCCACCCCCGGCCAGCTCGGCGTCATCAGCGAGGAACTGGGTCTGCACGAGCTGGCCGTGGAGGACGTGCTCAACGACCACCAGCGGCCCAAGCTCGACGTGTACGACAGCCACCTGTTCATCACCGTGTACGGGATCTACCTGGACGAGGAGGGCGACCTCGACCCGGTGGAGATCAACGTCTTCGTGACGAAGAACGCGCTGGTGACCGTACGGGAGAACGACCGCTTCACCATCGACGACGTGGTCGCCCGCTGGGACGCCAGCGGGGAGCACACCGCCCGCCACGGCGTGGCCTTCCTGCTGCACGGGCTGCTCGACTACGTCGTGGACGGGCATTTCGACCTGGTGCAGACGCTCGACGGCCAGGTCGAGGAGCTGGAGGACGCGCTGTTCGGCGAGGCCGGCAACAACCGGGAGCTGCAGCGGCGCACGTTCCGGCTGCGCAAGAACATGGTGCGCTTCCGCAAGGTCACGCTGCCCATGCGCGAGGTGCTCTCGACGCTGGTGCGCCGCGACCGGCAGGTCCTGGTCAACGCCGAGATGGGCCCCTACTACCAGGACGTCTACGACCACGTGCTGCGCGTGACCGACTGGGTCGACTCGCTGCGCGAGCTGATCAGCAACCTGCGCGAGACCCACCTGGCCCAGCAGGGCTTCAAGCTCAACGAGATCATGAAGCGGCTGACCGGGTGGGCTGCCATCATCGCGGTGCCGACCGCGATCACCGGCTTCTACGGGCAGAACGTGCCCTATCCGGGCGAGGGCCAGCCGTGGGGCTTCTGGATGTCGACCATGGTCGTGGCGGGCGCCTCGGTGGCCCTGTACACCGTCTTCAAGAAGAAGGACTGGTTGTAGCACGGGGCCGCGGCGGCGCCGCCCGGCTGGGCGGCGCCGACGGCCAGCCGTACCCGCGCGGCGCCGGAGGCGGGGTAGAGCGGCAGGCAGCGGCCGCCCGCCACGAGCGTGCGGCGGCCGACGGGGCTGGCGATGAGCTCCAGGCCGTCGTAGGTGACCGGCGCCGACAGCCGCAGCACCCACAGGCCGCCCTCCGTGCGCGAGCGGGCGCCGTCGAGGGCGTAGTAGTCGAGCACGCCGGCGCTCTCGGAGATCACCGCGCGCATGGTGAAACGGCGGCCCTCCACGGAGAAGATCTCCGCGGAGGGCGCGTGGTACATGGAGTGCACGTAGGTCAGGGCGAAGCCGCCCCGGCCCAGGGCCAGGCCGTGGACGGCGGGGCCGCCAGCGGCGGCGCCCGAGCCGAGCGCCAGGGCCGCGAGCAGCGCGAGCAGGAGCCTGATCAGCCCTGGGTCTCCTTGAAGTAGCGGGCCGCGCCGGGGTGCAGCACGACCGGCTCGACCTGCTGGCCGAGCTTGGGGTCGAGCTTGTTCGCCTCCGAGTGCACCTTGACCAGCTCGGCCTTCTTCTCGAACAGGGTCTTGGTGATGTCGTAGGCGAGCTGCTCGTCCATCTTGTCCGGCACGAGCAGCACGTTGCCGACGGCCATCGTCTTGATCGCGCCGGTGAGCTTGTAGGAGCCCGCCAGGTCCACGTCGAGCGTCACGTACTGCTTGCCGAACTTGGTCTGCATGCCGCTCAGCACGTCGCTGGTGTCGAGCATCTTCATGTCCGGCTTGCTCGTGGCCAGGTCCACGATTCCGGCGGTGGGCACGCCGCCGACCCAGAAGAAGGCGTCGATGGTGCCGTCCTTGACCGCCTGCACCGACTCGTTGATCGACAGCTGCGACTTGGTGACGTCGCTGTCGGGGTTGAGCCCGGCCGCCTCCATCATGCGGCGGGCCATGACCTGGGTGCCGGAGTTGGGCGGGCCGAGCGAGACGCGCTTGCCCTTCAGATCGGCGACCTTGGTGGCGGCCACACCGGGCGCGACGACGACCTGCGCGTAGTTGTCGTAGATGCGGGCGATCGCCTGGATCGGCTGCTTCTCGGTGAACGAGCCGACGCCGTTGACCGCGTCGGCCGCGGTGTCGGTCTGGGAGAAGCCGATGTCGGCCTTGCCGGTGGCCAGCAGCTTGATGTTCTCCACCGACGCCGAGGTGACCGAGGCCGTGGCCTGGGTGTTGGCGACGTTGGCCTGGATCTGCTTGGCCAGGCCGCCGCCGTAGACGTAGTAGACGCCCGTGGTGCCGCCGGTGGCGATGGACAACCTGTTGCCGCCGCCGCAGCCCGCGGCCGCGGCGAGCGCCACGACAGCCGCCGCCAGGGTGATGAGCACACGTTTCACGCTGGAGTTCTCCTTTTTCGAATGAGATGTACGGCTGTCGCCACGGCCAGAACCGCGAAACCGGCGACGATCGGGACAGGTTCGAGGAAGAGCAGGAGGATTCCGGCGACCGCCGCGATCACGCGCTCGGGCCACCCGGTGAAGCCGCCGGTGGCCATCGCCAGCGCCAGGACGGCGACCCCGGAGACGGCGGTCAGCGCCAGGATGGTCCCGATCGGCCCCTGGGCCAGCAGCGCCTGCCCGTTGGGCGTGAGCACGAAGGCGAACGGCACCAGGAAGGCGGGCAGCGTGTAACGCCAGGTCATCATCATCGTGCGGTAGCTGTTGCCACCGGTGATGGCCGCCGCCGCGACGGCCGACAGCGCCGTGGGCGGGCTCACCTCCGACAGCACCGCGTAGTAGAAGATGAACATGTACGCCTCGGCCTTGTCGACGCCGAGCGTCATGAGCGCGGGGGCGATGATGACCGCGGCGATGATGTAGCTCGCGGTCACGGGCACCGCCAGGCCCAGCAGCATGACCGCCAGGCCCGCCATGATCGTGGTGAAGATCAGGTTGCCCGCGGCCACGTCCACGATGATCGAGCTGAGGTTGAGCCCGAGCCCGGTCTGGGTGATGACGCCGACGATGATGCCCGCCGCCGCGCAGACCGCGGTGACCGGCAGCACCTCCAGCGTGCCCTTGGCCAGCGCCTGCCCGACGCGCTTGGGCCCCATGCGGTGGGCGGGGTCGAGGAAGGACAGCGCGAACGCGACGAGGGTGGCGATGACGACCGACTGGAAGGCCGAGCGGTCCAGCGCCATCAGCACGATGATGAGGATGAGCGAGCTGAAGTGGTAGCCGAAGCGCAGCATGAGCTTGCCGGCCTTGGGCGCGTCCACCTGGACGGCGTGGGTGCCGAACCGCCGCGAGTCGATCTCGATGGCCAGGAAGATGCCGAGGTAGTACAGGATCGTGGGGATCGTCGCGTAGAGCAGCACCGTCAGGTAGCCGACCCCGAGCTGCTCGGCGATGATGAAGGCGGCCGCGCCCAGCGTGGGCGGCGACAGGATCGCGCCGATGCCGCTGGCGGCCAGGATGCCGCCCGCGGCCTCGCGGGGGTAGCCGGCCCGCTTGAGCACCGGCCAGGCCACGCTGCCGAGGCTGACGGTGGTGGCGGTGCCGGAGCCGGAGACGGTGCCGAGCAGGAATCCCGCGGTGGTGACGGTGCGGCCGGGGGCGGCCCGCGACTTGCGGAAGGCGGCGAAGCTCAGGTCGATGAAGAACTTGCTGGCGCCGGAGTAGTCGAGGACCGCGCCGTAGATGGTGAAAAGGATGATGTAACTGGCCGCCACCTGCATCGGGACGCCGAAGAATCCTTCTGTGCCGGTGTAGAGCTGGGAGATGATCTGGCCGAGGTCGAATCCGCGGTGCCCGATCGGCCAGCTGACCGGCAAATAGTTCCCGAGGTAGGCATATACCAGGAAAATTCCGCAAATGATGCTGAGGGCGCTGCCGACCGTGCGGCGTACCGCTTCCAGGAGCAGCACGGTCAGGCCCAGCCCGCCGATGATGTCCCAGGTGCTGAGGTTGGAGCTGGAACCGCGGTCGCGGAAGGCGTCGATGTCGAGCAGCGGGTAGAGCAGGACACCGAGCGACAGCGCGGCGAGCACCCAGTCGAGGATCGTGGGCGCCTCGCCGCGCTGCTGCTCAACGGGCTCCTGCCGGCGCAGGCGCCGCACCAGGGAGACCAGGCCGGAGCGGTAGCGCAGGAAGACCAGCGGCAGCGCCACGGCCAGGAACGTCATCCGGTGCTGCACCGGCTCCACCGGCTGGAAGACCACGACGAGGGAGTAGGCCGACAGGAGGCCGCCGATGATCCAGACGCCGAGCCGTAACGGCCCGGACAATTCACGGGCCGGACGTTCCCCCTCCGCGGCCGAGACCAACTCGGCCGCACGCTTGTCACTTACTTCGGTCACGTTCTTGCCTCCCCGACATGGCGTTGGGGGGGACTTTACGAGCCTGTTTAGGTCCCTGGGAAGGGTCCGTTATCTCATTGATTTCTCGACGATAATTCAGCGGTCAGAAAATCGGGCGGGAACGCGCGGCGAGCTCGGCGACGGGCACGTTTCCCTCCTGCCCGCCGTCGCGCCGCCGCACCGCGCACGATCCGTCCGCCGCCTCGCGCGGCCCCACCACCAGCTGGTACGGCACCAGCCGATGCGCCCGGATCCTGGCCCCGAGGCTGCCGCGGTCCGGGTGGGCCAGCTCGGCCCGCAGGCCCGCCTCGACGCAGCGCCGTACCAGGTCGTGGGCGGCCGGCAGCTCAGCCTCCGACAGCGGCACCACCACCGCCTGCACCGGTGCCAGCCAGGCCGGCAGCGCGCCGCCGTGCGCCTCTACCAGGTGGGACAGCAGCCGTTCCATGCCGCCGACGACGCTGCGGTGCACCATGGCCGGGCGCCCACCGCCCACGTAGGACAGCTCGAAGCGCCCGGGCATGTAGAGGTCGACCTGGACGGTGGACAGGGTCGACTCGCGGCCCGCCGGGTCGGCTATCTGGATGTCGATTTTCGGGCCGTAGAAGGCGGCCTCGCCGTACTCCTCGTCATAGGACCGGCCGCGCGCGTGCAGCACCTCGCGCAGCACCCGCTCCGAGCTCGCCCACAGCGCGGGGTCGTCGACGAACTTGTCCGACGAACCGCCCAGCGACAGCCGGTAGCGGGCGGCCTTGATGCCGAGCTGGGCGTGGGCGGCCTCGATGAGGTCGAGCGCGGCGGCGACCTCGTCGGCGGCCCGCTCGGGAGGGCAGAACACGTGGCCGTCGTTGAGCTGGATCGAGCGCACCCGGTTCAGGCCGCCGAGCACGCCGGACATCTCCGAGCGGTACTGCCCGCCCAGCTCGGCCAGGCGCAGCGGCAGCTCGCGGTGGCTGCGCCGGCGCGAGCGATAGATGAGGGCGTGGTGGGGGCACAGGCTCGGCCGCAGCACGAAGCGCTCGCCGCCCACCTCCATCGGCGGGAACATGTCCTCGCTGTAGTGGGACCAGTGGCCCGACAGCTCGTAGAGCTCCTGTTTGCCGAGGACGGGCGAGTTGACGTGCTGGTAGCCGTTGCGGCGTTCGAGCTCGTGGACGTAGTCCTCGACGGCCTTGCGGACGGCGGCGCCCGCGGGCAGCAGGTAGGGCAGTCCCGAGCCGATGAGCGGGTCGGTGCCGAAGATGGCGAGTTCGCGGCCGAGCTTGCGGTGATCGTTCATGGTGGTTCCCCTGGATGGAAGGGGGCGAACGACCTTCGAGCGCGTCTCCGGGCGTTCGCCCGGAGAGCAGGAATCAGCGCGCCGGGACGGGGTCCGGCGTCGTCGTGACGTGAACGCGCTGCATGGGGCTCACCGTAGCATCAGCGTCCCTGGGCCGCATTCACGATCCGGGTGGTGGAGCGGCCGGGGATGGCCTCCAGCTCCCAGCACTCGGCGCCGAGCAGCGCCGCGGCCGCGCACCGGCCGCCCGCGTGCGGGTCGCCCGCGGTGTGGGCCAGCGCGCCGGGACGCATGGGCGCCATGAGGTCGATGTAGTCCTCGGGGCCGTGGGCCTCGGGCGGGCCGGTCACCACGAACACGCCGCTCACGCAGCGCAGCGCGGCCAGCACCTCGGCCCGCTCGGCGGCGGGGTTGACCGGGCGTGTGGGTCCCTTCCACGCGCGTACGCGGGGATCGTCCTCGACGCCGATCACCAGCGGCAGCCCGCGGGCGGCCACGGCGTCGAGGTAGCGCACGTGGCCGACGTGCAGGATGTCGAACACACCGGTCACGTACGCCGCGCCCGGCTGGTCGTAGGGTCGCACCCACACGGCCTCGAGGCTGCTCACCCGTGCTCTCCTCCGTCGGCGGACTCGTCGATCGCAGCGTACTTGGTCATGGCAAACGGGCGCGCAGGCGACCATGGGAAAGGGCATTCCTACCTTTTCGCGATAATCTGCGACCCCCTCCTCGCGCGTCTCATGAGGTCAGCGAAATCGGGGAGGTCGCCATGGCAGCGCCGGACTTTCACAGCCAATCGGTCGTCCGGCTACCGGGGGCACCGGCCCAGGTCGCACGGGCCAGGAACGCCGTGACCAGCGCGATCGGGCGCGATCACCCTTTACACGACGAGGCCGTGCTGCTCACCAGCGAGCTGGCCACCAACGCCGTCCTGCACACCCAGTCGGGCGCCGGGGGCACGTTCACCGTCAGCGTCCGGGCCACCGGCGACCTGGTGCGGGTGTGCGTGGAGGACGCGGGCTCCGACGCGCCGCCGTGCGCCTGCCGCGCCGGCGGGCTGACCACCGGCGGACGGGGCCTGCCGCTGCTGGAGGCGCTCAGCCACCGCTGGGGATTCGAACGTTCCAACGGGGCCAACCGCGTCTGGTTCGAGCTGCTGCTGGTCACCGTCCCCGAGGTCTGGGCGTTACAGGTCTAACCGGCACAGCCCCTCGGCCAGCGCCTTGGTCGTCAGCCGGGTGCGGCTGTCGCAGCCGAGCTTGGTGAAGATGTGCTCCAGGTGCGTGGTGACCGTCCGCACGCTCAGCACCAGCGCCGCGGCGATCTGCGGGTTGGAGTCCCCCGCGGCCACGCGGGTCAGCACGTCCACCTCACGCCCGGTCAGCTCGTACGGCAGGCCGCACGGCCGCTCGGCGACCACCGCCCCCTGCAGGGAGCCCTGGAAGCCGACCCCCGCCCTGATCACGCGCACGTCGCGCCACTGGCCGGCCGCGTCCAGCCACAGGCCGCGCCTGCTCAGCTCGCGCGAGTCGATGAAGGCGCGGGCGAAGGCGGCCAGGCCGGGCTCGCCGTACAGGGCGGGCGAGGGCTCGGTTCCCGGTACGGCCCGCCGTACCCCTGCCCGGTCGAAGGCGACGGCGCGGTAGCCGGCGGGCGGCGCGGTGGGGGCGACCACGCACCGCGACAGGTCCGTGACGTGGGCCAGCGTCGGCGCGGCCGCCTCGACCAGCGCGTCCGCGCCCTCGGGCGGCGCCTGGCGGTAGGCCAGGTGGAGCAGGCCGGTGTAGCGGCCCTCGGCCAGGAACAGCGGCGCGGTCAGGCCCGCGCGCCAGCCGTATGGCTCCAGGTGGCGGCGGAAGTAGCGGCGGGTGCCCGGGTCCGGCATGGCCAGCGGGGCGCGGGCGGCCATCGCGCGCTTGTAGGCGTCGAGGGCGGCGTACTCCTCCGCGGCGTCGCGATCGATGCGCTCGTGGCCGCTGGAGACGACGCTGCGGTGGCGGCCGGTGTCGGGGTCGTAGGCCACGAACTCGTAGGCGTCGACGGGGACGACCCGGCGCAGCGCGGCCATGGCGCCGTGGGCGCCGCCTCCGCCCGCCACCTGGTAGCCGACCTCGGCGAACGCCTGTAGCAGGGGGATCTCGGCCACGGCTCTTTATACCACTGGGCGGAATTCATGAGCTTTTGTGCTGCGCACTCGGCATCGGTTTCCCCAAGTCTCCAGAAAACCGCCCGGCCCCACCTGAAGACCGATTCGGCCGTCATGTCATGATCGCTGGCATGACGGCCGATCTCGTCGCCAGGAAGGTGACCGACCTGCTCGCGCCGCAGGTCCTGGTCATCGCGATGCCGCCGCTGGTGGGCCTGGTCTCCTCGGGCTGGGAGGGGGCCGGGTGGGGCGTGCTCGCCGCGGCCCTGTGCGGCGGCGTCCCGGCGGCGGTGATCGCCGCGGGCGTGCGATCGGGCCGCCTGGACTCCCACCACATCGTGGACCGGGCCCGCCGTACCGGCCCGCTGCTCAGCGCCGTGGCGGCGGTGCTCGCCGCGCTGATCCTCCTCATCGCCCTGGGCGCCCCGACCCTGCTGGTCGCGACCGTCACCGCGATGCTGGCCGCGCTGGCGGTGACGATCCCGATCACGCTGCGGTGGAAGATCTCCTTCCACGCCGCCGTGTGCGCGGGCACCGTGGTCGTCATGGCCTACGTCCTGCCCGCCGTACCGACCGTCCTGATCGGGGGCGCGGTGGTGGCGCTGGTGTGCTGGGCGAGGGTACGCCTGTCCCACCACACGCCCGCCCAGGTGAGCGCGGGCGCCGCCGCCGGCCTGACCACCACCCTCGCCACCCTGACCGCGTTCGGTCTCTGATCGGCCGGAATAGCGGGGCGGCGCGTGCGGTTGCCGAAGCTATGAAGAGCCGGTTGAGAGTCGAGCCGACGGCCAAGCGGGTACGCGCCTACCTCGGTGGACAGGTGGTCGCCGACACCACCAGGGCCCTGCTGGTCTGGGAAAGCCCGCACTACCCGACCTACTACCTGCCGCTCGACGACGTGGCGTCCGGGGCGCTCAAGGCGAGCGGGGCCACCAGCCGGTCGCCGAGCCGGGGTGAGGCGGTCGTGCACGCGGTGAGCGCGGGGGGCAAGGTCGCCGAGAACGCCGCCCTCACCTATCCCGACTCGCCCATCGAGGAACTGCGCGGGCACGTGCGGCTCGACTGGGACTCCATGGACGCCTGGTTCGAGGAGGACGAGGAGGTCTACGTGCACCCGCGCGACCCGTACAGCCGCGTGGACATCCTGCCCAGTTCCCGGCGGATCAGGGTCGAGGTGGACGGCGTCACGGTGGCCGACTCCACCCACGCCATGATCCTGTTCGAGACCGGGCTCCCCGCCCGGTACTACCTGCCCAAGATCGACGTCCGCCTCGACCTGCTGGAGCACACCGACTCGGCCACGAGCTGCCCGTACAAGGGGACGGCCGAGTACTGGACGGTCAACGGCCGCAAGGACCTGGCCTGGTCCTACCGGACGCCGCTGCCCGAGAGCGAACGGGTCGCGGGCCTGATCTCCTTCTACAACGAGAAACTCGACATCTACGTCGACGAGGTGCTCCAGGACCGCCCCAGGACGCCGTTCTCCTAGATCTGCTCGCGGCCCTCGTCGGGCGGCGCGCCCGCGTCGTCCTCCAGGCGGCGGCGCAGGCGCTTGAGCCACCATCGCGGCGCCGACACCAGCGAGAAGCGCAGCACCATCAGCGCGGCGATCGTGATCGCCGTGAGCAGCAGCGGCTGCCAGAACGTGGTCAGCCGCTCCCCCAGCACCGCGCCGAGCCCCACGCCGGTGTAGGAGCCGAGGAAGGCGGCGGTGCGCATGCCGTGGGCGTTGTCCCGGTCGCGCCCGAGCAGCAGGTTCATGAGCCGGGCCCGCAACGGCTCGCGCCGCTGCTCGGGCCTGCGCACCACCGGCGCGCGCAGGAGCAGCATCCTGTGCGTGGCGCCCCTGAGGCCGTTGGCCAGGACCAGGGTGAGCGCGAGGCCGACGATCGTGCCGAAGGCGACCGTGAGCGCCCACGTCAGCACCACGCCGAGCGCCGGGGTGATGCTGAGGATCTGGGGGACGAGCAGGCCGACCAGCACCCCGGCCGCCGCCGACAACGCCAGCCCGGTGATCAGCACGCAGGCGTTGGCCGGGAAGCGCAGGAGGTCGGCCAGCGCCACCCACCGGTCGTGCTCGGCCTGCAGCGTGACCCGCCGGTTGCGGATCGAGGCCACCACGTTGGCGGTCCTGATCAGGCCGAGGCTGAACCTGACGCCCGTCACCAGCCGGGTGATCGGCCTGGCGTCCTCGCCCTTGAGCACCTCCTGCAGCTCCGGGTACCACTCCTCGTCGTGCAGCGGCACCCGCATGTCCTCGGGCAGGCGCCGCCTGGCCAGGCGCAGGAGCCCTTCCGGGATACGGTCGAGGCGGCCGCGGATCTCCTCGCTGACCAGTTCGGCCAGTGCGGTCCCGAGGATCGCCCCGATCGCGGCGGCGATGGCGATGAAGGTGTTCACGCGTATCCGCCCTCGGGCCGGACGGCGCCACGCGGCGGCGGCGGGGTGAGGCGGGCGCTCAGCTCGGCCAGCGCCTGCCTGGCCGAGGCCGCGCCGCCACCGGTGAGCAGGTACAGCCGGCGCGGCGGCCGTCCCTCGTGCCGCGCGTCGACGACCTCGCGCCGCCCCTCGATCCAGCCGGCCGCCTCCAGCCGGGCGAGAATCGGGTAGAGCGTCCCGCTCTGCACTTTGGCGTGCTTCATCAGCTCGAAGCCGTAGCGGGGCTCGGAGACGTCTTCGAGGAAGATCCGGAGCACGGTGGCCACCGTGGTGGTCAGACGGACTTCGGAGGGCATGCCGAGAATCTACATAGGGTACGCCGCCCGTAGCCCTGTCCCCCGGGTGACAGAACCGGGACTCAGAGCGCCGCCAGCTCCCGCCACTCGGCACGCGGCATCTCGCCGGGACGGGCGGTGAGCACCTGCAGGCACACGTGGTCGGCCCCGGCGTCGACGTGCTCGCGCACCCGCTTCTCGATGGCCGCCATGTCGCCGTAGGCCACGATCGCGTCCACCAGCCGGTCCCCCACCTGGCTGATCTCGTCCTCGCCGAACCCCAGCCGCCGCAGGCTGGCGATCTGGTGCGGGGCGGCGCCGGCGTAGAAGCCGACGTGCTCCCTGGCCACCTCGCGCGCCCGGCTCACGTCCGTGTCGAGCACCACGGCCTGCTCGACCGCCAGCAGCGCGTCCGGCCCCATGGTCTCCCGGGCGCGCGCGGTGTGCTCCACCGGCACGAAGTACGGGTGCGCGCCCAGCGTGCGCCCGGCCGCCACCGCCAGCATCTTCGGCCCGAGCGCCGCCAGCACCCTCCTCGGCGGGTACGGCGAGGCCGCCGAGGTCAGCGGGATCGCGTCCATGGCGTCCAGGTAGGCGCTCATGGAGGCGACCGCCCTGCCCTTGCTGGGGATGGAGTAGCCGTCCATCTCGATCGGCTCGTCGCTGATCCGGTGCCCGCCGAGGCCGAGCACGTACCGGCCCGGGTACGCCTCGTTGATCGCCCGCTCCGCGGCGGCCATGGAGATCGGGTCGCGCAGCGCGATGTTCGCGATCCCCGCGGCCACCGTCATCCGCCGCGTGGCCGACAGCAGCAGCCACGACTGGCTCACCGAGTCGCGCCCGAACCCCTCGCCGAACCACAGCGTCCCGTACCCCAGTTCCTCGATCTCGGCCGCGGCCTCGCGCACCTCCGACGCGGGGCGCCCGTCGAAGGCGAAGGTCCAGACGCCGATCCTGCCGAGGCCGTGGTCCGTCATGATGCTCCTCCTCTATCCGGAGAACCTCTCCGGATACTGCGGGACTATAATCGGAGAAGTTCTCCGTTTTCAACTCGCCCGGAGGTGCCCGTGACGTTGCGCGCCGACGCCCGCCGTAACCGCGACCTGCTGGTGGCGGCGGCCATCGCGGTGGTCGCGGAAGAGGGTCCCGACGCGTCCCTGAACGAGATCGCCCGGCGCGCCGGCGTCGGACCCGGCACCCTCTACCGGCACTTCCCCACGCGGGACGCGCTGCTGGCCGCCGTGTTCGAGGGCCGCCTGTCGAGGCTGTGCGAGCAGGCGGAGGAACTGGCCGCGGCCGGGCCACCGGGCGAGGCGCTCATCGCCTGGCTACGCCTGCTGACCGTCCACGCCATGACCGACCAGGGCCTGGGCGCCCGCATGATGCTCCCCACCTCGGCCGCCGGCGTGGACTGCTGGGCCATGCTCCGCACCGCCGCCGACCGCCTCCTGCTCCCCGCCCAGAGCGAGGGCGGCCTGCGCCCCGACATCGACTTCACCGACCTGGTCGAGCTGACGGCCGGCATCGCCCAGTCCGCACCCGACCCGGCCCGCGCCGACCGCCTGCTCACCCTGACCCTCGACGGCCTCCGCTCCGGCCACACGAACGGAAGCCCGAAGCCAAGCGCCTGACACACCCGGGCCGTCGCCGAGGCCCGCGCGCCGGTCACGGACGCCGGTGGGTGGCCTCGCTGATGGCGTCGAGGTGAACGAGGACGTCGAAGGAACGGCCGAGCGCGACGTTCTCCGGCGGGAACGGGTACGCGATGCCGATGCCGCGCGTGGGACGGGCGACGTCCAGCCAGGCGCGCGCGGCGGCCGGGGCGGTGCGGAGGTCGAGGTAGTAGTCCCGGTGGCGCACCTTGTCCAGGGTGTACTCGTTCATCCCGTGCTCGGCCGTACCCACGGTGAACTTCTTCCACTCACCGCCCAGCCTGCCGTCCGTGGCCAGGAACGAGCCCCGGCCGAAGGTGAAGCCGATCGGCAGATACCCCTCGCCCAGCGCGTCACGCAGGTACGCCCCCTGCGTCTTGGGGTACAGCGCGGGGTTCGCGGCCACGTAGGCCACGTGGGTGTTGTGCGCCGACACCAGCACCTTGCCGCCGGTACGGCGCTGCCACCAGGCCGTGTTGTCGGCCATCACCTGGTCGCGGAACCGCTGCGCCTCCGGCAGCGAAGCCCGGTCCGTCAGGTCGAAGGCGAGGAACGTGGCCGTCTGCGAGATGGACCGCGCGTTCTGGACGGCGAGCTCGAACGCGTCCGTGCCCTTGCCCTCCAGGCCGCCGACCAGTTCCAGCGCCTGCCGGGCCTGGGCGGCGAGCCGCTGCCGCTCGGCGAGCGGCTTGCGCAGGTAGGCGAACGCGTCGTCGATCGGGCGCAGGCCGGTGTACAGCTCGTCGAGCCGCCTCAGCGAGTCCGGATGGTCGCGCTCCACGTATCCGGTGACACGGCCGAAGAACGCGTCGCTCACCTTGGGCGCGCCGACGTCATCGCCGATGAAGTGGACCATGCGGCCGGGGTTGCGGCGGTTGTGGTCCCGCATCCACGCGATCAGGCTGACGAACTCCTCCCGGTCCCACGGCGAGTTCGCCAGCGCCGCCTTCGTGACCTCGCGCACGTCACCCTCGCCGGTCCGCAGGTAGTCGTCGATCTCCAGCCCCGCCGGCCAGCTCACCTCCAGCGCGAACGTCCGGAAGCCCTTCTTCTCGACGAGGTGGCGGAAGACCCGCTCCTTCATGGTGAAGAACTCGTGCGACCCGTGCGTGGCCTCCCCGAGCCCCACCACCTTGGCGTCGCCGATGCTCGCGCCGAGGGCCCGCAGGTCGGCCGTGTGCCCGCCGGGCTCGGTCGAGCGGAGGGGGTGGGCGGCCCGCTCCAGGGCGCGTACCGGATCCTGCCCGCCCCCCGGCGTGACGGCGACGGCGGCGGCCGCGGGAGCGAGCACCGCCCCCGCCACGATCGCCGCCAGCAGTCCTGTGCGGCCGATGCGCTCGGTCATTCGGTCTTGCCCCTCGCTTGTCGAGGATCTCGTGGTGAGATCCGGCTTCACGAGGCTATGGGCGCACCGCCGCCGCACCCATGACGCTGACCAGCGTCTTCGTGGTAGGGCGGCCCCTACTGGTGGTGGGCGGCGTGCCTCGCGCGGCGTGGGGGCCGGGGCGGGGCGGGGTCGGCGGTACGGCGGGCCACCAGGGCGGCCAGCGCGGTGGTGATCGGGACGGCCGAGATCAGCCCCAGCGTGCCCACCACGCTGCGGACGATCTCCTGGGCGATCACCGGGTTCGTCAGAACCTGGCCCAGCGGCTCCCGTCCGACGCTGATCAGCAGCAGCAGGGGCAGCGACGCCCCGGCGTACGCCAGGATGATGGTGTTGATGACCGAGGCGATGTGGGCCCTGCCGACCCGGCCGCCGGCGCGGTACAGGCGGCGGAAGCCGTAGCCGGGATTGGCGTGGGAGAGTTCGGCGACGGTCACGGCCTGGGTGACGGTGACGTCGTCCAGGACGCCCAGGGAGCCGATGATGATGCTCGCCAGCAGCAGGCCCTGGGTGTCGATGTCGTAGCTCATGCCGAGGTTGAAGGCGGCCTCGTCGGTGATGCCGGCCAGGTGGGCCAGGTCGAGTGACACGTACGACAGGGCGCCGGTGATCACCAGGCTGGTCAGGGTGCCCAGGACGGCCATCGCGGTCGGCAGCGTGAAGCCGTGTGTCAGGAACAGCACCGTCAGCATGATGGCCGCCGAGCCCACGATCGCCACCAGCAGCGGCGGCTTGCCGTCCAGGATGCCGGGCAGCACGAATAGCAGCAGCACCGCGAACGTCACCCCCAGCCCGAACAGCGCGCTCAGTCCCCGCCACCGGCCGAACGCCACGACGGCCAGCGCGAACGCGGCGCCGAACAACCACAGCGGCGTCGAACGGTCGTGGTCGGACAGGCGGTACGGCGACACGTCGAGCGTGGGCTCGGGCGCGTAGACCACGATGACGTCGTCACCGGCATGGAAGATCTGCGCACCCGGCCCGCTGGGCAGCTGGAGCTTGGCCTCCTTGCCGGGATTGGGGCCGCTGGTGAGCTTGACCACGGCGTCGCCGCAGGTGGCGGGGTCCGGCGGGGGGAGTTTCTGACCACCGTCGACCGGCGGCTCCTCGGGGCACGGGGTCAGGGTGACGGCCTGGATGGTGGCGGTGTAGCGGGCCAGGCCGCTTTCCGGCGAGGCGGGCGCCTCGGGAGGTGAGGGCCACAACCACACGAGCGCGGCGACGGTCGCGACCGCCAGCGGAACCAGCACGGCGAGCGCCGCCAGCACGGCTCTCTTCGACGGGGGTACGGCGGGGCCGTGGGAGTGGTTGGCGCCCATGGGCGGGTGTTTCTCCTCAGCGGGAAAGGGGGTTCCGCCAGGAAGGTTACCGGGGCCGCGCTGGTCAGGCGGCGCCGATGGTCACGACGATCTTGCCCCGCCCGTGCCCGCCCGCCACCTCCGTGACCGCCAGGGCTGCCTCCTCCAGCGGGTACGTGCGGCTGACCACCGGCCTGACCCGTCCGGAGGCGGCCAGCGAGGCCAGCTCCCGCAGATCCTCGGCCCGGGTGACGGCGAACAGGGCATGGAGGGTCTGCCCGGTGACCGGGTTCAGCAGCGCCGCCCGCAACTGCCGCTGCAGACCGCTCAGCCACCGCCCGCCACCCTCCCCGCCGACGATGACGAGGTGACCCCGCGGCGCGAGGACCCGACGCAGCCGCGACAGCGGCCGATTGCCCGCCGTGTCCACGATGAGGTCGTAGCGGAGCGAGCCGGCGGTGACGTCCTGACGGGTGTAGTCGATGACGTGCCCGGCCCCCAGCGACCGCACCAGTTCGGCCTTGTCCGCCCCGCACACCCCGGTGACCTCCGCCCCCAGGTCCTTGGCGAGCTGGACCGCGAAACTCCCGACCCCGCCTCCGGCGCCGATGACCAGCGCCTTCTGCCCGGGTGTGACCCGCCCGCGCACCGCCTGCAGCGCCGTGACCCCGGACGACGGAAGGGCGGCCGCCTCCTCGAACCCCACCTCGCCGGGCTTCGCGGCGAGCTTGTCCTGCCGGGCGACGGCGTACTCGGCGAAGGCCGCGTCGCAGACGCCGAACACCGCGTCACCGGCCCGGAACGCGCTCACCCCCGCGCCCACCGCCTCGACGACGCCCGCGAGGTCGCTGCCGCGCACCTTGTTCCTGGGCGCGCGCAGCCCGAGCATCGGCCTGATGAGATACGGCTCGCCCTTCATGAGGTGAACGACCCCGGCGTCGACCCCGGCCGCCCTGACCCGTACCAGCACCTCCCCGTCGCCGGGCACCGGGCGGGGCAGCTCCGTCATGCCCAGGACGCCGGCGCCGCCGTAGCGGTCCTGGGTGATCGCCTTCATCGTCATGCCGCCAAGGTAAAGCAAACTCGACATCATGTCTAGTTTTCTTTACTTCACCGGGCGAGGGCCTCCAGCCGTCCGACGACCTCGTCGAGCGGTGCCCGGGTGTCGATCTCCAGCGTGGCGCCGCCGCGGAGGAGGGGTTCGATCATGGCCAGGTTGTCCAGGATCTCCTGGCGTTCCCCGGGACGCCTGCCGTACGGGTTGTCCGTCCGCGCGGCGACGCGGGCCAGAATGACGTCAGCGGGCGCGCTCAACAGGACGATGTGGTCAAAGTCCGGGTAAAAAGTGACCTGGTTGGAGGTGCAGCCCGACACGAAAAGGGCGCCCTCGCGGTGCCCGGCCAGCAGGTCCGCGATGGCGTCCTCGCGCCACACCCACTCGCGCTCGCCGTCCTCGCCGGTCACCCAGTGGTTCCACGGGCCGTAGTCGGTGTCGACCGTACGGTGGCCGCGTTCGCCCAGCAGTCGCAGGGCGGCGGACTTGCCGGTGCCGGACATGCCGGTGATCAGGACTTTCGTCATAGCGGCGAGGGTAACTTGAGTCTCCACCAAGGGGAGGCGCGAGAGTGAGCGGCATGGACGGCTACACGATCGGCGACCTCGCGCGCCGTACCGGGCTGACGGTCAAGACCGTGCGGTTCTACTCCGACAAGGGGATCGTGCCGCCGTCCGGACGCAGCCACTCCGGTTACCGGCTCTACGACCTCGACGCCCTCGCCCGCCTGGACCTCGTGCGAACGCTGCGCGAACTCGGCCTTGACCTGGCCACGATCCGCAAGGTCGTGGACAGGGAGCTGTCGCTGCCCGAGGTCGCCGCCGCGCACGCCGAGGCGCTGGAGGTCCAGATGCGCACGCTTCGGCTGCGGCGCGCGGTGCTGACAGCGGTCGCCAGGCGTGGATCCACCCCTGAGGAGACGGACATCATGCACAAACTTGCCAGACTTTCCGAGGACGAGCGGCGCCGGCTGATCGACGACTTCCTCGACGCGACGCTCACCGGCGTCCACGCCGGCGTCCGGTGCTCGCTCACGCCGGAACTCCCGGACGACCCCGAGGTCGAACAGGTCGAAGCCTGGGTGGAACTGGCCGAGCTCACCCAGGACGCCGGCTTCCGCGCCGCGGTGCGCCTGCTGGCCGAGCACTACCCGGCGGGCGCGTCCGTGCCGCGCCCCGATCCGGTCGCGATCATCCGCTCCCGGGTACGGCAGGCCATGGCGGCCGGAATCGACCCGTCCTCGCCGGAGGCCAAGGCGCTGGTGGCGGCACCCGTCCCGCACCTGGAGGCGACCGCCGACCCGCGCTGGAACCGCTATCTTCAGCTGCTCTCGATCGTCAACGGCTGGCCCCCGCCCGAGGACCCGGCCCCGCTGCACGAGTGGTACAGGAAGGCGTCCCAGGCCTAGAACGGCGTACGCCCCCGGAGCAGCACAGGAACCGGGGGCGTACGTCGATGGGCCGGCAGGTCAGCCCATGTGGGGATAGCGGTGGTCGACCGGCGGGACGAAGGTCTCCTTGATCGTGCGGGCGTTCACCCAGCGGATCAGGTTGAAGATCGAGCCGGCCTTGTCGTTGGTGCCCGAGGCGCGGGCGCCGCCGAAGGGCTGCTGCCCGACGACCGCGCCGGTGGGCTTGTCGTTGACGTAGAAGTTCCCGGCGGCGAAGCGGAGCTTCTCGCTGGCCGTAGCGACGGCGTAGCGGTCCTGGGCGATGATCGAGCCGGTCAGCGCGTACGGCGAGACCGACTCCATCTGGCCGAGGACGGTGTCGTACGCGGCGTCGTCGTAGACGTGGACGCCGAGGATCGGGCCGAAGTACTCCTTGACGAAGATCTCGTCCGCCGGGTCGTCCGACAGCAGGATGGTCGGCTTCACGAAGTAGCCGGTGGAGTCGTCGTAGGAGCCGGTCAGCAGCTCGATCCCGGCCGAGGAGCGGGCCCGGTCGATCGCCGCCTTGTGCTTGGCGAAGGCGCGCTCGTCGATGACGGCGCCCATGAACGTCGACAGGTCGGCGGCCACGTCGCCCACGGTCAGCGACTCGGCGGTGCCCACCAGGTCGTCCTTGATGCGGTTCCAGACCGAGCGCGGGATGTAGGTGCGCGAGGCGGCCGAGCACTTCTGGCCCTGGTACTCGAACGCGCCGCGGATCAGCGCGGTGGTGAGCACGGCGGGATCGGCGGAGGGGTGGGCCAGGACGAAGTCCTTGCCGCCGGTCTCGCCGACCAGGCGCGGGTAGCCGTGGTAGCCGGTGATGTTGGCGCCGACGGTCGCCCACAGGTGCTGGAAGGTCGCGGTGGAGCCGGTGAAGTGGATGCCGGCGAGCGCGGGGTGGGTCAGGGCGGCCTCGGAGACGGCGGCGCCGTTGCCGGTGACGAGGTTGATGACGCCCGGCGGGAGACCGGCCTCCTCCAGCAGCTTCATCGTGAAGTGCGCGGCGAACTGCTGCGTGGGCGACGGCTTCCAGACAACAACATTGCCCATCAAAGCGGCAGAAGTCGGCAAATTTCCGGCGATGGCGGTGAAGTTGAACGGCGTGATCGCCAGAACGAAGCCCTCCAGCGGCCGGTACTCCATCCGGTTCCAGACGCCGGGCGAGGAGACGGGCTGGTCGGCGTAGAGCTGCCGGGCGTAGGCCACGTTGAAGCGCAGGAAGTCGATCAGCTCACAGGCCGCGTCGATCTCCGCCTGCTGCGCCGACTTCGACTGCCCGAGCACGGTCGCGGCGTTCAGCGTCGCCCGCCACGGCCCGGCCAGCAGGTCGGCCGCCTTGAGGAAGACCGCCGCCCGCTCGTCGAACGACAGCGCCCGCCACGCGGGAGCGGCGCGCAGCGCCGCGTCCACCGCGTCCTTCACGTCCTGGGCCGTAGCGTCGTTGATACGCCCCAGGACGGAGGCCTTGTTGTGCGGCTGCACCACGTCGATCGGCGCGCCGCCGCCCATGCGGGACTTCCCGTCGATGGTCATGGGCAGGTCGATGGAGCTGCCGGCCAGCTCCTTGATCCGGTTCTCCAGGGCGGTGCGCTCGGCGCTGCCCGGGGCGTAGCCGAACACCGGCTCGTTGGCCGGAGCGGGAACGTTGCTGATGGCGTCCATTTACTTGCCTCCAAGGGCACGAAGGAAGAAGGCGACGTTGGCGGGGCGTTCGGCGAGACGGCGCATGAAGTAGCCGTACCAGTCGTCGCCGTAGGGCACGTAGACGCGGACCGTGTGGCCCGCTCCGGCCAGGGCCTCCTGCCTGTCGGTCCTGATCCCGTAGAGCATCTGGTACTCGTAGTCACCTATGGCGCGGCCGAAGCGGTCGGCCAGCAGCTCGGTGATGGAGATCAGGCGGTCGTCGTGCGTCGCCACCATGGGGTATCCCTTCCCCGCCATGAGGATCCGCAGGCATCGCACGTACGCCTTGTCCACCTCGGCCTTGCCCTGGTGGGCGACCGAGGCGGGCTCGTTGTAGGCGCCCTTGACCAGCCGTACCCGCGAGCCCTCGGCGGAGAGCTCGCGCAGGTCGTCCTCACTGCGGAACAGATAGGCCTGGATCGCGACACCGGTCGACGGGTACTCCTCGCGCAGCTTGCGCAGGATGCCCAGCGTCGAGTCGACGGTGGTGTGATCCTCCATGTCGAGCGTCACGGCCGAGCCGTTGGCGGCCGCGGCGGCGCAGATGTCGCGCACGTGCTCCAGGGCCAGGTCGTCGGAGAGCTCCTGACCGACGGCCGACAGCTTGACCGACACCTCCGCGCGCTCGCCGAGCTCCAGCGGGCGCAGCGTGTCCAGCAGCGTCACGTAGGCCTCGGCGGTGGCCGCGGCGGCGCCCGCGTCGTGGGTCTCCTCGCCGAGGTGGTCGACGGTGACGGTCAGTCCGCCGCCGACCAGCCGCTCGATCGCCGCGCGCGCCTCGTGGGCGCTCTCGCCTGCGACGAAACGGTCGACCACCTTGCGGGTGAGCGGGAAGCCGGACACGGAGCGGCGTACGAGCCTGCTCCGTGACGTGGCGAGTAGCAGTTGACCGAGCATGCATCCAGCCTAAAACTCCTGTTCAGACCACAGCCATCGACGTCCGTAACGCGGGATGTGGCAGGCTGTCATACAAATGCACAACACCGCCGATCTCCAGGAGACCGTCGACGAGATAGCCCGCGTTCTCGGGGCTTCCGCGACGCTGGAGGACCGCTCGTTCCGCCTGCTGGCCTACAACGCGCAGCACGGGGAGATCGACGCGGTCCGCCAGGAGTCGATCCTGCGCCGCCGCGCCACGGGCGAGGTGCGCGACTACTTCGAGCGCTTCGGCATCGCCAAGGCGCACGGCCCCGTCCGCATCCCCGCCGACCACGACCTGAAGGCGCGCATCTGCTGGCCGCTGCGCCATCGCGAGGTGACCTACGGCTACCTCTGGCTGCTCGACTCCGGCGCCCTGTCCGACGAGGTGCTCGCCCGCGCAGGGGGCCTGGTCGCACGGGCCGCGAGCGCGCTGGCGCACGAGGCGCGCAGCCGCCAGGACGCCGGGCGCGGGCTGCGCGCCCTGCTCTCGGCCGACCCCGAGGAACGCGCCACCGCCTCCACCGGAATGCCGGGCCCGGTGGCCGCGCTCGCCGTCAGGGAGTCGCCCGACCGCGTGGCCGCCCTCTGGACCCTGCCGCGCGGCGTGCTCGCCCTCGCGGGCTCGCCGGTGGCGCTGCTGTCCCCCGCGCACCTGGCCGCCGAGGTCGCGCACACCCTCCAGAGTGTGTACGGCACCGCCGCCGGCATCGGAGCCCCCCGGCAGGACCCGGCCGACGCCTGGCAGAGCTGGCGGGAGGCCCAGCAGGCGCTGCGCATCGCCGAGCACTTCACCCGCTTCGCCCCGGTCGCCCGCTGGGAGGACCTGGGCGTGCACCGGCTGCTGGCCCGCCTGGGCCGGGCCGACCTGCGGGAGCTGGCCGCGGAGGTGGCGGGGCTCGACGGGGAGCTGGCCCGCACGGTCGAGACGTACCTCGATCTGGGCGGGCACGCCCAGAAGGCGGCGGCGGAGCTGGGCGTGCACCGCCAGACGCTCTACTACCGGCTCGGCAAGGCCGAGCGCGCCCTCAACCGCGACCTGGACGACGGGGACGACCGCCTGGTCGTCCATCTCGGCCTCAAGGCGGCGCACCTGTCGGATCCCTCGCCATTGGGATAAGGCTTGGCTAACCTAAGGTGACGTGACGTCCCTCACCGTCCGGAAAGGCCGCACCGCCCACGCGCGCAACCTCACCCTCGCCCTGGCGGTGCTGGCGGCCGTCTGCGCGGCGAGCATCGCGCTGGGCTCGGCCGAACTGTCCCCCTCCGCCCTCCTCGACGCGCTGCTGCGCCGCGAGGGCGCGGAGGGGGTGACCGCGATCTGGGAGTTGCGGGTGCCGCGCACGCTCGTGGGCCTGGGGGTGGGGGCGGCGCTCGGCCTGGCCGGCGCGATCATGCAGTCGCTGACCCGCAACCCGCTGGCCGACCCGGGCATCCTCGGCGTCAACGCGGGCGCCGCCACGGGCGTGGCGCTCGCCTTCGCCGTCTTCGGGCTGACCGACCTGCGGGGTTCGGTGTGGTTCGCCTTCGCGGGCGCCGCGGGCGCCACGGTGCTGGTGTACACGCTGGGTTCGCGCGGGTACGGCGGCGCCACCCCGATCCGCCTGGCCCTGGTCGGCACCGCCGCCGACGCCGCGCTCCTGTCGATCGTCTGGGCGGTGCTGCTGCTCGACTCCGACACGCTGCACCGCTACCGGTTCTGGTCGGTGGGCTCGCTGGCCGCGGTCGACTCCGCCGCCCTGGGCCAGATCTGGATGTTCCTGGTGGCGGGGGCGGTGTTCGCGCTGGCGCTCGGGCCCGCGCTCAACGCGCTGGCGCTGGGCGAGGACGCGGCCCGCGCGCTCGGCGTCCACGTCGGGCGGGCGCGCCTGCTGGCCGTGACCGCCGTGACGCTGCTGTGCGGGGCCGCGACCGCCGCGGTGGGCCCGATCTTCTTCCTCGGGCTGGCGGTGCCGCACATCGTGCGCGCGCTGATCGGTCCCGACCAGCGGTGGCTGCTGCCGTACTCGATGGTGATCGCGCCGTCGCTGCTGCTGGCCTGCGACGTCCTCGGCCGGATCATCGTACGGCCGGCCGAGCTGGAGGTCGGGATCATCACGGCGTTCGCCGGCGCCCCGGTGCTGATCGCGCTGCTGCGCGGCAGGAGGCGGGTGGGCGAGCTGTGACCAGGACCCTGACGGAACGCCCGGTCAAACGGTTCAGGCTGCGCGCGGGCGGCTGGTCGTATCGGCTGTCGCTGCGCGCGGCCGTGGTGACCTGCGCGCTGGTCGTGGTCACGCTCGCGGTCGGCGTGGTCAGCCTGGGCAGCGGCGACTACCCGCTCTCACCCGCGCAGGTCATCGCGGCGCTGACCGGCGACGGCGGCGCGGCCGGTCAGTTCGTGGTGATGCGGCTGCGGCTGCCCCGGTTGCTGGTGGCGCTCGGGGTCGGGGCGGCGCTGGCGGTGGGCGGGGCCGTTCTGCAGACGCTGACCCGCAACGCGCTGGGCAGCCCGGACATCATCGGCCTGGACCGGGGGGCCGCGACGGGCGCGCTGCTCGGCATCCTGGTGTTCGGCGGCGGCTCGGCGGCGATCGCCGGTTCCGCGGTCGCAGGCGGGGCGCTCGCGCTGGTGGCGGTCTACCTGCTGGCCTTCCGCGGCGGGCTGCGCGGCGCCCGGTTCGTCCTGGTGGGGGTGTGCGTGGCGGCGATGCTCGGCGCGGTCAACGCCTACCTCATCACCCGGGCCGATCTCTGGTCGGCCAACCAGGCGGCCACCTGGCTGGTCGGCAGCGTCGCCGGGAGCCGCTGGGGCCACGTGGCGGCGATCTGGATCGCGTGCGGGGTTCTGCTGCCGGTGCTGGCCGCCATGTCCTCGCGGCTGCGGCTGCTGGAGATGGGCGACGAGGTCGCCGTCGGGCTGGGCGTGCGCGCCGAGCGGGCCCGGCTGGCGGCGCTGGCCTGCGCGAGCGCGCTGACCTGCGTGGCCATCGCGACGGCCGGGCCGATCCTGTTCGTGGCGCTGACCGCGCCGCAGCTGGCCCGGCGGCTGACCGGGGTGGCGGGGCCGCCGATCTGGGCGAGCGCGGCGATGGGGGCGCTGCTGATGGTGGTCAGCGACCTGGCCGCCCAGCGGCTGTTCGGCCAGGCCCAGCTGCCGACCGGGGTGGTCACGGGCGCGATCGGCGGCGGCTACCTGCTCTGGATGCTGGGCCGCCGCCGCACCACCTGAGGCTTCACAACTGGGCCGCGGCCGCAGCACCTGAGGCTTCACAGCTGGGCCGCCCCGCGCCCGCCTGAGGTCACAGGGGTTTGAACGCCGACAGCTGCTCGTTCAGCTTGTCCAGCCAGGCGGCCTGGCGCTGGTAGCTGTAGGGGGTCTCCACCACCCAGGGGATCACCTGGCCGGCCTTGACCGCCGGGATCTCGGCGAAGGTGGCCTTCTTCTTCATGTCCTCCAGCGTCAGCCACTGGCTGCGCGCGTCGTAGAGGACGACGTCGGCCTCGTACTTGGCCGCCTGCTCCCAGCTCAGCGTCTCGTACAGCGGGTCGTCGCCGGCGCCCTTCTCCATCGCGAGGCCGAGGGAGGCCAGGTAGGTGAGGTCGGTGTAGCCGCCGGCCCCGGCCCTGGCCACCCAGAACTGGTCGGGGCCGCCGGCGACCGCGAGGACCTTCAGCCCCTTCTCCGCGGTCTTGGCCACCCTCTCCGAGGCCTCGTCGAAGGCCTTCTTGCCCTGGGCGACGGCGGGCGCGGCGGGGTCGGCGCCCAGCGAGACGGCGAGTTCCTCGAAGCGGGCCAGGACCTTCTTCAGGTCGGTGCCCTTGACGGTCTCGATCGCGACCAGCGGGGCCAGCGCCTCGATGTCGCCCATCTGCTTCTCCGGCACGTACCAGACCAGGTCCTTGAACTTGGTGGTCACCAGCAGCTCGGGCTGGAGCGAGGCGTACTTCTCCACGTTGAACTCGCCGTAGCCGGTACCGATCGAGGTCGCCTTGGCCAGGTCGACGTCCCCGGCGAGCGGGTCCTTGGAGCCGTTCTTGAGCGTGGTGGAGCCGAACAGGCCGACCGACGGGACGCCGAAGTCCCACAGCGCGGCGGCCGCGCCCACGTAGGCGACGATCCGCTTGGGGGCGGCGGGCGCCTCCGCCTTCTTGCCCCGGTCGTCGGTGAACGACCATGGCCCCGCCGTACTCGCCGCCTTGGACGCCGCGCCGGCGGGCGCGGCCGGCGCGCCGCCGGGGTCGGCGGTGCCGCACGCGGCGGCGAGGGCTCCGAGCGTGAGGAGGGAACCGCCGCGGAGGGCCTGACGACGAGTGATGCCGGATGCCATGAAACTACCCTTCTCAGAAGTTAGGTAAGGCTTCCCTTTTTTAGGGTAATCTAACGTCATCTTGACCGTCTGGGGAGACTCGTGCGCCTGGGACACGTGGTCATCGACATCACTCCGCTGCGGACCGGCCGCGACTTCCGCTATGTCTTCGCCGCCCGGATGGTCTCCCTCCTCGGCATCGGTGTGACCGGTGTGGCGCTGGCCATGCAGGTGTACGCGATGACCGGTTCGTCACTCCACGTCAGCCTGATCAGCCTGTCGCTGGGCGGGCCGTTGCTCGCCGGCACGCTCGCCGGAGGCGTGCTCGCCGACCGGATGGACCGGCGGCTGCTCATCGTGGGGTCGCGGGCGGGGGCGGCGGCGGGGTTCGCGGTGCTCGCGGTCAACGCCTTCCTGCCCGAGCCGCGGCTCGGGGTGATCTACCTGAGCGCCGGGCTGATCGGGCTGGCCGACGGGCTCAGCGAGACCGCCCTCATGGCCGCCGTGCCCGCGCTCGTCGGCCGGGACAAGCTCGCCGCCGCCGAGGCGCTCACCTCCATCACCACGCAGGTCGGGACCATCGCCGGGCCGTCATTGGGCGGGCTGCTTGTCGCCGGGCCGGGGTTCGGCGCCTGCTACACGCTCACCTGCGCCACCACCGTCGTGACGACCGTGCTGCTGTGGATGCTGCGCCCGCTGCGGCCCGGCGGGGGCGGGAACGCCCATCCGCTGCGGTCGATCGCGGAAGGGGTGCGCTTCGCCCGGCGCGACCCGGTGATCGCCGGGGTGATCCTGCTCGATCTCAGCGGGACGCTGATGGCCACGCCGTACGCGCTGTTTCCCGCGTTCGTTGCGGCACACTACGGCGGCGACGCGGCCACGGCCGGGCTGCTCTACAGCGCCCCCGCGGCGGGAGCGCTGCTCGCGGCGCTGGCCAGCGGCTGGATCGGCCGGGTACGCCGTCCCGGGCGGGTGCTGATCGGCGCGGTGGCGCTGTGGGGGCTGGCGGTGGCCGGGTTCGGCGCCAGCGCGTGGCTGCCGGTGAGCCTGCCGTGGGCGCTGGCGTTCCTCGCGCTGTCCGGGGTCGGGCAGGTGGTCTCCGAGGTGCTGGCCGGGGCGCTCATCCAGTCACGCACGCCCGACCGGCTGCTCGGGCGGGTGTCGAGCCTGTGGCTGACCGAGGCGACCGTCGGCCCGGCCCTGGGCAACGTGGTCGCCGGCGGCCTGGCCCGCCTCGCGCCGCCGGGCGGCGCGGCGGTGATCGGCGGGCTGGCCTGCGTGGCCGGGGTGGCCACGCTGGCCGTGGCCACCCCCTCCCTACGCCGCGCCCGCCCACTGCCCGCCGGCTGACATCAGGCCCAGAGGTCGCCGTCGGGCAGCTTCAGCCACAGATCGGGCTCGACGGTGATCGCGCGCGAGTCGGGCGGCAACAGGCCCGCGCGGGCGAAGGTCTCGGCTTCCGCGTGGCCCTGGAGCAGGTACTTCAGCAGGATCGTCTCCGCCGGCTCCGACTCCTCGACCTGGCCGCCGCCCGGGTGCGTGTCCCATTCGACGACGGCGCCGTCGACGGCGGCGCTGCCCTGGTTGCCGCTCGCGGGGTTGGAGTAGAGGCCATAGCAGCTTGTGCCCGCCGACAGGGCCTTCTGGACACCGGTCGTGAAGGGTGCGTACCCCCAGGGCTGGGCCACGACGCAGCCGCCCGGCACGTCGGTCACGCCGACGAACCTGAGGCTTTCCTCCATGTCGTCGAAGGGGTCCTCGAAGATCTCCTCGATCTCCTCCTCGGTGGCGGGCGTGGCATCCAGCCTGCGCATTGCTTCCGCCGCGTCGATCCCGGCCATGCACGCGATGCTGTGCCCGTCGTCCTTGAAATCCGCCAGGGCGGCGACCACGCTTCCCGCCCGGGAGACGAAGGCGCTCTCCTCGTCGGTGAGGCCCGGCTCGCCGTCCGGCCTGGGGAACAGACCGGGGGTGGGACCGGCCAGCGCGAGGCGGCCGGGCGGCCAGCCGTTCATCATCGGCCGCCACGGGTTCGCCCCGGCCTCGGCGAGGGCACGGGCGTTGTCGGCGCGGCCGGCGTAGACCGCGCACCACAGCGCGGTCCTGCCGTCGACCTCGGCGTCCACGTCGGCGGAGCGGGCGGCCAGTTCGGCGACCACCTCGGGTGATCCCGCCTCGGCCGCGATCCACAGCGCCGTCCGGCCGTGGCGGGCATCGGCGTCCGGAGACGCACCCGCCGCCAATCTGGCGCGAACCGTGCCCAGGTCGCTCCAGGCGTCCCCTCCCATGCCCGACCAGTCAGCACTCATCCGCCATCCTTTCTCCGTTCAACGACCGGGACAGGATGGCAGACGGGTACGTCAATCCATGGCGCGGATGAGGCTGGCCGGGCGCATGTCCGTCCAGGTCTCCTCCACGTACTCCAGGCAGGCGTCGCGGCCCGCCGGGCCGTACGCCTGGGTCCACCCGGCGGGGGCGGGCAGGCGCTGCGGCCACAGGGCGTGCTGGTTCTCGTCGTTGACGAGGACCACGTACACGCCGTCGGCGTCCTCGAACGGGTTGGTCATCGCGGTCTCTCCTTCATGATCGCGGCGATCCGGGCCAGTGGCCCCGGGTCGGCCAGTTCGTAGTGCTCGCAGTCGATCTCGTGCTCGTCGATGGCGCCGGTGACGAAGGGGCGCCAGCGGGCGGCGTCCAGCGTGGTACCGGCCTTGTCGGCGGTCGCGGTGACGAACAGCAGGTCACCCTCGAACACCGGGTGCGCGCCCGGCCGGATGAGGTTCTCCGCGTTCACCGCGACGTCGATCATGGCGCCGACCGTGGCCTCGTCCAGCTCCGCCAGCAGGCCGCCCCGCCTCCTGAGCGTGGCGACGACCTCGCGCCGGTCGACGGGCCGGTCGGGCTCGGGCAGTCCGGCCAGGCGCAGCAGGAAGCGCAGCGCGTCCTGCTCATTGTCGCCGGTCTCCGGCTCTTCGCCAGGGCTCAGCGGGTAGGAGTCGAGCATGGCGAGGAGGTCGACGCGCTCGCCGCGCCGTACCAGCTCGGCGGCCATCGCGTGGGCGACCACCCCGCCGAACGACCAGCCCATCAGGCGGTAGGGGCCGCTGGGCTGGACCTCGCGGATCCGCTCGACGTAGTCGGCCGCCATGGCCTCAAGCGTCCCAGGCAGCGGGTACGGCCCCGCCGGCCCGCGTGCCTGCACCCCGTAGACGGGACCGTCCATGAGCCCGGCCAGCCCCATGAAGCACCAGGCCAGCCCGAACAGCGGATGCACGCAGAACAGCGGCGGCCCGTCCCCGCCCGTCCGGATCGGCAGCAGCCCGTCGAGCGCCCCGCCCTCGCGGGGTCCGGGAGCGCCGAGCCTGGCGGCCAGGCCGGCCGGGGTGGGGGCCTCGAACAGGTCCCGGATCGTGACGGGGGCGCCGAGTTCCGCGCGGATCCGGTTGACGAGCTTGGCTGCCAGCAGCGAGTGGCCGCCGAGCTCGAAGAAGTTCGCCTCGTGCTCCGGAAGGGCGCCGCCGGCTCCGTGGAGTGACTCCGCGAACAGTTCGGCCAGCCGTTCCGCCACGGCCGGATCGTGCCCGCCGGACGCGATGACGTCCGGACGGGCGACGGCGGACGCGAGCGCGTCCGGGCGGGCGACGGCGGGCGGGTGCTCGCCGGGAGTGGAGGCGTCCGGGCGGGTGAAGGGGGGCGGGTCGGGCAGGAGGGCCGACAGGCGGGCGGCCGGGTCGGCGGCGGCACTGGCCAGCAGGGCGGCCAGGGCGTCGGCGAGTTCCTCGGCGCGCCGCCGGGTGAACAGGTCGGTCCGGTACTCGATCGCCCCGGAGCCGTCCTCCCCCACGGCGACGGCCAGGTCGAACTTGGCCGTGCCCGTCCCCGCGCCGATGGGCTCGACGTCCAGGCCGGGCAGGGGTTCGAGCGGCGGCTGTGCCGCGTGGTGGGCGATCATGACCTGGAAGAGCGGGTGCCAGGCGAGCGTCCTGGCCGGCGCGGTTTCGCGGACGACCCGGTCGAAGGGGAGGTCGGCGTGCTCCAGCGCGGCGAGGTCGGTCTCGCGCACCCGTTCCAGGAGTTCCAGGAAGGTCGGGTCGCCGCCGGTGTCGGCCCGCAACACCACCGTGTTCACGAAAAATCCGACCAAATCAGCCAACGCCTCGTCCGACCGGCCCGCCACCGGCGTCCCCAGCGGGATGTCCGTCCCCGAACCCAGCCGGGTCAGCAACGCCGCCACCGCCGCGTGCACCACCATGAACGGCGTCACCCCGCTCCCCCGCGCCAGCCCGAGCAGGCCGTCGGCGTCGACGCCGAAGGCGACCGAGCCCCCTTCCGGCGAGGCGACGGGCGGGCGCGGCAGGTCGCAGGGCAACGGCAGGCGGTCCGGGGCCCCGTCGAGCGCGGCCCGCCAGAAGGCGAGCTGCCGCGCGGCGAGCTCGGTGGGGGCCTCCTCGTCGCCGAGCAGGTCGCGCTGCCACAGCGTGTAATCGGCGTACTGCGCGACGAGCGGCTCGGTGTCCGGCGCCCGTCCCCGCAGCCGGGCGGCGTAGGCGGCGGACAGATCCGCCCACAGCGGGCCGACGGACCACTCGTCGCTGGCGATGTGGTGCAGCACCAGCAGCAGTTCGTGCTCGTCGCCGCCCACCGCCCGCGCCCACACCCGGATCGGCAGCTCGGCCGCCAGGTCGAAGGGCAGCTCTGGCTCGCCCTCCCCGTCGCGCACGACCAGCCGCCGCCGTGCCTCGCCGGAGTCCAGGATCAGCTGGTACGGCTCGCCGTCCCGCTCCCCGATCAGCGTCCGGAGCGCCTCGTGCCTGGCCACCACGTCCCCGAGCGCCGCCCGCAGGACGTCGTGGTCCAGCGGCCCGCGTACCCGGACCGCGAACGGCACGTTGTAGGTGGCCGTGGCGCCTTCCAGCTGCTGCAGGAACCACAGCCGCCGCTGCGCGGCCGACAACGGGACGACGTCCGGTCGTTCCGCCCGGACCAGCGGCGGCCTGCCGTCGTCCTGACCGGCGCCGGACGCGTGCCGGGCCAGGGCCGCGACCGTGGGAGCCTCGAAGACCGTCCTGACCGTGGTGGCGGTGCCGAACTCGGCGGCGACGCGCCCGGCCAGGCGTACGGCCAGCAGGGAGTGGCCGCCCAGGTGGAAGAAGTCGTCCAGCGCGCCCACCTCGGGCACGGCGAGCACGTCGGCGAAGATCTCCGCCATCCGGGTCTCGACCGGTCCCCGCGGTTCCCGGCGCAGTGCCGTGGCCGCACGGCGGACGGCCACGGCCCGCGCCCGGGAGGCGGAGCCACGCGACGACAGGCCCGGCTCGCCCGGGGGGAGGTCCAGTTCGGCCAGGCGCAGGCCGGGTTCGGCGGCCACCTGTTCCAGCAGCGCGGCCAGCGCCGCGGCCAGGGCGTCGCCGGGCAGTCCTTCCCGGTACTCGACCAGCACGTCGAGCGCCTCGGCCGTCTCGGTGAAGGCGAAGGCGAGGTCGAACTTGGCCTCCTGCCCGGTGTCCGGCTCCTCCACGGCGAGCGCGGTCTCCAGGGCGTGCTGGTAGGCGATCATGACCTGGAAGAGCGGGTGCCGTCCCGGCGCGCGTTCCGGGTTGACGGCCTCGACGACCAGGTCGAACGGCACGTCGGCATGGTCGAAGGCGGCCAGGTCGCTCTCCCGGACCCGCTCCAGCAGTTCCAGGAACGAAGGATCCCCGTCGAGGTCGGCCCGCAAAACCACCGTGTTCACGAAAAATCCGACCAAATCAGCCAACGCCTCGTCCGACCGGCCCGCCACCGGCGTCCCCAGCGGAATGTCCGTCCCCGACCCCAGCCGCGCCAGCAACGCCGCCACCGCCGCGTGCACCACCATGAACGTGGTCACACCGGCCCGCCGCGCCAGCCCCCGCAGCCCGTCCGCGCCGAGGCGGAAGCCCACCGAGCCACCGGCGCCGGGCGCGCGCGGCAGCACGATCTCCTCCGGCATCGCGTCCAGCGCCCGCCGCCAGAACGCGAGGCCACGGCCCAGCGCGCCGTCCTCCCCGAGCGCCCGCCGTTCCCAGAGCGCGTAGTCCGCGTACTGCACGGGCAGCGGCGCGAACTCCGGCTCACGCCCGGCCAGCCGCGCCTCATAGGCCGACGACAGGTCGCGCAGCAGCGGCCCCATCGACCACTCGTCGGCGGCGATGTGGTGCAGCACCAGCAGCACCTCGCCGCCGGTGGGCAAGGAGGCCCGGATCGGCAGCTCGGCGGCCAGGTCGAAGGGCGCGCCGGGGTCCGCCTCCCCCACGGCGAACCGCCGTAGCGCCTCCTCCACCCCCAGCACCACCTGGTACGGCTCGCCGTCCCGCTCCCCGATCACCGTCCGCAGCACCTCATGTCGGGACACCAGGTCCCGCAGCGCCTCCAGCGCGGCCGGGGCGTCGCCCAGCCGTACCCGGATCGGAATGTTGTAGGCCGCCGAGGCCCCCTCCATCCGCTGCAGGAACCACAGCCGGCGCTGCGCCGACGACAACGGCACCGGCGACGGCCGGGCGGCGGGGACGAGCGCGGGGCGGGCGCCCACGGTGCCGAGGTGCTGGAGCGCGGCGGCCAGCGCGGCGGGTGTGGAGGCGCCGAACAGCGTGCCCAGCGGCAGCTCGGTGCCGAAGCGGGCGCGGATCCTGGCGGCCAGCCGTACCGCGAGCAAGGAGTGGCCGCCCAGGTGGAAGAAGTCGTCGTCGATGCCCACGCGCGCCGGCCCGAGCAGGTCGGCGAAGATCTCGCACAGCGCCCGCTCGGCGGCCGTGCGCGGTGCGCGCGCGGCCACGGCGGCGGCGCCGCCGGACGGGGCGGGCAGGGCCTTGCGGTCCACCTTGCCGTTGACCATGAGCGGGAGCGCGGGCAGCGTGACGTAGGCGGCGGGGACCATGTGGGCGGGCAGCCGGCCGGCCACGTGGGCCCGCAACTGTGCCGGGTCGTCCTGGGCGCCGGTGACGTAGGCGACCAGGCGGGTGTCGCCGGGGGCGTACTCGTGCGCGGCGACGACGGCCTCGCGCACACCGGGGCAGGCCAGCAGGGCCGACTCCACCTCGCCCGGCTCGACGCGGAACCCGCGGATCTTGATCTGGCCGTCGGCCCGTCCGCCGAACTCCACGGCCCCGTCGTGCCGCCAGCGGGCCAGGTCGCCGGTGCGGTACATGCGCTCGCCCGGCTTGCCGAACGGGTCGGGCACGAACCGCTCGGACGTCAGCCCCGGCCGGTCGAGGTAGCCGCGGGCGAGACCGGCTCCGCCCACGTACAGCTCGCCGGTGACGCCGGGGGGAACCGGGCGCAGCCGCCCGTCCAGGATGTAGACGCGTTTGCCCACGTCGGGGTGGCCGATGGGGACGCTGGTCAGGTTCTCCAAATCTCCGGCGGCCTCCCAGAGCGTGGAGTTGACCATGGCCTCGGTGGGACCGTAGGCGTCGAAGAGGCGGTGGCGGTCCGTCCAGCGGCGGACGAGTTCGGGGGTCACGGTCTCGGTGCCGACCAGCAGCGTCGAGCCCTCGGGCAGCAGGCAGTCCGGGGGCAGTGCCGACAGCAGCGCGGGCGGCAGGGCCAGGTGGGTGACGCGGTGCTCGTTGACGTAGCCGGTCAGCTCGGGCCCGGCCACGCGCCGCTCGGCGGGCACGATGACCAGCGTGGCGCCGGTGCACAACGACATGGTCATCTCCCAGAACGCCACGTCGAAGCTGATCGAGGCGAACTGCAGCACCCGGCTGCCGGGCCCGACGCCGAAGCGTTCGACGGCGGTGGCGACGAGCTGCCGCACCCCCGCGTGCTCCAGGACGACGCCCTTGGGCCGCCCGGTGGAGCCCGAGGTGAAGATCACGTACGCGGGGTTGAGCGGCAGCGGCGGCACGGGCGTGCCGGACCCGTCGTCACCGGGATGGACGACGGGCACCGGCCCATCGGGCAGGCTGTCCGGGGTGGCCAGCACCAGCACGGGCTCGGCGTCCTGGAGCATCATGGCGATCCGCTCGGCCGGATAGGCCGTGTCGATCGGCAGGTACGCGGCTCCCGCCTTGGCGATGGCCAGCACCCCGGCGACCTGGCCGATCCCGCGCGGCAGCGCGAGCGCGACCACCCGTTCGGGGCCCGCGCCCCGGGCGGCGAGCGTGCCGGCGAGCCGGTCGGTGAGCGCGTCGAGCTCGGCGTAGGTGAGCGACTCCTCCGCGCAGACGACGGCGACGGCGTCCGGGGTGGCGGCGGCCTGGGCGCGGAACAGCTCGGGCACCGTGGCGGGCGGGCCGTCGGCGGCCTCGCCGTCCCCTGTGGCCAGCACCTCGCGCAGTTCGCCGTCGGACAGGAGTTCCAGGTCGCCGAGCCGGGTGGCGGGGTCGGCGGCGACCTGGGCGAGCAGCCTGGTGAGGTATCCGGCCAGGCGGCGCACGGTGTCCTCGCGGAACAGCCCGGTGCGGTACTCGATCAGCCCGGCCAGGCCGTCGGCCGTCTCGGTGAAGGCGAAGGTGAGCGGGAACTTGGCGCTCGCGTGCCCGACCGGCTCCTCGGTGACCGTGACCCCGGGCAGGCGCAGCCGTGCGGCCTGGCCGCTCTGGTGGGCCACCATGACCTCGAACAGGTCTCTGCCGGAGGCGTTGACGGCCTCGACGACCTGGTCGAAGGGGGTGTCGGCGTGGTCGAAGGCGGCCAGGTCGGCCTGCCGTACCCGCTGGAGGAGGTCGAGGAAGGAGGGGTCGCCGTCGAGGTCGGCCCGCAACACCACCGTGTTCACGAAGAATCCGACCAAGTCCGTCAGGGCCTCGTCCGACCGGCCCGCCACCGGCGTGCCCAGCGGGATGTCGGTTCCGGCGCCGAGTCTGGACAGCAGCGCCGCCACCGCGGCGTGCGTCACCATGAAGGCGGTGGCGCCGGCCCGCCGCGCCAGGGTGGTCAGCCCGTCGTGTACCCCGGCGGGCACCGCGAACTCCACCGTGCCGCCCCGGTGGTCGTCGGCCCGCGGCCGGTCGGTGGGCAGTTCGACGCGGTCGGGCAGCCCGGCCAGCGTCCGCGTCCAGAAGTCCAGGTCGACGGGGCGGTCCGCCTGCCAGAGCGCGTAGTCGGCGTACTGCACCGGCAGGGGCGCGAACTCCGGCTCGTCTCCCTTCAGCCGCGCCGCGTAGGCGAGCGACAGGTCCTCCAGCAGCGGCCCCATCGACCACTCGTCGGCGGCGATGTGGTGCAGCACCAGCAGCAGCACGTGCTCGTCGGGCCCGTCCGCGCGCAGCCACGCCCGGATCGGCAGCTCGCCGGCCAGGTCGAACGCATGGCCGGGATCGCCCGCCCCGTCGAGCACCGCGAGCGGCGCCCGCTCCGCGTCGAGGATCACCTGGTACGGCAGGCCGTCCTCCTCGCCGACCAGCGTGCGCAGCGCCTCGTGCCTGGCCACCACGTCGCCCAGCGCCTCACGGAGCGCCTCGGCCCGGAGCGGCCCGCGCAGCCGGAGCGAGATCGGGATGTTGTAGGTGTCGGACGGCCCCTCCAGCCGGTGCAGGAACCACAACCGGCGCTGCGCGTGCGACAGCGGCACCCGCTCCGGCCTGACCGCGGGCACCGGCCCCGGGTCGCGGGCCGGGACGAGCCGACCGGCCAGCCCGGCGGCGGTCGGATGCCGGAAGACCTCCCGCAGCGCGACCTCGGCGCCGAGCGCCGCCCTGATCCGGCTCACCAGCTTGACCGCGAGCAGCGAGTGGCCGCCGAGCTGAAAGAAGTCGTCGTGCGCTGCCACGTGCGGCACGCCGAGCACCTCGGCGAACAGCCGGGAGAGGGTCCGCGTCTGAGGGGTGTCCGGCGGCTCGCCGCCGCCGGGGACGGCCGCGGGGACCGCGGCGGAGTCCATGGCCGTGACCGCGAGCTCGCCGATCGGCCGATCGGGCGCGGCCACGACCTGCTCCAGCACGTCCGCCAGCCGCTCGGCGAGCCCGTGGGCGGTGGCGGCGTCGAACACGTCGGCGCGGTACTCGACCTGCCCGGCCAGTCCGTCGCCGGTCTCGGTGAAGGCGAAGGTGAGGTCGAACTTGGCGACGTCCAGCCCGACGTCCCCGGCGGTGGTCTCGGCGGCGTGCTGGTAGGCGATCATGACCTGGAACAGCGGGTGCCGTCCCGGCGCGCGTTCCGGCCTGACGGCCTCGACGACCAGGTCGAACGGCACGTCGGCGTGGTCGAAGGCGGCCAGGTCGCTCTCGCGCACCCGTTCCAGGAGTTCCAGGAAGGTCGGGTCGCCGCCGGTGTCGGCGCGCAACACCACCGTGTTTACGAAAAAACCGACCAAATCAGCCAACGCCTCATCCGACCGGCCCGCCACCGGCGTCCCCAGCGGGATGTCCGTCCCCGAACCCAGCCGGGTCAGCAGCGCCGCCACCGCCGCGTGCACCACCATGAACGTGGTCACACCGGCCCGCCGCGCCAGCTCGTCCAGGCCGTCCGCGTCGAGGCGGACGTCCACGCTCGCGCCCCGCCACGACATCTCCGCGGGCCAGGGACGGTTCACCGGCAGCTCGATCGCCGCCGGTGCGCCGTCGAGCGCCTGCCGCCAGTAGGCGAGCTGCCTGGCGAGGGGGCTGGCCGGATCGTCGGCCGCGCCCAGCCAGCGCCGCTGCCACAGCGCGTAGTCGGCGTACTGCACCGGCAGCGGCGCGAACTCCGGCTCCTCCCCCTCCAGCCGCGCCGCGTAGGCCAGCGACAGGTCATCGAGAAGCGGGCGCATCGACCACTCGTCCCCGGCGATGTGGTGCAGCACCAGCAGCAGCCGCCGCCCGTCCGCCCAGGCCCGGATCGGCAGGTCCGCCGCCAGGTCGAAGGGCGCCGCGGGGTCGCCCTCCCCGTCGCGCACGACGAGCCGCCGCCGTGCCTCGGCGGAGTCCAGGACCACCTGGTACGGCTCGCCGTCCGCCTGCCCGATCACCGTGCGCAGCGCCTCGTGCCTGGCCACCACGTCCCCGAGCGCCGCGCGCATGGGGCCGGTCTCGATCGGGTCGTCCAGCAGCAGGGTCGCCGGCATGGCGTAGGTGGCCGACGGGCCTTCCAGCTGCTGCTGGAACCACAACCGGCGCTGGGCGTGCGACAGCGGCAGCCGTTCGGGACGATCCTGCGCGACCGGCGCGGGACGCTCGCCCGATGGCCCCAGCCTGCCCGCGAGCCCGGCCACGGTCGGCGCGTCGAACACCGCGCGCACCCGCACCGTGGCGCCCAGCTCGGCCCGGATCCTGCTGACCAGGCGGGCGGCCAGCAGCGAGTGCCCGCCGAGCGCGAAGAAGTCCTCCTCGACCCCGACCCGATCGAGGCCGAGCACGTCGGCGAACAGCTCGCACAGCCGCCGCTCGACGGCGTCCCTCGGCCCGCGTCCCGCCGCCGTCCCGGACGCGCCGGGCGCCGGGAGCGCCTGCCGGTCCACCTTGCCGTTGGGCAGCAGCGGCAGCCCGTCCAGGACCACGAAGGCGGCGGGCACCATGTACGCGGGCAGCCGCGCCTCCAGGTAGCCGCGCAGCTCCCGCTCGCCCACGCCGTCGCCGGCGGGCACCGCGTAGGCCACGAGACGGCGCTCGCCCGGCCGGTCCCGCCGGACCGTCACCACGGCGTGGGCCAGCCTGGGATGCCCGGCCAGGACGGACTCCACCTCGCCCGGCTCCACCCGGAACCCGCGGATCTTCACCTGGTCGTCGGCCCGCCCGGCGAACTCCAGCACGCCGTCCTCCCGCCAGCGGGCCAGGTCGCCCGTGCGGTACATGCGTGCTCCCCCCGGCCCGAACGGGCAGGGTACGAAGCGCTCGGCGGTGAGCCCGGCCCGGCCGAGGTAGCCGCGGGCCAGACCGGCGCCCGCCACGTACAACTCGCCCGTCACCCCGGCGGGCACCGGCCGCAGCCGGGCGTCGAGCACGTACACGCGGTGACCGGCGACGGGCGCGGCGGTGCCGTCCTCGCGCCGCTGGTAGGCGTCGACCGCGCACTCGGTCGGGCCGTAGAGGTCCCGGGCGACGAGGCCGGGGGTCGCGCGAAGGCGGCGCCACAGCGGCTCGGCGACGGCCTCGCCGCCGACGGCCACGACGGCGGGCCGGTGGCGTCCCTCGCCGAACACCCCGGCGGCCAGCAGCGGCGGCAGGTAGGAGGGGGTGACGTCGAGGTAGTCGAGGCGGGCGCGCGCGGTGTAGGCGGCCAGCAGCTCGGGGTCCTGGCAGGTCTCCTCGTCCAGGACGTGCAGTTCGTGACCGGCCAGCATCCACAGCAGCGGGTCGACGGAGGCGTCGAACGAGAACGACGCCGCGTGCCCCACCCGCAGCCGCCGCCCGCCCACCGCCGCCTCGGCGCGGGCGATGACGTCGCCGCGGTGCGACTCCAGCAGGTTGGCGACGGCGGCGTTCGGCACGCTCACGCCCTTGGGCGTCCCGGTGGAGCCGGAGGTGTAGATGACGTAGGCCGGATGCTCGGGCAGGCACGGCCGGACGGGCGCCACCGGGGCCTGGCCGGGGGCGGCGGTGAGGTCCGGCGGGTCGGTGAGGACCAGGGCGGGGCGGGCGTCGGACAGCATGTGGGCGAGGCGGCCGGCCGGATAGCGCGGATCGAGCGGCAGGTACGCGGCGCCCGCCTGCCAGACGCCCAGGATGGCCGCGACCATCCCGATGCCGCGCGGCAGCTGGAGGGCGACCACGTCCTCGGCGCCGATGCCGCGGGCGGCCAGCGTTCCGGCCAGCCGGTCGGCGGCGGCGTCCAGCTCGGCGAAGGTGAGGGCGGCACCGTCCGGGCCGACGACCGCGACCGCATCGGGGGTGGCGCGGGCCTGGGCGCGGAACACCTCCGCGAGCGTCGCCGGCGGCGCGGCCGGGCGGGTGCCCGCCCAGGTGGTGAGGATCGTGGCGCGTTCGGCGTCGGGAAGGACGTCCAGTTCGCCCACGGGCCGCTCGGGGTCCTCGGCCATCCGGGTCAGGGCCTGGACGAGGTAGCCCATGATCCGTTCGATCGCCGCGGGCTCGAAGGCGTCCTCGCGGAAGGACAGCTCGACGCGCAGCCGTTCGCCGGGGCGCACGCAGACCGTCAGCGGGTAGTGCGTCGCGTCGCGCTCGGAGGCGCCCGCGACCACGAGTCCCCTGGCGCCGCCCAGCCCGCCGACCGGATGGTTCTCGAACAGCAGCAGCGTGTCGAACAGCCCGCCCGCCTGGATCTCGGCGAGGCTCACGTGGAACAGCCCGTTCAGCGCCGCCTGCTCCGCCCTGAGGCCGGACAGCTGGTCGCCGACCGGGGCGTCCGGCCGCAGCCGGACCCGGACCGGCACCGTGTTGATGAACAGTCCCGCCATCCGGTCCACGCCGGGCAGCTCGGGCGGGCGGCCGGAGACGGTGGTGCCGAACACCACGTCGTCGCGGCCGGTCAGCGTGCCCAGCACGAGCGCCCAGGCGGTCTGGGCGACCATGTTCAGCGTGCTCGCGCGTTCGCGGGCCAGCGTGCCGAGCCGCGCGGTCAGGTCCGCTGGCAGCTCGGCGACCACCTCCCGCACGGCTCCGCCGCTTCTGCCCCCGGCCAGGTGGGTGGGGCCGGGCAGGCCGTCCAGGTGCTCGCGCCAGGCCGCGATCGCCGCCTGCCGGTCCTGCGCGGCCAGCCAGGTCAGATAGTCGCGGTACGGCACGGCCGCCGGTGGCTCGGCGCCGCCGTACAGGTCGATGAGCTCGCGCAGCAGCAGGGTCAGGGACCAGCCGTCGAGCAGCAGGTGGTGGTTGGTGACCAGCAGGCGGTGCCGTTCCGGCGCCAGCCGCAGCAGGACGAGGCGCAGCAGCGGCGGCGCGGTCAGGTCGAAGCGCGCGGCCCGCTCGCGGGCGCTGACCAGCTCCGCCTCCGACTCCGGCCGCCCGGTCAGGTCCACCTCGCGCCACGGCACGGCGGCCGTGGCGGCGATCACCTGGACGGGCTCGCCGTTCCTGCGGTGGGTGAAGGCGGCGCGCAGGTTGTCGTGCCTGCGCACCAGCTCCTCGGCCGCCTCCCGCAGTGCGGCCGCGTCGAGCGGGCCGCGCAGGTCGAGCGCGGTGTGCACGACGTACGGGTCGGCCTCGTCGCCGAGGGCGTGGAAGAGCAGGCCTTCCTGCAGAGGGGTCAGTGGCCAGACGTCCTGGACACGGCTCAACGGAGCATCTCCTCGAAGTCGTGAAGTTCGTCCTGGCCGAGGGCGACCAGGGGTTGTGGACGGGCCAGCGCGCCGAGCGCGGCGAACCAGCCGGCCGCCAGGTCGCGCACCGCCCGCTCGTCCATGGACGCCCAGGTGAACGTGGCGTCCAGGCGCGGGCCCGCGGGCGTCTCCACCACGGCGGCGTCGATCGTCAGCTCGTGGGCGGGCCGCAGGCCCTCGTCGGCGGCGTCGGCCAGCGCGCCGGGCTCGGTGATCATGGCCCAGTCGGCGGCGGACTCGGTGAAGCGGCCCAGGTAGTTGACGCAGATCGCGGGGTGCGGCAGGCCGTCCAGCTCGGGGGAACGGTTCAGGTGGCGCAGGATGCCGTAGCCGATGCCCTTGCGCGGCACCGCGGCCAGCTGCTCGGTGACCCGCGCCAGCGTACGGCCCGCCGTGGGCCCGCCCGCGACGAAGTCGTCCCAGCCGGGGCGGCCCGGGTCGAGCCGGACCGGGAACATGCTGGTGAACCAGCCGACGGTGCGCGAAAGGTCGGCGTGCTCGTCCTCGCGCCCGTGCCCCTCCAGCTCCAGCAGGACGGCCCCGCCGTCCCCGGCTCGCGACAGCGCCGCCGCGAGGCCGGTGAGCAGGAGCTCGGCGGTACCCGTCCGCCCCAGATCGGCCTCCAGGGTGAGCGTCAGCCGCCCCGCGCTCGCGCGCGTGCCGGGTCCATCCGGGGCCGTGCCGGTCAGTGTCGTGATCCAGTGCGGCAGTTCTTCCGCGCGGCCGTGCTCGGGCAGGGCGGTGGCCCAGCGCCGGAAGGACCCCGACCTGGGCAGACTCGCGCCGCTGTAGGCGCGGGCGAGGTCTTCGGCCAGGACGCGCCAGGAGACGCCGTCGATCACCAGGTGGTGGGCGACCAGGCGCAGGACACGCGCCTGGGGCGACCACACGGCCTGGAGCATCACGCCCTCCCGGGGCGCCAGCCGCTTCCTGGCCGCCTCCCCTTCCCCAGCCAGGTCGTCCGGGTTGCCCGCTCCCCCGGCCACATCGTCCGCTTCCCGGGCCGCGTCGTCCGCTTTCCCGGTCGTGCGGCGCAGGATCGTGCTCGCCTGGACGGTTCCGGGGGGCGGTACCTCCAGGTGGTCGTCCACCAGGCGGGCGCGCAGCAGGTCGTGGTGGTCGAGGACGGTCTGCAGGGCCGCGGTGAGGCGGCCTTCGTCCACGTCGGCGGGCAGGCGCAGCGCCACCGACTGGCTGAACCCGTCGATGGGCCCGCCGCGCTCCAGGAGCCTGTGCATGATCGGGGTGGCCGGGACCGTGCCGAGGGCGTGCTCGGGAGGTTCCTCGACGACGCCCGAGCGGGCCGCGGCGGCCAGCGCGCGTACGGTGCCGAGCTCCAGCACCTGACCGGCCGTCAGCGCCAGGTTCTCCAGGCGGGCCCGGCCGACCAGGCTCAGCGCCAGGATGCTGTCCCCGCCCAGCCGGAAGAAGTCGTCACCGGCGCCCACCTCGGGCAGCCCGAGTACCTCGGCGAACAACCCGGCCAGCGTGCGCTCGGCCGCGGTGACGGGGGCTTCGCCGCCGGTCTCGCGTTCGGGCTCGGGCAGGGCGGCGCGGTCGAGCTTGCCGTTCACGGTCACGGGCAGCTCTGCGATGGCGACGAACGCCGGCGGCACGAGGTGAGCGGGCAACCGCTCCACCAGAAACTCCCGCCAAAGCTCGATATTTCCCGAAAAACCAGCCTCCGGGACGACATAGGCGACCAGCTGCACGCCACCGGGAGCTGTACGGGCGACCACGGCGGCGTGCCGCACACCCGGGCACTCGGCCAGCACCGTGGCGATCTCGCCGGGCTCCACCCGGAACCCCCGGATCTTCACCTGATCGTCGGCCCGTCCCAGGTACTCGATCGCGCCGTCGGCCCGCAGCCGCGCCAGGTCACCGGTGCGGTACATGCGGCCGGGCCCGTACGGGTCGGGCACGAAACGTTCGGCCGTCAGCCCCGGACGCCCCAGATAGCCGCGGGCCAGCTGGACGCCGGCGATGTACAGCTCCCCTTCCGAGCCTTCCGCGGCCGGGCGCAGGCCGGGGTCGAGGATGCGGATCGCGGTGTTCCACACGGGCCGCCCGATCGGCACCGGACCCGTTTGACCCGGGCGGCAGGCCCACGAGGTGACGTCCACCGCCGCCTCCGTCGGCCCGTACAGGTTGTGCAGCCGGTCGCCGAGCACCCGGTGGAACTCGGCCGCCAGGTCGGCGGGCAGTTCCTCGCCGCTGCAGACGACCCGCCGCAGCGAGACGCACTCCCGCGCTCCCGGCTCGGCCAGGAACGCCCGCAGCATGGACGGCACGAAGTGCACCGTGGTGATCCGCTCGCGCCGGATGAGCGCCGCCAGGTACGCCGGATCGCGATGCCCGCCGGGATCGGCCAGGACCAGCGTGGCCCCGGTGATGAGCGGCCAGAAGAACTCCCACACCGACACGTCGAAGCTGGAGGGCGTCTTCTGCAGGACGCGGTCGTCCGGCTTCAGCCCGTACTCGTCCTGCATCCAGAGCAGCCGGTTGACGATCGCCTCGTGGGTGATCACCGCGCCCTTGGGCCGCCCGGTCGAGCCGGAGGTGTAGATCACGTAGGCGGGGTTGCGCGGGTCCGTCCGCACGCCGGGCGCCGCCGTAACGGCGGAGAGGTCCACGTCCGAGGGGCGCAGGGTCACGACGGGGCGGGCGTCGGCGAGCATGAACTCCACCCGGTGCGCCGGATACTCCGGATCCACCGGCAGATACGCGGCGCCCGTCTTCAGCACGGCCACCAGCGCCACCACGAGTTCGAGCGAGCGCGGCAGCGACACCGCGACGATCCGCTCCGGCCCCGCTCCGCGCGCCGCCAGCCGGGCGGCCAGCGCGCTCGCCGCCCGGTCCAGCTCGGCGTAGGTGAGCGAGGCGGGCCCGTGGCGCACGGCCTCCGTGCCGGGGGCGGCCGCGATCCGGCTCTCGATGAGGTCCAGCAGCGAGCCGGTCACCGGGCCGGCTCCTCCACCTCGGACCGGGCGTGGGCGCGCAGCGACCGCAGGATCTCCCCCGCCCGCACGGCCGTGGTCGACAGCAGCGTGGAGGTGATGCCGTGCGTGTGCTCGGTCGCGCCCTGCAGGTAGATGCCGCAGCGCAGCTCGGGCGCGGTCTCCACCCGGTGGTCGCGGCCGACCCTGAGCCCGCCGTCCTCCTCGCGCAGGCAGTACTCGCCCGCCGCGCCGAGCAGGTCCAGCGGGTCGGTCGGCCGGTAGCCGGTGGCGTACACGACGGCGTCGGCGCGCAGCGTCTCGGCCTCGCCCGTGACCAGGGACCGCACGCCGACCGACACCCCGGAGCGGTGGGTATCCAGCCCGGCGGCCCGGCACATGTTCAGGATCCGCAGGCGCGGGCGGCCGGCGACCTTCTCCTGGTAGATGCGCCGGTAGAGCTCCTGCAGCAGGTCGAGGTCGACGACGGAGTAGTTCGTGTTGCCGTGGTAGTCCAGCAGCATGCGCTTGACGTCGCCGGGCGCCTCGAAGAAGTGGTCGACGGCCGCCGGGTCGAAGATCGCGTTGGCGAAGGGGCTGTCGTCGGCGGGGCTGTAGCCGTACCGGGAGAAGACCGCGCAGATCTCGGCGGAGGGGAAGCGGCTGTGCAGGTGCTCGACGACCTCGGCCGCGCTCTGCCCGGCCCCCACGACCACGAACCTGCGCGGGTACGGCTCGGCGAACCCCTCCAGCCGGCTCAGCAGTTCCTGGCTGTGCCAGACCCGCTCACCGGCGATGACGCCCTCGGGCAGGACCGGCCGCAGCCCGGCGGCGATGGCGACGCTGCGCGCGCGGTGGGTGACCAGTTCGCCGTCGGCCCGGCTGACGATGTCGAGGCAGCGCGCCACGCCGTCGCGGACGACCGGGTCGACGGTGATGACCTCGGTCCCGTAGCGGGCGACGTGCTCGAAGCGGCCGGCCACCCACTCCAGGTAGTCGTGGAACTCGAGCCGGGTGGGGTACATGGTCTTCTGGTTGATGAACTCGGCCAGCCGGCCCTTGTCGTGCAGGTAGCCGACGAAGCTGTGGGGGCTGGCCGGGTTGCGCATCGTGACCAGGTCTTTCAGGAACGACACCTGCATGGTGGCGCCGTCGATGAGCATGCCGCGGTGCCAGCCGAAGGACTCCTGCTTCTCCAGGAAGATCGCGTCGAGGCCCGCGCCCTCCGGCTCGTTCAGGGCGATGGCCAGGGCCAGGTTGGAGGGGCCGAAACCGATCCCTACCAGGTCGTGGACCGAGTTCACCATGTGGGGAGATCCCCCTCGTCGCGCGGGCGGACCATGAGAGCGGCGATCTTGTGCGGCATCGTGACCTCGCCGGCGCGGTGGAACCCGGCGGCGGTGAAGGCGCGGATGGAGGCCGTGTTGAGGATGTTCGGCTCGGCGACCACGCGGGTGCAGGAGTCGTCCGCGGCCAGCAGGCCGTCGGCGACGGTACGCAGCAGGTCGCGGCCGAGGCCCCTGCCGATGTTGCCCGGGGCGCCGATGGCGACGTGCACGCCGAGGTCGCCGGGGCGGTGGGGGTAGAGCGGGGCGAGGCGGTCGCGCGCGACCCGGTAGATCTCCAGGTAGGCGACCGGCTCGCCGCCGAGGTGGGCCAGGCAGGGGCGGGAGTGATCGCCGCCGAGCTGCCTGCCGAGTTCCGCGCTCCAGCGCTCGAGCGGCCAGGCCTGGTCCCAGGCGGTGGCCACGTGCGGCTCGTTCATCCACGTGTGGACGATCTCGGCGTCACCCGCTTGTGGATCCACCAGGGTGACCTGCCATCTGACGCCCGTCACGGGCAGCGGCGGCGGCCCTATGAGGTCCTTCAGCACGCTTACCACTCCAAAGGTTAGGCTCGCCTTACTAAACTTAGGCAAGGCAAGCCTAAATAAACATCAGTTGCGAAGCCTGTCAACGACGGAAAAATCACGTGTGAGAGCCCTAGACAGGCCATATCCCACCTGACATGGACAATCGCCATCGAGAGGGCCGTTAAGCCCGCGTTTCGGCCCGTCCGGAACATGCGGGCGGCGCCGCCGGGATCTCCGGGCGGCGCCGCCGTACGTCTGAGTGATCATGCGCGGACGAGAGCGTCCTCATAGACCCGCAGGAGCTCCTGGCCGATGCGTTCCCACGAGTAGCGGGAGCGGACGCGGTCGGCGCCCGCGTAGCCGAGGGCGGTGCGCAGCGTGATGTCCGTCAGCAGCGTGCGGGCCAGCCGCGCGGTACGGGCGGGGCGGTCCGGCGGGACCAGCAAGCCGGTGACGCCGTCCACCACCGAGTCGAGGTGGGCGCCGACGGCCGAGGCGATCACGGGGACGCCGCAGGCCATGGCCTCCAGGGCGACGACGCCGCTGGGCACCTCGCGCGGCAGCGTGATCACCGCGTCGGCGCTGCGCATCAGGCGCGGCACCTGAGCGCGCGGCACCCGGCCCAGCAGGCGTACGCGGTCGCCGACCCCCAGGTTGGCGGCCAGGTCGGTCAGGCGGCGCGCCTCGCGGTCGGTGTCCAGGTCGGCGGGGTCGGGGCCGCCGGCGATGACGAGTTCGACGTCGGGGATCGCGCTCAGCGCGCGCACGGCGGTGTGGGCGCCCATGCCGGGCGTGAGCGAGCCGACGTGCAGAATGCGCTTGCGGGTGCCGCGGGCGGCGACCGCGCCCAGGCGGCGGAACCTGCTGACGTCGACGCCCGCGGGGATCACCGCGATGCTGCGGCGCGGCACGCCCAGCCGGATGAGCGCCGACTCCTCGTCGCCGGAACCCGCGATGACGGCGCTGGCGCGGCGGCCGAGCGCCTGCTCCAGCTTCAGATGGGTGGCCCCGGACGGGTGCAGCGTCTGCGTCACCGGCACGCCCATTCCTTCGGAACCGGCCACGGCGGCCAGGCCCGCGGTCCAGGAGTGGGCGTGGATGACGTCGGGCCGCTCGGCGCTCCACCTGCGCATCAGGTAGCGGCCGAACTCGGGCAGATAGGAGACGACGTCGTCGGCGGGCAGGTCACGGGCCGGCCCGGCGTCGATGTGCTCAATGGTGACGCCCTGCGTGAGCCGGGTGCGCTGCTTGGGCTCGGCGCTGGTGCGGCGGGAGTAGATGGTGACCCGGTGGTCGTGTCCGAGCTCACGGGCGGCGGCGAGAAGATGACGCCGCTGGTTGCCGGTGGTCGAAGCGACAATGGCGATATTCATGGCACACCTCAGCGATAGCGCGTTCAAGGTGTGCCTGCGTCTTAGGCACGCGATCTACGCCCCTATGTCTACCCTGTTTCGCCCCGATCGCAAACCTATGCAGGTCGGAAGGCCAGGATCACGATCTCGTCCCACACCTGGCCGCCGGAGAAGGCGTGCCGGTCGTCCTCGACCGCCTTGGCCACCGTCGCGGGCGGGCGGCCCGCGTGCCGGCCCAGCACGTCGGCCAGCCGTTCCTCCCCGTACGGCTCGCCGCGCTCGTTCCTGGAGGAGACCAGCCCGTCGGAGTAGAGCACCAGCGTCTGCCCCGAGGCCATCGTCAGCTCCTCGCTCGCGGTCTCGGCCACCGGCGCGATGCCCAGCGGCACCCCGCCCCCCGAGACGAAGCGGACCGAGCCGTCGGCCGAGACCAGCGCCGCCGGATGGTGACCCGCCGAGGACAGGGTCAGGCGGCGGCCGTTCACGAAACCGGCCAGCGCCATCACGAACATGCCGCCGCCCTGCGCCACCATGGCCTCATTGACCCGCCTGACCACCTGGTCGGGGTCCTTCTCCCACACGCTGAGCACGCGCAGCCCGCCCCTGACCATGGCGCTGACCGACGCGGCCTCCTCGCCCTTGCCCGCCGCGCCGCCGAGCGCGAAGCCCCAGCCGGTGGAGACCGGGAAGACGTCGTAGAACTCGGCGCCGACCGAGGCGCCCGGGTGGTAGATCGCCGCCGCCTCGAAGCCGGGCGTCTCGGGGATCGTGCGCGGCACCACGCTCGCGGTGAGCGCGTCCGCCGCCCGCGAGCTGCTCTGGAAGCTGCGCTGGGCGCGCACGGCCAGCCCGAGCTGGACGCCCACCTGCTCCATCAGGCCGAGGTCGCCGAGCGTGAACGGTGCCCGGTTGTGAGTCCTGACCAGCGTCAGCGCCCCCTCCCCCGGGCCGATCGGCACGCACATCACCGACACGGCGCCCATCGCGGTCAGCAGGGGCCCGCCGGCGTGCGCGCCGAGCACGGACTCGTCGTCGACCATCTCGTGCAGGACGCCGGTCGCCTGCTCCATCACCTGGGCCACCAGCGGACCGGCCAGCGGGTCCGCGCGTTCCACCAGGCGGGCCAGCTCGCCGACGGGCTCATCCTTGGGCGCGAGCACCGTGGTACGGCGGGCCACGCCGTCGCGGACGACGTCGGCGATCACCCAGTCGGCCCAGTCGGCGGCCAGCAGCCTGGCGGCGCGGGCCAGGGCGACCGGGCGGTGCAGGCTCTCCTCGTCCAGCAGGATGCGGGCCATCTCGGCCAGCAGTTCCTGCCGGCGGGCCGCGGCCATGAGCAGGGCGGCGTCGGGGCGGGAGGCGGCGGGGGCGGCGGCGCCGTACCCCTGAATCTGGAGCTCGGTGGGCAGCGCGACGGCGGCGACCAGCGGCTGCGGCTCGCCCGGCAGGGTGAGCCTGGTGAGCACGAGCTGGACGGTGTGCGTGCGGCCCTGGTGACTCAGGCGTGTCTCGAACGTGGCAGACTGCCCGGTCTGGAGCACGGAGGTCAGATGCGAGCGGAACGCCGCCCGGCGCGAGGTCTCCACCAGCAGCGGGAACGCGCGCCCCACCAGGTAGCCGTCGGGGCTGCCGAGCACCCGGGAGGTTTCGGCGTTGATCCGCCTGATCACCGCGCCGCCGTCGAGGACGAACACCGGGACGGGGAGGACCCTGAGCACCTGGCGCAACAGCTTGAGCTCACGCTGCGCGCCGCTCTTGGCGCCCTGCTTGGGCGTCTGGCGGAGGTGTTTGCGGGCCTCGGCGAGCAGTTCGAGCGCGGTGTCGAGCTCGGCGAGCGCGGCGTCCAGTGTCTCACCCGCCTGATCGGGGTAGGCGGTGCTGGCCGTGCGGAGGGACGACACCCGCTCCGTCAGCGAGTCGAGGGCGCGTTCGAGCGGGGTCGTCATGACGCCGACGCTACGCCATCAGGGATTAAGACGGCCATATAGGGAAGGTTCCCACTCGTTATGGACACCATGGTGCTGGCCCGCGAGCTTGCGACTCTCGGGCGTCTGGACAACGAGAACTCGACCGAGAGCGTGCTGCGGGGGCTGACCAACGCGGTCGCGGCGGGGGTGCCCGGCTGCTCCGGCGGCTCGGCCGAGCAGTGGCAGGGGGAGCGCGTGCTCGTCGCCAGCTCCCACAGCGAGCTGATCAGTCTCGTCGAGGGCGAGCGGGAACTCGGCGTGGGCCCGAGCGTCGAGGCGCGCCGCACCGGCAGCCCGATCAGCGCTCCCGACCTGCTGCGCGAGCCCCGCTGGCCGGAGTACGCGGGGCTGGCGGTCGGCTGGGGGGTGCGCTCGGTGCTGGCCCTGCCCATCAGGGTCGACCCGGTCCTGCTCGTGGTCGTCCTCTACGCGGTACGGCCCGGCGTCCTGCCCGGCCACGACGCCCACGCCCTGGCCGGCATGCTGGCCGAGCAGGTCAGTGTGGCCATGGCGAACCTGTGGGACTTCGAGCAGGTACGCACCGACGCCGCGCAGATGCAGGAGGCGCTGGCCGGCCGGGCGATCATCGACCAGGCCAAGGGGATCATCATGAAGTCGAGCGGCTGCTCCGCCGAGGCCGCGTTCGAGGAACTGCGCCGCATCTCCCAGCATCACCAGATCAAGGTCGCCGACCTGGCCAAGCTGCTGGTGGAGGAGCACAGCGGCAACAGCTAGGCGAGGGCGCGCTTGGCGTCCTCCAGCGTGTCGTAGAGCGGCAGCCGGCTGGCCAGCCCGGTGATCCACATCACCTTGGCGGTGCTGTACCGCACGCCGATCAGCGCGAAGCGGGAACCGGCCTCAAGGCTGGTCTGCCACTGGTGCACGATCAGGCCCAGCGCGCGCGAGTCCATGAACGTGACGCCGGACAGGTCCAGGACGAGGTCGGGGCCGGCGGCCGACAGATAGTCGGCGAACTGATCGCGCGTGGTGGCGTCGAGGACACCGTCCACCCGGATCACCGTCAGCCCGTCCTGGGGCGAGGACGTCAGGGTCAGTGTCACGAGGCAACCTTACTGTCACCTGAGATAGGTGGAATACTTCCGGCGAAAGCGGGGATAATCATCCTCGAAGTCCAGCAGAGGGCTTCCGTCTGCAACGCTGTGAGGCGTGCCTCTGCCTGGGCTTTTTCGCTTTTTCCGGGCGGACGGCCGTTCCATGGCTTGGACCAAGGAGCAGCAATGGCTGTGAAGGAATACGCCCTCGAAGAGCTGACCGCCGAACAGCTCTTGGCCGAAACGACCGAGCCGGACACCCCCGACAGCGTCAAGGAGCGGCTGCGTGAACGCATCGTCGAGATGCACCGCCCGCTCGCCATGGAGATCGCCCGCCGCTACCGCTACCGGGGCGAGCCCATCGAGGACCTCCTCCAAGCCGCCTACGTCGGCCTGATGAAGGCCGTCAACGGCTTCGATCCCACGCTGGGCCACGCCTTCAGGGGCTACGCGGTGGTGACGATGACCGGCGAGGTCAAGCGGCACTTCCGCGACCGCACCTGGGCGATCCGGGTTCCGCGCGTCTACCAGGAGCGCCGCTCGGAGCTCAACCGCCTGGTCTCCGAGCTCAGCCAGGACTTCGGGCGTGCGCCCACGGTCGCCGAACTGGCGGCCAAGATGAACATCAGCGAGGAGGACGTCCTGCTCACGCTCGACGCCTCCGCCGCGTACAGCACGCTCTCGCTCGACGCGCCGCTCGGCAGCGACGACGACGCCGCTTCTCTGGGCGATGTCATCCCGGAGACGGACGACTCCCTCAGCAAGCTCGTCGACAGCGAGTCCGTCAAGCCGCTGATCGACGCGCTTCCGCACCGGGAGAAGAACATCCTGCTGCTGCGCTTCTTCGGTAATCTCACACAGGCGGAGATCGCGGCGGAGTTCGGCATCTCGCAGATGCACGTCTCCCGCATTCTCAGAAAGGTCCTCGACCAGTTGCGGCAGGACCTCACCAGCTGATTGGCAGGCCATCGGGTGAACGGAGAGACCGACCCGCGCACGAGGGCGCCCGGCCCCCCGCCGGGTGCCCCCGTGTCCGGATTCGAGTTCACCCTGAGCGGCCTGCCCGAAGTCCGGTTCTTCGCCGAGGCGCGGGCCCGCGAGGCCGGACTGCACGACCACGAGGCGGGCGATCTCGTGCTCGCCGTCAACGAGGTCGCCACCAACGCCGTCACCCACGGCTCGCCCACCGCCCGCGTGCGCTCCTGGAGCGACGGCGGCGACCTGGTCATCGAGATCCGCGACCGCGGCGTCTGGACCGACGAGGACTACGGCCGGACCCGTCCAGCGCCGAACGCCACCCGCGGCATGGGGCTGTGGGTGGCGCGGCTTCTGTCAGCCAGCGTGCAGTTTCATCCTGAGGAGGAGGGGACGACGGTCGTTCTCCGCTTCGCGGGGAAAGGGTGACGCGCTGGTGCCGTTCTCCCGCCGCGAACCGCGGCGGGAGTTCGCTGACGCGTCAGCGCCTGCTACGCCCCCGCCAGGAGCCGGCGGTGCCGCGAATGCTCGCCGTACCGATGCCGGCCTGGTGAAGGGCCAGCAGGCACAGACCGAGCAGCATGAACGTGGTCCCGGTGATGCCGCCCGCGATCCTGGTGTTCAGCAGGTCGAGCAGGAAGCCGAGGCCGAAAATGATCGCTGAGACGATGGCCAGCATGGGGGGTCACTTCCTCTCTGCGAACGCCATCAGGCGCTCCATGACGGATCGGTACTCGCGCAGGGCCAGGCGGAGCTGTTCGGTGTCCTGCTGGCTCTTCCAGCTCTCGCGCATCTCGCCGGCCTGACGGGTGACGTCCTGCAGGAGCTCCTCCAGCAGGTCGTCGGCACGCTCCACGGCGGCCCTGGGGTCGTCCACGAAGCCCGACTGGACGTCGCGCCAGCGGTCGGCCAGCCGGCCGCTCGTGTACGCGCCGTCCCCGAACTCCTGACCGCTCCCCCGCGCCGTCTCGACGGCTGTGGGGTACGGCGGCGCCGGCGGCACGCTGTCGTCGGCCGGCAGGGTGTAGGGCTCGCGGCGCTGGTCGGCCTCGTGTTCCTCGGTCACGTCCACCGGCGCTTCCACCGGAGCGGATGAGGGTTGTGTGTCGTACACGGCCCTCGTGTCGTAGTCGTCGTTTCTGGTGTTGCCGTGCTCGATGTCGTCGTTTCTGATGTCGTCGGGTGCGTTGCTGTCGGGTGCGTTGTCGTCGTCGCGCGGGGCGGGGACGAGTAGTTCGTCCTCGCGCCGGTCGTGGTCAGCCATCTCGTCGCCCTTCCCGGGTCGTCTCCTCCAGCAGTTCCTCGAACAGCGCGCGGTAGTGCACCATCGCCTGGCGCAGCTCCTCGGTCGAGGCCTCCTTGTGGGCGGCTCGTCCGCTGATCTGGTGGGCCTGCCGGTAGTGGTCGAGCGTCGCGGCGTGCGCGACCGACAGGTCGGCCAGCCGCTGCCCGTAGTCCTCCGTCGGGTAGCCGCGCTCGGCCATCACCGCGGTGACCAGCTGGTCCGCCTCGGTGACGGCGAAGCCGGGCGCGTCCACGAAGCGCTCCTGCACCTCGGTCCAGCGCCTGGCGTGGGCGTCCCGGGATTCGGGGCTGAGCGGCCGGATGTCCAGCTCGGCGTGCCGCTGCTCACGTGCGAGCATGTCCTGCTCGGCTTCGCGCCGGGTGTCATGCTCGGACATGATGCGCTCATATTCGGGGCCGAACCGCGAACGGAGCTTGCTCCGCTTCTGCTGCTGCAGTACCACGTAACCCACGGCGGCGACCGCCGCCAGGACGATCACGACAACGGCCACCCAGATCCACGTCTCGGCGGTCATCTCTCATCGCCTCCGGTCTCTTTTGGTTGAGACCTTCGGCTGCCCTGAACGAGAGGGTTTATTCGCGGGCCAGGGCCTGTCTGGCGGCGGCGAGCACAGCCGCGACATGCGAGACGCCCGCGACCGGCACCTCCTTGAACCCCTCCGCCGGGTCGTAGGCCACGTCCAGGTCGTTGTCCACGAGCCGCTGCGCCCAGCGCAGGGCGGTGTTGAGCCGCTCCGGCTGGGGCGCTCTGCCCTGCGCGGCCGCCGACAGGTTCCGCAGGTTCGTGGCGGGGCCGGACTGGGTGTGCTCGCGCGCCACCTTCCACGGCAGGGCCGCCTTGTGGTCGAGCAACCCCTTCACCAGCCCGGCCGAACGCTTGGCCTGCAGCACCCCGGACTCGCTGACCCCGAAGTGCCCGGCCAGCTCCGCCACGCTGAGCCCCTGCGCGACGAGCCTCGCCAGCTCGTCCCGGTCAATCGTCGGCCTGCGCCCCAACCCCGCACCTCCGCTCGGCTGTGCGCCCAAGGCTATGACGTCCCGGGCCCGCAGGTGCGGATCCGGGACGTCGTACGGATTTGCCCGGTTCCCCCCGGTTCCCCGCCCTCCGAACACCCTCCACCCCGGACCCTGCCCTACCGAGATGCGGATCCACTTCCCCTGCAGCGCCGCACCGGGGCGGTGGAGCAGCGGCGCGGCGGGGAGCAGAGCGGCACGCCGGCGGGGCGGCGGGGGAAGTCTTGTGGTATCCCCCGAGCCGGGCAGCCCCCGACGTGTCCGAGGTTGTCGGGGGCTGCCCGGCTCGGCCGGGGTGTTCGGGATTCCCGGGGATGGAGGTCAGGGGCGGCAGGGGTCGGGGGTGAGGAGGAGGCTGGAGTCGTTGCCGGTGACGTCGGCGGAGTAGGTGTCGCCGTTGCCGTACGGCAGGACGCGGACCCGGCTGCGGAACAGGATGTTGACGCCCGGCGGCCGCCAGAAGACCACGTACGAGCGGGCGGTCCAGTCCGTGACGGTCAGCGGGGCGCTCCGCGCGGGGGAAGCACTGGTCCACGTGCAGGTCAGGCGGCCGGCCGCGGCTCCGTCGCCGATGCCGAAGTGGCCGACGGAGACGATCCTGCCGAAGCCGCCCAGGGCGGTGACGGTGGCGGTGTGACCATCGAACCATTGCGAGCCGAGGCTCGTGCCCCAACCGGCCCTGGTCTGGGCCACGTCCGGCCGTTCGCGGTGCTTGGCGGCGGCGAGAGAGGCGTCCACCACGCCCTTGGCCGCGGTCAGGACGCCCGCGTCGTGCAGGGCGCAGCTGTGGTGGCCGTCGGCGAGGCTGGAGCAGGTGGTGATCCGGTTGCCGTCGGCGAGCGGGGACAGGGCCCACCACGGCGGGGCGACCAGGTCGTTGAGGTTGGTGGCGCTGAAGAGCTGCAACGGCACCGCCCTGGACAACTGCCCGCCCTCGCCGAACGAACGCCCTGCCCGCCAGTCGTAGGAGACGGGACTGCGGAAGCCGAACTGGTCCCAGCGCGTGCAGACCTGGGAGAACGTCCAGTCGGGGCCGGGCGCGGCGACCTTGTTGCCGGGGACGGAGATGCCGCAGTAGTTGAGGATGTCCTCGGGCCAGACGCTCCCGCGGTCCTCGGGCCAGAAGCCGTAGAGCGGGGAGTCGATGGTCACGATGGGCGTGGAGGTGTTCGAGGTGTCGGCGGCCCAGCGGGCGGCGACGGTGCCGCCTTCGCTGAAGCCCACCAGCACCACGTTGGCGCCGGGGTGCTCGCGGCCGATCTCCCTGATCTGGCGGTCCAGGTGGGCGGAGGTGGCGCTCAGCGCGGGCCAGGTGTCGGCGCCGCCGTAGGTGAGGGGGGCGGCCTGGCCGTTCGGGCCGCGGTAGGAGTACGGGGACCAGTGCAGCCTGGCCCGGTCGGTGGTGTTGCAGCGCTTGGTGACGTTGTCGACCTCGGCCAGGTCGGTGCAGCCGAGCCGGTTGAGCAGGTCGCGGAAGGCGGCGGCCTCGGTGACCAGCTTGTAGGCGCTCTCCTTGGGGGTGACGCCGAACGCTTCGATGCCGCGTAACAGGACGACGACGGTGTCGGCGGGCACGGCCACGGCCTTGGTGACGGTGTCCGGCGCGCCCTGGCTCGGGACGACGGTGAGCGCGGCCTGCCGTTCCGCGCTGTCGGGGTAGGTGTGGCGCACCACCGGGGTGGTGCTCTCCTCGTCGTACGCGCCGTCGTTGTCGAAGTCCCAGCGGTAACGGGCGGTGGCGCCGTCCGGCACGGTGCTGGCCGAGGCGTCGAACCTGATGTCGGTGCCCGACTCCTCCGGCGTGGTGGTGAAGTCGGCGTGCGCCTGGCCGCCGGGGTCGAGCCGGATGGGCCCGGCGGCGTAGCTGTCACCGGCGCCGGTCGAGTTGTCCCTGTCCAGGACGACGACGAGGCTCTCGCTGCCCTGGCCGTCGCCCAGCACGACCGTGCTGCCGTCGGGGAACAGCCGGCTCCACGGCAGGGCCAGCGTGAAGGAGGTCGAGCCGGAGCCGGAGGAGTTCGTGCTCAGCCCCACGCCCGGCACTCTGAGCGCGTTGTCGGGATAGCAGCCCGGCGCCTCCTCCCATGCCTCGACGGTGAAGGTGCGCGAGGGGTAGAGGGTGTCGCTGACCTCGACGTCGACCCTGAGTGAGCCGCCGTCGCGGGTGAGGGTGACGGTTCCGGCCTGCTCCTGGTGCGGGTGGCCGTCGCAGCCGATGCCACCGACGCGGTAGAGAGGCGTGGAGGCCGGTGCGGGGCTGGGCGCCGCCGAGGAGCCGGCGGGCGGCGAGGAACCCGAGGTCGGCGAGGAGGTGGCGGGCGGTGAGGAGGTCACGGTCGGCGATGAGGCCGGGGTCGGCGCGACCGTGGGTGCCGGGGAGACCGTGGGTGCCGAGGAGACCGTGGGCACCGGGGAGGCCGTGGGCACGGCCGAGGTGGTCGCGGGCGGGGTGGTCGCGGGCGGGGTGGTGATCAACCAGCCCAGGACCAGCACCACCGCCGGCAGGACGCGGGAGTCCCCGCTCTTGCGCCGCTTCCGCATCGGGTCACCACCTCCCCAGGATGCGCTCGATGATGTCGAAGGTGACGTCCACGAGGATGCCGAGGATCTTCTTGACGGCCTTGCGGACCAGCCGGGCGATGTCGTCCTCGTCCTTGCGCTTGATGGCCTTGTCGAGCTGCCTGCGGTATTCGGAGTCCTGCCTGCTGCGCTGGTTGACCGCGTACAGGATGTCGTCGTCGCTGATCGTCGCCATGGATCGGCGCTCCTCTCAGAGCTTCGGGGGAAGGGACGGGTCGGACAGGTCGAGCAGCTTGCGGGCGCCGTCCCAGATGAGGAAGTTGCCGAGACCGCGCATGGTGTCGACGGGCACGTCGGCCAGCTGTTCCGCCTCGCCGAGCAGGCGGCGGAACCGGGCGGTGGCGCCAGGGCCGAGCTTGTTGACCACGGCGACCATGAGCTGGGCCAGGTTGAAGCGGAACAGCGCCGAGCAGGCCAGGACGCGGTGGTTGTCGCGCAGCCGGGCGAACACCTCGGCCTCGGCCGGGAAGCGGCGCTGGTAGTTCTGGCACACCTCCGCGCTGACGTAGCCGCGGTAGCGGATGGTGTAGTCGTCGTAGCCGAGCCGGTCGTCGCGGTGGGCGAAGCCGCCGGGGTTGTAGGTGGTGGAGACGAGCGCGTGCGCCCACGGCCGGACGAACACCTCCTCGTAGTGCAGGGCCTTGGCGGCCAGCTTGTCGGCCAGCCGGGCGCCGGGGGCGAAGACGCCGCTGTCGCGGTGCAGGGCGAAAATCCAGGACGGCGGCGTGAGAATGTCCACCTTGGTCATCACGAACGTGAGCTTGTTGGCCAGGGCCGCGCTGTCTGTGCCGCCTGTGCCGCCTGTGCCGCCTAAGAGGCGGCGTAGGCAGGACGCTTCGTAGGTGGTGGATCGGTTGTCGGAGTGAAGCGCCCAGATGACGACGTCACACCCGATGAGTTTCTCCCTATACATCGCCATATAATCGACGTCCACGCCGACCGATTCCCCTATTCCCGGCATATCCCAAAAAGTAAGGGAATGGCCGGATTTTCCGGGAAGATGAATGGCCTCTGGCTCCTTGGTGACCGGGCGGACGTCACCGGTCGGGAGGTCGGCACCGAAGAGGACGTTGAGCAGCGACGACTTGCCCGCACCGGTCTGCCCCATGATGACCACAGAAAGCGGCTTAGCCGCCTCTTTTTCGTATTTATGCAGAACATCCGCTTTTATGCGCTCTAGTTGCTCGGCCGAGAAATGAGTCGGCGGTGACATCAGCAAACACCCCCGCAATAGGTAGAAACTTCATCGATCGCCGTGTTTACTACTGTGCGGGCCGCTCATTGCAATGATCTTGCATTGATGGGTGGAGACGCTGTGACGTTTGAGATTCGGGTGCTCGGCCGGACGGAAGTGATCGTGGACGGGCGCCCGCAGCAAGTGCCGGGCAAGACCGCGAGACTCCTCACCCTGCTCATCGCGGCGGGAAGGTCCGTCTCGCGGGACATCCTCACCGACGCCCTGTGGGAGGAGGGCAAGGCGCCGCTCAGCGAGGGCATCGCGCCGCTGGTGTCCAGGTTCCGCCCGACCCTCGCGAGAGGCGGGCTCGTCATCAGCTCCAAGCGGGGCTCCAACGAGTACGTGCTCGACGGCGACGTGTCGGAGGTGGTCGACGCCCACCGCTTCGAGTACGCGGTCAAGGAGGGCCTGCTCGGGCTCGGGGCCGGGGACGACGCGCGTGCGCTGGCCGTTCTGGCGAAGGCGGCCGGGGAGTGGCGCGGCCGGCCGTACGCGTCGTGGCAGGAAGGTCTTCCCGAGGCCTGCGCGCGCCACGCGCGCAGACTCGACAGGCTGCGCCTGGACCTCGTGCGCAACCTCGCCCAGACCGCGCTGCGCCTGGCCCGCTACGACGAGGTCGCCGCGCTGCTGGCCGGGCCGGTGGGCGAGGGGCACGACGGCCTGGGCCCGATCTGGCTGCTGCGCTTCATGCGCACGCTGCGCGACGAGGGCGCGGCGGCGGCCGAGAGCCTCCTGGAGGAACGGCACCCGCGCGACGAGGCCGTGGACCGGGCGTTCTCCCTGTTGCTGCTGCACGAGCACGGCGTGGACGTGCACCGGCCGCCGGACGGCACGCGCGCGCGGGAGCGGGCGCCCGAGGTGCCCGGCGAGCTGGTCGGCAGGCAGGAGCATCTCGCCGCCCTGCTCGCCCTCCGAACCGGCCTGCCGGGGCTGCTGGCGGTGCGGGGCGTGCCGGGCGCGGGCAAGAGCAGGCTGCTGGCCGAGCTGACCGCGCGCACGGCGGCCAGCCGTCCGCGCACGGTGGTGGTGAGCTGCCAGGACAGCGGCGAGCTGCAGCCGTGGCGCTCGCTGGCCGGCATGGTGTACGCGCGCCTCCAGCGCGACCTGGGCACGGGCGACAACCCGCTGGCCCCCGCCGACCACCGCACGCTCGTCGACTTCATCTCGGCCATGCCCGGCTCCCCCGCGCCCGCGGGCCTGGAGGACTTCCGGCAGCGCCTGCTGTCGCTGCTGGCCGGCCTGCTGCGCTGGGCGGCCAGGGGCGGCGGGCTGATCGTCGCCTTCGACAACGCGGAACTGCTCAGCCGCGCGGCCTGCGACCTGCTGGTCGAGGTACGCCGCGGGCTCGGCGAGGCGGCCGTGGGCTTCGTGCTGGCGGGACGGCCGGAGGGACCGTGGCGGGAGGCCCCGGCGTCGCCGGTGACCGTGGGTCCGCTGGGCCCGCTCGACGTGGCCGCCTGGCTGGCCACCGTCTGGGGGCGCGAGCCGTCCGAGCGGGAGGTGGCCGAGGCGTTCCGGCTGACGGGCGGGCTGCCGCAACGGTTGTGCGAGGTACGCGACTCCGAGGGCGAGCTGTCGGTCCTGCCCGGCTTCGGCCGGCGGCCGGGCCCGCTGCTGCCGTGGCTGGCGGCGGCGGCGATCACCTGCGGCGGCGGCGAGATCGACACCGCGCTGGTCGCCGCGGTGCTCGGGCTGGAACCGGCCGAAGCCGACCGGCAGCAGGCCGAGGCCGTCACGCAGCGCGCGGTGGAGGCGCACAGCGGCGTGCGCTTCCGCTACGAGCTGTGGCGCGAGGAGGTCCTGGCCACGCTGGAGGAGGACCCGGCCCTGGCCAGGAGGTTGCACAAGCGGGCGTTCGAGGTGCTTGGTGAGCACCTGCGCACGGCCGAGCGGGTGACCGCGGACCTTCCCGTGCGCATGGCCGTGCACGCCCGCGCGGCCCGCCCCGACGTGCCCGACGAGCAGGTCGCCACCGCCTGCCTGACCGCCGCGCGGGCCGAGCTGGCCGCCTTCGGCGTCGGCTCCGCGCGTTCCTGGGCCGAGTACGGCATACGCCTGCCCAGCGGCCCGGTGACCAGGTTCGGCCTGCTCATGACGCTGGGCGACGTCCGCAACGCCCAAGGCGACATGCACACGGCCGGCGTGCACTACCGCGACGCCCACGACACGGCGGCGGAGCTGCCCCGGCTGCGCGCGAGCGCAGCGGTCCAGCTGGCCAGGCGCTGGACGGACCCCGGGCAGGTCGACGAGCAGTTGCTGCGCCTGCTGCAGGACGCGCTCGAGGCGCTGGCCGACGACGACGAGGAGGAGGCCGCCGACCTGCGTTCCCAGCTCAGCGCGCACCTGGCGCACAAGGCGACGATGGCGGTCGGCCCCGGCGCGGTCGCCGGGGAGTGGCTGGACGGGCCGGAGCTGGCCCGCCGTACGCTGGCCGGGTTGCGCCCCGGCTGCCCGCCCGAGGTGCGCTGCGAGGTGCTCAACGAGTGCCGCTGGGGCCTGTACGACTTCGCGCCGCCCGCCGAGCTGCTGGGCATCTCCAAGTCCCTGCACGACGCGGGCATCCGCGCGGGCTCGGCCTATTTCCACAGCGAGGCCCTGGTGGCGCTGGCCATCGACCAGATGCGGCTCGGCGCGCTGCAGTCCGCCGCCGCCCTGGTCGAACGGCACCGCGGCCAGATCGCCGACCATCCGCGCGTCCTGGGCGAGTGGCTGCAGAGCGCCCTCGACACGCTGATGGACCTGTGGCGCGGCCGGTTCGACGAGGCGGCGGCCCGGTTGTTCGGCGAGGCGGAGCGCTCGGTCAAGGAGCTGGAGGAGGCCCGGGTGCTGCCCGCCGGCACCCTGCGCCAGACCTGGGACGGCCAGGTCTACTGGCTGCTGCGCGAGCGCGGCGAGCTGGAGGTGCTGCTGCGCTCCGACCTGGCGGGCCGGGTGGAGCAGCACGGCTACTTCCCGATCTGGCGGGCCGCGCTGGTGCTGGCGCACGCCGAGACCGGCCGGTACGGCGAGGCGATGGACGGGTTCACCGAACTGGCCGACGACACCCGGGGCTTCGCGGCGTTCCCTCCGCACGGCTGGCGGGTGCCGACGCTGAGCCTGCTGGCCGAGTCGTGCGGGAACCTGCACGAGGCCGGCGCGGGCGGGAGCGAGCTGACGGCGCTGGCCGCGCGGGTGTCGGAGCTGTTCACCCCGCACGAGCGGGAGGTCGCGCTGGCCGGGTGGCCGACGGTGCTGATGGGCCCGGCGGCCCGGTTCGGCGCGGTGGCGGCGATGGCCGCGGGCGATCGCGACCTGGCCCTGAGCCGGCTGCGGACGGCGCAGGAGTTCACCGGTGGGATGCGCCCGCAGCTGGCCAGGTTCCGCTACGACCAGGCCAGGGCGCTGGTGCTGGAGGGCCGGCCGGAGGAGGCGGCGCCCCTGGTGGAGAAGGTGCTGCAGACCGCGCTCCCCTGCGGCATGACCTCACTGGCGACACGAGCGCGAGCCCTGCTCGGCCAGCCACCGAACTAGCGCGAGGCCCGTCACCGGCCTAGCGCGAGGCCCGTCACCGGGCCAGCGCGCGGCCCGGCCCGTCACCGGGCCAGGGCCCTGGTCGGTCAGTCATCGGGCCAGGACCCTGGTCGGTCAGTCGCCGGGCACGCTGACCTGGGGCACTCCGGTGCGCGGATGGGGGCGGACCTCGGCCGCGACCCGGTAGACCTCGGCCAGCAGGTCCTCGGTGAGGACGTCGGCGGGCGGGCCGTCGGCCACGAGCCGCCCGCCGTCCATCACGCAGATGCGCGCGCAGAAGGCGGCGGCGAGGTTGAGGTCGTGCAGCGCGACCACGGCGGTCACGCCCAGCCGCCGCACCAGCCGCAGGGCGTCGAGCTGGTGGCGCAGGTCGAGGTGGTTGGTGGGCTCGTCGAGGATCATCGTGCCCGGCTCCTGGGCGAGCGCGCGGGCGATGAGCACGCGCTGCTTCTCCCCGCCCGACAGCCGGTCGAAGGGCGCCTCGGCCAGGTCGGCGACGTCCAGCTCGGTCAGCGCCCCCAGCACGATGCTCCGGTCGGAGTCGTCGTCGCCCTCGAAAGGGCGCTTGTACGGCGTGCGCGCCATCGCCACCACGTCGTGCACGGTCAGCTCGAAGGAGCCCGGCGACTCCTGCAGAACGGCGGCCAGCGTACGGGCCAGCCGTTTGGCCGGCATGCGCCAGATGTCGTCCCCGTCCAGGAGCACCCGCCCGGAGGTGGGCCGCACGGCGCGGTAGAAGGTCCGCAGGAGGGTGGATTTGCCCGCGCCGTTCGGGCCCACGAGCGCGACGAGCTCCCCCGGCGCGGCGGCCAGGGTGACCTCGCTGACCAGGGCCCGTCCGTTCACCACGACGCTCACGCCCTCGGCGCGCAGCTCACCGGGGGTCATCGGGCCGCCTTTCTCCGCATGAGCCACAGGAAGAACGGGCCGCCGGTCACCGCGGTCAGGATGCCGATCGGGATCTCCTCGGGGGCGATGAGGCTGCGGGCGGCGAGGTCGGCGGCGATCAGGAAGGCCGCGCCCATGAGCGCGGCGGCCGGCAGCGCCCGCCGGTGGTCGGCGCCGACCAGCAGCCTGACCACGTGCGGCATCATCAGCCCGACGAACCCGATCGACCCGCTGACCGCGACGATCGCGCCGATCATCAGCGCCACCAGCACGAACATCGCGCCGCGGAAGCGGTGCACGTCCAGCCCGAGCGCGGCGGCGGCCTCCTCCCCCGCCAGCAGCAGGTTGAGCGGACGGCTGACGCCCAGCAGCACGGCGGTGCCGAGCAGCACGGCGGCCGCCGGGATCCAGAGCAGGTCCCAGGTGGTGCCGGCCAGGCCGCCCAGCATCCAGCGCAGCGCCGAGTCGGCCTTGTGCGGGTCGTTGGAGGTGACGATGAGGAAGCTGGCCACGGCCGACAGCACCTCGGCCGTGGCGACTCCGGCCAGCACCAGCCGGATCGTGGTCATCCGGCCGCCCGCTCTGGCCAGGCCGTACACGAGGAAGAGCGCGAGGAGGGCGCCGGCGAAGGCGGCCAGGGGCAGCGTCAGCGCGCCGAACACCGACAGGTTGAGCACCATCACGGCGACCGCGCCGACGGTGCCGCCGGAGGAGACGCCGAGCAGCATCGGGTCGGCCAGCGGGTTGCGCACCAGCGCCTGCAGGGCCATGCCGCAGACCGACAGCCCGGCGCCGACGACCGCGCAGAGCAGCACCCGCGGCAGCCGTACGTCCATGACGATCGTCTCGCGCACGGCCGGCCAGGTGGGCTCGCCCAGCGGCAGCCGGAGCCGGTGCAGCAGGATCGACCAGACCTCCCCGAACGGCAGGCCGACCGAGCCCGCCGCGACGCCCGCCGTCGCGGCCAGCAGCAGCGCGGCGGCGAGCACCGCGAGGATCAGCGGGTACGGCGCACGCCGCACCGCCCGCGTCACTTGAACCGGTCCGGATGGATCTGCCGGGCCAGCGCCTCCACCCCGGCCGGCACCCGCACCCCGAGCACCGCCGACGACAGGGGCAGCACGGCGAACCGCTGCTTCTTGATCGCGGGCACGTCCTTGAGCGCTGGGCTGGCCAGCAGGAACTTCTTCTTGGCCTCGACCGTGGTCTGGCCGTAGTCGTAGATGACGATGACCTCGGGCGCGCGCTCGGCGACCTGCTCGAAGGAGACGTTTCCCCACGCCTTGGGCAGGTCGGCGAAGAGGTTGGCCCCGCCGGCCAGTTTGATCATCTCGTTGCCGATCCCGGCGCCGCCCGCGGTGAAGGCGGTCTTGTCGCCGGAGTCGTAGACGAACACCTTGGCCGGCTCGACGTCGCCGAGCTTTTTCGCAACGCCGTCCAGGACGGTCCGCATGGCGCCGATCTGCCGCTCCGCGCGCTCGCCGACGCCGAAGACGCGGCCGATGGTACGGATCTCCTCCTCGGCCTGGGCCGCGGTGACCGGGCCGTTCGGGCATTCCTCGGAGTTGACGTGGGTGTCGATGCCGGACTTGGCCAGCACGTCCCGGCCGCGGCCCTCCTTGGCGTCGAAGGCGCTCTCGAAGCCGCCGTAGACGAAGTCCGGCTCGGCCGAGAGCAGCGCCTCGAAGGAGGGGTACTCCTTGGCCAGTACCTTGATCCGGTCATAGGCGGCCTTGTACTCGGGCAAGATCGCGTCATCGAGGTAAGCGGTGCCCGCCATCGACTTCTCCAGCCCGAGCGCGAGCATGATCTCGGTGGCGTGCTGGTTGAGCGCGACGGCCCGGCGGGGCGGCCGCTCGTAGGTGGTGCTGACGCCGCAGCTGACGACGGTGACGGGGAACCCCGCGGGGACTCCGGCCGCCTGTTCGGCGGCGGGTGCGGGAGCGCTCGCACAGCCGGCCAGCAGGGCCGAGGCGACGAGCAGGGGTACGAGCGCGCGCGGGCTCGCGGGGAAGGGCATGCCGTCCACCGTTCCTCTCATGGGGAGATCCGCCCCAAGGTCGTGAGGTGGCGACCGCGTGAGTCTCCTGGCTCTCGGGTCAACGCTCACCCCGGCCTTCCCGTCCGCAAGGGCAGTGGCTTCGTCGGGGCTCGCTCGCCGATCACAGTGGCGGGACCGCGCCGGATTCACACCGGCTTCCTCGATCCGCCGTCGCCTATTTCGGGATCTATCGTGGCATATCCGGAGGGCTGCCAACCAGGCCGTACGCCTTCATGATCTACTGACCTGCGGGAATGCCGAGGAGATATTCGGGGCAGCGTGCACCTCATGGGGGAAAATTCTAAGAAGCACGCTATTCGCGCGGCCGCGGCCGCCGCCGCGCTGTTCACGATCACGGCCTGCGGTTCCGGGGGCGCCCAGAACACCGCCGGCCTCGCCGTCCAGAGTCCTGCCACACCGCCGGCCGATCCCAGCGACATGGGCTCGCCGGACGCCGGTACCGGTGCCGACGACGTCAAGAAGGCGGGCGAGGCCGCGCTGGCCGCCGTGGAGGGCACGGTCACCGGCCTGGACTCCGACGAGGGCGTGTGGAAGGTCACCGTCATCGGCGCGGACGGCGCCGAGAGCAAGGTCCGGGTCGACGCGATGACCTGGAAGGTCGTCGGCACGCCGTCGGCGGAGGCCGACGACGACGCGGAGAAGGCCAAGCACAAGGCGCAGGCCGAGGCGGCCAAGACCACCTACTCCGACGCCGCGGAGAAGGTCGCCGGCGAGTACCCGGACGGCAAGATCACCGAGCTGTCCCTGGACAGGGACAACGGCACGGTGGTCTGGGAGGCCGACGTGACCGCCGCAGACGGGACCAAGGCGAAGGTCAAGATCAAGGCGGACGACGGCAGCGTGGTCTCGCCGTCGGCCGAGCCGGAATCGACCGGCTGACGCACATGACGGGCTGAGGAGGCGGCGCTACCCGGCCAGCGCCCGTCGCGCGTAAGCGCGCACGTCCGCGTCCGGATCGCCCAGCGCCGCCTCCAGTGCCGCGCCCGCTTCGGCCGTGTCCGCCCAGCGGGTCAGTGCCAGCACGGCCGCCTTGCGCACGTCGAGGTTCTCGTCCGACAGCGCCGCCACGAGCGGCGCCGGCGCACTGGCGCGGTCGGCGGCGGCGAGCGCGCGGGCCGCGCCCACCCGCACCTGCCACCGCGGGTCGTCCATCGCCTGTACGGCCGCCGCCACCAGCGGCCCGCCCGCACCGGCCGACGACTCCAGGGCGGCGGCCCTGACCAGCGGGTCGGCGTCGGCGGCCAGCGTCTCCAGCACGGGCGCGGGCTTGCCGATGATGCCGAGCCCCTTGGCCACCCAGACTCGTACCTCCCGCGACGGGTCGCCGGCGGCGGCCGCCACCAGGTCCGGCTCGTCCAGCGAGACCAGGCCGCGGATGGCCTCGATGCGCACCCGGTGGTCGGCGTCGGCGATCGCGGCGGCGAAGACGTCTCTGCCGCCCAGGCGCAGCGCGCGCAGCAGGTCCAGGGCGGTGGCGCGGACGAGCGCGTCGCCTCCGGCCAGCGCCGCGTCCAGGTCGAGGGGCGGGCGGAGCACCTCGGCGAGCTCGCGCAGGCCGGTGGCGGCGGCCCGCCGTACCGTGCCGTGCTCGTCGGCGAGGGCGGCGACCAGGGCGGGGCCGGCGCCGTCGGGGACGGTCTCGGTGAGGGTGGCGATCGCGGCCCTGCGCACCTTGGGGTCGGGGTCGGCCAGGTAAGGGGCGAGCTGCTCGGTGGTGGGCTGTTCCTCGGCCAGGCGGTGCAGCTCGAGTATGCGCGGGGAGCGGCGGCCCACGCCGGTGCGCTCGGTGGTGACGGGGGCGGCCCGCCGTACCGGGGCGGAGGTGTGCGCGGCCAGGACGGCGGGGGCGGCGGCGGACGGCGCGAACTCCTCGACCGGGACCAGGTAGGGCTCGACCGGGCGCTTGAGGAACTCCATCGCGCCGTCGGCGCGCTTGCGCAGGTTCAGGTGGAACAGCCACGCGCCGTCGTCGCGGGCGGGCAGGTCGGCGCGGTCGTGGTAGAGGCCCCAGCGGCTCTCGGTGCGGGTGAGGGAGGCGCGGGCGGCCATCTCGGCGCAGTCGCGGATGAAGTCCACCTCGGCGCAGCGCATCAGCTCGTGCGGGGTGCGGGCGCCCATCGAGGCGATCTCCTCGCGCATGCGCTCGAACGACTCCAGCGCGAGGTCCAGCCTGGCGGCGGTCTTGGGCGGGGCGACGTAGTCGTTGACGAAGCGGCGCAGCTTGTACTCGACCTGCTGCTGGGGCGGCCCGTCCGGGTTGCGCAGCGGGCGGTAGACGAGTTCATGGGCGGCGCTCACCTGCCCCTGCGGCAACGTCGCGGGCACGGGCGTGGCCGCGGCGGCGGCGTGGGCTCCGGCCAGGTCGCCGAAGACGAAGGCGCCGATCATGTAGTTGTGGGGGACGCAGGCCAGGTCGCCCGCCGCGTACAGGCCGGGCACGGTGGTCCGGCCGTGCTCGTCCACCCAGACGCCGGAGGCGGAGTGGCCGCCGCACAGGCCGATCTCGGAGATGTGCATCTCGACGTCGTGGGTGCGGTAGTCGTGCCCGCGCCCGGCGTGGAAGGTGCCCCTGGTCGGCCGCTCGGTCGAGTGCAGGATCGTCTCCACCGCGCTGATCGTCTCGTCCGGCAGATGGGTCAGCTTCAGGTAGATGGGGCCGCGGGCCGAGGCGATCTCGGCCGCCACCTCCGCCATCATCTGGCCCGACCAGTAGTCGGAGTCGACGAAGCGCTCGCCCCTGTTGTTGACCTGGTAGCCGCCGAACGGGTTGGCCACGTACGCGCAGGCGGGCCCGTTGTAGTCCTTGATCAGCGGGTTGATCTGGAAGCACTCGATGCCGCTGAGCTCGGCCCCGGCGTGGTAGGCCATCGCGTAGCCGTCGCCGGCGTTGGTGGGGTTCTCGTAGGTGCCGTACAAGTAGCCGCTGGCCGGCAGGCCGAGGCGGCCGCAGGCGCCGGTGGCCAGGATCACCGCGCCCGCCCTGACCGTGACGAAGGCGCCCGAGCGGGTGTCGAATCCGGCGATCCCCACCGCCCTGCCGTCGTCGACCAGGACCCTGACGGGCATGACACGGTTCTCGATACGGACCTTGTCCCGGATGTCGCGCCTGCGCAGCACCCGGTAGAGGACCTTCTTGACGTCCTTGCCCTCCGGCATCGGCAGCACGTAGCTGCCCGAGCGGTGCACGCGCCGCACGGCGTACTCGCCGTACTCGTCCTTCTCGAACTTCACGCCGTAGCGCTCCAGGCGGCGGACCATCTCGTGGCCGCGCGTGGCCGTCTGGTAGATCGTCTTCTGGTTGACGATGCCGTCGTTGGCGCGGGTGATCTCGGCGACGTAGTCCTCGGGGGTGGCCTTGCCGGGGATGACCGCGTTGTTGACGCCGTCCATGCCCATGGCCAGGGCGCCGCTGTGCCGTACATGGGCCTTCTCCAGGAGCAGGACGCGGGCGCCGCGCTCGGCCGCGGTGATCGCGGCCATCGTGCCGGCGGTGCCGCCGCCGACGACGAGCACCTCGCACTCCAGCTCCAGGCGCTCGCTCAGCTCGGGGATCTCCATCTACAGCTCCTTCAGCACGCGGGCGCGCAGGTCGTCGCGATCGTCTTCTGGGCGGACCTCGATCACCGCGCGCAGCGCGCCGCCGCCGATCACCGCGACGCGGTCGCCGAGCAGCAGCGCCTCGTCCACGTCGTGGGTGACGAACACGACGGTGGCGCGGGTCTCACGCAGCACTCCGAGCAGGAGCCGCTGCATCTCGGCGCGCGTCTGCGCGTCCAGCGCGCCGAAGGGCTCGTCCATGAGTACGGCCCGCGGCGCCCCGGCCAGCGCGCGGGCGAGTTGCACCCGCTGCCGCATGCCGCCGGACAGCTCGCGGGGCAGCAGGCCGGCCGACCCGGTGAGGCCCACGCGGTCCAGCCAGGACGCCGCCGCTGCCCGGCGCGCGGCCCGCGGCACCTTCCTGAGCGCGAGCGGCAGTTCCACGTTGCGCCGCACGGTCCGCCAGGGCAGCAGGCCGTCGTCCTGGAAGACCATGGCGCGATCGGCGGAGGTGGCGGCCACCACGACGCCGTCGGCCAGGACCCGGCCGGCGGCGGGCGCCAGCAGCCCGGCCAGTGCGCGCAGCAGCGTGGACTTGCCCGACCCCGAAGCGCCCGCCACGGCCAGCACCTCCCCCGGCCGGATCGCCAGGTCCAGCTCGCGCAGCACGGGCGCGCGGCCGTAGCCGAGGGTGAGCGCTTCGACGGCGAAGGCCAGCCCGCGCACGGCGGGGGGCCGCTCGGTCAGCGTGGTCACGTGACGCTCCCTTCCCCGCGCGGCAGCCAGCGGGTGACCCGGCGCCCGGCCAGCTCGACGGCGGCGGAGGTGAGCCAGCCGAGCAGGCCGATGGTGGCCATGCCGACGATCACGGCGGGGTAGTCGACCAGCGTGTAGGAGTTCCAGGTGCGGTAGCCGACCCCGAACTCGCCGGAGATCATCTCCGCGGAGATCACGCAGATCCAGGCCACGCCCATGCCGACCGACAGCCCGCCGAACACGCCGGGCAGGATGCCGGGCAGCACGACGTGCCACAGCACGTGGCGGCGACCGGCGCCGAGCGTCCTGACCGCGTCCTCCCAGAGCGTCGGCAGCGCGCGTACGGCGTGCCGCGTGCTCACCATGATCGGGAAGAAGGCGGCGGCGAAGGTGATGAAGACGATGCCCTGCTCGTCGGCGGGGAACAGCAGGATCGCGATCGGCACCAGCGCGATGGCCGGGATCGGCCGCACCACCTCCAGCAGCGGCAGCAGCAACGGCCCCGCCCGGCGCGAACGGGTGACCAGCACGCCCGCCGCGACCCCGGCCACGGCGGCGATGGCGAAGCCGGTGAGGATGCGCAGCAGGCTCTGCAGCAGGTCGAGGTAGTACAGGGAGGTGGTCAGCTCGGCGGCGAAGCGCACCGCGACCTCGTCCAGTGACGGCAGCCGGTCGAAGCGCAGCCACAGGCGGGCGTCGGTGACGGTGAGCACCTGCCACAGCGCGGCGGCGGCCAGCAGCGAGCCGATCCTGGCGGCCTGTCTCATCGCGCCGCCTCTTTCTCCAGGGCTTCGGCGTAGGTGACGGGCTTGGCGCCCGGGTGCGCCGCGCGGTAGGCGTCGGCGCCGTCGCGGGTGGTGAAGGGCAGGTAGTCGCCCTTCTCCCGGAGCCAGACCGACTTGTCGGCGAACCAGCGGGTGCCGGTGGCGGCGTCGGGCACGTACGCGGCGCGGACCTCTCCCGCCCCGGCGGCGGCGATCTGGCGCAGCAGGCAGGTGGGGGTGGCGGCGGGCCGGGTGCCGCCCGCCGCCAGCCACAGCTCCGAGGCGGTACGCGGGTCGGTCACGGGGACGCCGCAGGCCGGATCGGCGCCGGTGATCTTCGCGGGGTTGGCGGTCGAGGCGGTGTCGGCGTCGTAGGCGGGGCCGTACGCCTCGCGGAGGTAGGAGTCGTTGGCGAAGCGGGAGAGGTCCACCCCGGCGAAGTCCTGACTTATGCGCTTGAGGTAGGGAATGTCGTGCTGGTGGGCGGCCTTCAGCTGCGGCTTGAGCGTGACGTCGAACGTCGCGATGCCGCCGGGCCCGTTGTACAGGTAGACCACCTCGGGCGGCAGCCCGGTCACCTTCGCCACCAGCTCAGCCGCGCGCAGCGGGTTGTCGTGCAGGTAGCGGGTGGCGTCCAGTTGCGCCTTCAGGAAGGCGTCCACGACCTGCGGATTCTCCTTCGCGTACAGCTCGCGGACCACCACCCCGTGGAAGGTCGGCACCCGCAGGGCGGAGCCGTCGTAGATCAGCTTGGCCTTGTCCTGGAAGACCAGCAGCCCCGGCCAGGCCACGAACTGCGCGTACGCCTGCACGCCGCCGGCCTCCAGCTGCGAGGCGCCGACCGGCGGCTGGTGGTTGACCACCTCGACGTCGGCCGCCGGGTCGAGCCCGGCCTTCTCCAGCGCCTGGACCAGCGTGCCGTGCCCGGCCGAGCCCACGCTGGCCGAGACCTTGGCGCCCTTGAGCCCGGCGAGGGTGGTGACCTTCGAGGCGGGCGGGACGACCACCATGTTGAGGCCGCCGCGCAGGTTGTAGCCGGTGATCGAGACCAGCTCGGTGTTCTTGGCGCGGGCGGCGTTGATCAGCAGCGGGTAGTCGCCCATGGAGCCGATGTCGATCTTCCCGGCGACCATCTTGGCGGTGATCGGGGCGCCGGTGTCGTGATCCTGCCACTCGACGGCGTACCCGCCGCCCAGGCGCTTTTCCAGGTAGCCGAGCTCGCGCAACAGGGTTCCGGCTGTCACGGTGTTGATGGTCTTGGACTGGTAGCCGACGACCAGCTTCTTCTTGCCGGGGGCGGCGGCCGTACCGGACAGGGAACAGCCGGCGAGCGCCAGCAGGAGGGCGGCGGCGAGGACCACGCGCATGGCTCGTCCTTTCAGCTCAGCGCAGCAGGTAGGGGATGTCGATGGTGACGGCGTCGACGGGGCAGCGGGCCGCGCACGGACCGCAGTACCAGCACTCGTCGACGTGCATGTACGCCTTGCCCGTCTCGTCGCTGATCGCGAGCGAGTCGAGCGGGCAGGCCTCCACGCAGAGCGTGCAGCCGTCGATGCAGAGGGACTCGTCGATGGTGACGGGCACCTCGACCCGCTGGGTGATCAGAGCCATGGCTACTCCCGGTTCAGGTGGCCGCGCATGGTCAGCCGGTCGCCCCTGAAGCGGATGAACTCCAGGTCGACCGGGCGGCCGTCGGACAGGTGGGTGAGCCGCTCCACCATGAGCAGCGCGGCGCCGCGCGGCGCTTCGAGCGCGGCGGCGGTGTGGGCGTCGGCGTTGACCGCCTCCAGGCTGAGCTCGGCCGTGCCGAGCGGCTGCCCGGCGATGGCTTCGAGCAGGACGAAGATGTCGTTGTGCGCCAGGTCGGCGTCGAAGAGCGGCTCGCCGACCTCGCGCACCAGGTACGTGAGGTCGAGGGAGAGCGGCACGCCGTTGAGCCGCCGGAGCCGTTCGAGGTAGACGACCGCCTCGCCCGGCGGCACCCGCAGCCGCCGGCTGACGGCGGCGGGCGGCTCGATGAGGGTCATGGTCCGGACGAGGTTGACCACCTCGCCGTGTTCGTGGAGGGTCTCGGCGAGTCCGAGCAGCCGGTGCAGCCCGTGGGGGTACTTCTGCGCCGCCACCGTGGTGCCCACGCCGGGGCACCGCTCGACCAGCCCTTCCTCCCGCAAGAGGTCGAGGGCGGCGCGGACGGTGTTGCGCGAGATCCGGAAGTCACGGGCCAGCGCCGCCTCCCGGGGCAGCCGGCCACGCCCGAACTGCCCGTCCACGATCTGCCCGCGCAGCAGATCGGCCACCTGCCGGGCCCGATCCGCCCGTCGCCGTGTCTCCACACGGTCTAACCTAGCAATCCGGTAGGTTAATAGGGATAACGGCGAGATTGCGCCACCCGCCCACCCACCCCACCAGCACGACCAGCCAAGATCTGCCACTTGCCTGCGGCGCCAGACCCCCTCCACTACTCTCTGACGCTGGGCGACATTTCCGTATCTTTCACACCTTCTGGCGGAGGAGGCGAGTGAGACAAGACAGGTGGGGCCTGGCGCAGGTCGCCGGACTCGGCGGCGCACTGGTCGGATATCTGGGTCTCGGGGTGGCGATCTGGAACCTGACCCAGCAGATCCTCCCTCTGGTGGTGTACGCCCTCCTGGTGATCACGGCCATGCTGGCCACCCGCATCCACACCGGGCAGAGGGAGATCCGGCAGCTGGAGGCCCGCTGCCAGAAGCTGACGGCCCACACCCAGGAGAGCGCTCACCTGCAGAGCCTCACCCAAGGGCTGTCCGGCTTCGTCTCCTATCTCACCGAGGAGCCACGCGCCGACTACGTTCACCACTTCACCCATGTGACCGAGGAATACGCGATCCACGGTGACGACGGTACGTACAACTGGACCCTTCGCGGGCACAACGCCACGGAACATCCGTCAGAGCGGCTCCACGTCAAGTTCTACGGCGACCGGCCGACCACCGCCAAGGCCCTCGACATCACGGTCGTGGACATGCTCAGGCCGGAGGAGGACCCGAAGGTCGAGCTGGTCAAGGACATGCCCCTGTTCAAGGCCATCGCGATCGCGTTCGATCCCCCGCTGCCGCCGGGCGGCGAGTTCTTCCTCAAGGTCAGCTGCCGGTGGAACGACACGTTCACCAGGGAACGCGAGCATGACTACATCATCTTCACGATGGGCAGGGTGGCGACCCAAGGCGTGGACCGCATCGTCGGCCGCCTCATCTGCGATCTTCCGATCTCGGAGTTCGTCATGGAGGAGTTCAGCCCGAGCGGGCTCGTGCGCGCGACGATCCAGCCGCACCAGGCCGAGTCCACCTTCCACCGCACCATCCTCGAATGGCAGGGCCGCGACCCGCGCAACATCTTCCTGCTGAAGTTCCGCAAGGAGGTTCCGCTAGGAAGTGCGGGCCGGGACGCGTGAGGGGTCCGCCTGCGCGGGGAGCTTCTGGCGGCGTGGGCATGTCAGCCGCACGGTCGCCCATACTCCGACGACCGTCAGCGTTGCGTAGAACAACACAATCCAGGCGATCATTGTCCTGACTCCCTTGACCAGGTTTCTCGAAAGATTCTTAACAATAGGTACGCGGCAAACAACCTAAAAAGGGCAAAGGATATGGCTGCCAGCTGGGCTTCAGATTCGCGGAGTACCGTCCGGCGGCATGACATGGCAGCGCAGGTTCAACAAGGCGCTGGCCAGATACACGGGATACCAACTCAAGCGCCCGGAAAAGGGAGAAACCCGTCCCGCTGAGCTCGGGACCGTCCGGCAGCCCGCCCATCCCGGCACCGATCGGCTGCTCGTCGCGCCGGTGTTCGTGATCTGCCCGGTGCGTTCCGGCTCGACGCTGCTGCGGGCGATGCTCAACGCGCACTCCCAGCTGCACGCCCCTCACGAGCTGCACATCCGCCGCCTGACCGTCGGATTCGGTACGAGGCTCGCGCAGCACGCCATGACCGAACTCGGGCACAACCGCGCCGATCTGGAACACCTGCTGTGGGACCGGGTGCTCCATCGCGAGCTGGTGCGCAGCGGCAAGCCGTACCTGGTGGACAAGACGCCCGCCAACGCCTTCGCCTACCGGCGGATCGCCACGTGCTGGCCGGACGCGCGGTTCGTGTTCCTGGTGCGGCATCCGGCCGCGATCGCCGCCTCCTGGTACGAGGCCGCGCCCGAGCGGCGTACCCGCGAGGAGGCGGCGGCCGACGCGCTGCGCTACATGAACGCGGTCCAGCGCGCGAGAGAGGCCCTGCCGGGACCGACCGTCCGCTACGAGCACCTCACCGCGGCCCCCGAGCGCGCCACCCGCGCCGTCTGCGGCTTCCTCGGTCTCGCGTGGGAGCCCGGCATGATCGAGTACGGCCGGCCCGAAGTGATCCGCAAGGGCCTGGGCGACTGGACGGACAAGATCGCCTCCGGCGTCGTGCAGCCCGCGCGCGAGACCCCGTCCGGCACCCCGGAGATCCTCGGGCCCATCTGCGAGGCGTGGGGATACACACCATGAACGTCCACTACCTGCTCCTGCACGCCTACGGCATGGGCGGCACCGTGCGCACCGTCCTCGGCCAGGCCGGGGCGCTGGCCCGCCTCGGGCACGAGGTGGAGGTCGTCAGCGTCGTACGCCGCCGCGACGAGCCGCACTTCCCCTTCGAGCCGCGGCTGCGCGTGTCCACGCTGGTCGACCAGCGTGACGGGATCGCCGCCGACTCCACGGCGCGCAAGGCGTGGCGGCGCGTGCGCGGCAAGATCGTGCCGCCCGGCGAGTTCGCCGCCGACTACTTCACCGAGCGTGTGGAACGCTCCGTCATCGACTACGTGGCCGGGGTGCGCGGCGGCGTCCTGGTCACCACCCGGCCCGCGCTGAGCCTGATCGCCGCGCGCCGCGGTTCGCGCCGGGTGGTCCGCGTCGCGCAGGAGCACATGCCGCTGTCGGCCTACCGCGAGCCCGTGCGCGCGCAGATCCTGCGCCACTACGCCAAGCTCGACGCCGTGGCCGTCCTGACCGCCGCCAGCCGGGACGAGTACCGCACCGCCCTGCCCGCCACCCCCGTCGTCCGCATCCCGAACGCCGTGCACACCGACGGCACCGCCGCCGCCACGCAGAACAACCCGGTGGTGATCGCGGCCGGCCGCCTGGTCCACCAGAAGGGCTTCGACCTGCTCATCCCCGCCTTCGCGCAGGTGTCGGCCAGGCACCCCGAGTGGAAACTCCGCATCTACGGCACCGGCCCCAAACACCCCCAGCTGACCGCCCTCATCCGCGACCACGGCCTCCAGGCCAGGGCCCGCCTCATGGGCCGCACCCAGAACCTGGACGCCAAGCTCGCCGGCGCCTCCGTCTTCGCCCTGAGCTCCCGCTTCGAGGGCCTGCCCATGGTCATGATCGAGGCCATGACCCACGCGCTGCCGATCGTCGCCTTCGACTGCCCGACCGGCCCGGCCGACGTGCTGACCGACGGCCGCGACGGCCTCATCATCGCCCCCGGAGACGTCGGCGCCTTCGCCGCCGCCCTCGACCGCCTCATGTCCGACCGCGCCGAACGCCTCCGGATGGGGGCGGCGGCGGCGCGTACCGCGGGCGGATACGCGATCGAGGTGGTGATGCCGATGTGGGAGGACTTCTTCGGCGAACTGCTGAGCGGCGAGCCGGTCACCGACAGCTACTGGCCCTGACGCTCGCGGTAGCTCGCCACCGCGGTCCGGACGAACGAGCGGATGAGCGGGTTGGCGTCACCCTCGTTCCACGCCACCACCACCCGGCTGGGCGCCATGTCGGTCAGCGGCACCACGGCCAGTTCCGCGGGCGGGTGGTGGCCGAGCGGGGTGAGTCCGACCGTCCCGTTCCAGAGCACGGCCTGCACACACTCCTGTACGGCCCGCACCACCGGCCCTTCCCTGGCCAGTCCCCCGTTCCAGTACGCCTGCCAGATCGGATCGGTCCCGTCGGGGAACTGGAACCAGCGCCGTCCGGCCAGGTCGGCCAGGGTCAGGTGATCGCGGCCGGCCAGCGGGTCGTCGGCGCGCAGCACCGCTCCCACCGGGTCGGCGCGCAGCACGTGCACGCTCAGGCCGCTCTCGTCGAACGGCCCGCGGGTCAGCGCCACGTCGACGGCTCCGGCGCGCAGCCCGCAGGTCGGATCGGTCAGGTCGGCGTCGCGGATGCGGACCTCGACGCCGGGGTGCGACCGCCGGTACTCGGTGGCCAGCCGCGTCGCGCCCCGGTCGGCGCTGTCGCTCAGGAAGCCGACGGTGATCGACGATGCACCCGCGGCCACGGCGACGCGGGCGCGTACCCGGTCGGCCTGGTCGAGCAGGGTGCGCGCGTCGTCCAGCAGCGCCGCGCCGGCGGCGGTGAGGGTGACGCCCGCGGCGGAACGGAGCAGCAGGGTGGCGCCCAGGTCGGACTCCAGTTGCCTGATGGCCCGGCTCAGCGGCGGCTGGCTCATGTGCAACCGGGCGGCGGCCCGGCCGAAGTGGAGTTCTTCGGCGACCGCCACGAAGTAGCGCAGCGTGCGTAGCTCCATGACCCGCGACGATACCCGCACGGTATCGGCGCCACCCAGCCGGACTTGGACGGCGCGGCCGGCGCGGTGCTGCACTGGACGTGATCAGTCCCCTATGTCAAGGAGAGCGCCGCATGTCCGGATACTCCCACCCCGATCCCGTCGTGGACGTCACGGACGTTCAGGAACTGGGCCGCGACCTCGTGGTGATCCCCAACCGGGACGTGGAACTGGTGCCGAACATCGGCGTGATCGGCGGCACGCAGGCGGTCCTGGTCGTCGAGACCGGCCTGGGCCCGCGCAACGCCGCGAAGGTGCTCGCGTTCGCCGCCGAGTACGCGAAGGGCCGCCGCCTGTACCTGACCACCACCCACTTCCATCCGGAGCACGCGTTCGGCGCGAGCGCGTTCGGCGAAGAGGCGACCTTTCTCGTCAACGCGGCGCAGGCCGACGACATGGCCGTCAAGGGCGCCGGATATCTCGCCATGTTCGGTGGATTGGGAGAGCCGGTCGCGCGTGAACTGGAGGGCGCCCGGGTGCCCGTCCCGGATGTCACCTACGACGGCTCCCGCGAACTCGATCTCGGCGGCCGGGTGGTGCGCCTGCGTCCGACCGGGCGCGCGCACACCAAGGGCGACCAGGTGATCACCGTCCCCGACGCGGGCGTGATGTTCACCGGAGATCTGGCGGAGGCCGGGCAGTTCGCCATCTTCCCGTGGTTTCCGCCGCACGACACGGACGTCTCGGGCGTGCGCTGGATCGAGGTCATGGAGCGGCTGTCCGGGGAGCGGCCCCGGGTGGTGGTGCCGGGCCACGGCGCCGTCGGCGACGCGCGCCTGCTGGCCGAGGTCCGGGACTACCTCAGGGAACTGCGCGAGGAGACCTGGAGGCGCAGGGACTCGGCCATGCCGGAGGAGACGATCGCGCGGGAGGTCACCGCCCTCCTGGTGGAACGGCATCCCGAGTGGCGGATGCGGGAGTGGATCGAACGCGGGGTCGGCTGCCTGTGCGCCGAGCACCCGAGCTGATCCAGATCCACCCTTGTAGTGCTATGTGCAATGTGCAATGTTATACAGCAGTCTTCGGGGACCCGCACAGGCACCAGATCAGCAACGGAGCGATCATGAAAACGATGCCGAAGAAGCTCGGCCTGCTGGCCGTCGCGGCCCTCTTATGCGGCGCCTGCGGAGGCGTCAGGCAGGCGAGCGGCGACCGGCCCGCCGAAGAGGGCGGCACGAAGGGCGGAACGCTCACCGTCCTCGCGATCAGCGACTTCGGGCACCTGGATCCCGCGCGGAACTGGACCATGCCGGACATGATGTCCGGCACCCGCCTGATCTACCGCACGCTGACCACCTACAAGGCGGGCAGTTCGGAGATCGTTCCCGACCTCGCCACCGACCTGGGCACCTCCGCGGACGGCGGCACGACCTGGAAGTTCACGCTCAAGGACGGGCTCAAGTACGAGGACGGCACGCCGATCAAGGCCGCCGACATCAAGTACAACGTCGAGCGCTCGATGTCCCCCGACATCAGCAGCGGGCCGGACTACGCGCAGAAGCTGCTCGTCGGCGGCACGGACTACAAGGGCCCCTACGACGGCAAGAGCCTCGACTCGATCGAGACTCCCGACGACAAGACGATCATCTTCAAGCTCAGGCGCCCGGCCGGCGAGTTCCCGTACACGGTCACGCTGACCACCTTCTCTCCGGTGCCCCCGGCCAAGGACACCAAGGTCGAGTACGACAACCGCCCCTTCTCCTCCGGCCCGTACAAGATCGAGAAGTACGACCGCGGCAAGGAGCTCGTCCTCGTGCGCAACGAGCACTGGGACCCCGCGACCGACACGGTACGGCTCGCGCTGCCCGACCGGATCCACGTCAAGCAGGGCCAGGACAAGGACACCGTCACCGACCGCCTGATCGCCGCGTCGGGCGCGGACGCCACCGCCGTGGCCTGGGGCTCGGCGGGACCGCAGAGCCTGTCGAAGATCCTTCCCGACCCGCGGGCGAAGGAACGCCTGTTCACCGGCGTCACGGGCTGCACGAGCACGCTGGTGTTCAACATGAACAAGAAGCCCCTCGACGATCCGAAGGTGCGCCAGGCGATTCACTACGCGCTCGACAAGGAGTCGGTGCAGACCGCGATGGGCGGGCCGAACATGGCCGACATCGCCACCGCCTACCTGCCGCCCGCCATGACCGGCGGCGCCAGGCAGGACGTGTACGAGATCCCGCCCGCCGGCGACGTGGCCAAGGCCAGGACCCTGCTGGCCGAGTCCGGGATCGCCACCCCGCTCAAGGTGAAGCTGACCGCCACGACCGGCTCCTCGAACAACGTCGAGGTGGCGATCCAGGAGAGCCTGAAGAAGATCGGCATCGAGGTCGAGATCAACGCGGTCGACGGCTCCGTCTACTACGACCTGCTCGGCGACCAGGCCAAGGCCGACGAGATGGGCGTCTACGGCTGGTGCCCCGACTACCCCAACGGCTCCAGCTTCCTCCCGCCGCTCTTCGACAGCCGCGGCATCAAGAAGACGGGCAACAGCGGCAACGTGGCCTACTTCAAGGACGCCGCGATCGACAAGAAGATCGACGACATCTACGCCATCCTCCAGAAGGACGCCTCCAACAAGGCCTGGCAGGAGCTCGACTCCCAGATCATGCGTCAGCTGCCGCAGGCGCCGCTCTACCTGGAGAAGCGCGGCTACCTGGTGGGCAAGAACGTCATGGGAGCGGTCAACCACCCGGTCTGGGCCGCCCAGCTCGACTACGCGGTCATCGGCGTCAAGAAGTGACCGTGGCGACCGCGGTCCGGCCACGCTCCCCGGGCGGCATCGCGCTGGCCCGGCTGCGCGCCGACCGCCCGGCGATGGCCGGCCTCGTCCTCGCGAGCACGCTGGTCATGCTGGCCGTACTGGCTCCAGTGATCACCGCGTGGACGGGCTGGGCACCCGAGACCCTCGACAAGGCCGCCGTGGACCCCAACCTCGGCGGCCTCCCCCGCGGCCCGTGGGGCGGCGTCAGCGCCGCCCATCTGCTCGGCGTCGAGCCGGTGACGGGCCGCGACGTGCTCAGCAGGATCCTGTACGGCGGGCAGATCTCGCTGCTCATCGCCCTGCTCGCCACGGTGATCACGGTGATCACGGGCATCGTCCTCGGCCTGCTGGCCGGGTTCCTCGGCGGCTGGGTCGACACGGTGATCAGCAGGCTCGTCGACCTGCTGATGTCCTTCCCCAGCCTGATCTTCATGATCGCGATTCTGTCCGTGGTGCGCGACATCAACCGGATCGTGCTGCTCGTGACCGTCATGGCGATCTTCGGCTGGACCGTGGTGGCCCGCATCGTCCGCGGCCAGGTGCTCACGCTCCGGCACAGCGAGTACGTCGAGGCCGCCCGGGTCGGCGGCGCGATGACCGGCCACATCCTGCGCAAGGAGGTGCTGCCCGGCCTGAGCGCGCCGCTCCTCGTCTACGCCACCCAGGCCATCCCCGCCTACATCGGGGCGGAGGCGGCGCTGAGCTTCCTCGGAGTCGGCGTCAGGCAGCCCACCCCGTCCTGGGGCCAGATGATCAACAATGCCCGGGGCTGGTTCATGACCGATCCGATGTACCTGGCCGTGCCCTGCCTCTTCCTGGGACTCTCCGTGCTCGCCTTCACCCTGCTCGGCGACGGCCTGCGCGATGCCTTCGACCCGAAGGAGGCGAGTTCGTGATCGGGTACGCGCTGCGCCGCCTGGGCGCGATGGCCCTCATCCTGCTGGCCATCTGCGCCATCACCTTCGCCGTCTTCTACCTGCTGCCCGACGACCCCGCGCTGGACGCCTGCGGCAAGAGCTGCACGACCGAGCGGCTCCAGGACGTCCGGCACGCGATGGGCCTGGACCAGACGGTGATCGTCCAGTTCGTGACCTATCTGGCCGGCATCTTCACCGGCCGCGCGCTGGGCACCACCGGGCTGGAGTGCGCGGCGCCCTGCTTCGGCTACTCCTGGCAGTTCGCCACCCCGGTCTGGGACCTGCTGCTGGACCGCCTGGCGGTCAGCGCCTCCCTGGCCGCGGGCGCCGCCGTCCTGTGGCTGGTGACGGGCGTGGCGCTCGGCGTAGTCGCGGCGCTGCGCAAGGGGTCGCTGCTGGACCGCGGGATCGTGCTGTCGGCGCTGACGACCACCTCCGTGCCGGTCTACCTGGTCGCCGCGCTCTTGCTGTACGTCGTGGTCCTGCGGGGCGAACTCCTGCCCTTCCCCGACTACCAGCCGCTTCTGGAGAACCCGGCCGCCTGGCTGACCAGCCTGATCCTGCCGTGGATCGCGCTGGCGGCCCTGTACGCGGCCATGTACGTCCGGCTCACGCGTGCCTCGATGATCGAGACGATGGCGGAGCCGTACATCAGGACCGCGAGGGCGAAGGGCCTGCACGAGCGGACGGTGGTGGTCAAGCACGGGCTACGCGCCACGATGACGCCGATCCTCACCATCTTCGGCATCGACCTGGGCGGCCTGCTGGCGGGAGCCATGATCACCGAGACGATGTTCGGGCTGCCGGGGCTGGGCAAGCTGACCTTCGACGCGATCGCCAGATCCGACCAGCCCGTGGTCCTCGGCGTGACGCTGCTGGCGGCGTTCTTCGTCACTTTCGCCAACCTGGCCGTGGACCTGCTCTACGGCGTGATCGACCCGAGGGTGAGGTACGCGTGATCCTCGACGTCACCGGCCTGTCCGTCAGCTTCGGCGCCACCGCGGTGGTCGACGGCCTCTCGCTGTCGGTGGACCGCGGCCGCACGCTGGGCATCGTCGGCGAGTCCGGTTCCGGCAAGTCCGTCTCGTCGCTGGCCGTCATGGGACTGCACCGCGAGGCCACCGTGACCGGTTCGATCCTCTTCGACGGGGACGAACTCGTCGGAGCGCCCGCCGAGCGGCTGCGGCGGTTGCGCGGCTCCCGGATGGCGATGATCTTCCAGGATCCGCTGACCTCGCTGCATCCCTTCTACACGGTCGGGGAACAGATCGCCGAGGCCTACCGGCTGCACCGCCGTACCGGCAGAAAGGCCGCGCGCGAGCGTGCGGTGGACATGCTCGCCGAGGTCGGCATCCCCGACCCGCGCCGGCGCGCCGGTGAGCACCCGCACCACTTTTCGGGCGGCATGCGCCAGCGGGTCATGATCGCGATGGCGCTGGCCTGCGAACCCGACCTGCTCATCGCCGACGAGCCGACGACCGCCCTCGACGTGACCGTCCAGGCGCAGATCCTCGAACTGATCAAACAGATCCAGGAAGACCGCAGGCTGGCCGTCATCATGATCACCCATGATCTCGGCGTGGTCGCCCGCGTCGCGGACGAGGTCCTGGTCATGTACGGCGGGCGCGCGGTGGAAAGAGCCGAGGCCAGGACGCTCTTCAAGGATCCGCGCCACCCGTACACCAAGGGGTTGCTCGCGTCGATTCCCGGCATGGACCCGGACCCGGCGGGCCGGCTTCGGGCGATCCCCGGCGCCCCGCCCTCGCCGCGGGCCTTCCCGGCCGGCTGCCGGTTCCACCCACGCTGCCCCTCGGCCATGGCGGTCTGCTCGGCAGAGGCCCCGGCGCCGGCCGGCACCCGCCGCATGATCGCCTGCCATCTCGAAGGAGCGCAGTCATGACCCTGCTGTCCGTCCGCGACCTGCGGGTGGGGTTCAAGACCGGTCGCCGCGCCGAGATCAAGGCCGTGAACGGGGTCACCTTCGACCTGCCCGCCGGCGAGACGCTGGGGCTGGTGGGAGAGTCCGGCTGCGGCAAGTCCACCACCGGGCGGGCCGTCGTCCGCCTGCTGGAGCCGACCGCCGGCAGCGTCCACCTGGACGGGCGTGACATCACCCACGCCGGCCGGCGCGACCTCCTGTCGTCGCGCAAGGACATGCAGATGATCTTCCAGGACCCCTTCGCCTCGCTGAACCCCCGGCAGACGGTCCACCAGATCGTCTCCGGCCCGCGGCGCCTGCTCGACCACGCGGGCACGGCCGAACTCCTGACCAGGGTGGGACTCTCGCCCGAGCACGCCGGCCGCTTCCCCCACCAGTTCTCCGGCGGCCAGGCCCAGCGCATCGGCATCGCCCGCGCGCTGGCGTCACGGCCGAAGCTGATCGTCTGCGACGAGCCCGTCTCGGCGCTGGACGTCTCGATCCAGGCCCAGATCGTCAACCTGCTCGCCGACCTCCAGGCGGAGCTCGGCCTGGCCTACCTGTTCATCGCGCACGACCTGGCCGTGGTACGCCATGTGAGCACCCGCGTGGCGGTCATGTACCTGGGCCGGATCGTGGAGATCGGGCCCCGGGAGCGCCTCTACGCCGATCCCGCCCACCCCTACACCCGGGCGCTGCTGTCGGCGATCCCCGTGCCCGACCCCGACACGGAGGCGAGCCGTCAGCGGATCGTGCTCAGAGGCGACCCGCCCAGCCCGGCCGCCCCGCCGCCCGGCTGCTCCTTCCATCCGCGCTGCCACCTGGCACAGGACCTCTGCCGCGTGAGCGCACCGGAACTACGTGAGGTGAACGGCCGTCAGGTCGCCTGCCACCTGGCCTGAAGTCCCGCCCCCCGGACCCCCGGCGAGAGGCGATGGCGTCAGCCACGGTGATCCGCGGTGCGGGCACGGCCGAGAGAAAACCGGCGCAACACGGAGAAGGATCCCGCGCCGGCCTCGGTGAATCGGATCTCCGTCACCCTGAACTCCCCCGCGAGTTCACGCCCCGCGAGCGCGGCCGCGCACCGCGCGCCCCACGTGGACGTGCGCGGGTGGGCGATCGTGGCGTGGGGCGGGACGTCCATGGCGGCCATGGGTGGCGACAGCAGCTCGCGGCGCAGGTCCGTCCAGGCGCCGTCCACGTCGTGAACGCGGACGAACACGCCGCCGTCCATCGCGAAGACCCGGCCCAGCCGCAGGCGGAAGGGCGGCCGCTCGCCGGCGTGCGACTCGGCGCGCTTCAGCAGCAGAGTCTCGTCGAGGGTCTCCTCGGGATACACGAGGGTCACGTGCGCCGGCACCACCTCGGCCATGCGCGGGTCCCACTTCTGCCGCAACCGCTCCAGCGGCTCGGCCGCCGGCCCCCGCAGTGCGATGGACAGGTGCCGTCTCACCCGAAGTCCGCGCCGAGCACCACGGCGTACAAGGCGCGCAGTTCGCGGCCGGTGATCGGCGGCAGCATGTGGTTGGCGCCGACCAGGATCAGGTAGAGCAGCTTGCCCATCACCTCGGAGGCGGCCGGATCGCCGGACCGTTCCCGCCAGACCGTCCGCAGGAACTCGATCCGGGTGTGGTCCACCCTGCGCAGCATGGCGGCGACATCCTGGTCCTGCATCGCCCAGGCGCGGATCGCGACCTCCGGGTCCGACGTGGGTTCCTTGGCCACCAGTTCCAGCAGGCGTTTGATCTTCTCCTCCGGGGCCGGGTCGCCCGCCAGGGCCGTCTCGATGTAGCGGGTGGTCATCGTCGCCTCGTAGTGCTCCAGCAGGGCGGTCTTGAACCCGGGCATGCCCTTGAAATGGTGGTAGAACGAGCCCTTCGTCAGTTCCAGCCGGGCCATCAGCCGCTCGATGGTCAGGCCCGGTGCGCCGTGCTCGGCGAGGATCACCAGCCCGGCGTCCAGCCAATCCTGTCGGTTCGCCACGAAGCTCCTTCTGGGGTAGGCGCCTCGACCATACCCCAGGGTATGCCGTACCCGAAGAACCTGATCACCTGGCTTCTCCCCAGGAGAGCAGGCGCGCGCGGTCCCGCCAGGCGCGTTCCCACTGGCGGGTCAGCGCGGGGTAGACGATCAGGTGACGGAACGGGGCGATGGCCGCCATGTACAGGCGCCCGAAGAGGCCGTTGGGCTTGACCAATGCCGTGCACCTCAGGTGGTACGTGCCGTCGCCGTTCGGCAGCCAGCTCAGGTGCATGATCGTGTGGACGGTCTTGTTCGCCAGTTCGCGGGCGGCCTCCCGGTCCAGGAAGTACACCTCCGTGAACGGGTCGGTGCACGGCGGTACGCCGTCGGCGGTCTGGGCCAGTTCGCGCGGCAGCCGGTCGCGCAGCGAGGCGACCCGGTGCCCCAGTCCGGTCCTGGGCGCGTCCCAGCCGAACAGGGCGCCGATCTTCCAGCGCAGCGCGAGCATGAATCGGACCACGGCGGGCTGTCCGCCGGCGTCGTAGGCGGTCCGTAGCGCGGCGAGCATCACGGGGAAGTCGTCGGGGCCGGCGCCGGGGGTGCGGAAGGTCCACACGTCCTCGACCCGGAAGTCGGGGGCGAACTCGTGGATCCGCCAGGGCTGGGCGAGATGGGCGGTTGCCGGGATGCGCATCTGTCATTCCTTCCGATTTTTCGAGACTCCAAGTTCCGTAACTACGAGTTCCGTAACTCCTAGTCCCGTATCATGCAACCATGACCGATCGAAAGCAAGTCCGCGGTCGCGGGGGCCGGCCCCGCGACAGCCGCGTCGACGACGCCATCGCCGCCGCCGTACGGGAGGTGCTGTCCGAGGCCGGATACGCACGGCTCACGATGGGCGAGGTGGCCACGCGTTCCGGGGCGGGGAAGGCGGCGATCTACCGGCGGTTCGCCAGCAAACAAGAAATGATCTTCGATGTCCTCGTGGAGGGCGAGTTCCTGCCGGTGCCGTCCGACCGCGGTTCGCTGCGCGCCGACCTGGCGGCCGTGCTGGCCGAGAGCGCGGACAGCTTCGCCTCGGCCCCACCCGGGACGGTCCCCGGCCTGCTGGCCGACATCCAGGCCGACCCCGAACTCCACCAGCGGTTCGTCACCAGGTACGTCGGCGCCCAGCGGCAGACCTTCGAGGAGATCCTCGACCGCGCGGCGCTGCGCGGCGAGCTCGCCAGGCGGCCCGACCCGGCCATCCTCAACGCCCTGGTGGTCGGACCCGTCTTCGCCTGGCTGTTCCTGCTGGACGGCGCCCCGGACGGGCTCCCCGCGCTCACGTCCGCACTGCTCGACGCGGCCCTCGCACTCACCGCCGGCTAGGACGCCCCCAGACAATACCGTTTAGTATGCTATCGAAAGGAAGCTTTCCCCATGGATATTCGCCCCGTCGAGCCCGCCGACCTTCCGGCCCTGGTAGATCTGGCCTGCACGGTGTTCGGGCCGTTCTATCTGGACTCCTTCCGGCCGGTGGTCGGCGAAACCGTCTTCGCCAACCGGCACGGTGACTGGAAGGGTGACTACCGGCGCCACCTGGCCGGTGTGCATGACCCGGCCAACGGGAAGTTCGCCGCCGTCGCCCTGGCCGGCGGCCAGGTGGCCGGCTTCGCCGGCTGGGCCGTCCAGGAATCCGAACGTCACGGCGAGATCGACATCCTGGCGGTCCACCCGGAGCACCGGCGGCTAGGGCTCGGCCGGGCGCTGCTCGAACACGCCCTGGACCAGATCAAGGCCACCGGGGCAGTGGAGATGATCTCGATCGGCACCGGCGGCGACGACTTCCACGCACCGGCACGCGCCCTCTACGAGTCGTTCGGATTCACGCCGTTCCCGCAGGTCACCTATACGAGGCCGATCTGAGCGCCGCCGGACGGAACGGCGCCGCGAGAACGAGCCCGAAACACACCGCGGACATCACGGTGAACACGATGATCGGCTCGGGGAAGTACGCGACGCTCAGCCACACCGAGAATCCCGAAACCGCGGTGCACGCCAGGCTGAAAGGCGACCAGCGCCGCAGCAGCCCCGGCGCCTCACGGACGGCGACGACCACCGCGACCGCGAACATCACCGCCAGCATCCCCATCTCGGCGCTGGTCCCGTCGTTGAAGTCCCGCACCGTGACCTGCCGCCCGTTCTCGAACATCGGACTCGCGGTGACCGCCGCCAGATCGGCGACGGCCTGCTCCCCCGCCGGAAGCGGCCCGGTGAGCGGCGAATGGAACATCAGCAGGTGCGCCACGCCGACCAATCCGATCAGCGTCGCACCGGTGTAGAACAGGCGACGCGACCACGGCTCCATGACAACCTCCAGGAACATACTATACCGTATGGTATGGATGTGAAACAGCGTACTCCCTCCATCCCCCGAACGCCAGCGGCCCCCCGGACTACCCAAGCCGGGGGGCCTTAGATGTTGCCGCCATGTGCGGCGCCAGCTGCTTTTAAGAGGATGGATCAGTCCTGACGACGTGTGCTCTGCCATTGAGCCACCGCGGCACGAAGAGCCGCGGGCCGGATTCGAACCGGCACCTCAACCATCACAGTCCACCTCGGTCGATCTGGCGCTCGACGGCAATGCTGAATCTGGAGCGAGAATCTGAACGTGATCGGCTGCCTCTACCGCTTGGGCTACCGGGACGCGTAGTGCCCCGGGAAGGTGTCGAACCTCCACTGTGGCCGTTTGGTCAGCTTCAGCCTCAGCCTCAGCTTGCGCTCCTGGCGCACCCTCGCACGAGGGCGAGGGGGTCGATGGGTCCTACCCGAGCAGGTAGGAGAACACCTTCTCGCCGATCTTCCGGTCGACGATGTCGGTGCCGTTGGCTTCCTCGCGGGCGAACTTGACGGCGTCCTGCAGCTTCTGCACGCGCGCCAGCAGTTCGTTGACACGACGCTGCGGCAGCGCGCCGGAGAAGGCGACCTTCGTCCAGTACCCGACCACGATGTCCTCGGTGAACACCTGCACCTGGGCCGGGTGCTTGTCCGTGGCCTCGGCCAGCACATGGTTGCGCGGCACCTTCTTGGTCCGGGTCGTCTTGACCGGCTCGGTCCGCCACGCCTCGGTGTGCTCGTCCTGGCTCCAGGTCTCGGCCGGGTCGAGGGTCGGCAGCTTGGAGATGAAGGTGTGCACGTCCGTCAGCTGCTTCTCCAGGAACAGCAGGTAAGTGACCGGCACGTCCTCCAGCAGCACGGCGCCGTCCACCTTGACACTGGCCGTGGCCTGGCAGTTCGCCCAGTCCTTGGTCGCGGTGACGTCGAACAGCCTGGTCAGCGTGGCGCCGACACCCTTCAGCACCGCGTCGGCCTGCACCTGCACGCGCGTGGACTCCGGCGGCAGTTGCTCGCCCTCGTCGTCGATCGGCTGGTAGGTGCGGGAGATGCCGGACAGCAGCGGCGTCTTCTGGATCTGGTGGTAGGCGTCGGTCACCTTGCGCTGGACGTCGGACTTCACGCCCTTCTCCACGGCGAGGATCTGGTTGAGCTTGGTCACGAACCCGACCATAGAGGTACGTGCGCCGCGTCACATCCCATTTACCTCCTCGACGCACGCGCAGGCGATGGTGATCATCGTCCCCTGCCGCGCGTCCACATGGGTGAGACTCCCCGACCCGAAACACAGCCGGCAGGGAAACGCGGCGGACACGAAGGGGTCCTGCCACACCCGATGCTGCCAGGCCGGCGGCAAGGGAGGAGCCGGACGATCGGCCCCCCGCTCGGCCGGCTCATTGTCCCCCCCGACCCAGCCCAGCCCACCACAGAACTGACAGCCCAGAAACAGGCCGCCGACGCGCTGACCCTTCCGGCCCCCGCACTCAGGACACTCGATGGGGTCGGTCACGCTCTGCCGGTGCCCTGGCAGTGCGTACACGGGACCCAGGTGCGTTCCCGGTCCCGCGTACCGTTGAGCTCCATCCACTCCCCGCCGGCGCCGAGACACGTACCGCACACGGGTTTCTCATCCTTGCCCATGCTCATGACGGTACGGCGGGCAGCGGTGGTGTGTCTGTTACCAGAAGAGGCTGATGAGGGTAGCTTTACCGCGACCCCTCAGAAACGATCAAGGGCCCTGGCTCACCGAAGTAAGCCAAAGCCCCCATCCGACCATCTGGTCGGGACGACAGGATTTGAACCTGCGACCCCTTGACCCCCAGTCAAGTGCGCTACCAAGCTGCGCTACGTCCCGCCAAGGCCCTGCTGGAAGCTCGTTCCGTGCGGCCTTGCGTGGAAAACACTATCACGGGTGACGGACCTCTCTGTGCCATTAACGGCGAGGCCCGGAGGGGTGGGAACAAGGTCATCCGGGCCGTGGTCGAGGGTAAGGAGTCGGTCATGAAACCTTCGGATATTTCCCTGGTGCAGGTTCTCGGTACGCCGGCCGTCTCGCCTGACGGGCGCCATGCGGTGGTCGCGGTCACCCGTCCCGATCTGGAGGCGGACGCCTACCGGGGCGGGCTCTGGGTCGTTCCCACCGACGGGTCCGAGCGGGCCCGGCGGCTCACCCATGGGCCGCTGGACAGTGCGCCGGTCTACTCGCCGGACGGGGTGTGGCTGGCGTTCTTGCGTTCGGGGCCGGGGGTCAAGCCTCAGGTCCATGTGATGCCGGTCGCGGGTGGGGAGTCGTGGCGGGTCACCGAGCAGCCGTCCGGCGCCGCGGAACCGGCCTGGAGCCCGGACTCGTCTCGGCTGGCCTTCGTGGCTCAGGTCAAAGAAGCTCAGGCCCAAGAAGGTCAGGCCCAAGAAGCTCGGGGCACGGGCGCGAGAGGCACGGAGGAGGGGGCCGAAGAGGGCAAGCGTGGGCCGCGGCGGATCACGGCTCTGCGCTATCGGTGGGACGGGGCCGGGTTCACGGACGACAGGTACGCGCAGGTCTTCGTGGTCGATCCCTTCGGGGACGAGCCGCCCGTGCAGGTGACGGAGGGCGAGTTCGATCATCGTGGGGTCGCCTGGAGCCCCGCCGGGGATCTGCTGGCCTTCAGCGCGGCCCGCCATCCCGGCCGTGGCGAGGACTTCTTCAGCGACGTGTGGGTGTGCGCCCCGGACGGCACCGGCCTTCGGCGGGTGACCCGGACGGATCTCACGGCCACGCAGCCGGGTTTCGGACCGGACGGCGGGCTGGTGTTCGTGGGCGCGGATCCGGGCGAGGAAGGGCGCAGGCTGGTCGCTCGGCAGACCGGGGTGTGGTCGGTGCCGGTGGACGGGTCCGCGCCGCCGCGCAGGCTGACCGATGCCGAGCTGCACAACATGCCGTCGATCGGCAACGAGCGGCTGGCCGTACCCGCGAAGGACGGGGTGCTGTGCGCGGTCGAGAACAGGGGCGCGGTCGAGCTGCTGCTCGTGCCCTATGGCGGCGGGGAGCCGGGGGTCGTGGTCGGGGGGCCGCGGGAGGTGCGGGGGGTGGGCCACGCGGGCGGGACGACGGTGGCGGTGGTGTGCGACGCGAGCAGCCCGGCGGAGCTGGTGGCGGTGCGGGACGGGGTGGAGGTGCGGCTGACGGAGTTCGGGGCGGGGCTGGAGGTGCTGCCGATCGAGGAGGTCGACGCGACCGCGCCGGACGGGTATCCGGTGCACGGGTGGATCGTGCGGCCGGAGGGTGAGGGGCCGCATCCTGTCCTGCTGATGATCCATGGCGGGCCTTTCGCGCAGTACGGCTGGCGGGTCTTCGACGAGGCGCAGGTGTACGCCTCGGCCGGGTACGCGGTGGTGATGGGCAATCCCCGTGGTTCCTCCGGCTACGGGCGAGCCCATGGCGCGTACATCGTGGGTGATGTCGGGCGGCGCTCGGCCGTCGATCTGCTGGCGTTGTTCGACGCGGCGCTGGCGACCGGCGGCCTGGACGCCTCCCGGGCGGGCGTGCTCGGCGGTTCGCACGGCGGCTTCATGACCACCTGGCTGGCCGCGCACCACGGCGGGCGTTTCCGCGCGGCGGTCAGCGAGCGGGCGCTCAACGCGATCGACAGCTTCCACGGCAGCAGCGACATCGGCTGGGCCTTCCCCTTCGACCTGTACGGCGAGCCGTCCACCTGGGCCGGCCAGAGCCCGCTGACCCACGCCGGCCTGATCACCCTCCCCATGCTGATCATCCACTCAGAACACGACTGGCGGGCACCGGTGGAGCAGGCGCAGCGCCTGTTCGTGGCGCTGAAGCTGCGCGGCGTTGAAACGGAGATGCTGCTGTTTCCCGATGAAGGACATGAGATGTCCCGTTCTGGCCTGCCCAGTCGGCGAATTGCCCGATTCGACGCCATCCTTGACTGGTGGCAACGTCACCTCTGACGGAGAAAACCATGGAAAGGTCGCACATGCGCATCGCCCGATTAATGGCCGCGATCACCCTCGTGATCCCCGCGCTCTTAGCCACCTCGGCCCAGGCACGATCCCCCGCCTGCCCCGGCACCGGCACCGACGCCGCCGTCGACAGCCCCGTCGAGATCGACGCGGCGTCCGCCTGCCCGGCCGCCCACCCCCGCCTCACCGTCTCCTACGCCCCGGCCGTCGACGGCACCGTCACCCTTCAGGACAGGGAACCGCTGGGCGGCGCCCCGAGCGAACACGACGACATCCGCTTCCTCCCGGACGGCTCAGCCTCCCGCGTGGTCTTCGGCGGCAGGACCTACACCCTGCTGAACGTGCACTACCACGGCCCGGCCGAGCACAAGTTCGCCGGTCGGGGCTTCGCGCCCCTGGAAGCCCATCTGGTCCACGAGCTCGCCGGACCCGCCCAGGGCTACCTGGTCCTGTCGGTGCTGGTGAACGCCCGGCGCGACGACTGGTCGGAGCACGACGCCCTCCTGCGCGAGCCGCCTTCCACGGTCGGCGCCACCAAGCGGGTCCACGGGGTGAACCTCGCGGCCCTGCTGCCGGCCCCCGGCAGCAGGGCCTTCTACCGCTACACCGGCTCGCTCACCACGCCGGAGTACGACAAGCCGGTCACCTGGATCGTCTTCCGGCAGCCCGGCTCCGCCACCCCGCGCCACATCGCCGGCGTCCGCGAGCTGTGGGACGAGCACGGCAACAAGCGTCCCCTGCAGGACAACCCGGTTCCGCCGAACGTCTACCGGCACTGACGCGCCCCGGTCCCCCGTGTCTGGGAAGAGGCGCGGGGGCCGGTCAGCCACTCCAGCAGCGGTCGCAGGTCGCGCCAGGCGTCGCGGACCGCGCCGAGCGCCTGTCCGCCGGTCGTCCTCGACTTGGGCAGGCGTTTCTCGGCCCCCAGCGACTTGTAGCGCAGCAGGTCGATGCGCGGATGGTCGGCGGAGTAGCCGCGTGGCCGCGTCTTGACCCGCTCCCCCACGAGCGAGAAGCCCTTCTTCTCCAGCCGCTCGACGATCGTGCGCAGTTCCTCGCCCGCTTCGCCGTCCACGGCCTCGCGGTAGCGGCGGGTGTCGTCGGTGTCGAAGGCGTGGAAGCCGCCGCCGACGTGGATGCCGTCGGCGCCGAGCATGAGGTAGTAGCCGGCGTGGCCCTCGGCGGCCACGGTGACGCCCTGGCTGGTCTTGTAGGGCGACTTGTCGGTGCTGAAGCGGGTGTCGCGCTGGGGTCTGAACAGCTTGGCGGGCCCGAACTCGTCCTCCAGCCCTTTCAGCATCTCCTCCAGCGGCTCGCGTACGGCCCGCTCGTAGACGTCCTTGTGGGCGTGCCAGAACTCCTTGGTGTTGTCGGCTTCCAGCCGCTTGTAGAAGTCGAAGGCCTTGGCGGTCAGGGGCACGGTGGGTTTCCTCCGTTTCAGAGCAGTCCGGCGAACCGTTCGACGACCTCGGCCGCCTGGGCGGCGTTGAGGCGGGGGTCGCAGGCCGTGCGGTAGCGCGGCAGGCGTGGCGCCCGCGCGCACGGCGCGGGCGTGGCGATGCACTCGGTGACGTCGTCGGGCGTCATCTCCAGGTGCAGCCCGGCCGGATGGCGGTGGCGGGAGCGCAGGACGCTGACGAATGCCGTGACCTCCTCCAGGATCGCCTCCATGGGCCGGGTCTTGGGCCCGGCTCCCATGCGGACCGTGTTGCCGTGCATCGGGTCGCACAGCCACACGACCGGCATACCCCGCCTGCCGACCTCACCCACGATCTCCGGCAGGAGGCTGCGCACCCGGGTGCTGCCCAGGCGGACGATGAACAGCAGCCTGCCGGGCAGGGCGCCGGGGTTGAGCAGGCGGCTGAGGCGGGCGGCCTGGGCCGGGGTCGTGGCGGGACCGAGCTTGACGCCGACGGTGTTGCGGACGGACCGGGCGAAGGCGACGTGCGGGCCGTCGGGCCGGCGGGTGCGCTCGCCGATCCACACCGAGTGGGCGGAGGCGGCGTAGCCGTCGCGTACCAGCGGGCGCTCGTAGTCGAGCAGCAGCGCCTCGTGGGAGACGTAGGCCCGTTCGAGCGGCGGGCGGCCGGGCCAGGACTCGCGCACCACGCGCAGGACCGAGCGGGCGCATCGGTGGGCGCGCAGCAGGCGTCCGGGGTCGGGGCGGCGGGCACCCGGGTCTCCGGCGGGGCTGTTGACGGCGTCGCCCCGGTAGGAGTGAACGAGGGTGCCGTCGGCGGTGATCTCGTGGGGGGCGGAGCGGGGTTTGCCGTACTGGCCGGCCAGGCGGCCCAGCGGGAGCGTGGGGGCGCCGGTGCTCGCGGTGATCGTGGCGGCCAGGCCGTACAGCTGGGCGAGTTTCGCGCGCACGTCGGACGGGCCGGACTCGCGGAAGCGCTCGGCGCAGTCGCCGCCCTGGAGGACGAAGCCGCGGCCGTCGCCCGCGCGGGCGACGGCGGCGGTGAGCCGGTCACACTCGTGCGCGCCGACCAGCGGCGGCAGGCCGTGCAGGGTTTCGACGACCCGGCCGAGCAGCGCGGGGTCGTCCCAGTCGGGTTGCTGGGCGGCGATCACGGCGCCTCGTCCCGCAGCCGGGCCTTGTCCACCTTGCCGACGGGGGTGAGCGGCAGGCCGGGCACGACGACCATCCGGTCGGGGATTTTGTAGGCGGCCGCGCCGCGCTCGCGCATGAACGCGCCGATGGCGGGGAGTGTGGGCGGTTCGTCCCCGGCGACGATGTAGGCGCAGGTGCGTTCGCCCAGGTAGTGGTCGGGCACGGCGATCACGGCGGCGGCGCGCACGTGCGGGTGGGCCAGCAGGTGCTCCTCGACCTCGTCGGCGGGCACCTTGTCGCCGCCGCGGTTGATCACGTCCTTGACCCGGCCGCAGACGACGAGGTGGCCGCTCGGGGTGACGCGGGCGAGGTCGCCGGTGCGGAAGAACCCGTCGGGGGTGAAGGCCCGCGCGTTGTGATCGTCCGCGCGGAAATAGCCCCTGATCGTGTACGGCCCGCGCACCAGCAGCTCACCGGCCTGACCGGCGGGCACCTCGGCGCCCGACTCGTCCACGACGCGGATCTCGTCATGCTCCGACAGCGGCCTTCCCTGGGCGCCGGCCCGCAGGTCGGGCCCGTCGTCCGGCGGGCTCTGGCTGAGCAGCCCCTCGGCCATGCCGAACGACTGCTGCACCCGGCCGAGCCGCGCCTCGACGTCGGCCACCAGTCCGGGGCCGGCCGCGGCGCCACCGAGTTGCACCAGGCGCAGGCTGTCCAGGCGGTGCGGGGTCCACGCGGCGGCCTCGGCCCACAGCAGCCCGAGCGAGGGCACGAGCCCGGTGACGGTGACGCGTTCGCGCTCGATGATCGGGAAGGCGTCGTCGGGGCCGGGGGTCGGGGTGAGGGCGACGGAGCCGCCCGCGTGCAGGGTGCCGAGCACGCCGGGGCAGCCGAGCGCGTAGTTGTGCGCGACGGGCAGCGCGGCCAGGTAGACGTCGTCGGGGGTCAGCCGGGCGTTGGCGGCGCTGAGCCGGAGGTTGCACAGGTAGTCGTCGTGGGTGCGCGGGATGAGCTTGGCACGGCCGGTCGTGCCGCCGGACAGCAGGAAGAGCGCGACGTCGCCGGGGCCGGGCGGCTCGAGGTCGGCGGGTTCGGTGTAGAGGGCGTCCAGGGGGGTGAACTCCTCCGGCTGCCCGGCCACGATCACCTGGCGGGGGCCGTGGATCCGGCGGGCCAGTTCGCGGTGGTCGAAGCCCTGGTGGTGGTCGGGGATGACGTAGGCGGCCGGTTCGGTCCGCGCGGCGAGGTGGCCGATCTCGTCGTGGCGGTGCGGGGGCAGCGCGAGTACGGGAGCGGCGCCCAGCGTGAACAGGGCGAACAGGGTGTCGATGAGCTCCGGGGAGTTGGGCAGGTGCACGATGACGCGTTCGCCGGGCCGTACACCGAGATGGTGCAGGCCGGTGGCCAGGCGGGCGGCGCGGCCGGCGAGGTCGCGGTAGGTGCGGCGCTCGCCGGTGGCGGTGACGAGCGCGGTGCGCTCGTCGTGGGCGTGGAGCAGGGAGCCGAGGGTCCGGCCGCTCCACAGGCCGAGTTCGCGGTAGCGGCGGGCGCTCTCCTCCGGCCACGGTACGCATCCGGGGATCATGCGGTCCTCCTCAGGGGGCCAGCCGCGTCGCGTGCCAGCCGCCGGAGGCGTGGCGGTAGCGGACGCGGTCCTGGATCTCGTCGGCCCTGCGCTGCCAGAACTCCATCTCCCGCGGCGTGAGCCGGTAGCCGCCCCAGTGGACGGGGCGCGGGACCTCCTGGCCGGTGAAGCGGGCGCGGTGGTCGTCGAAGCGGGCGCGCACGGCCCGCCGGTCGCCGATCTCGCTCCGCTGGTCACTGCTCCAGGCCAGCAGCTGCAGGGTGCGGGGCAGGGTGGCGAAGTGGGCGTCGGACTCGACCTCGCCCAGCCGCGCGACCAGGCCCTCGACGCGGACCTGGCGGCCCTTCTCCAGCAGAGCGAAGCACAGGGCGGCCATGGGGTTGACCGCGACGTCGGCGGCCTTGCGGCTGGCGTGGTTGGTGAAGTACACGAAGCCGTGGTCGACGTAGGCCACGTCCACCCAGCGGGCGGAGGGCCGGCCGTGGTGGTCGGCCGTGGCCAGCACGGCGAAACCGGGCATCTCCCAGCGGGCGAACTCCCGCAACGGATCCACTGCTTTTTCGGTGAGCATTTTCTGCATCTGCCATTCTCTGGTCAGTTGAAACACTATTGCCTATAATCGCATTCATGCAAGAAGCCGCAGCGAAACTCATCACCCGCCATCGCGAAATAACCACTCCGCGGACTTTCGAGCTGCTCGGCCTCGAATGGGACCTCCTGCCGGGCGTCTACGCCCCGCACCTGTCCCAGTCGTCGGCCCTTTACGCCGAATGGCTGCCCTATCCCCTGCACGGCTCGTTCTGCGAGGTCGGCAGCGGCACCGGCTACATCTCGGTGCTGGCCGCGCTGCGCGGCTGCGCCTCGGTGACGGCGCTGGACCTCAGCGCGGCGGCCGTGGACAACACCCGCCTCAACGCGGTACGGCACGGCGTCGACGAGATCGTCCACACCGCCCAGGGCGACCTGTTCGAGCCGCTGACCAGTGAAGACCGGTTCGATCTCATCTACTGGAACTCCAACTTCGTCGAGGGTGAGCCCGCCGACGCCCTGGAGCGCGCGTTCTTCGATCCCGGCTACGCCGCGCACGCCGCCTACTTCCGCGACGCCGCGGCGCACCTGGAGCCGGGCGGCCGACTGCTGCTCGGCTTCACCGACCTGGGCGACGAGAACCGGGTGCGCGCGCTGGCCGCGGAAAACGGCCGGCGGGCCGCGACGCTGCGCGCCGCGAAATGCGCAGCGGAAAAAGGGCACATCGAATACCGCCTCCTCGAATTCCAGCAGCGATAATTCAGCGGTAAAGGCGGACGGCGAGCGGCGCCAATATGGCGGTCGCCGCCACCGCCCATGCCGCGGTGAAAAGCACGGGCACCAATACGGGACCGCCGCTCGAAAGGCCGACAAGCGCGTCACCGGCCACCGACAGCGGATTGGCCCGCACCACCGGCTGCAGCCAGCCGGGAAACTGCTCGGCCGGCACGAACCCCGACGACAGGAACAGCAGCAGCGTCACCGGCGTGTTGAGCGCCCCGCTGACCGCCTGCTCGCTGGAGGCCGACAGCGCCACGACGACGGCCAGCCACAGGAAGATCCAGGCGAACAGCGCCACCACCGCGAAGAAGGCGAGCACCGCCACCGGCCCCTGGCTGAACCGGAACCCGGCGGCGTACGCGACGGCCGTGGTGAACGCGCCCACGAGCACGGCCCTGGCCAGGTCGGCGGCGATGCGCCCGGCCAGCACCGGCAGGCGGCCGATGTCCATGGCCCTGAACCGGTCGGTGATGCCGCCACGCAGGTCGGCGAAGAAGCCCACGCCGGTGCCGACCGCCCCGTACGCGGCGCTGAACAGCACGATGACCGGGGCGAGCCGGTCGATGTACGGGCCGCGGGAGGCCTGGCCGACGAGTTCGCCGAAGACCAGCAGCATGAGGAACAGCAGGATCACCGGGAACATCACCGAGTCCGCGACGAGGCGCGGGCTCCTGACGAAGCGGCGCAGGGTGCGACCGGCGAGCAGGCCGGTCTCGGCAAGGGTGCTCATGTCGCCCTCCTGAAGGCCCGGACGGCCGCCGCCGAGAAGACCGCCAGCAGCCCGGCCAGCCACGCCAGCGCCTTGACCACGGGCCCGGCCGTCGGCCCGCCCTCGGCCAGCGCGCGCAGCGCGTCCAGCACCGCGGTGACCGGCTGGTGGCGTACCACCGGCTCGATCCAGCCGGGGAAGGCGTCGGCGGGCACGAACGCCGAGGAGACCATCAGCAGCGGCAGGTAGATGACGTGCAGGGTCGAGGAGACCGACTCCGGGTCGCGGGAGGCGAGCCCGAGCGCGCCGGTGCCCGCCGAGATCGTCAGCGCGAAGGCCACGGACAGGGCGACGAAGCCCAGCGCGGCCAGGGGGCCGGCCTGGAAGCGGAACCCGGCCACGTACCCGGTCGCGACGATCACCGCGATGGCCAGCAGCGCCCGTACGCCGTCGGCGGCCATCCGGCCCACCACCACGGCGCCCCGGTTGATGGCGAGCGCGCGGTAGCGGGCCAGCATGCCGCTGCGGCGGTCGGAGGAGGCGAAGAAGGCCGCGGTGATCGCCACGGAGAACATCCACTGCACGACGATCGCCGGTGGCAGGAACTGGGCGTAGTCGATGCCGCGTACCCGCAGCAGGTTGCCGAACAGGGCCAGGAAGCCGAAGACGAAGATGATCGGGAAGATCACCATCGTGCTCACGGTGTCGGCGGCCGAGTTGAGCCGGATGTTGCGCCCGGCCAGCAGGAGTCCCTGCCCGAACAGGTTGGCGAGCCCGGCCTCGCTCCTGGCCGTCATGACACGGCCTCCTCGCGCGGGTGCCCGGTGAGCGCGATGAACGCCTCGTCGAGCGTGGGACGGCGCAGCCGGATGTCGTCGGCCTCGACGCCCCGCTCGCGCAGGGCCGCGACGACCTCGGCGAGCGTGCCGCCGTCGGCGTCGCGGACGATGACCAGGCCGCCGGACTCCTCGACGTTCTCCACGGTGCCGCGCAGCGCGCGCAGGGCGTCCTCGGGCGGTTCGGCGCGTACTTCGCAGACCTGCCCGCCGACCTGCTTCTTGAGCTCGCCGGGCGTGCCCTCCGCGATCACCTCGCCGCGGTCGATGAGCACGAGCCGGTCGGCCAGGCGGTCGGCCTCTTCCAGGTACTGGGTGGTCAGCAGCAGCGTGACGCCCTTGTCGCGCAGCGAGGCGACCACGTCCCACATCTCCTGGCGGCCCACGGGGTCCAGCCCCGTGGTGGGCTCGTCCAGGAAGATCACCGGACGGCTGACCACCAGGCTGGCGGCCAGGTCAAGGCGGCGGCGCATGCCGCCGGAATAGGACGTGACGGGCTGGTCGGCGGCCTCCGCCAGGCCGAACCCGGTCAGCAGTTCCCCGGCGCGGGCCACGGCCGCCGCCTTGCCGAGCTTGAGCAGCCTGCCGAACAGCACGAGGTTCTGCCGTCCGGTCAGCACGTCGTCGACCGCGGCGAACTGGCCGGTCAGCGCGATGGACGCGCGTACGCCCGACGGGTCGCCCGCCACGTCGTGCCCGGCGACCGACGCTCTTCCGCCGTCGAGCGGCAGCAGCGTGCTCAGGCAGTTGATCACCGTGGTCTTGCCGGCGCCGTTGGGGCCCAGCAGGCCCACCACCGCGCCCGGCTCGACGGTGAAGGACACCTCGTCCACGGCCGTCTTGCCGCCGAAGACCTTGCGCAGGCCCTCGACCTCGACTCCCCCTCCGTTCATGCCGCTCATCTCCTCGATGTGGGTGACCGTCAGCCGTCCTGCTTCACCGGCGTCTGCTGGTGGAAGGCGAGCTTCCAGGCGTTGCCGCCGCGCTCGTAGACGCTGGTCATGTAGAGCTGGAAGGCGAACCCGGCCTCCTTGAGCCGGACGGTGGCGCGGTAGGTGATCAGCGCCGCGTCGCCGCCGAACTCCAGCACCTTGACGTCCTCCAGCGTGTAGTCGTCGAAGGGGGCCTTGTTGGCCTCGATGTCGGCGGCCAGCTCCGCGCCGGTCTGCGGGCCGTCGGGCTCGACGCAGATCGTGCGCTCGGTGACCAGCTCGCGGTAGAAGTCGCCGTTGCCGACCGAGATGGCCGCCCAGCCCTGCTCCTCGAGCTCTCGCAGTTCCTTCTCGACGCTCATGCCCGGTGTCTCCTCTGCTTCGGTTACGGGGTCGAGGGCCAGCTGCCGGGCAGGCCACAGAACTGCAGCACCTGCTCGACCAGCTCGCTCTCGTGGGGGACGAGGTAGAAGTGGCCGCCGGGGAAGTCCCTGAGCCGGAACGGGCCGGTGGTGCAGCCCTTCCAGGCGGCGGCCTCGTCGTGGTCCGCCTCGGGGTCGGCCGCGCCGACGGCGGCGCAGATCGGGGTCGCGATCGGCGTCGTCCCGTGCGGCCGGTAGGTCTCGATCAGCCGGTAGTCGGCTTCGAGCGTGGGCAGGATCAGCTCGCGCAGCGCCGGGTCGTCGAGGACCTCGTCGCTGGTGCCGCCGAGCCTGCGCAGGTCCTCCAGCAGGGCCCGCTCGCCGCCGAGGTGCACCTGCGCCGGGCGGGCCAGGTGCGGCGCGGGTCGGCCTGAGACGACCAGGCCCGCGATCGGGCCGCCGAGCAGGCTCTCCAGGCGGCGGGCGGTCTCGTGCGCGACGGCGGCGCCCATGCTGTGGCCGAACAGGGCCAGCGGCACCTCGCTCATCGGGGCCAGAGCGGCCGCGACCGGTCCGGCCAGCTCGTCCACGCTCGCGGCGTGGGGTTCGCGCAGGCGGTCCTGGCGGCCGGGGTACTGCACGCCGTACAGCTCGACGCCTTCGGGAAGGCGCGCGGCCCAGGTGCGGAAGAACCCGGCGGCGCCGCCGGCGTGCGGGAAGCAGACCAGGCGCAGCCTGGGCACCTCCTGGACGCGCAGGGGCCGCAGCCACTGCTCGCGCTGCCGGGTGGTCGTCGTGGTCATGCCGGTGAGTCCTCCAGTTCGGTACGGGCGGCCGCGATCAGCTCGGCGGCGGGCATCGGGCGGGGCGGCGGCCCCGACAGCCGCTCGGGGAATCCGAGGGAGGCGGCCATCGCCTGCCAGATCCCGCTGACCGACAGGTAGTACTGCCCCTCGCGCAGCGGATCGATCCTGTCACCGGCGGCTTTCCACAGACCGCTGATCGCGCGGTGGGCCGCCGCGGGCCAGTGGACCGCCAGGATCTCGCGGTAGCTGGGCGTCTGAGCTGGGCCGATGATGGTGGTGGCGGGCAGGTCGAGGGCGGGGGCGGCGGCGTCGGCGAATCTGGTGGTCTTCCTGGCCTCCTCCGGCAGGTGCGGCCGCGGCGACCACAGGACGGGGCCGTGGGTGCCGGCCAGCGTGAGCGTGCCGCCGTCCGCGCCGACGGTGATCCGGTGCAGCAGGTGGGCGTGGTTGTCGGGGTCGGCGGGGTGGAGCTGGTTCTGCACGCGCAGCGTGAACGGCGTCCCGGCGAGGGTGCCCTCGATCGTGCGGAAGGGACCGGAGCCGGTGGGCGCGGGCAGCTCGTAAGGACGCAGCCCGCCGAGCGCCCGGCCCAGGATGTCGAACAGGTGGTAGGAGACCTGCACGCCGCACGCCGCCTCGACGTAGAGCGGGCGCAGCGCGCGGGCGGCGGCGATGAAGCGCCGCACCGGCGGCAGGTGCACGTAGTGGCTGTTGACCTGGTACACGGTGTGGTGCTCGCGGGCGGCGCGCAGCAGCCCGGCCAGTTCGTCGCGCAGCAGCGGCCCTTCTTGCAGCACATGCACGCCGCGGGCCGTCAGCTCGGCGGCGACCTCACTGGCCGGGCCGCCGTTCACCGCGCCGAGCAGCACGACGCAGGCCAGGTCGACGCCGTCCGGCACGTCCTCCACGCGGGTCCAGAGCGGCACCCGTGCCTCTCTCGCGCAGGCGCGGGAGCGTTCGCCGCCCTTGGCGAGGATGCCCGCGAGCCGGAACCCGGAGCCGGGCGCGGCGATCGCGGCCAGGTGGATCCGGCCGAAACCGGTCCCGCAGACCAGCACGCGCGGCCGTCCGTTCACAGGACCCCCTCCTCGACGACGGCTTCCTCGACGCTGGAGGTGACCCGCACGGCCGGGTCCGCGCGCAGCTCGCCCAGCACGCGCTCCGGGTCGAGCACCCAGGCGGCCTCGTGCGCGCCCGGCGGCACCCGTCCCGCCGCGAGCGCCCGGACGGCGCTCGCGGCCACCGCGGCGGTCAGCTCGTAGCTGTCGGCGGCGCGCGCGATCAGCGTCCTGCCGTCGAGGGCGAAGACGAGCTGGAAGTACGGCTCCCGCCCCACCGCGTCCAGCCGGGCGGCCAGTTCCAGGTCCCGCGCCGCCTGCGCGGGGTCTCTGTCCGCGGCCCCGGCCAGGGCGCGCGGGGCGCGTTCGCCGTCGAAGACGCCCCACCACTCGACCTCGGCCAGCCCGAGCTCACGGGCCAGGCGGGCGCTCTCGCGGCTGAGGTAGGGGTAGGCGCCGACCCGGCCGGGGAAGTGCGGCAGGCGCACCCCGTCGAGCGGGCGCAGCGCGCCGCGTACCTGCCGGTGGCCGCGCCAGGCGGCCTGCGGGGTGGCGTACTCGCCGGTCAGGGAGGCGATGTAGTCGAGGGCGGCGGCCTTCGTGAAGCGGTCGAGGCCGCCGACATGGGCGACGAGGCGGTGCGGCGCGGGCCCCGCCATCGCCCGGGGCAGCAGCGCGGACAGGCCCGGCATCATGCCCGCCGCCAGCACCGCGCCGCGCGGCCCGCCCGGTGCCCGCAGGGCCAGGTCCGTGAGGAGGGCGCGGTCGAGCCGGTCGCCCGCGACGTCGACGTAGTGCGCGCCCGCGGCCAGCGCGGCCTTGGCCACGGTGTCGAGAACGATCGAGGACGGCCCGGCGCAGTTGACGACCACCTCGCACCCGGCGCAGAACCGGGCCGGCGCGGCGGCGTCGTCCAGGTCCAGGATGACGGGCTCGTCGTCCGGCCCGGCCTGGGCGCGCACCCGGGCGGGGTCCCGGCCGCCGAGCCGCAGCGGGCCGGGCAGCCGGCGGGTCAGCGCGCGGCCGACGGCGCCGTAGCATCCGGTCACGCCGATGGTCATGACTCCTCCAGCACGGCGGCGACCTCGTCCACGTGGGGCGGGCGCAGGCAGGTGAAGTGGTCGCCGGGGACGTCGGTGACGGTCAGCTCGCCCAGGCACAGCTCCCGCCAGAAGCCGGTCATGTCGTCGCGCAGCCACGGCAGGAAGCTCGTGCCGCCGCGCTGGCGCAGGAAGGCGATGTCGCCCGCGTACGGCTCCGGCTCGTGGGCGGCGACGGCCAGGAGGCTGTGCCGTACCACCTGGAAGGAGGTGGCGACGTGCCGCTCGACGTCGGGGCCGGCGGTCCCGGAGGTGGCGGCGTGGCCGATCGCGGCCAGCCGTTCCGCCTGCGGGCGGGCGGCCTGGGCGCGGAAGGCCTCGGCGGCGGGGGCGAGTTCGCCGGTCAGCGCGGTGACCGAGCCGGCGGGCACGCGGCCGGGGTCCTCGCGCAGCAGGGCGGCGAAGACCTTCGCCATGAGCTCCTCGTCGGCGGGATAACCGGCCGCCGCCGGGTCCACGCCCATGACCTTGGCGAAGACGTATTCGGCCACGAGGTCGTCCTCGATGGTCCGGGGCAGCGTGTAGCTGCTGACCACGGTGAGGGCGCTGACGTCGGCGCCGGCCTCGGTCAGGTTCCTGGCGACCTCGGTGGCCAGCAGGCCGCCCATGCAGTAGCCGACCACGTGGAAGGAGGGCGCGCCGGTCTCCAGGAGGGTGCGGGCGTAGCGGGCGGCGCGGCGGGCGATCAGGCCGCGTGGTTCCTCGGCCAGGTAGGCGTCGACGTCGGTGATCGCGAGTCCGGCGAGCGGCCCGCCCTTGGCGGTCAGCAGCCGGGACAGCGCGCGGTAGGGGGTGAGGGTGCCGCTGCCCTCGTGGACGAGCACGCGCAGCGGTCCGTCGCCGGGCGGGCCGCCGCCGAGCGGGATCAGCGGCGTGCTCTCGGCGCGGGCGCCGTCCTCCTCGCCCGCGCCGCGGCGCAGCCCGTCGGCGAGCGCGGCCACGGTGGGCTGGTGCAGGATGCGGCGGACCAGGTCGTCCCAGTGCGCCTCGGCCGCCTCCGGTACGCGCTCGCGCAGCGTGGCGGCCAGCTTGGCGACCACCAGCGAGTCGCCGCCGAGGTCGAAGAAGTCGTCGTCGCGGTTGACCGTGTCCCCTGTGCCCATGCCGAGCACCTCGGCCCACACGCCGGCGAGCGCGCGTTCGAGGGCGTCGCGGGGCGGCCCGCCGGCCGAGGCGCGGTTCGCGGCGGCGCGTGGCAGCCATGAGCGGAGCGTGGTGGTGTCCACCTTGCCGTTGGCGGTCAGCGGCAGTTCGTCGACGATCTGCAGGTGGGCCGGGATCATGTAGCCGGGCAGCCGCCTGGCCAGGTGCCCGGCCAGGCCCGCGACGTCCAGGGGCCGCCGGTCGGTCTTGAACCGGGCGGCGAAGACGTTCTGGCCGAGCGCGCCGGTCACGTCGCCGGGGCCGGGCAGGCAGACGGTCGCGCCGGCGCCCGCCTCCCGCAGCAGGCCGAGCCACTGGTCCCGGCCGAGGAACGTCTGGTCGAGTCCCTGGCGCAGGTCCTCGTAGTCCCATGTGCGGGGATCCTTGTCCGGCATCATGAACTCCATCGAGGTCATGATCTGGTAGCTGTCCCGGGTGGTCTCGATGAAGACCAGCCAGCCGCCGGGGCGCAGCATGCGTACCAGCCGCTCCAGCACGCGGCCGGCGTGGCGGGAGTTGTGCAGCACGTTGGCGCAGAGGATGACGTCGAAGTCGTTGGGCGCGTAGCCCTGCGCGCGGAAGTCCTCGTTGATGTCGAACAGGCCGTAGCGCACCCAGGGCAGCTCGCCGAAGCGGGCGCGGGCCTCGGTGAGGAAGAAGGGCGAGACGTCGGTGAACAGGTAGTCGACGTCGTGCCCGGCCAGGGCCGGGATCGTCCGCGCGCTGGTGCCGCCGACGCCCGCCCCCGCCTCCAGCACGCGCAGGCGGCCGGGGTGCCCGGCGGCGATGCGGCACAGGATCTCGACGGCGGCGTGGTTGACGTAGCGGCTGATGATGTTCTCCCGGTAGGCGGCCTCGGAGATCTCCAGGCGGCCCTCGGGGAACAGCAGCGGCAGCGGGTCCATATCGTCCCTGACCAGTTCGGGCAGGTGGGCGGTGCTGGTCCTGAAGTAGGCGATCAGCTCGGCCGGGTAGCTGTCCTCGCGTTGCAGCTCGCCGACCGCGCGCCAGGCGGCGTCCAGGTCCTCGGGAGCGGCCGTGCGGACGGCCGTGCGCAGATCGGCCGGGCCGCGTTCGAGGTAACCCTCGTGTTCCAGCACGCGCAGCCAGCGGCGCACCAGCCGGTGGTGGCGGGGCGCGGCCTCCAGGGCGTCGACGACCTGCTCGGTCGTGGCGGTGTCCCCCGCCTGCCGGAACAGGCCGCGGGTGGCGAGGGCGCGCACGATGCCGACGACCGCGGCCCGGTCCAGGCGGGCGATGAACTCGGTCAGTTCCTCGCGGGCGATGTGCGCGGTGTGCGGGTCGCCCGCGCGCGATCCGGCCGTGCGCAGCTCCTCCGCCGCCCCGTCCATGTCCTCCGGGGTACGGCGGGCCGGCTCGGCGAAGGCGGCCAGGCGGCGCTCCATGCCGTCGCCGTCCACCAGCACGTGCGCGGCGGCGACCGCGGAATGGTCCTGGACGGCGGCCTCGACCTCGGCCGGTTCGATCCGGTGGCCGCGGATCTTGACCTGCCGGTCCTCGCGGCCCAGGAACTCGATCAGCCCGTCCTCGCGGTAGCGGCCGAGGTCGCCGGTGCGGTAGAGGCGTTCTCCGGTCGCGGGGTGGCTCACGAAGCGCCGGGCGGTCTTGCCGGGGTCGCCGAGGTAGCCGAGTGCGACGCCCGCGCCGCCGATGTACAGCTCTCCCGCCACCCAGTCGGGGCACGGGCGCAGGGCGTGGTCCAGCACGTGGAAGGTCTGGTTGGCCAGCGGCTTGCCGTACGGGACGCTCGTCCAGCCGGGCTCGGGCTCGCCGATCGGATGGAAGATCGACCAGATCGACGCCTCGGTGGCGCCGCCCAGGCTGACCAGGTCGAGCCGGGGCAGGCGGGCGCGGATGGCCGGGGGCAGCGTGACCGGGATCCAGTCGCCGCTCAGCAGGGCCAGCCGCAGCGTCGGCAGGCCGGGCTCGGGCTGAGCGGCCAGGTAGTGCTCCAGCATCTGGAGCTGGGCGGGCACGGAGTTCCAGAGGGTGACGCCGTGCTCGGCGACCAGCCGGGCCCAGCGGGCCGGGTCGCCCCTGCCCGCCGCGCCGGGCAGCACCAGCGTGCCGCCCGCGGCCAGGACGCCGAAGACGTCGTAGACGGACAGGTCGAACCCCAGCGCCGCCAGGCCGAGGACGCGGTCGGCCGGGGTCACCGAGAAGCGCCGGTTGATGTCGGCGACGGTGTTGAGCGCGGCCTCGTGGGAGATCATCACGCCCTTGGGGTCGCCGGTGGAGCCCGAGGTGTAGATGACGTAGGCCAGGTCACCCGGCCGCGCGGCGCTTCGCGGCACGGGAGTGGTGGCGGGCGGCAGCGTGTCCACGTCGAGGCAGCGCACGCCGTCCGGGCGCTCGCCGATCCACGACTGGGTCAGGACGGTGTCCACGCCGGCGTCGGCCAGGATGCGCGCGCGCCTGGCGGGCGGCTGACCGGTGTCGACCGGCAGGTAGGCGGCTCCGGCCAGCAGGGTGCCGAGCACGGCGGCCACCTGTTCCCAGCCTTTGTCCATGAGAATCGCCACCGGCGCGCCGCCTCGGGCGAGGGGTTCCGCCACGGCGGTGGGCGGGGTTTCCGCCACGGTGGTGGCCAGGGTTTCCGCGACGGCGGTGCCTCGGGTGAGGTTCTCGGCCACGGCAGTGGCTCGGGCGAGCAGTTCGCCGTATGTCAGCGTGCGGTCTTCCGCGATGACGGCGGGTGCGCCGGGGGTGGCGGACGCGCGGGCGACGACCGGCTCGTGCAGCAGCCCGCCGGGGCGCGGCGCCGCGGTGGCGTTGGCGTCCGCCCGCCGCCGCGCCTGTACGGCCGGCAGCCCCACGGGCGCGGCCGCCGCCCACGCGTCGTCGCCGGCGGCCAGGTCGGCCAGCAGCTCGCGCAGCGCCCCGAACAGGTCCTCGGCCAGGCCCGCCGGGAACACGCCGTCGCGCACGTCGGCCCTGACCTCCAGGGTCCCGTCCTCGACGAGGGCCTGGCAGTCGATCCACACCTGCGGCGTCTGGCTCCTGCCGTACACCACTTCGCCCATGCCGTCGCCGGCTTCGCCGAGCCCGAGGGTGCTGGTGAAGACGACCGGCATGAGCGCGGCGTCGCGGCCCTTCACGCGGGCGATCTCGCGCATCACCTCCACCCCGGAGTGGAGCCGGTGGTCGAGGTCCTGCCACAGCCGGTCCTGGAGCGCGGCGGCGCGGGCGGCGAACGTGGCGTGCGCGCAGCCGTTCACCTCGAGGAGGCTGACCGTGGTGAAGTCGCCGACCAGTGCGTCGACCTGCGGGTGGAGGGGGCGGCGGTTGAGGAGGGTGAGGTTGAGGCAGAAGGCGGGCTGGCGGCTCCAGCGGCCGACGACCTCGGCGAAGGCTGCCATCACGGCGGTGGAGGGGGTGATGGCGTGCGCGGCGGAGCGCTCGCGCAACGCCTGCCACTGTCCGGGCGTGAACCTGGCCCGGTGGCGGGTGAACGTGCCGCGGTCCTGGGCGCTCTGGTCCTCGCGCAGGGGCAGTTCCGGCGCGCCGGGCAGGGTGCGGAGGCGGTCCTCCCAGTAGGCGCGGTCGCGTTCGTAGGCGGGGCCGTCGCGTTCGCCCCGGGTGGCGGCCACGTAGTCGCGGAAGGTGATCTCCAGGGGCGGCAGGTGCGCCGCGGAGTCCTGGTAGAGGGTGTTCAGTTCGGTGAGCAGGAGCTGGATGCTCATGTAGTCGGCGATGAGGAAGTCGACGGAGACGTGCAGCAGGTCGCGTCCGTCCGTGCGGGTGATCCGGAGCTCGAACAGCGGCCAGGACGCCGGATCGTAGACGCGGCTGTCCATGGCGGCTCTGACGGCCGTCAGGTGCGCCTCGGCCTCGGCGGCGGGGCGGCCGGTGAGGTCGGTGGTCTCGATGCGGTAGCGGGGCCGGTCGGGGGCGGTGACCTGGTAGCCCTCCGGATGGACGGTGGCGCGCAGCATGTCGTGGCGCTCGATCAGCCGGTTCCAGGCGTCCTCGGCGCGGCCGGGGTCCAGGCCGGTGAGGGCGAGTTCGGCGTAGACCTGGCAGGCGGTGCCGCCGTAGTCGTAGGCGGCGCCCCGGCCGAGCAGGTAGGCGGCCTGGACGTCGGTGAGCGGGAACGGCTCGTGGCGGGTGTCCGGGCCGGGGCGCAGCTCGGGCTGGTCGGGGCGGCTCAACTGCTCCAGCAGCGCCTCCTTGTGGGCGGCCAGCAGGGCGCGCCGTTCCTCGGTGAGGACGCCCTTGGGGGCGCGGAAGCGCAGCCGCCCCGACTCCGCCCACAGGTGGACGCCCTCCCGGGCCAGTTCGGCGATGAGCTGACCGGCAGTCATAGCGAGCCCTCCTCGAAGGCTGAGTCGTCGCGGTGGTCGATCAGGGCGGCGTGCTCGGCGATCGTCGGCCCGGCGAACAGTTCCCGCAGCGGGAGGTCGGCGCCGAACTCGATCCTGATCTCCTCGGCCAGGCGGGTGGCCAGGACGCTGTCGCCGCCGAGCGTCACGAAGTTCTGGTGCCTGCCCACGTCCGTCAGGTCGAGCAGGGACCGCCAGATCGCGGCGAGGGCCTGCTCGGTGGGCCCGGCGGGTGGGGCGTCGCCGCTCTGGCCGTCGGGCTCGCGGGCCAGGCGGGCGAGGGCGGCGCGGTCGACCTTGCCGTTCGCGCCGAGCGGGAGGTCGTCCAGCGGGGTGATCGTGGCGGGGACGGCGTAGGAGGGCAGACGGTCGGCGAGCCGGTCGCGCAAGTCGCCGAGGTCGCCGGCCGGGACGACGAAGGCGGCCAGGTGGCGATCCACTTGGGTGGCGACCGCGCGGTCGACGTGGGGGTGGGTGAGCAGGGCGGCTTCGATCTCGCCGAGTTCGATCCGGTGGCCGCGGATCTTGACCTGGTGGTCGAGCCGGCCCAGGAACTCCAGGGTGCCGTCGGGCCGGTAGCGGCCCAGGTCACCGGTCCGATACCAGCCGTCCACGAACTTCGCGCCGGTCGTCTCCGGATCGCCGCGATATCCCTTGGCGACACCCGCGCCGCCGATCCACAGTTCGCCCGCCACCCAGTCGGGACAGTCCTTGCCCGCGGAGTCGACGACGCGGAAGCACTGGTTGGCCAGCGGCCTGCCATAGGGGACCGACAGCCACTCCGGCGGCACCTTGGCGGGGACCGGACAGTAGTTGGACCAGATCGACGCCTCGGTCGCCCCGCCCAGGGCGATCAGCTCACAGTCCGGAGCCGCGGCGGCGAGCCGGGCGGACAGGTCGAGCGGAACCCAGTCACCGGACACCATCGCCAGGCGCAGTGATCCCAGAACCCCCCGATCGGCGGTGAGCAGCATGTCGAGCAGGGCCGGGACGGTGTTCCACACGGTCAC
>NZ_JBITHA010000019.1:0-215016 GCF_044457485.1 Nonomuraea sp. NPDC050540
ATCCGCTGCCTCAAACGCTACATCGCCCGCGAGCTCTACCAGATCATCACCAAAAACGATCAAGAATCCGCCGCTTGACATCTATAGGAGCATCCAGCCCGCCCCGCTTTCCACCGGCCCCGGAGGTTCCGGCCGGGCCGCGGAAAATTCGTGAGGAATCTTGGGCCCGTCATGTCGAGAACGCCGCTTCGGCTTCTACGTCCCGGATGAGAACACAACCTCACAACAGGAGGAAGTCAGATGGAGGCTCTCATCGGCGGCGGCGCGTTCTTCGAGGGTGCGCGCTGGCACGAGGGGCGGCTGTGGGTGTCGGACTTCTGGCGGCGCCACGTCCTGGCGGTCTCGATGGACGGCACCGCGGAAGTGGTGGCCGAGGTCCCGGGGTCACCGTCCGGGCTGGGCCGGCTGCCCGACGGAAGCCTGCTGGTCGCCTCAATGATGGACCGCAAGGTGCTCAGGATCGCCGACGGTAGGACGAGCGTGCACGCCGACCTGTCCGCACTGACCGAACTGCCGGTGAACGACCTGGTCACGGACCCGTCCGGCCGCGCCTACGCGGGGGCGTGCGATTTCGGCGGGGCGCCGACCGCCCTGTACCGGGTGGACCCGGACGGCGGCGTGCACGAGGCGGCCGCCGGCATGGCCTTCCCGAACGGCCCGGCCATCACCCCGGACGGCCGCACCCTCATCATCGCCGAGTCCTACGCCAACCGGCTGACCGCCTTCGACCTCGCCCCCGACGGCGCTCTGGTGAACCGCCGCGTCTGGGCGGACCTGGGCTCCGCCAACCCCGACGGCATCGCGCTGGACAGCGAGGGCGCGGTCTGGGTGGCCGACGCGGGCGGCAACCGGGCGATCCGGGTGCGGGAGGGCGGCGAGATCGTCCAGGAGATCAGCACCGGGGACGTGGGCGTCTTCGCCTGCGCCCTCGGCGGCCCGGACGGCCACACCCTCTTTCTGTGCACCGCCCCCACCTACGACCCGGAGGAGGCCGCCCGCATCCTGAAAGCCGAGATCCGCACCATCCGGGTGGCCGTCCCCGCCTGACCCCCGCCGGAAGGCCCGCGCACAGGGCGCGGGTGGTGATGGCTCGGGGGTCGTTGATCGGGTACGGCAGGCGCGCCGCCGTACCCGCTAGACGTCGCGGCGCAGGCGCTTCACGTCGGAGCGGGCCTTCTTGGAGGCCAGGCGGCGCTCGACCGAGCCCCGGGTGGGCTTGGTCGCGCGGCGGCGCTTGGGCGGCGGTGCGATGGCCTCGCGCAGCCGCTGGGCCAGGCGCTGGACGGCGGCCTCACGGTTGCGCAGCTGGGAGCGGTACTCCGAGGCGGCGATGGTGATCAGCGGCCCGCCCAGCCGGGCCAGCGCGCGCTCCTTCAGGGCGGGCGGCAGCGCGGTCGTGGCGGAGACGTCGAAGAGGAGTTCCACGCGGCTGTCGGTGGTGTTCACGCCCTGGCCGCCCGGCCCCGACGAGCGGGAGAAACGCCAGACGAGCTCGGCGTCCGGGATGACGACCGAGTCGTTGACGACCAGCGGGGCGGGCATGGGAGATCTCCTTTGGTGAGTGCTCCTCTACGGTATCTGCCCGGTATGTGCGGCCAGCAACGGATTTTCCGGATGTGCCGAACAGGGCGCGCGTGTGACTATGAGGGGAACGCTCTGCGGGAGAGGCGGATTCCATGGACGACCTTGCCGTGCGCATAGGCCTGACGGTGGTGCTGGCCGTGATCTCGGCGACGGCGTTCCTGCTCCTGCGCTGCCAGGGCAAGGGCCGGCCTTTCGGACCGGAGGGACGCTGGCTGGCGGTGTCCATCATTATGCTGACCGGGCTGGTCTCGGCGGGGGTCGCCCTCCTGTTCGGCGCGATGCTCAACGACAACCTCGCCACCCTGCTCGGCGCGGTGGCGCCCAGCGGGTTATGGCTCAGCCAGGTACGCGCCCACGAGGAGGGCCGCCGCTCGCTGGCGAAGGAGGCGGCGACGTTCTGGCTGGTCTCGCTGCTGGCCAGACTCGACCAGGCGATGGCCGAGGACCAGCGCGCCTGGTGCGAGCGACGGATCGACGACGAGTGGAGCGTGTACGAGCTCAGCATGGCCGCCAACCGCTACCACGAGCGCATCGGCGAACGCCTGACCCCCGACGAACGGCGCCGCGAACGCATCCACGCCCGCCTGGACGCCATCGACAGAAAACTCGACGTGGCCGCCCTGATCGAGGACGGCGCCCCGCGCTCCAAGGTCGTCACCGCCCTGGGCGGCTCCCGCCACACCCGCCTGGCCCGCTACGACCGCTACCTCAACGACCTGACCCGCCTGCGCGGCATCCTGCGCCACGACGCGGAGAGCGAACTGCTGCGCCTGCTGTCGTCGGCCTATCGCAGCGGTTACCGTTCGCTACCCCTCTACACTCCGCCCTCACGTCTTGCCGCCGCCGGGCCCGTGCGCCCGCATCCCTAGCGGGAACCGGCTGCCGCGCGGGAGCCTGAGGTGACACCATGGCCGCATCTCCCAGAGGAGGCGGGATGGATCCGGTCACCTTGGTTGTGACGGCGCTGGCCGCAGGCGCGGCGCTGGGGCTGAAGGACACCGCGTCGGCGGCGGTCAAGGACGCGTACGAGGCGTTGAAGGGGCTGGCCAAACGGCGGCTCGACGGCCGTCCCGACGGTGAGCTGGCGCTGGATCGCCACGAACAGGCACCCGACACCTGGCGCAATCCCCTGCTGGCCGAGCTGGCCGCCGCCGGCGCCGAGGGCGACGGCGAACTGGTCACGGCGGCGCGGGCGCTGATGGAACTGGCCGACGCCGCGGGGTCGCGGGCGGGCAAGTACACGGTCGACGTGCGCGGCGCCCAAGGCGTGCAGGTGGGTGACAACAACCAGCAGGCCAACGTGTTCCACGCCCCGCTCGGCCGGTGACGGGTGGACGCGCGCGCCGCCCAGGGCGTCCAGATCGGCGACGGGAACCAGCAGTTCAACACGTTCATGATGGCGCCGGGGGCCGCGGACGCGCCGCCGTTCACGGCGCCCGGCCTGCCGCGCCACTTCGTGCCACGGCCCAGGGAGCTCGAAGGCGTCGTCGGGCGCCTGCTCGGCGGGGCCGTCGTGGTCGTGCACGGCGGCGGCGGGTTCGGCAAGTCGACGCTGGCGGCCGCCGCCTGCCACGACGACCGCGTCCGCGCCGCCTTCCGCGACGGCATCCTGTGGCTGCGCTTCGGCCAGGCCACCACACGCGAGGGCGCGGTCGCGCTGCTGCACGACCAGATCCGGCTCCTGGCCCCGCACACCCACGCGGCCAACGACCTCGGCGCCGCCTCCGCCCAGCTTCGCTCCCTGCTCGCCGGCCGCGCCGCCCTGCTCGTGCTGGACGACGTCTGGTCCGCGGGCCTGCTGCCGTACTTCCTCTTCACCGGTACGCCCTGCCTGGTCACCACGCGGCTGGACGCGGTCCTGGGCAGGGCGGGCGGGCGGCCGGTGCCCGTCGGGGAGCTCACCGCGGAGCAGGCCGCCGAGCTCCTCATGAGGTGGCAGCCGGAGCCGCCGGACGCCGTGGCCGCCGCCCTGCTGACCGCCCTGGCCGGGCGGCTGGGGGAGTGGCCGCTCATGCTCGAACTCGTCGGCGCAGAACTGCGCTCGCTCGTGGCGGCCGGCCGTACGACGGCAGAGGCGGTGGCGCACGTGGAGCGTCGCCTCGCGCTCGACGTCGGCTACCTCGACCGCCACAGCGACGAGGACCGCAACGCGGCGATCTCGTCGTCGCTGGACGCGAGCGTGTCGCTGCTCAGGCCGGAGCACCGGGCCCGCTTCGCCGAGCTCGCCGTCTTCCCGGCGGGCGCGGACGTCCCGTTCGGCACGATCTGGCGGCTGTGGCGGGCGACGGCGGGCTACGACGCGCTGGCCGCCGAGGACGCGGTGGAGGAGATGTACCGGCTGGCCCTGTTCACCCGCTACGACGTCAGGCGCCGCCTGCTGCGGCTGCACGACGTCGTCCAGCGGCTGATCGTGGGCAGGGCCGGCGACCTGGACCTCCTGCACCGCCGCCTCCTGGAGTCGTGGGGCGACCCGCGCCACCCGCCCGACGCGTACGCCTGGACCTTCCTCATCCACCACCTGCACCAGCTCGGCAAGGACGAGGAGATCAGGCGGCTGCTGTCCGACTTCGACTGGGTGTACCGCAGGCTCCAGGCGACACCGGCGGCCGGGCTCATCGCCGACTTCGCCGAGCGCTGCCCGGATCGCGACGGCGAGTTCGTCACCGCCGCGCTGCGCATGGCGGGGCCGGCGCTGTCGGACCCGGCGCAACTGGCCGCCCAGCTCGTGGGACGGCTCGCCGGCGTGCCGCCGGGCCTGCCGATGGTCGAGCGGCTGCTGGAGGAGGCCCGCCGCTACGAGTCCGCGCCGTCGCTGCTGCCCGAGCGGGTTCACCTCCTGCCCGCCGACCGTGGCGTGCACACCAGGGTGCACGTGGGCTCGCCGATCCTGTCCGCGGCGCTCAGCGAGGACGGCGCGTACCTGCTGACCGGGCAGAACGACGGCACGATCGGCGTCTGGGACTGGCGCCGCCACGAGCGCGTCTCCGTCCTGGACTGCGGGGTCGGGCAGCCGTGGTCGCTGGCCGTCCAGGGTGAGCTGGTGGCCGTCGGCGGCGCCCACGGCTCGCGGTCCGAGCAGGCGCCGCGGGCGCCCGTCCAGGTCTGGAACTGGCGCACCGGTGAGCACGTCCGCGACCTCGGCGGTGATCTTCCGGACGTCGGCGAGGGCTACTGCACGCACGTGTGCGGGACGCTGGCCGCCGTCACGAACGGGGAGATGAACAACCGGATCGAGCTCCTGGACTGGATCCGGCACACGCGCCTGACGCTCGACGCCGACACCGGATCCACCGGCAACAGTCCCGACGAGGTCTTCCTGGCTCCGCCGTACCTGCTGCACCACTCCAGGTCGTCGCGCCACACCCACGTCTACGACCTGCGCCGGCAGGAGTGGCTCGGGGGCACGAACGGGCAGGTCGGCATCCGCACGATCCCGTTCGTGGTGGGCGAGGCGGTGTGCCTGGCGGCGCGCTGGACGGACGTGCCCGACGTGCCGGGGCTGCTCTTCCGGCGGAGGGCGGAGGCCGCGCGGCAGGGCGGTCAGCCGCGGTCGGCCGACGCGGTGTGCGACATCTGGGGCTATGCGGCGACGGTCTCGGCGGTCGCCCGCGACGGGGCCCGCACGCTCGTCGGCGGCCACGTCGTGGACGTCTACGACCGGCTCGACCAGCCCCCCGTCGGCTGTCTCGAAGGCCACTCCGAGCTCATCACGAGCATCCACCCGGCGGGCGACGCGCTGCTCACGACCTCTCACGACGGCACGATCAGGATCTGGGACCGGCGGCGCCCGCAGGCGCCGCCCGCGGGCGGGCGCTTCCATCAGCCCCCGATCTCGGCGCTCGAAAGGGAAGGCGAGTCCGTCTTCGCCGGGACGCTGTCGGGCACGATCGAGGAGTGGGACTGGCGCACGGCCACGCTGCGCGCGAGCGCCTCGGCCGGTACGGCGGTGCGCGTCCTCGCCGCCAACGACCGGTGGCTCGTCCACAGCACCTTCGACCATCCGAAGCGCAGCGAGTTCACCGTCCGCGACCGGCGCCGGTGGACCGATCCGGCGGCGTCGGCGCCCGTGCGCGCCGGCGGGTCGGCGCGCGCGGCCATCCTGGAGGCGCACCAGGCCGTGGTGGGCGCGCGGCTGTGCGGCGACTCCTGCGCCGTGGTCGTGCGGCCCTACTACACCCCGGACAACTCCCTCGGCGGCGGTCCGTTCACCGGCAACTGGATCTGCGTGGCCGACCTGGCCACCGACACGGTCGAACTCGTCGTGGGCGAGTGGGTCTCCGCCGTCGACCTGTCCGCCGACCTGGTCGTCGCGGGCACGGCCGGGGGCGAGGTCAACCTCTGGACCAGGAGCGGCGCCCCCGTGTGGAAGTTCCCCGCGCACGAGGGCCTCGTGCTCGACCTGCGCGTCTGCGGGGAGTGGCTGTTCACCTGCGGCGTCGACCGCATGGTCAGGAGCTGGCAGCTGCGCACGGGTATCGCGCGCCGCGCGTTCGGCCCCTTCGCGGGCCCGGTGACCGGGCTGCACGTGCGCGGCCGGCTGCTGGTCACGGCGGCCGAGGACCAGTGCGTCACGGTCTTCGACCGCTACGACGGGCGCGAGCTGGCCCGCTTCGACGACGACGTCGCGGTGACCAGGGCGGTGGCGCTGGGGGATGACCTGGCCACGTTCGCGGCCGGCGGGATGTCGGGCTTCCTGCACGTGCTGCGGGCCAACGGGCCGCTGCGCGCGGTGTTCGGGGCGAGCCCCGGAACGGGTGCCTAGGTGTGCCGGTCCTCGGCGTCGGAGAGGGTGAAGTCGAGGCGGGCGCCGAGGGCCGTGACGACGGCGCCGAGCGTGCGCAGGGTGAGGTTCTCGTCGCCCGAGAGGATCTGGCTGACGCGGCCCGCCGACACGCCCATGGAGGCGGCCAGGTCAGCGCGAGTGATCTTGTGTTCGCGCATGTACCAGGTGATCTCGTCCACGACTTCCTGCGCGAACGGCGACGTTTCCTCGCGTCTGCTGGCCATCTCCGGCTCACTCTCTGCTGACTGACTCCACTTTAGCTCTACCTAAACCTTTAGGCAAGCCTAAAGGTGGTCAATCCAACTGCAAGTCGGATATGCCACGATCTTGCCGACATCAACGGGGCCAAGTGGGGAGGCGCTGTGACGGCGATCGTCGGCGTGCACGGGATCGGCAAGTACAAGTACTACCTGGAGGCCGGCAACGACGTCGCCCGCGCGGCGACGGCGATGCGCGCCAAGTGGGACCGCTACCTCCACGCGTCGCTCGGGGGCGAGACGCGCGCGTACTTCGCCGAGGTCGCCTACTTCGCGCATCTGCTCAACGACCCGCGCCCGCCCGGAGTTCGCGAGGCCGAGGCGATGCGGGTGCGCGAGCAGATGGTGCTGGCCGCCTGGGCCAAGGAGCTCGGCGTCGGCGAGCACCTCACCGGGGCGCTCAAGACGTTCGCCGGCTGGCTCCTGGACCGGCTCGACGGGCGGGCGGCGGCCTTCGCCAAGCTGTTCTGCCCCGAGGTGGCCACCTACCTGGCCGACGCGGGCCGCCGCGAGGAGGTCCGCGGGCTGGTGGCCGCGTCGCTGCGCCGCCACCGCCCGAAGGTGGTGATCGCCCACTCGCTCGGCAGCGTGGTCACCTACGAGACGCTCTGGGCCAACCCGGACATCGAGGTGGACCTGCTCATCACGCTCGGCAGCCCGCTCGGCATGCGCAACGTGATCTTCGAGAAGCTGCTGCCCGCCCCGATCGACGGCCGCGGCGAGCGCCCCCGCGGCGTCGGGCGCTGGGTGAACATCGCCGACAAGGACGACATCGCCGCCATCCCTCCCGAGCTGCGCGAGAGCTTCGCCGGCGTCGACGAGGAGCAGCTGGTCAACCTCGACTGGATCGACTTCCACACCGCGGGCAAGTACCTCGGATGCGGCGCGCTCAACCCGTACCTGCGACCCTATCTGGCATGACCTGGATAGTTTTCGACTACGGCGAAGTCCTTTCCCTGCCGCAGCCCGCGGCCGACGTCGCGGCCATGGTGCGCGCCGCGGGCGCCGAGCCCGCCGCGTTCGAGCGCGGGTACTGGGCGCACCGGCTGGAATTCGACCGGGGCGCGCTGAGCGATGAGCAGTACTGGTCGAAGGTGCTCGGGCGCGAGGTCCCGCGCGGGGAGGTGTCGCGGCTGGTCGCGCTCGACGTGGTCAGCTGGACACACCCGCACGACGGTACGGTGGCCGTCCTGCGCGAACTCCTCGACCGGGGCCAGGACGTGGCGCTGCTGTCCAATGCCCCGGTCTCCATGGCCGACGGCGTGGACCGGCTGCCGTGGATCGCCGGGATCGGCCCCCGCTTCTACAGTGGCCGCCTCGGCCTGGTGAAACCCGACCGGGAGATCTTCGAGCTGATGGCCCGCGAGCTGGACGCCCCACCGCGGGAGATCGTCTTCATCGACGACCGGCAGCTGAACGTGGCGGGCGCCGCGCGGGCGGGCCTGACCGGCCTGCACTTCCGCGATCCCGAGACCCTGCGGCAGGAGCTCGGCGCGCTGCTGAGCTGACACCCGGCCGCCTTCTGGATCCCCAATAAATGTGGGCGGTTTGTCGGGGTTGGTGATCTATGGTGACCGGCATGGACGTGGAGAGCCTGCTCGGTGAGGCGTACGGCATGCCGTACGGCGAGGCCAGGACCGTCGTGACCGAGCGCGCGCTGCGTGCGGCGCAGGCGGCCCGTGACCCCGGGCTGGTGGTGCTGACCCGCTTCGAACTCACCGCCGCCTACCAGCTCGGCGGCGAGCCGGCCAAGTCGTTCGCGGTCTTCTCGCGCAACCTGGCCGACTACGACCGCGACCCCTCGCTGTTCGGCGAGCGCCGGCTGTGGCGGCTGCTGTGGCAGTACAAGTGGATCGTCGGCAGCCTGCGCAGGTTCCCGGAGATCCCGCTGCGCCGCGCCCTGGACGGCCTGGACGACATGGAGCGGCGCTACCGCGAGGCCGGCGAGGGCCTGCAGGCCGTGTACGCCCGCCGCTGCCACGTCGCCCAGCACCTCGGCGACCGGGCCGCCGCCGAGGAGTGGTTCCACCGGTGGCGTACCGCGCCGCGCGACGAGCTGTCCGACTGCGCCGCCTGCGACGTGCGCGGGGTGATCGCCTACCTGTCCTGGACGGGCCGGGACGAGGAGGCCATCGTGGCGGCGGCGCCGGTCCTGTCCGGGGCCATGACGTGCAGTTCCCAGCCGCAGGGCATCCTGGAGGCGCTGCTGCTGCCGTACGTGCGCACGGGCCGGCTGGAGGAGGCCGCATCGGCGCACCGGCGGGCGTACCGGATCGTTCAGGGGCGGCTGTCCGACCTCGACGACATGGGCACGCACCTGCGGTTCCTGGCCCTGACCGGCAACGAGAGCCGCGGCCTTGAGATCCTCCAGCGCGAGCTGCACCTGCTGGAGCGGCCGCCCTCGCCCAGCGCCGCCCGCGCCTTCATGACCGGGGCGGCCGTGCTGCTGCGCCGCCTGGAAGAGCTCGGGCACGGCGGCACACCGGTACGGCGCGGCGGCGCCGACGTCCCGGTCGCCGGGCTGCGGGCCGAGATGGAGGCGGGCGCACGCGGCGTCGCGGCGGCCTTCGACGCCCGCAACGGCACCGGCGAACACATGCGCGACCTGGAGGAGGTGCTGGCGGCGGCGCCGTACCTCACGCGACTGGTGCTCGCGCCCGCGGCCGGGGAGAGCGACCCCGCCAGGCTGCTCGCCCGCGCGGGAAGGCTGCGCGGCGACGGCGAGGACGCCGAGGCGGCGGCGCTGTTCGAGCGCGCGGCGAGCCTGTACCGGCGGGCGGGCGACCGGGCGGGGGAGGCGCGGGCCATGCTCGCCTACGCCAAGTCCGTGTACTACGCCGCCGACGAGGAGGAGGAGATCCGCGCCGCCTACGCGCGGGCCCGCCCCGTCGTCGAGGCGGCGCAGGAGGAGTCGCCGCAGGATCTCGCCGAACTGGCCTACGACGAGGCGGTCGCGCTCGACTGGCTGGAGCTCCACGAGGACGCCCTGCGCGCCTGCCGCGAGGCCGTCGCCCGCTACACCGCGCTGGGAATCACCCACGACGGGGCGATTTCCCTGCTTGAGGTGCTTGAGCATGACTGACGCTGTTCATCTGCCCTTGACTCCAGGGTCACGACCGGGTCAGCGGAGCCGGACATATCTGGAATCGTGGACCGCAGATCCTTCCTCGCAGCGGCAGCCGCCACCCTCGTGCTCCCCGCCCCCGTCACCTCCTCCTCCCGGACCCTCGCCCGCGACCCCTTCACGCTCGGGGTCGCCTCGGGAGATCCCTCGGCCGACGGCTTCGTGCTCTGGACCCGCCTCGCGCTCGACCCGCTCGGCGCCAACGGGCGCGGCGCCATGCCCTCCCGCGACGTCGAGGTGGACTGGCAGTTGTCCGCCGACGAGCGCTTCGGCACCATCCTCCGATCCGGTACGGCCACCGCCCGCTGGAAGGACGCCCACAGCGTCCACGTGGAGCTGGACGGCCTGGAGCCGGGCAGGGAGTACTTCTACCGCTTCCGCGCCGAAGGTCGCCTCTCGCCCACCGGCCGCACCAGGACGGCCCCGTCCGGCGCCACCCAGCCGCTGGCCTTCGCCGTGGCCGCCTGCGCCCACTACGAGCACGGCTTCTACACCGCCTACCGCCGCCTGGCCGAGCAGGAGCCCGACCTGGTGCTCTTCCTGGGCGACTACCTCTACGAGTACGGCCCCTCGGGCTACACCGCCCTGGCCGGCCGGGTGCGTACGCACACGCCGGGCAAGTGCGCCACGCTGGCCGACTACCGGCTGCGGCACGCCCAGTACAAGAGCGACGCCGACCTGCAGCGCGCCCACGCCGTCGCGCCCTGGCTGGTCTCCTTCGACGACCACGAACTGGAGAACAACTGGGCCGGCCCCGTCTCCAGCACCGGCGCCCCCGCCTTCGCCCACCGGCGCGCCAGTGCCTTCCGCGCCTACTACGAGAACATGCCGTTGCGCCGGGCCAGCCTGCAGGGCGCCGTCCTGCGGGTCAACCGCCGCGTCTCCTGGGGCACGCTGGCCCGCTTCCACCTGCTCGACACCCGCCAGTTCCGCGACGACCAGGCCTGCCTGGACGGCGTGCGGGCCGGGTGCGACGAGCGCCTGTCCGAGCGGCGCACGCTGCTGGGCGGCGACCAGTGGCGCTGGCTGTCGGACGGCCTGCGCGCCTCCACGACCCAGTGGAACCTGCTCGGCCAGCAGATCCTCATGATGCAGCGCGACTACAAGCGCGGCCCCGGCCGGGAGGTCAACCTCGACGCCTGGGACGGCTACGCCGCCGAGCGCGCCCGCCTGCTGGAACTGATGTCCACCACGTCCAACCCGGTCGTCCTGACCGGCGACGCCCACATGCACCACGCCGCGTCGCTGAAGCTGAACTTCGACGACCCCGACAGCCCGGTCATCGCGCCCGAGCTGGTCGCCTCCTCGATCGCCAGCGACGGCGACGGCTACCGCGACAAGGTGTGGATCGAGGAGGGGCTGGCGGAGAACCCGCACATCTCCTACATCGACCAGCGGCGCGGCTACATCATGGCCCGCCTGACCTCCACGGAGCTGTCGGCGGAGTTCCGCACGCTGGAGTACATCTCCCGCAGGGGCGCCCCGGCCAGGACCACCCACCGCGTCACGGTCCCGACCTCCGCGCCCTGACCTCTGACGGAGCCGGCCGGGTCAGCCGAAGGCGTAGCCGTACAGGCCGGAGCCGGCGCCCAGCTTGGTGGCCTTGTTCGCCCGCAGGCCCGGGTGCGCCCCCGGGCGGCGGGCGCCGGGCAGCAGGGTCAGGACGCCGTCGCCGGGGGCCGCCACCACCAGGCCGTAGATCGGGCGGGAACGGCCCAGCAGCCTGTAGCGCGGGGTCGAGGCCAGAGCGGTCATCGCGGCGCCGAAGTCGCGGCCCTTGCCCTTGATCAGCAGGTCGCCGTGGCGGGTGAGGCCGCCGGAGCGGGTTCCGGCCAGCACCTGGACCGCGCGCTCGCCGGGCACGCCGATGGCCAGTTCCGCGTCGCCGTCGCCGTTGAAGTCGCCCGCGGCCAGCGACGCGCCGAAGCGGTCGTAGTAGCGGGGCTCGCCGTTCAGGACCCGCTGCGTCCACGCCTCGCTGCGCGTGGTCCGCAGCCCCGAGCGCGAGCCGTAGATCACGTGGACCATCCCGTCGCCGTAATCCATGGCGCGCTGGTTGGCGCTCAGCCCCTCGCCGGGCGCGCCGATCGCCAGGTCCGCGCGGCCGTCGGCGTTGAAGTCGCCGGTGGTCAGCGAGGCGCCGAACGCGTCCCACTTCTCCGAGGAACCCTTGATGCCGCGGCTGTCCTGGGTGATCTGGACCGCGTGCCGGCGTACCGGGTCGAGGACCGTGGCCGAGCCCTGCCCGTCCGTGGTCACGCTGTCGGCGGGCGCGCCCACGACGAGCTCGGCGCGGCCGTCGCCGTCGAAGTCGCCGGTGGTCAGCGCCGCGCCCCACTGGTCGGTGACGCGCCCCTGCTGGCCGACCCAGCGGGTCTGCTGGGTGATCTGGTACGGCTTGCGCTTCTTGAGGAAGTGCACGACCACACCGCCTCCCGCCCCGAGGCCGGGGGCGCCGACGGCCAGCTCGTCGTCGCCGTCGCCGTCGAGATCGCCGGCGGCCAGCGCGGCGCCGTACCTGTCGCCACGCGGCCTGCCCAGGGCCAGCTGCCGCCAGGCGACCAGGCCGCGCGGGCCGCCGCGGTACACCTGCACGACCCCGTCGCCGTCGGCGCCTGGCCGGGCCGTACCGGTGAACTCCTCCGACACCCCGACCGCGAGGTCGGCGCAGCGGTCGCCGTCGAAGTCGCCCACGGCCAGCGCGGAGCCGAAGGAGTCGCCGGTCTCCGCGCCGTCCTGGCGCAGCGTCGCCTTGCGGCCGGAGCCGTAGAGGACGTTCACGGATCCGGCCCTGGAGCCGGTGTACGGCGCCGCCACCGCGAGGTCGGCGCGGCCGTCGTCGTCGAAGTCGGCGAGCCGCCCGCCGCACCCGGCGGAGGCGCCCGCGGAGGCGGGGGAGAGCAGGGGCACGACCAGGCAGGCGGCCAGCAAAGCGTTCATGTCTCCAGTCATGTCCGCACCGGCCGAACCCGGCATGAACACGGCAGGAACGTGCCACGATAGGCGGGTGAGCATCGACCTCGCGGATCTGGACTTCTGGCGCAGACCCCTCAAAGAACGGCACGAAGCCTTCGCCCGGCTCCGCCAGCTCGACCGGCCGGTGTTCTTCCCGGAGAAGAAGATCCCCTTCTTACGCTCCGGCGCCGGCTTCCACGCCCTGGTCCGCCACGCCGACGTCGTGGAGGCCAGCCGCAACGCCAAGGTGTTCTCCAGCGAGCCCGCGGTCACGAACCCGGAGCCGCCCGGCTGGGTCAAGCACGTGTTCGGCGAGTCCATGGTCAACCTGGACGATCCCCGGCACGCCCGGCTGCGCCGTATCGTCACCCGCTCCTTCAGCCCCCGCATGCTGGGCAACCTCCAGAACGACATCGACGCCGCCTGTACGCGCATCGTCGACGACGTCGTGGCCCAGGGCCCCGGCGACTTCGTCGGCCAGGTGGCGGCCCGCCTGCCCATCCACGTCATCTGCGACATGATGGGCATCCCGCAGCAGTACCGGGCCAAGGTCCACGAGCACGTCGACGTCTCCACCGCCTACACCGGCGTGCGCCCGAGCCTGCTGCGCAGCGTCGCGCTGGCCGGGCAGAACATGCTGGCCCTGCTCGCCCTGCAGCGCCTGGTCATCAAGCTCGGCCACGAGCGCCAGCGCGAGCCCACGGGCGACCTGGTCTCGCTGCTCGTCAACGCCAACCCCGACGGCGAGCGGCTGACCGACAAGGAGCTCGGTTCGTTCTTCGCCCTGTTGCTGGTCGCCGGCAACGAGACCGCCCGCAACACGATGGCCCACGGCATCAAGCTTCTCACCGACCACCCCGCCCAGCGCGAGCTGCTGCTCGGCGACTTCGACGCCCACATCGGCGGCGCGATCGAGGAGATGGTCCGGCACGTCTCGCCGATCATCCAGTTCCGCCGCACGGTGACGGAGGACTACGAGCTGCGCGGCCTGCACCTGAAGAAGGGCGACAAGGTGGTGCTCTTCTACGGCTCCGCCAACCGCGACGAGAGCGTCTTCCCCGACCCGGACGCCTTCGACATCACCCGCGACACCAAGCCGCACGTGGGCTTCGGTGGCCCGGGGCCGCACTTCTGCCTCGGCGCCAACCTGGCCAGGCAGGAGATGCGCTCCATGTTCCGCGAGCTGTTCACCCGGCTGCCGGAGATCAGGACGGTGGGCGAGCCCGAGCTCCTGCTGTCGAACTTCGACAACAGCGTCCGCACGCAGCGCTTCACAAGCTAACAATTCGGCTTATGTCACCTCGGGGAACTAGGGTGACTCGGCGTGGAGAACGCCTTTCAAGTTGACCTGCGCGGTGTCGTCGATCTCCTGAGCCGGCACCTGTATTCCAGCCCGCGCGTCTACGTGCGCGAGCTGCTGCAGAACGCCGCCGACGCGATCACGGCCCGCCGTACCGGTGACCCCGACGCCCCCGCGGCGGTGACGATCGAGGTCGGCGACGGCCGGATCGAGGTCAGCGACAGCGGCGTCGGGCTCACCGAGGACGAGGTGCACCTCCTGCTGGCCACCATCGGCCGCTCCTCCAAGCGCGACGAGCTCGGCTTCGCCCGCCACGAGTTCCTCGGCCAGTTCGGCATCGGGCTGCTGTCCGGCTTCCTCGTGGCCGACGAGATCCGCGTGGAGACCCGGTCCGTCACCGGCGCGCCCACGGTCGTGTGGACCGGCCGCTCCGACGGCCGCTACAGCGTCGAAGCCGCTCAGGCCGAACGCGCCGAGCCGGGCACCACCGTCACCCTGGCCGTGCGCGCCGACGCCGCCGACTGGGTCACCGAGCGCACCGTCACCGAACTGGCCGAGCTCTACGGCTCGCTGCTGCCGATCGACGTCACCGTCAACGGCCGCCCCACCACCGTCGGCGGCCCGCCCTGGCAGGCCCGCCACGAAGGACCGGAAGACCGGCGCGCCGCCCTCATCGCCTACGGGCGCGACCTGTTCGGCTTCACCCCGTTCGACGTGCTCGACCTGAACGTCCCGGAAGCCGGGCTGAGCGGCGCCGCGTTCATCCTGCCCAGCCAGGCCAACCCCGCCGTCAAGGGCGCCCACCGCGTCTACCTCAAGCGCATGCTCCTCACCGAGCACGCCGAAGGGCTGCTGCCCGGCTGGGCGTTCTTCGCCCGCTGCGTCGTCGACGCCGGCGAACTGCGCCCCACCGCCTCCCGCGAGGCGCTCTACGAGGACGACCTGCTGGAGCACGTACGCGAGCAGCTCGGCGCCCAGCTGCGCGCCTGGCTGGTACGGCTGGCCGAGACCAACCCGGACGGCCTGCGCGCCTTCCTGCGCCTGCACCACCTCGGCGTCAAGGCCCTGGCCCTGCACGACGACGACATGCTCCGCCTGGTCGACCGCTGGCTCGAGTACGAGACCAGCTCAGGACCCATGACCCTCGCCCAGTTCCGCGCCCTGCACCCGCGCGGCCGCTACACCGCGAGCGTCGACGAGTTCCGCCAGCTCGCCGGCGTCTCCGGCGCCCAGGGCGTCGGACTGCTCAACGGCGGCTACGTCTACGACGGCGACATCCTGCGCGGCCTGTCCCGCATCGACCCCGAGGCCCGCCTCGAACCGCTCGACCCCGCCGAGCTGGCCACCCAGCTCGCTCCGGTCGACCCGGCCGCCGAGCTGGCCGCCCGCCCCTTCCTCAACGCCGCCGCCCGCGCGCTCGACCCGCTGGGCTGCGAGGTCGTGCTGCGCGACTTCGACCCCGCCTCGCTGTCGGCCCTGTACCTGACCAGCCGCGCCGCCGAGCACCACGCCCAGCTGCGCGAGGCCAAGGACGCCAGCGACGAGCTGTGGGCCGACGTGCTCGGCGCGATGGAGCGCTCGCTGGCCGCCGACCGGCCCCGTCTCGTGCTCAACCACCGCAACCCGCTCGTCCGCAAGGTGCTGTCGCTCAGCGACATGAACCTCGCCGGAACCGCCGTCGAAGCCCTCTACGGCATGGCGCTCCTGCACGGCCACCACCCGCTGCGCCCGGCCGACAGCGCCGCACTCAACCGCTCCTTCCTCGGACTCCTTGATTGGGCCACTTCGTGATCGACATCGACGACCTCATCGACGAAGCCTCCGACCTGCCCTACGGCGAGGCCAGGACCCTGCTCCTGGAGCAGGCGCTGCGCCACGCCGAGTCGGGCGGCGACCGCGAACAGATCCTCGCGGTGCGGATGGAGCTCACCGAGGCCTACCAGTTCGGCTCGGAACCGGCCAAGTCGTTCGCCACCTTCTCCCGCTGCGTGGCCGACTTCGACGCCGACCCCGAACTGTTCGACGACTGGCAGACGCACACGCTGCTGTGGCAGTACAAGTGGATCGTCGACTCCATGCGCGACTTCCCGCAGGTCCCGCTCGGCCGCGCGCACGACGCGCTGGCCGAGATGGAGCGCCGCTACCGCGAGGCGGGCGCCGGGCTGCACGCCGTGCACGCCCAGCGCTGCATGGTCGCCGGGCACGTCGGCGACCGGGCCGCCGCCGAGGAGCACTTCCACCACTGGACCATCACGCCGCGCGACGAGATGTCCGACTGCGAGGGCTGCGACCCCGACGGCAAGATCATGCATCTGGCCGCGCTCGGCCGCGACGAGGAAGCGGTCGCGCTCGCCGCCCCGGTCGTCGCCGGGCACCTGACCTGCGAGAACCAGCCGCAGAGCATCCTCAGCTGCCTCCTGCTGCCCTACGTCAGGACGGGCCGGTACGCCGAAGCCGCCCAGGCCCACCTCAAGGCGTACCGGCTGATCCAGGCCCTTCCCCACTACACCAGCAACCTCGACCTCCACCTGGAGTTTCTGGCCCGCACCGGCAACGAGAACCGCGGGCTCGAGATCCTGCAGCGCGAGCTGCCGCGGCTGGAGGAGCGGGCCTCGCCGCACACGCTCATGAGCTTCCTGGGCGCGGCCGGGCTGCTGCTGCGCCGCCTGGAGGAGCTCGGCCACGGCGACCTCGCCGTCGCCGTGGGCGGCGCCGAGACGTCGGTCGCCGCGCTGCGGGCCGAGGTGACCGGGCGGGCGCGCGAGCTCGCCGCCGCCTTCGACACCCGCAACGGCACCCGGGAGCAGAGCGCCAGGATCGAGGCCTGTCTGACGGCGGAACCGCTGGTCGACCACCTTCCCCTGGTGCCCCACGCGCGCCGGGTCACCCTGTCCGGTACGGCGCCGCGCGAGGGCGAGGGCGAGGCGCCCGCGGCGGAGACCCTCCCCTCGATCAAGGTGCCCGGCGGCGACCAGGCCGTGGCCGAGCTCACCCGGCTGGCCCAGGAGCACGCCGAGGCCGGACGCCGCCAGGAGGCCCTCGACCTGCTCGCCGGCACGCGCGACGGCTCACTGCTGTTCCTGCGCGCCCGCCTGGAAGAGCCCGTCACGGCCGCCCGCACCCTGCGGGCCGCCCGCGTGGCCCTGCGCGCCGAAGGCGACCTCGCCCTGCTGGCCACCGCCGCCCTGACCCACGGCGAACTCCTGCGCCACCTGGCCACGACCCCCCAGGACGCCGAGCTGGACACCACCCCGGACGAGCTGCCGGAGGAGCCGGGCTCGCTGGAGGAACTGCTGGCCGCCTACGGCGAGGCCGCCGCGGTGAGCAGGGACCCGGAGCAGAGGGCCGTCGCCCACGCGGTGCGCGGCGAGGTGCTGGTCGCGGTCGATCGGCCCGAGGAGGCGGCCGAGGACCTGATCGAGGCGGTGGCCCTGTTCACCGCGCTGGGCGGCACCGCCAACGCCGCGCTGGCCCGCGTCGACCTGGCCGCCGCGTACCTGTCCACGGACCGGGTGGTCGAGGCCGCCATCGCCGCCGAGGAGGCGCTCGGCCTCCTGGAACCCGGCGACTACGACAACCGCGTCAACGCCCAGTGGACCAGGGCGCACGCCCGCCGCATGCTCGGCGAACGGGAGGCGGCGCTGGCCGACTTCACCGAGCTGGCCGGGCTCTACGCCGAGCCGATCCGCGCCGCCCGCGCCTGGGAGGCCGCCGGCATGCTGCTGGGCGAGCTCGACCGGGACGAGGAGTCGTCCGGCGCGTTCTCCCAGGCCGTCCAGAACTACGTGGACGCCGGCGCCCGCGAGGAGGCCGGCACCGCGATGCGCAAGCAGCTGTCCGCCCTGTACTGGGCCGACCAGGCCAAGGCCGCGCTGGAGGCGGTGGCGCCGGTCAGGGACTTCCTGCGTACGCTCGACGGCGAGCAGGCGGCGTTCGAGCTGGCGGCGCTCGACTACGACGAGGCCAGGATGCTGCTCTCGCTCGACCGCCACGCGGAGGCGGCGATCCGCGCCCGCGAGGCGGTCGCCGCCTTCACCGCCCTCGACCTGGCCGACCTCGCGGAAGCCGCCGCCGACCTCCTCGAGCACCTCGAACAGCCGGATCAGGACTGAACGCTCTCGTCCTCCTCGTCGGGGGCGAGCACGTTCCGCCGGATCGTGACCACGGTGATCAGCGCGGCCACCAGCATCATCCCCGCGCTGATCAGCATCGCCGTCTCGAAGCCCGCGTCGAACACCGCGGGCTTCTTGAAGGCGTCGCCCACCAGCCCCACCACCGGCGGGATGGCGGCCACGGCGAACAGGCTGCCGGTCCTGGCCACCGCGTTGTTGACGCCGCTGGCCGTACCGGCGTAGCGCTCCTCCGCGCTGGCCAGGACGGTGGCGGTGAGCGGGGCGACCACCGCGGACAGGCCCAGGCCGAAGAGCGTGACCGACGGCATGACCTGCAGCCAGTACGAGGAGCCTTCGCCGATCGTGCCCATCCAGAGGAACGCCGCACCGGCCACCAGGATGCCGATCGTCATGGGCCAGCGCGGCCCGGCCCGCTTGGCCAGCTCGCCCGCCCGTGACGACAGCAGCAGCATGAGGATCGTCACCGGCAGCATGGCCGAGCCCGCCGCGATCGGGCCGAACCCGGACACCACCTGCAACTGCACCACCAGCAGGAAGAAGACGACGCCCATGGCCGCGTACACGATGAACGTGACCACGTTGATCGCGGTGAACACGTGGTCGCGGAAGATCCCGACCGGTACGAGCGCGTCGGGCGAACGCCGTACCTGCACCCAGACGAACGCGGCGCCCAGCAGGAGTCCGGCGATGAGCGGGACGGGGGTGCCCGTCTCGATGAGGCCGTAGGTGATGCCGGCCAGCGCGAGCGCGGCGAGCGCGGCGCCGAGCACGTCGAAGCGGCCCGTGGCCTGCTCGTCGCGCGTCTCGGGCACGTGCCTGATCGTCACCCACACCACGAGCGCGGCGAACGGCAGGTTGATGAGGAACGCCCACCGCCAGCCGGCCGACTGCACCAGCCAGCCGCCGAGCAGCGGGCCGATCGCGCTGGCCACGCCGCCGAGCCCGGACCAGGCGCCCACCGCGCGCGGACGTTCGCCGCGCACGAACGACGCCTGGATGATCGCCAGGGAGCCCGGTGTGAGCAACGCGCCGCCGATGCCCTGCAGGGCGCGGGCGGCGATGAGCATTTCGATGTTCTGCGCCGCCCCGCACAACGCGGAGGCGATCGCGAACCAGACGGTTCCGATGAGGAAGACCTTGCGCCTGCCGTAGCGGTCGCCGAGCGAGCCGCCGAGCAGGATGAGACCGGCCAGCGTGAGCGTGTAGGCGTTCACCGTCCACTGCAGCCCGGCCATTCCGGCCTTCAACTCCTCGCCCAGAGCCGGCAGCGCGACGTTGACCACGGTGCTGTCGAGCATGGCAAGTCCCGAGCCCAGCACGGTCGCCGCGAGGATCCACCGCCCCTGTGCGGATTTAAGAGTGATGTGGCCGTTGTCCATGGGGCAATCCTGTCACCGGGCTCCGCGAACGCTCGGCCGCCCCCGGGTTCCGCGTCAGCCCTGGCCGAGCGCGCGCAGGACGAAGCCGGAGACCAGCTTCTCCGCCTCCTCCGGCGTCAGCGTGCCGCTGATCAGGGGAACCCGCTCGGCCCCGATCACCGCGAGGATCATCCGCGCGGTCGCCTCCACGTCGGTGACCTGGAAGGCCCCGCTCTCCAGGATCTCGACGAGCACCCGCTGCATCGGCGCCACGTGCTCGGCCAGCTGCTGGTAGGCGTCGGGGCCGAGGGTGGCGCTCAGGTCGGCGGCGCCGGGATGCGGGTGCGCCAGCAGCCCGGCCAGCTGCAGGCGGATGAACGCGCGCAGCCGGTCGGCGGGGGAGGCGTCCGCGGGCAGGTCACGCTCGTAGCTGTCGAGAAAGTACTGGGTGACCCGCTCGGTGAAGGCCAGCAGCAGCGCGGCCTTGTCCGGGTAGTAGTTGTAGAGCACCGTGCGGGTGATGCCGGCCTCGCCGGCGACGTCGGTCATCGAGATGGCGTCGATCCCCTGCACGCGCGACAGCCGCGAGACCGCCTGCAGGATGCGGTCCTGCGTCTGGGCGCGGTGCTCACCTATGGTCGCGGCGCTGATCCGGGGCATAACCTCATGTTAGGCGTACGGCGCCGCCTAAGCCGCTGCCTTGACCGTGTGAAGGAGTTCGGCCAGCACCTCGGTGTTGAGCTGGTAGGCCAGTTTGACCTCGCGGATCACCCGCCGCTGCTCGCGATCGTCGAGGTCGAGCGCGTCGAGGCGGGTCCGGTACTCGTTCTTGAACCGGGGCAGGCTGCCCACCTGGTCGAAGATGTAGAAGTCGACGCCGCCGCCCTTGGCGTAGCCGTAGATCTTCTGCAGCTCCATGCGGATGAACTGGCCGCCGGACAGGTCGCCCATGTACCGGGTGTAGTGGTGGGCGATGTAGCCGCAGGGCCAGTCGGCGACCTGGTTGATCCTGGCCACGAGGGTGCGGGTGGCCTTGGAGGGGGCGATCCGGTCGCGCCAGGCGGGGCCGTAGACGGTGTGGAGGTCGCGCTCCAGGGCTTCCTGGCGGTAGAGCTCGGGGAAGACGAAGCGGCCGGCGACCGGGTCCCCGGCCAGGGCCTTGGACGCGCCGTCGAGGGCCAGGTAGGCGAAGTAGTGCTGGGCGATCATCTCGCCGTACTCCTCCGCGCTCAGGCGGCCGCCCATGAGCTCCTTGAGGTAGCTCTCGTCCTCGGCCGACTCGTGGTCGGCCCAGGTGGCGGTCTTCAGGATCTCGGAGAACGACGTCACGGCTCACCCCGTACTGGACTGGTGTTTCACGACACAGTGTCACAAAGCGTGGGGCGGCCGTCAAGCTGACACGATGTCATCAACCTTTGGGGAACCCTGTTCGGAGCGCGTAACCGCGAAGATCACTCCTGAGCGTGGAGGAGGGCGCGTGGGTCCCGCGTGTGCTTGCCGGGGGTTCGGGGGAGCGTCTCGTGTGCGGGCGGTGGTTACTGGGGTGGGCGGGTGTAGCGGTGTTTGGTTCCGGGTGGGAAGTAAGTCGGGTCGGCGGTTTCGCGTAGGCGGATTATGGGGGTTTGGTGGGGTTGGGGGACGTAGGCGGTGAACTCGCTGTTCAGGCGGTTCAGCTGGGTGCGGATCGAGGTGGCGGCCAATCTGGACAGGGAGGGGGTGGGTGGGGTGCCGGGGGAGAGTTCTATGGTGATGATCAAGTGGCGGTTTCTCGTCTTGTCCTCTTCCACTTCCATCACGAATTTTCCGGTGACCGAGCCGGCGATCTCCGGTTGTTCCAGGCCGATGGCGATGTTCTCCGGGTAGATGTTGGCGCCGTAGTACGACACGGTGAAGTGGCTGCGGCCGAACACGTACGCGAACGGGTGCTCAGGGCCTCGGGCCGACGGAGTGAGGCCGTGGGACCGGGCGAAGGCGAGCATGCCGGCGTACGGGATGAGGCCGCCTTCGTCGGCGATGTGGTAGCGGATCAGCGGGATGCCGTTGTCGCCGGTGAACACCAGCGTGCCCGCGTGCTCCTCGAAGTAGCGCACGGACGGGTCGTACTGGACCAGCGTGGGCAGCCGGGACTCCCCGAACAGGCGCCTGGCCAGGTCGGGACGGCCTGACAGGAAGCGGCGCAGTTCGATGGAGAGCGGGGTCTCGTTGCCGAGGACGCCCGCGTCGGCGGTGCCGTACAGGCTGGCGGTGGAGGTGACGGGGTCGGCGATGCCGGCGCGCTCGCACACCAGCGTGCGCCACTCCTCGCTGAAGACCTCGCCCGCGGTGACCAGCTTGAGGTGGTACGCGGGCCAGCCGGACCCGGCGTCGATCACGTCCTTCAGGAACGGCGGGTAGCCGAGCAGGACGATCTGGTCGAAGTGCGGCGCCAGCGGCGGGATCACCCGCAGGATCTCGCGTTTGTCGCTGCCGGGCGCGATCGTGGTGACGCGGTGGCCGCGCTCGGCCAGGTGGCGCACGCAGTTGAGCGTGAACAGCCCGCCCACCCAGGTGCCGAGGGCGAAGCAGACGACGGCGAGCGTACGGCGGGAGCGGGTCTCGAAGGCGTCGAACACCTCCTCGAAGCGGTCGGCGATGACCCGCTCGTCGGCGACGGAGCGGGGCCAGAAGGACGGTTCGCCGGTCGAGCCGGAGGAGACGGCGATCATGTCGCCGATCACGCCGCGCCTGCACAGGTCGGGCAGGGGGTAGCGGCGCGTGTAGGTGTCCTTGGTGGTCAGCGGGAGGTCGTGGAACGGCGTGGCGCGGGGGTCGGCGCCGTGCGCGGCGAGGAAGGCGCGGTAGGCGGGCACGCTGTCCGCCACGTCGTGGAAGAGCTGGACCGGATCCACGGTGCGACTGTACGCCACGCCGGACTTGCGGCGCAGCCGTCACAGAAAAACGAAAGTTTTCATCGAAGGATTGCAAGCGCGGAAATGCCCCGGTAACGTCCCGGGCAATCCTCGCGAACCCCCCACAGGAGAGACCGCCCATGGACCGTCGCCGTTTCCTCCAGCTCAGCGCCCTGACCGCCGGAGGCACCCTGCTCAGCGCCTGCGGCGGAGGTGGCGCCCAACCGGTCAAGGCGGGTCCCACCGGCACCGCCGCGACCGGCGAGATCACCGTGTGGAGCTGGCAGGGGCCGGCGGCGATGATGAAGGAGCTGGTCCCGGCCTTCACCAAGCGGTTCCCCGGCGTCAAGGTCGACGTCCAGGACATCGGCAACCCGGCCATCTGGGACAAGATCACGACCGGGCTGGCCGCCGGTGGGCAGGGGCTGGGCGACGTGCTGCACATCGGCGTCGACTACCTGCCCGCCTATATCGAGAAATTTCCGGATGGCCTCGCCGACCTCGTCCCCCTCGGCGCCGACAGGCACAAAGGCGGCTTCGCCCAGGGCATGTGGGAGACCGTCAGCCGCGACGGCAAGGTCTACGCCCTGCCCTGGGAGGCCAACTCCGCCGGCTTCTACTACCGCGCCGACCTGTTCGAGAAGGCCGGCGTCGACGTCGAGGCCGTCCAGACCTGGGACGAGATGATCGAGGCCGGGATCACGCTCAAGGAGAAGACCGGCGTCCAGCTCCTCGGCATCGACAAGGCCGCCACCCAGGCCGACTCCGCCAACCTCTTCCAGGCGCTCATGCAGCTCCAGGACGCCTTCTACTTCGACATGCGGGGCAACATCACCCTCGACTCGCCCGCCGGGGTCACCGCGCTGACCATCATCAAGAAGCTCAACGACGCCGGCCTGGTCGCCGACTACGGCGGCGGCTGGGAGGCGATGATCGGCTCGATCAAGAAGGGCGGCGTGGCCGTCCAGCCGATGCCCACCTGGTTCGGCGGCATCATCGAGGAGACCGTCCCGGCCGAGAAGGGCAAGTGGAAGGTACGGCTCCCGCCCGCCGTCACCCGGGGCGGCAAGACCTCGGCCGTCGTCAACTCCACCCACCTGGCCGTCACCGGCACCAGCAAGCACCGCGAGGCGGCGTTCGCCTTCGCCGAGTTCGTCCTGACCCGCCCGGAGAACCAGGTCGCGATCTACAAGGGCAAGGGCATCGCGCCCGCGCTCATGTCCGCCTACGAGGACCCGGCCTTCCACCAGGCTTCGCCGTTCTTCAGCGGCCAGAAGAAGGGCGAGATCTTCCTCGACTCGCTCAAGCAGCCCTCCTACGTCACCAACTACTCCGCCGACTACCCGCGCGCGCTCAAGGCCGTCACCGACGCGCAGACGAAGGTGCTGCTCAAGGGCGCCGACCCGGCCGCGGTTCTCAAGGAGGCGGCCGACCTGATCGCCGGCCAGACCGGCCGCAAGGTGCTGCGGTGACGGCGAGCGCCCTCAGGTCGCCGATGCGGCTGGCGCCGTACCTGTTCGTGCTGCCCGCCGTCGCGCTGTTCGCGATCTTCAAGCTGTATCCGATCGCCTGGTCGTTCGTGCTCAGCCTGTTCAGGACCGACGGGGCGCTGCAGACGTTCGCCGGCGCCGCCAACTACGAACGCCTGGCCGGCGACCCGCTGTTCTGGACGGCGCTGCGCAACACCGCGCTCATCATGGTCGTGCAGGTGCCGCTGATGCTGGGGATCGCGATCGCGCTGGCGGTGGCGTTCAACTCGCCACTGCTGAAGCTGAAGGCGTTCTTCCGGCTGGGCTTCTTCCTGCCGATGGTGACCGGGCTGGTGGCGTACGGCATCCTGTTCGGGGTCCTGCTCAATCCGCAGGGCGGGCTGGTCAACTGGTTCCTCGGGCTGTTCGGCGTCCCGGAAATCCCCTGGCTCACCGACACCCTGTGGGCGCGCGTCGCCGTCGGCCTCGCGCTGACCTGGCACTACACCGGCTACAACGCGGTCATCTACCTGGCCAGACTGCAGGCGCTGCCCCAGGACCACTACGACGCGGCCTCGGTCGACGGCGCGGGCGCCTGGCGCCGGTTCTGGCACGTGACGCTGCCGGGACTGCGGCCGGTGCTGCTGCTCACGGTGGTCATGTCGACGATCGGCACGCTGCAGCTGTTCGACGAGCCGTACGTGCTGACCGGTGGCGGCCCCGACAACGCCACCCTGACGCTCGGCATGTACCTCTACATGAACGGCTTCCGCTACTTCGACTTCGGCTACGCCTCGGCCATCGCCTACGCGCTGGCGGTCATCATCGCGATCCTCGGCATCGTGCAGTTCAAGTTCCTGGGTGAAAAATCGTGAAAAAGGTGATGCTGACCTCGACACTGCTCATCACCGTCACCGTCGTCCTGGTGCCGTTCTACTGGCTGGCCATCGCCGGCACCCACAGCACCGGCGACATCTTCGGCAGCCCGCCACCCCTGCTCCCCGGCGGCCACCTCCTGGACAACCTCGCCAACCTCGAAGAGGGCATCGGCTTCAGCAGGACCGTGCTCAACTCCCTGCTGATCTCGCTGATCTACACGATCCTGTCCGGCGCCGTCTGCACCCTGGCCGGGTACGGCTTCGCCAAGTACTCCTTCAAGGGCAGGGAACTCCTGTTCGGCCTGCTCATGCTCGGCCTGGTCATCCCGAGCCAGGTGACGCTGGTGCCGTTGTTCAAGATGATGCTGGCTCTCGACTGGCTCAACACCTACCAGGCCATCGTCCTGCCGAACCTGGCGCTGCCGTTCGGGATCTTCCTGATGCGCCAGAGCATGTCCGCGCTGCCGGACGAGCTCCTGGCGGCCGGTCGCGCCGACGGCTGCGGCGAACTGCGGCTGTTCGTCCGCATCGTCCTGCCACCGATGCGCCCGGCGCTGGCCGCCCTGGGCATCTACCTGTTCCTCTACCAGTGGAACGACTTCGCCTGGCCCCTCATCGCGCTCCGCACCAAGGACGCCTACACCATCCCGCTGGCCATCGCCTCCCTGCAGGGCGCCACGGAGACCGACTACGGCCAGATCCTCGCCGGAACGGCCGTCGCCGCCCTCCCGATGGCCGTGCTGTTCCTGTTGCTGCAACGACACTTCGTGTCCGGACTTCTCGCTGGAGCTGTGAAAGAGTGAGCGTCACGACGGCGGGGCTGATGCCCGCGCCCACCGCCCACCTGCTCGATGACGTACGGCTGGCGGTGCTGCCCGCCTCCGCGCGCCGGGAGCTGAAGCGGCTGCCCGGCGGCGCCGCGGTGCTGGAGATCCACTCCGGGCAGGAGATGGAGATCCGGCTGTCGGTGGCGCTTGGGGACGCGGTGGGGTTCTGGCACCCCGACTGCCGCTGGAGCCGGACGATCGTGGCCGACTGGGCGGGGCGGGCCGACATCTCGCTGGTCAAGGGGGCCGCGGCCGGATGCCTCTATGACAGTTCCGGACGGACGATGCTGGCCTTCGCCGCCGCCGATCCGGTGCCCGAATGTTCGATGCGGTTCGGGGTGTCGGAGGAGAACAAGGCGTTCGTGGTGCATCTGCGGGCGCCCGCCGGGACCTACCGGCTCTACCTCGCGCCCCGGTCGGACAGCGTCGCGGTGGCGATGCGGCTGCTGCGGGCCGAACTGGGACGAGGGCCGGCGCCGGTGCCCGCCGCGGCTCGCGAGCCGGTCTATTCCACCTGGTACGGCTTCAGCCAGGCCGTCGAGCAGGAGGCCGTCGAGCAGGAGGCCCGGCTGGCGGCGGATCTGGGTTGCGGTGTGGTCATCGTGGACGACGGCTGGCAGGAGAAGGGGAACGGGCGCGGCTATCCGGGCGTCGGCGACTGGCAACCCGATATCACGAAATTTCCGGATCTTAAGGGTCATGTCGCTCGCGTGCGGGCGCTCGGCCTCAAGTACCTGCTCTGGGTAGCGCCCCTCCTGCTCGGGGCCGAGGCGGACCGCTTCGACGCGCTCGCCCAGTACGCCCCCGCCTCCAGCGGCCCGCCCGGCGCCCGTGTGCTCGACCCCCGCCACCCCGAGGTGCGGGCGCATGTCGTGGACACGTGCGCCCGCCTGGTCCACGACTACGGCCTCGACGGGCTGAAGATCGACTTCCTGGACGACGCCATGGTCTACGCCGGCAAGCCCACCCACGGCGACGTCGCCGACGTGGGCGAGGCCATGCGCCTCCTGCTGACCGAGGTGCGGGCGGCGCTGGGGCCCGAGGCGCTGATCGAGCTGCGCCAGCCGTACGTGGGGCCGGGCATGGCGGGCTTCGGAAACATGCTGCGCGCCGACGACTGCCCCGCCGACGCCGTGGCCAACCGGGTCCGCACGATCGACATCGGGCTGCTGGCCGTGCGCGGGGCCGTTCACTCCGACATGCTCATGTGGGATCCGGCGGCGCCGCCCGCGAGCGCCGCCAGGCAGCTGATCGGGGCGCTGCACGCCGTACCGCAGATCTCCGCGCGTCTGGCCGGCCTCGGCGCGGAGCAGCGCGAGATGCTGCGCTTCTGGCTCGCGCAGTGGCGGCGGCTGCGGCCGCTGCTGCTCGACGGCGAGGTCGAGCCGGGCCGCCCGGACGAGCTCTACCCCGTCGTGCGGGCCGGGCGCGGCGACGCGTGCGTCGTCACCGTCACGGCCGAGCGGGTGGCGGCCCTGGACACCGCCCGGCACCGTAAGATCACCTTGGTCAACGGTACGGCGGCGCCGCGCCTCGTCGTCGAGGTCGCCGGGCCGGGAGGGGTGTTCGCCACCGTGGTCCACGACGCCGCCGGCCGTATCATCGAGCGGGCGCGGCGCCGGCTGGAGCCAGGCCTGAGCGTGCTGTCCGTGCCGCCCTCCGGGCTGGCGATTCTGGAGGGGACCCCGTGAAGATCGGCATCACCGAGCTGGCCGCCCGCGCGGGCGTGAGTGAGGCCACGGTCAGCCGGGTCATCAACCGGCGCTCCGGGGTCGCCGCCAAGACGCGCGAGGCCGTCGAGCGCGCCATGAACGAGCTCGGCTACGAACGCTCCACCCGCGGCCAGATCGTCGCGGTGATCACGCCGTGGCTGTCGAACCCGTTCTTCTCCGAGGCCAGTGAGCTGATCGAGGCGGCGCTGGCGCCCCACGGGCTCAAGGGCGTGCTCTGCCCGGCGCTGCCCGGCGGCATACAGGAGCGCGAGTTCGTCACGTCGCTGGCCGACCACGGCGTCGCGGCGGTGGTGTTCCTGTCGGCCAGCAACACCGTCGAGGGCGCCGACCCCGAGACCTTCAACGTGCTGGCGGCGCGCCGCATCCCGTTCGTCGGCGTCAACGGCGGATTCGAGGGCCACGACGCGCCCGTCTACTCCACCGACGACTTCCAGTCGGCCGAGCTGGCCGTCGACCACCTGTGGGCGCTGGGACACCGCGCGATCGGCATCGCCTCGGGCCCGGTCGGCAACCAGCCCGCCGACCGGCGGGTCAAGGGCTTCCGCGCGGCGCTGGCCAGGCGCGGCGCGGCCGAGACCGAGCGGTGGATCGTCCGGCAGCACTACACCATCGAGGGCGGCCAGTCCGCCGCGCTGAGCCTGCTCAAGCAGGGCGTGACCGCGATCGTCGCGGCCAGTGACTTCATGGCGCTCGGCGTGATCCGCGGAGCCCGCCGCGAGGGCCTGTCGGTGCCCGCCGACCTGTCCGTGGTCGGGCACGACGGTTCCATGATCATGGAGTTCGCAGACCCGCCGCTGACCACCGTCCGCCAGCCGGTGGACCGGCTGGCCAAGGAGGTCGCCCGGGGCGTGGTCGCGCTGGTGAGCGGCCGCGAGGTGCCCACGGGCGAGCTGCTGTTCAACCCCGAGCTGGTCGTGCGCGGCTCCACGGCCGCGCCCCGCGCCTGACCTCTTTCGTCCCGGCTCCTTCCTTCCGTAGTACCGCACGATTCATCCGATCATCGGGAGACCCCATGAAACGCGTCGTGTTAACCTCCGCCCTCCTCGCCGCCGCTCTCGTCACCCCCGCCGAGGCCGCCTCCGCCGCGGCGCCGCTCGTCATCGTCAACCCCGGCTTCGAGAAGGGCCCCGAGGGCTGGACGTTCACCGCCGGCTCCGGCGTCGCCACCAACAACCCCCACGGCGGCGCGCGGCTCATCTACCTCGACTCCGGCCCCGGCAAGAGCGTCAGCCAGTCGATCACGGTGCCGGCCGCGGGCCGCTACTCGATCTCCGCGTGGATCGCCACCGGCGGCGCGGACGGCACGTTCTCCGCCAAGGTCAACGGCGCCGAGGCGGCGAGCGTCACGTTGCCCGCCCGCGGCGTCTACAGCCGCTACACCCTGTCGCGCCTGAGCCTGAACGCCGGCGACACCCTGGAGATCGTGTTCGGGTCCGGCTCCGGCTGGGTCAACGCCGACGACCTCATGATCTCCCCGGCCGCCCCCGCCGACCCGCGGGTGAGCTCGGGCAACCCCAAGGTCGTCGCGATGTTCGACTGGGCCAAGGCCAAGGCCGCCGGGTGGGTTCACCAGGACGGCGTCGTCGGTCCCATCAACATCGGGGCCACCAACCCGGTCGACCCGGGCGAAGCCCCGTACACCCCGACCTACTGGGGCGGATACGCCCACCGCACTGCGTACTATTCGCGTGACTTCGCCCACCAGCTCGCCGGCGCGCACATCCTGGGCTTCGACGCGGAGAACAAGAACATGCTGCGCTCGTTCGCCGCCAGCGCGACGCCGGAGCACAAGTTCTATCCGGTGTGGGCGATCAACTTCGACGCCAGGACCTGGCACACGATCGACTACAAGTCGCCGACGAACTTCGTGCGCGAGGTGCCGGCCACGTTCGAGCTGGTGGAGAAGGCCAACCAGGCCTTCCGCTGGACCGGCGACCGCGCCTACCTCGACGACCCGATCTTCTGGGACTACTACCGCAACGCCACGACCGGCTTCGTCGAGCAGCACGACGGCGCCAAGCCGAACGGCGTCGCCGAGGGCACCGGCAGGGGCATCTTCCAGGGCGTGGCCAGCTACAACGAGGTCAGCCGCGAGCCGCTGGCCGAGGCCGGCGACGGCATCGGCGCCCAGTACCAGGCCTACCGGGCGCTGGCCGACATGGCCCTGGACAAGCGCGAGGTGCGCCTGTCGATGGAGACCGGGGCCCGCGCCCGCGACCTCAAGCGCTACTTCAACCAGACGTGGAGCGTGAAGCCCGGCACGGATGAGTTCGTCCGCGCGTACACGATCGACGGCGCCCCGCTGACCGGCTTCGGCAAGGAGAACAGCTGGTTCATGCCGATGAAGGGCATCATCGACGCCGGCCCGCGCAACGACGCCTACCTCGACTTCGTCGACGCGCAGGCCTCGGGCCCCGACCGGCCGGCCAACATCGAGGCGATCACCTACCTGCCCGACACCTTCTTCCGCCACAACCGCAACGACACCGCCTGGAAGTGGATGCAGCACGTCTACGACCAGCGCGACGCCCGCCACGTCAGCAACCGCCAGGGCCTCAACGGGGACTATCCGGAGGTTCCGTTCACCCTGGTCAGCCAGACCGTCGAGGGCCTGATGGGCGTCCAGCCCGACGCCCCGAGGCGCACGGTCGCCACCCAGTCGCGCCTGCCCGGCGACATTCCCTGGCTGCGCGTGGACGCCGTACCGGTCGGCGGCGGCACCGTGGACGTCCGCCACGACGGCCGGACGTCGACCACCTTCACCAACCGCACCGGTGAGCTCACGTTCTGGGAGGCCCGCTTCCCGGCCGGGCACCGCTGGCTGACGGTCGCCGGACACCGCGTGCCGGGCGTCCAGAAGACGATCGACGGCGTCCGCCACACCGTCGCCGTCCTGCCCGTCCGCGACGGCCGGACGGTCACGGTCTCGGTCGCGAGCTGACGTCCCGGGAAGCCGTCGTCAGTCTCCCGGGCGGACGAGGCCGCTCTCGTAGGCGTAGACGATGGCCTGGGCGCGGTCGCGCAGGCCGAGCTTGGTCAGCACACGGCCCACGTGTGTCTTGACCGTCTGCTCCGACAGGACCAGCTTGGCGGCGACCTCCTGGTTGGACAGGCCGCGCGAGACCAGGACGAGGACCTCGGTCTCGCGCTCGGTCAGCCGGCCCAGGCGGCGGGTCGACGGGGCGCGCGGGCCGCCGAGGCGGGCGAACTCGCGGATGAGGCGCCGGGTCACCGCGGGGGCCAGGAGGGCGTCGCCGCCGGCGACCACACGGACGGCCTCGGCGAGCTGGACGGCCGAGGCGTCCTTCAGCAGGAAGCCGCTGGCACCGGAGCGCAGGGCCTCGTAGACGTAGTCGTCCAGATCAAAGGTGGTCAGGATCAGGATTCTGGCCGAAATATCCTCGCGTTGAGCGATGATTCGGGTTGCTTCGAGGCCGTCCATCACCGGCATGCGCACGTCCATCAGGATCACGTCGGGCCGCAGCTCCGCCGCCCGCTCGACCGCCTGCGCGCCGTCGGCCGCCTCGCCCACCACCTCGATGTCGCTCTGGGCGCCGAGGAAGACGGTGAAGCCGGTGCGCACCATGCCCTGGTCGTCGGCGATCATGACCTTGATCACGCCGCCTCCAGGGGCAGCCGGGCGACGACCTCGAAGCCGTCGGCGATCGGCCCCGCCTCCAGCGTGCCGCCGAGCAGCACCGCCCGTTCCCGCATGCCCACGAGCCCGTGCCCGGCCCCGGCCGAGGATTCGGCGGGCCTGGCGCCGGGGCCGTTGGCGACCCGTACGACCAGTTCGTCCCGCTCCCGCGCGACCTCCAGGGAGACGGTCGCCCCCGGCGCGTGCCGCATGACGTTGCTCAGCGACTCCTGCACGATCCTGTACGCCGACAGTCCCACGGCCTGCGGCACCTCCTCCACCTGCGGCGATCTTCTGAACAGCACGGCCAGCCCGGCCGCCCGCGCGTTGGCCACGAGCGCGTCGATCCGCTCCAGGTCCGGCTGCGGCGTGGTCTCCTTGCGCCCGTCGGCGTCGCGCAGCACGCCGAGCACCTGCCGGAGCTGGGCGATCGCGTCCAGCGACAGCGAGCGGATCACCGCCAGCCCCTCCTCCAACTGCCTGGCGTCCCCGGCCGCCTTGAGCGGCACCGCCTCGGCCTGAATGGCGATCACCGACATGTGGTGCGCGACCACGTCGTGCAGCTCGCGCGCGATGCGCGCCCTTTCCTCCAGAACGGCCTGCGCCCCCTCGGCCACCACCTTGAGCTGCGACTCCTCGGCCAGCCTGGCCGAGGCCCCGCGCCGGGCCCGCACGTTGTAGCCGAGCACCAGCGGCACCGCGAACACGGCCCCGGCCATGGGCAGCACGTTGGTGTTGACCACCCCGACGAAGGCCATCGAGACGACCCAGACGGCGATGGACACGCCCTCGGTGTTGCGTGAGGCCACGGTGTACAGGACCAGCACGTACGTCAGGACCAGAGGCCACGTGTAGGAGATGCCCTGAGGGGGAAACCCGTCGATCGTCCGGTCGACGAACACGTACGCCGGCAGCGTCACCAGCGCCGCCCGCCACGCGCCCAGCGGCCAGCGGTCACGCAGGGCCACGGGCAGGGAGAGCGCCAGGAAGGCCATCTGGAGCACCAGCGGCGAGGGCGCCTCCACCTTCTGCGCGTCCAGCCGGTCCCACAGGTCGGAGCCGGCCACGCCGTACAGGTAGAGGGCGAGGGCCAGCTCGGCCAGCCGTACCCCGTCGAGGGTGGTGAAGGGGGTCAGCCAGCGCGGCGCGGGGACGCGCGTGCGGCGGGTCGCGAAGGGAGGCGGCTCGGCTTTGCCCGTGAACAGTGCGAACTTCAGCGGCCGCACCAGGGCGGATATCACCTGAACGACCCTATGGCCGGTGCCGGGTAGCCGGCGTCACTCTCAAGGGCTACTTACATGATTACGATCGCCGTGAGCGAACATCGGCAAGCTTGGGAACATTCAGAGGCTCCGATGAATTGAGTCGGTATAACTCAACCCTTGGGAGTTCGCATGAGTGAGAAGCTGATCCTCCCGGTGCTGCCGCTGGACGACGAGGTCGTCCTGCCCGGAATGGTGGTGCCGCTCGACCTGTCCGACTCCGAGGTGCGTGCTGCGATAGACGCGGCCCAGGCATCCGGTGGCAACAAGCCACGGGTGCTTCTCGTTCCCCGGATCGACGGCAGATATGGCGCGATCGGTGTGCAGGCCGTGGTGGAGCAGGTCGGACGACTGCCGGGCGGTGAGCCCGCGGCGGTCGTACGCGGCGTGAACCGCGTGCGCGTGGGCACCGGCACCACCGGGCCCGGCGCGGCCCTGTGGGTCGAGGCCGACAGCGTCGACCGCGTGGAGCCCGGCGAGCACGCGCATGAGCTGGCCCGCGAGTACAAGGCGCTGGCCACGACCATCTTGCAGAAGCGCGGCGCGTGGCAGGTGGTCGACCAGGTCAACCAGATCGACGACCCCTCCGTGCTGGCCGACAGCTCCGGCTACACGCCGTGGCTGACCACCGCGCAGAAGGTCGAGCTGCTGGAGGCGCCCGACCCGGCCGACCGGCTGGCGAAGCTGGTCGACTGGTCACGCGAGCACCTCGCCGAGCTCGACGTCGCCGAGACGATCCGCAAGGACGTCCAGGAGGGAATGGAGAAGCAGCAACGCGAGTTCCTGCTCCGCCAGCAGCTCTCCGCCGTCCAGAAGGAGCTCAGGGAGCTCAAGGGCGACTCGGCCGAGAGCGAGGAAGAGGACTACCGCGTCCGCGTCGAGGCCGCCGACCTGCCCGAGAAGGTGCGCGAGGCCGCGCTCAAGGAGGTCGACAAGCTGGAGCGGACCTCCGACCAGTCGCCCGAGACCGGCTGGATCCGCACGTGGCTCGACACCGTCCTCGACATCCCCTGGAACACCAGGACCGACGACACCTACGACATCAACGGCGCCCGTGAGGTGCTGGACTCCGACCACACCGGCCTCGACGACGTCAAGGACCGCATCATCGAGCACCTGGCCGTGCGCAAGCGCCGCCAGGACAAGGGCCTCGGCGTGGTGGGCGGCCGCCGCAGCGGAGCCGTCCTCGCCCTCGCCGGTCCTCCCGGAGTCGGCAAGACCTCGCTCGGCGAGTCCGTCGCGCGCTCGATGGGCCGCAAGTTCGTCCGCGTCGCCCTCGGCGGCGTGCGCGACGAGGCCGAGATCCGCGGCCACCGGCGCACCTACGTGGGCGCGCTGCCCGGCCGCATCGTCCGCGCGATCAGGGAGGCGGGCTCGATGAACCCCGTCGTCCTGCTCGACGAGGTCGACAAGGTCGGCGCCGACTACCGGGGCGACCCGACCGCGGCGCTGCTCGAAGTGCTCGACCCGGCCCAGAACCACACCTTCCGCGACCACTACCTCGAGGTCGAGCTCGACCTGTCGGACGTGCTCTTCCTGGCCACGGCCAACGTCCTGGAGGCCATCCCCGGGCCGCTGCTCGACCGCATGGAGGTCGTCACCCTCGACGGCTACACCGAGGACGAGAAGTTCGCCATCGCCCGCGACCACCTGCTGCCCAAGCAGCTCAAGCAGGCCGGTTTCGAGGCCGCGGAGATCTCCTTCGAGGAGGGCGCGCTGCGCCGCCTGGCCACCGAGTACACCCGCGAGGCGGGCGTGCGCTCCCTGGAGCGCGCGGTCGGCCGGGTGATCCGCAAGATCGCGGCGAAGGACGAGGTCCCCGTCACCGTCAGCGCCGAGGCGCTCGTCGACTACCTCGGCCGCCCGCGGTTCGTGCCCGAGTCGTCGCTGCCGGAGTCCAAGCAGCGCACGTCGGTGCCCGGCGTGGCCACCGGCCTGGCGGTCACCGGAGCGGGCGGCGACGTCCTCTACGTCGAGGCGTCGCTGGCCGACCCCGAGACCGGCGACACCGGGCTCACGCTCACCGGCCAGCTCGGGGACGTGATGAAGGAGTCGGCCCGGATCGCCCTGTCCTACCTCCGCAGCCACGGCGCGGAGCTGGAGCTGCCGGTCACCGCGCTGAAGGACCGGTCGGTGCACGTGCACTTCCCGGCCGGCGCCGTCCCCAAGGACGGTCCGTCGGCGGGCGTCACGCTCACCACCGCCCTGGCCTCGCTGCTGTCCGGCCGCCTCGTCCGCAACGACGTCGCGATGACCGGCGAGATCTCGCTCACCGGGCGGGTCCTGCCGATCGGCGGCGTCAAGCAGAAGCTGCTCGCGGCGCACCGGGCGGGCATCACCACGGTGCTCATCCCGGCCCGCAACGAGCCCGACCTGGACGATCTGCCCCAGGAGATCCGCGACGAGCTGACCATCCACGCGGTCGGCGACGTGCGCGAGGTCCTGGACATCGCCCTCGCCCCGGCCAAGGTCGCCGCCTCCGCGGCCGCCTGACGCCTCCCGCGCCTGCCCCGCCGTACCAGCTGGATCTGGTACGGCGGGGCAGCTTGGCGTCCCACGCCCGTGAGGCAGCTCACAACCGGCCGGGGGAATAGGGCACGGTAAAGAGGTCGTTGGCACCAGCGTGAACGAGGCATACGCGAAAGACATGAGCGCCATGGGCGACGTCATGTGTCGTGGCATGCGCCGAATGCGCGCGATGGCCTGTCAGGCCCGCTGAGCGACCCGCCCGCCCGTTCTCGCCGAAGGTACCTCCTCATGATCGCACCACCCAGCTACGTGCTGCGCAGGCTCAGCCACCTGCCCTTCCACCCCGGCACGCGCTAGCCCTTCCCCCTCACCAGCCTGTTCCAGCTCGAGTTCGTCTCAGCGGCCCGCCCACGCGTGGTCGCCATCCGTGATGGGGAAATTTCGTGATCCAGGCTTCCGGCCTGCGCAAGCAGTACGGGGACACCGCCGCGCTCGACGGCGTCGACCTGCACGTGCGCAAGGGCGAGATCTTCGGCGTGCTCGGCCAGAGCGGCGCCGGCAAGAGCACGCTGCTGCGCTGCGTCAACCTCCTCGAACGCCCCGACGCCGGCACCGTCACCGTCGACGGCCAGGACCTGACCCGGCTCGGCGACCGCGAGCTCAACCAGGCCCGCCAGCGCATCGGCATGATCCACCAGCACTTCGCCCTGCTGTCGTCGCGGACCGTCGCGGGCAACGTGGCGTTCCCGCTGGAGGTCATGGGCGTGCCCCGGGCCGAACGCGAACGCCGCGTCGCCGAACTCCTCGACCTCGTCGGGCTCGGCGGCCGCGGCGCAGACCGCCCGAGGCAGCTGTCCGGCGGCCAGAAGCAGCGGGTCGGCATCGCCAGAGCCCTGGCCGGCAACCCGGCCGTGCTGCTGTCCGACGAAGCCACCTCCGCCCTGGACCCCGCCACCACCGACTCCATCCTGGGGCTCCTGAAGCGCCTCAACACGGAACTCGGCCTCACCATCCTGCTGATCACCCACGAGATGAACGTCGTCAAGGCGGTCTGCGACTCGGTGGCCATCATGGCCGGCGGCCGCATCGAGGAATCCGGCACCATCGCCGGCCTCATCTGCACCCCGGGCTCGCGCCTGACCCGCGAGATCTTCCCCCTGCCCGCACCGTCACCGGGCGACATCACCCTCACCTTCACCGGCCACGCCGACGAGCCGGTGATCTCAGAGGTCGTCCGCAAGTTCGACGCCGACATCAACGTGCTGGGCGGCGCCATCGAAGACCTCGCCGGGTCCCGCGTGGGCCGCCTGCGCGTCACCCTCTCCGGCGACCCGGCCGCGCTTTCGTACCTGCGCGACAAGGGCCTGCTGGTGGAGGTGGCCTCGTGATCTTCCCGCTCTCCCCTGCCGCGCGTCCGTTGCGACGACTCGCCGTTCGCCCGCTGCCCGTCCGGGCGGGCGCCGCTCTTCCGCTACGGCGGGGCCAGGTGGGCGCCGCCCGCCGCCGTGGGCTCGCGCCGATCATCCGAGCGCCGCGCACGTCGGACGTGGCCCTCGCCGCCACGACGCGTACGTGGCCCGCCACCGTGCCCCTGTCACCCGCCGCACCTGCTGCGCCGCCCACCCCCGACCACCACCCCGCCGTCTCGGCGCAGGGAACCGGGCCGGGGCGGGTGCGTGGTGCGCTGGGCTTTCAGGTCGGTGGGGCGGGAGCTGCTTCGGTGGCTGAAGGGTGGGGGGTTCTGTGAGCTGGGATGAGATTGTTCCGCTGCTCTGGGAAGGCGCCGGGCAGACGGCGGCCATGGTGGGGCTGGCCACTCTGTTCACCGTGGTGCTCGGGCTGCCGCTCGGCGTCTCGCTGGTCGTGTTCGATCGGGGTGGGCTGCGGCCGGTTCCGGCGCTCAAGGCGGTGCTCGGGGCGGTCGTCAACGTCGGGCGGTCGCTGCCGTTCATCGTGCTGATGATCGCGATCATCCCGTTCACCCGCCTGGTCGTCGGGACGACGATCGGCACCATCGCCGTGGTCGTGCCGTTGACCGTGGGCGCGGTGCCGTTCTTCGCGCGGCTCGTGGAGACGGCGCTGCGGGAGGTCGGCGGGGATGTGGTCCAGGCGGCCCAGGCGATGGGCGCCGGCCGTACCGCGATCGTGCGGAAGGTTCTGCTGCCGGAGGCGCTGCCCGGGATCGTCGCGGGGATCACCGTCACCGTGGTCGCGCTGGTCGGGTACTCGGCCATGGCGGGGACCGTCGGCGGCGGCGGGCTTGGGGACCTGGCCGTCCGTTATGGGTATCTGAGGTTCGAGGGGCAGGTCATGGTCGCCACGGTCGTGGTGCTCATCGTGCTCGTGCAGCTGATCCAGAGCCTCGGGGACCTCGTCGCGCGGCGCATGTCGCACAAGTAGTTCTTTTCACATCAAAAGGAAGATCAATATGAAGATTCGCGCTTTCGTGGGTGTCGCTGCCCTGTCGTTGTTGCTCGCCGCATGCGGTACGTCGCAGTCCGCCACCAGTTCGGCCAAGCCGGCCGCCGAGTCGGCCGACACGGTGCTCAAGGTGGGCGCCAGCCCGGTGCCGCACGCGGAGATCCTCACCTTCGTCAAGGACAACCTGGCCAAGCAGGCCGGGCTGAACCTCGAGGTGGTCGAGTTCACCGACTACGTGCAGCCGAACGTGCAGCTCAACGAGGGCCAGCTGGGTGCCAACTTCTTCCAGCACAAGCCGTACCTGGACGACTTCAACAAGTCCAAGGGCACCAAGCTCAGCTTCGTCACCCCGGTCCACCTGGAGCCGCTGGGCCTGTACTCGAAGAAGATCACCAACGTCGCCGCGCTGGCGAACGAGGCGACCGTCGCGGTGCCGAACGACGCCACGAACCTCGGCCGCGCGCTCAAGCTGCTGGCCGACAACGGCCTGATCACGCTGAAGGAGGGCGTCGGCACCGCCGCCACCGAGCGCGACGTCACCGGCAACCCGAAGAAGCTGACCTTCAAGCCGCTGGAGGCGCCGCTGCTGCCCCGCTCGCTGGAGGACGTCGACGCGGCGGTCATCAACGGCAACTACGCCATCGAGGCGGGCCTGAAGCCGGCCTCGCAGGCGCTGGTGCTGGAGAAGACCGAGGGCAACCCGTACGTCAACGGCCTGGTCGTGCAGGAAGGCCACGAAAAGGACGCGGGCGTCGTGACCCTGGGCAAGCTGCTGCAGGACCCGAAGGTCAAGGAGTTCATCAAGAGCAAGTACGCGGGCGCGGTCATCCCGGCCGAGTGACGCGGAAAATAAAGATCCCCCTCCACGGCGATTTCCGGAGGGGGATCTTTATTGTTTGTCAAAGATCGGGAAAAGAGCCTTATCAAGTAATTTGAAAGTGTTCGGCAATCCCCGCGGCGTACCAATGACGAGTCAGCACAACCTCTCCCGAGGAGGACCTCGAAGTGCGATTCGTCTCACGAATCCTGATCGGCGTCGCGGCGGCCACCATGGCCGCCGTCGCCGCCCCGGCCGTCGCCGGCGCGACGACCGCCACCACCGCGGCCACCACCACCGCTTCGCCCTACTACGAGGCGGACTGGGGGCCCTACTTCTCCAGCGACCACAAGTCCAGGGCCGAGGGTCACGTCAGCGTCGACAAGAAGCCCTACAAGTTCTGGTACTGGAAGACCTTCCACGTCAAGAAGCAGATCTGCTGGAAGGACAAGCACGGCGACAAGCACTGCAAGTGGGTCGTGGAGAAGGTCAAGAAGAAGGTGTGGAAGTGGAAGCACCACTACTTCTACACAGTCGACAGCAAGCTCACCAACACCAAGTGGTGGGGCGGCAAGAAGTGCGCGTGGGAGACGTTCAAGGTCGTCGGCTTCGACGGCTCGACCTCCTTCAAGAACTTCAGGAACTGCACCAAGAACCCGAAGCACTACTCGTTCTCCGGTAAGAACGCCGCGCACATCTACGTGGACGTGAGCCGGGGCGGTTTCTTCGGGCCGAAGAGCCACCACTCGGGCTGGCAGCCCGTGTACCACTTCTCCTGATCCCCGCGGTTGGGCGGCGAAGCCGCGATCTCTCCCCGTCGAGATCGCGGCTTCGCCGTACCTGGAGGAAATTTTGGGGTGGGACATGCGCGAATGCGGCCATGGATAAAAGGTGCGCATTCTGATCGCGATATTGATGGTGATGCCGGGGCAGGCGGGGGACGGGCGGGTCGTCTACCGGCGGGAGGCCGGTCTCGTGGCCGGTGGCTTCGTACGGGCGGGCGCCTGGGAGGTGGCCCGCTGGACCGGGCCGATGCGGCGGATCGGGTTCGCCGCCACCGAGATCGTGCCGTCGTGGACCGCCGCGACGCCGCCGGGCAGCTGGGTCAGGGTGGAGCTGCGGGTGCCCGGATCGGGGTGGTACGTGATGGGCCGCTGGTCCTATGACGGCGTGCGGACCACCGTGAAAGGGCAGGCCGACGCCCAGGGGCGGGTCGCCGCCGACGTGTTCAAGGCGGGGCGGGCGGTGACCGCCTACCGGCTGCGCGTGTCGCTGTATCGGCGGCCGGGCTCCGCCGCGCTGCCGGAGATCCGAACGCTGGGCGCGGTGGCCTCGCGCGCGGGCGGCACGCGAGCCCGCGGCGGGCGCGCCTGGGGGCGGGAGCTCGCGGTGCCGCGCAAGTCGCAGCTCGCGCACGCCGGCCACGGCGGCGCGGCGTGGTGCGGCCCGACCGCCACCGCGATGGTGCTGGCCTACTGGAAGAAGGGGCCGCGGCCGGAAGAGATGTCCTGGGTGCCGCGTTCCGACCCGGACCCGGCGGTCGACCACGCGGCCAGGCACACCTTCGACAAGGCCTACGGCGGCACCGGCAACTGGGCCTTCAACACCGCATATGCCGGAAGTTTCGGACTCGACGCGTCGGTGGCCAGGATGCGCTCGCTGGCCGAGGTCGAAGACCTGGTCGCGGCGGGGGTTCCGGTCGTGACCTCGCTGGCCTTCACCCGCGAGGAGCTCGGGTACGCCTCCGCCGGCCACCTCATGGTCGTCACCGGCTTCACCCGCGACGGCGACGTCATCGCCAACGACCCGGCGGCGCGTGGCGTGCGGGCGATCTACCCGCGCAAGGCCTTCGAACGAGCCTGGCAACGTTCCAGTACGGGCACCGTCTACGTCATCAGGCCCTTCCGGCCCGACGCTTAACCGAATATCGTTCGGTTCATGTATCCGGGAGCCATCGCAGCAGTCACCCCCGACAAGCCCGCTGTGATCATGGCGGGCTCCGGGGAGGTCCTCACCTACCGCCGGCTGGACGAGGAGTCGAACCGGCTGGCCCACCTGTTCCGCTCCGCCGGGCTGCGGCCGGGCGACCACATCGCGTTCATGCTGCCCAACCATCCGCTCTTCCTGGCCGTGGCCTGGGCCGCACACCGATCCGGCCTGTACTACACCGCGGTCAGCTCCCGGCTGCAGGCCGGCGAACTGGCCTACATCGTGGACAACTGCGAGGCCCAGGTCTTCATCACCAGCGCCGAACTGGCCGACGTGGCGCGGGCCGTGACCGGCGTACGGCTGCGCCTCATGCTGGACGGCGTGGCCGACGGCTTCGACTCCTACGAGCAGGCGGTGGCCGCGCAGCCGGTCACGCCGATCGAGGACGAGTCGCAGGGCGCCGACATGCTCTACTCCTCGGGCACCACCGGCAGGCCGAAGGGCGTCAAGCCCAAGCTGTCGCACGCGGCGCTGGACGAGCCGGGGGCGTTGTTCAACCTGGTGTCGTTCCTGTTCGCGCCGGAGCGGGACAGCGTCTACCTCTCGCCCGCGCCGCTCTACCACGCCGCGCCGCTGCGCTACTGCATGACCTTCCAGCGGCTGGGCGCGACGGTGGTGGTGATGGAGAAGTTCGACCCGGTCCGCTACCTAGAACTTGTTGAGAAGTATCACGTCACGCACTCGCAGCTCGTGCCCACCATGTTCATCAAAATGCTCAAACTTCCCGAAGAAGAGCGGACAAAGCACGATATTTCCAGTCTTAAGTTCGCGATCCACGCGGCCGCCCCCTGCCCCGTCCCCGTCAAGGAGCAGATGATCGACTGGTGGGGCCCGATCGTCCACGAGTACTACGCGGGCACCGAGGGCAACGGCTTCCTCTACGCCGGCCCCCAGGACTGGCTCGCGCACAAGGGCACCGTCGGCCGGTCCCTGCTGGGCAAGGTGCACATCCTCGACGAGGAAGGCAACGACCTGCCGCCCGGCGAGCACGGCACGATCTACTTCTCCGACGGCCTCACCTTCGAGTACCACGGCGATCCCGGCAAGACGCGCGCCGCCCAGGACCCGGGGGGCCGCGGCTGGACCACCCTCGGCGACATCGGCTACCTGGACGAGGAGGGCTTCCTCTATCTCACCGACCGCCGCTCCTACATGATCATCTCCGGCGGCGTGAACATCTACCCCCAGGAGTCGGAGAACGTCCTGGCCCTCCATCCCAAGGTGGCCGACGTGGCGGTCTTCGGCGTACCGGATGAGGAGATGGGCGAGCAGGTCAAGGCCGTGGTGCAACCCGCCGACATGAGCGAGGCGGGACCCGCGCTGGAGGCCGAGCTCATCGCGTACTGCAGAGAGCGGCTGGCGCACTTCAAGTGCCCCAAATCCGTGGACTTCCGGGAGGAGTTGCCCCGCCATCCCACCGGCAAGCTCTACAAGCGGTTGCTCCGTGACGAGTACTGGCCGAAGCCGGCCTGAGAATCGCATGAGAATCTCACCGCCCCGGACTCATCCGACCAGGGCGGATAAGGCCCGCGTCAGCCCGTTCAGAAGCCTCTGATCACCGGCTTAAGCTGCCTTAACAGCGACATTGGCACCCTTGAGGCATCGGGACTTGAGGAGATGACGATGGACGCGAACGAGCCTCGCGAGCAGGGCTGGACCCAGTTCGGCGCCAAGCCGCCGGCCGCCGGGGGCTTCCCCAGCCAGGACACGGCGATCCTGGCGCCGCCCCCGCCGCCGCCCGCGGCCAAGAAGCAGGGCTTCACCGGGGGACAGAAGGCGATCGCCGGCCTGGCGCTGGCGGCCATGGCGATCGGCGGCGGCGTCGCGGGGGCGGCCATCACGAGCGCCTTCCAGACGCCGCAGATCGTCCAGTCGGCGCCGAGCCCGGCCTTCAAGCCGGCCTCCAACCAGATGACGATCAGCGAGGTGGCGACCAAGGTACAGCCGTCCGTCGTCATGATCCAGGGCCAGAACGCCGGCGGATCCGGCGTCGTGCTCTCCGAGGACGGCCTCATCCTCACCAACAACCACGTCGTGGCCGCCAACGGCAAGGGCAGCCAGCTGTCGGTCAAGTTCAGCGACGGCAAGACCGCCAAGGCCACCGTCGTCGGCACCGACCCGTCCACGGACCTGGCCGTCATCAAGGCCGAGGGCGTCTTCGGGCTGACCAAGGCCGAGCTCGGCGACAGCGACCAGCTGAAGGTCGGCGACGCCGTCCTGGCGATCGGCAGCCCGCTCGGCCTGGAGGGGACGGTCACCTCCGGCATCGTCAGCGCGCTCGACCGCACGCTCAACGTCGGCGGCGAGCAGGAGCAGCAGGTTCCGCCCGGCTGGGGCCGCGGCGGTCAGGACTCCGCCCCGCCCACCAGCATCGGCGGCGCCATCCAGACCGACGCCTCGATCAACTCCGGTAACTCGGGCGGCGCGCTCGTCAACGCCGCCGGCCAGGTGGTGGGCATCAACACCGCGATCGCCACGAACGGCAGCAACGGCAGCATCGGCCTGGGCTTCGCCATCCCGGTGAACACCGCCAAGCAGGTGGCCGACCAGCTCGCCGCCACGGGAACCGTGAAGCACGCCTTCCTCGGGGTGAGCGTGACCGACGCCAGCGGAGACGTGCCCGGGGCGCTGGTCCGCCAGATCACCGAGAACAGCCCCGCCGCCAAGGCCGGCCTGAAGCAGGGCGACCTCATCACGCGAATCGGCGACAAGCCGGTCGATGGTGGGGATACGGTGGTCGGACAGGTCAGAGGTTTCAAACCAGGCCAACAGGTCAAGATCATATACATGAGGGATGGGAAGCAGAGCGAAGTGACCGTTACCCTCGAAGAGAAGAAATAGGACCCCCTCACGGACGGGTGCGCCGTCGAGATCGCTGCGGACTTGGCGGCGCACCCCCGTTCGTACCCCTGGGCGGGCGGCTAGGCGAAGCGGCGTCCCTCGTCGCGGCGGTAGGCCCAGGCGGCCAGCGCGGCCGTCGCGACGATCCAGCCGGCCAGCGTCACCAGGGCGGTCACGTTCGGGGACATGCCCGTGACGGTCCACCACATGAGCTCGCCGGCGCCCCTGCTGGGCAGGAACAGCGACAGCGTCCGGACGAACGACGGCATGATCTCCAGCGGCAGCATGAGCCCGCCCAGGATGGCCAGCGGGAAGAACGCCACCTGCGACACCGCGATCGCCCCCTTCGACGGCATCATGTAGCCGATGAACAGGCCCAGCAGCATGAACGGGATCGTCGCGACGACCAGCGCGCCCAGGGCGAGCGCCAGCCGCACCGGGGTGATCCGCGCCGAGGTGAAGGCGGCGGCGATGATCAGGACGGGGATCACCGAGATGAACATGGAGATCACCGTCGTCACGATCCGGCCGGCGAAGGCGGGCACCGGACCGGCGGGCAGCGTGCGCAGGTAGGGGTTCCAGGGTTGCTCGCGATCCTGTGACACCGAGACGGCCAGTGAGATCAGCGCGGCGGAGATGGCGCCGAAGAGCATCATGGAGCCCGTGGAGCGCGTGGCGGCGACCGGGTCGTCGCCCGCGAACGGCACCACGAACGCCAGCATCGTCGCGGCGGGGAAGAAGGAACTGGCCACGAGGCCGATCGGCACCCGCAGCTGCTCGATCATCAGGTAGCGGGTGTGAGCCAGGATCAAGCTGGACATGCGCACTCCTCAGGCGGTGACGGGCTCGGGGGCGGTCAGGTGGAGGAACGCCTCCTCCAGGGAAGTCGGCCGGATCTCCAGGCCGGTGAACGGCGTCCCGCTGCGGACCAGCGTCACCACCAGGTGGTCGGCGTCGGCGGTCATCAGGTGGGTGCGCTCGCCGTCCCGCTCGCTGGACAGCACGCCGGGCAGGTCCGGCAGGGCGGCGGCGGTCAGCGAGACGCGCTGCACGCCGACCATGTCCCGCACGGCGCGGACGGTGTCGTCGGCCAGCACGTGGCCCTGGGCCACGACGATGACCCGCTGGGCCAGCGCCTCGATCTCCTCCAGGTAGTGGCTGGTCAGCAGCACGGTGCCGCCGTCCTCGTGGAAGGCGCGGATGCCGTCCCAGAGGGTGCGCCTGGCCTCGACGTCCAGGCCGGTGGTCGGCTCGTCGAGGAAGACCAGCCGCGGGTCGCCGGCGAAGGCGAGGGCCACGGCCAGGCGGCGCTTCTGCCCGCCGGACAGCCCGCCGATCTGGCGCCGGTCCAGGTCGGACAGGCCGAAGCGCTCCAGGACCTCGCCCTTGGGACGGGCCTTCGGGTAGTGGCTGGTGACGAAGCCGACGACCTCGCCCACGCGCAGCGCCTCCGGCAGGCCGGTCTCCTGCGGGGTGACGCCGATGCCGCGCCGTACCAGAGGGTCGAAGGGGGAGCCGCCGAGCAGCTCGACCGTGCCGGAGGTGGGGCGGCGCAGGCCGACGAACAGGTTGATGAGGGTGGACTTGCCGGCGCCGTTGGGGCCGAGCAGGCCGACGAGCTCGCCGGCGCGGATCTCCAGCGAGACGCGGTCGAGGGCGAGCACGCCGCCGTAGCGCCGGGTGACGTCGATGGTTCGCGCGAGAACGCTCATGGGGTGCCTCCAGCGGTGTCGAGCAGGGCGCGGATCGCTTTGGTGTACTCGTCGAAGGCCGCCCTGCCGCGCTTGGTCAGCGCGACGTAGGTGACGGGGGTGCGGCCCTTGTGCGTTTTGGTGATCTCCACGTAGCCGGCCTCTTCGAGCTTGGACAGGTGAACGGACAGGTTGCCGGCGGTCATGCCGAGCACGTCCTTCAGGCCGGGGAAGGCGAGCCGGTCACCGCCGGGCAGCGTGTTGAGCGTCGCCACCACCCTGAGCCTGGCCTGGGCGTGGATGACGGGGTCGAGCTCGTCGTTCACCGCTGCCTCCGCAGCCACAGGCCGGTGGTGACGGCGCCGCCACCTCCGAGGACCGCCAGGAGCAGGTAGATCCAGCCGCCGCCCAGCACGGTGCCGACCACGTCGACCACCATGACCCAGACGCCCAGCAGGAACTGCGGCCACAGCCGGTAGATCGCGCCGCCGGCCATGTAGAGCAGGCCGGCGACCAGCATGAACAGAGAGGTATAGAACGGCCCGATCGTGTCTTCCTGAAGATGCGGGACGAAGCGTGCGGCGATGACGCCCATGGCGTTGAAGCCGACGAACCAGGCCAGCCCGTACATCGCGCCACGGGTCTCGGACTCGCCCTTGATGTGGCCGCCGGAGCGGAGCAGGGCGATGATCATGAGGACGAAGGCGATGATCTGGGTGCCCCAGAGCACGGCCAGACCCACCTGCCAGGTGATCGGCAGCAGCCCGTTGCCGTCGCCCTGGAGGCCCTGGCCGAGGAAGAGCGTGCCGAAGCCGATGAACCAGGACACCCCCCATGGCACGTACATGAGCAGCGGGTCCGGGAGGAACCGGCGCATCGCCGCGGTCTGCTGCTGCTCGATGAGCCGGAGCATCTCCTCCGGGCTCGGGGTGGCCTCGTGGTCTGTCATCGCCAAACTCCTCGATAGCTCAAACTGGTTTGAACTATAAACCAAAGGGGTTTGCGATGTAAACCTGTCGGCCGGGGGATCAGCGCCGGGTGAGGGCCTCCGACTGCCAGAGGTCGCGGTAGTAGCCGGGGACGGCGACCAGGTCGTCGTGGCGGCCGCGCTGGATCGCCCGGCCGTGCTCCATGACGATGATCTCGTCCACCTGCTCCAAGCCCTTGAGGCGGTGAGTGACCAGCAGCGTCGTGCGCTCGTGGGTGACGTCCAGCAGGTCGGCCATCAGGGCGTCGGCCGTCTCCTCGTCCAGCGCCTCGGCGGGCTCGTCGAGGAGCAGCACCTGCGGGTCGTACAGGAGCGCGCGGGCCAGAGACAGGCGCTGCAGCTGACCGCCGGAGACCGTCCTGCCGTCCTCGCCGAGCTCGGCGTCCCAGCCGGTCCTGCTCACCCACTGCTCAAGCCGGGCATCGCGTACGGCACGCGCCAGATCGTCGTCCGTCGCGTCGGGACCGGCCAGCCGGAGGTTGTCGCGCAACGTGGTCTGGAAGATGTACGGATCCTGGGTGAGGCCGGTCATCAGCGTTCTCACCTGGCCGGAGTCGAGCTCCGCCGTGTCGACGCCGTTGACGCGGACACTGCCGGACTCCGGCTCCAGCAGGCGCATGAGGGCCGCCAGGACCGTGCTCTTGCCCGCGCCGCTCGGGCCCACCAGGGCCACGCGCCTGCCGGGTTCGAGCGTGAACGAGATGCCGTCCACGGCCGCGGGCGCGCCGGGCGCGTGCCGTACGACGAGGTCGTCGACCGCGACCGTCACCGGCCCCTCGGGCAGCGCGGTCGGAACCGGCGGCTCGGCGACGGCCGGGGAAGCCGAGCGCACCTCGCGCAGGCGGCGCAGCGCGGACGTGATGCCCGCCATGCGCTCGCCCGCCGCGGCCAGCGGCAGCACCGGCTCGAACGACACCAGCGCGGTCAGCGCGAGCACCGCCGTCGCCACCGTGTCCGCGCCCGCCGCCCGGGCGGCCAGGACGATCCCGGCCACCGTCAGGCCCTGTACCAGCGTGCCCACGCCGAGCGAGGCCGCGTGCACACGGGACTGGCGGCGTTCCAGAGCGGCCAGTTCCGCGTCGGCCTCCATGGCCTTGGCCAGGGCGCGCTCACCCGCCCCGTACGCGGCCAGGTCGGCCGAGCCGTGCACCAGGTCGGCGACCCGCTCGGCCAGCGTGGCCCTGGCCGGGGCCAGGCGGGCCGACCAGCGGCGGGCGGCGGCGGCCGTGCCGGCGGGCAGCAGCACGCCCGCCACCACCAGGCCCGCCAGCAGAACCAGCGCGGCGAACGGCGCCAGCGTCAGCGCGATCACGACCGCCGCCGCGCCGGTGATCAGCGCGGCCGTCGCGGGCAGCAGGACGCGCACCAGCAGGTCCTGGACCGCCTCGGTGTCGTCGACCATGCGGCTGAGCAGGTCCGCTCCGCCGTGCCTGGGCTGCTGGGGCGCGATGAGCGAGCCGTAGAGCCGTTCGCGGGTCTCGGCCTGGGCGCGCAGGGCGACGTCGTGGCCGGTCAGGCGTTCGGCGTAGCGGAAGACGCCGCGGCTGGTGGCGAAGGCGCGGGTGGCCACGATCGCCACGCTCAGCGCGGCCAATTCCGGCTGCTCGGCGGCCCGCGTGATCAGCCACGCGGCGGCGGCGATCAGCCCGAGCCCGGCCAGATCGGCCGCGGCCCCGGCCAGCACGGCCCAGACGATCCGCAGGCCCATGCGCCGCTTCACCGGATCTCCCTCACGTCGTCGCCGGAGCCCGCCACGGTGGTGGCGTCCCGGCGGGTGTCGGACACGACCCGGCCGGCGTGGATGCGGATCACCCGGTCGGCCAGGTCGATCATCGCGGGGCGGTGGGCGACGATGACCGCGGTGCGCCCTTCGGCCAGGGCGGCGGTGGCCTCCACGACGGCGGCCTCGCTGCGGCCGTCGAGGCGGGCCGTGGGCTCGTCCAGGAGCAGGACCGTCGCGCCGGGCAGGCAGAACGCCCTGGCCAGGGCGATGCGCTGGCGCTGGCCCGCCGAGAAGTTGGCGCCTCGCTCGCCCACCAGGGTGTCGTACCCGTCGGGCAGGGCCTCGACGAAGGCGTCGGCGTGGGCGGCCTTGGCGGCCCGCCGTACCTCGGGAAGGGTGGCGCCGGGGGCGCCGAGGCGGATGTTGTCGGCGACAGAGGCCGCGAACAGGTGCGGGCGCTGCGGCACGAACGCCAGCTCGTCGGGGGTGTCCGGCGGGCGCCCGCCGACCAGCACCCGCCCGGAGGCGGGGGAGACGAAGCCGAGCAGCAGGTGCAGCAGTGTGCTCTTGCCGCCGCCGCTCTCGCCGACCAGCGCGACCCGCTCGCCGGGCGCGATCACCAGCGAGACGTCCTCCAGCGCCGCGGCCTCGCGGCCGGGGTAGCGGACGGTGACGTTCTCCAGCCGGATCTCCGGCGGCCCCTCGCCGCGCTCCGTGCGGGCGGGCGCGGGCGTGGGCCCGACCTCTTCCTCCAGTACGGCGAAGGCCGCGTCGGCCGCCGCCACACCCTCCATCGAGGCGTGGAAGCGGGTGCCCATCATCCGCAGCGGCAGGTACGCCTCGGGCGCCAGCAGCAGGACGAGCAGCGCGGTGGTGAGGTCGAGGTTGCCGCCCAGCAGCCGGAGCCCGATCGGCACCGCCACGAGCGCCAGCGACAACGACGCGCACAGCTCCAGCACCAGCGACGACAGGAACGCCACCCGCAGTGTGCGCATCGTGGCGCCCCGGTGCGCGTCGGCGACCTGCTCGATGACGGTGGCCTGGTAGCGGGCCCGGCCGAAGGCGCGCAGCGTGGGCAGCCCGCGCACGACGTCGAGGAAGTGCCCGCCGAGCCTGGCCAGCGCGTGGAACTGCCGCTCGGTGGTCGCCTTGGTGTGCATGCCGACCAGCGCGCCGAAGATGGGGATGAGCGGCAGCGTGACCAGCACGATGACCGCGCTGGCCAGGTCCGCGGCGAACAACCGGATGAGCACCGCCAGCGGCACCACCCCGGCGACCGCCATGGCGGGAAGGTAGCCGGTCAGGTACGGGTCGAGCCGGTCGAGCCCGCGCCCGGCCAGCGTGACGAGCTCACCGGAGCGGTGGTCGGCCAGGCGCGCGGGTCCCATCTCCCGCAGCCGGCCGAGCAGCCGCTCGCGCAGCGCCGACTTCACCCCGGTCGCGGTACGGCCGGCGAACACGCCCTGGCTCCACCCGAGCAGCGCCCGCAACCCGACGGTCAGCGCCAGCACGCCCAGCGCCGCCAGCGTGAACCTGCCGGACAGCACCCCGGCCAGAAGCTCGGCCTGGACGAGCACGAGCAGTCCCGCCAGCGTGGCGGCGGCCAGGGTGACGGCCAGATGCCTGCGCACCGACTGCTCGGCCCGCATGAGCCGCAGGAGATCTTTGTGCACGAGTCCTCAGAAGAACGACGGAGTACGGATGGCGCCCCGGAAGGTCCGCCAGACCCATACTTGCGCGCCGACCATGACGGGCGCGAACGGCAACACCATGAAACTGAGCACATTCAGGCTGGAACCGGCCGCCGATGAGGCCATGAGGAAGCCGGCCGACCCGATGAGCAGGGCGATCACGGGCGCCGCCGCGGCCAGTCCGGTGAGCAGGAGCCGCCCGGCCTTCCCGCCCTCGCGCCAGTTCAGGAACGCCCGCCCGTGCATCGCGAACAGCACGGCCAGCAGCGCCCCGAGCCCGAGTCCGAGCGGGTGCAGCAACGAGGCGGTGAACCCGGTGGCCGCGGCGTACAGCGCCACACCCCACCCGGCCGACAGCCCGAGCGAGCCCAGCGTGATCATGAGGTCCCAGAACGAGCGCCACGCGGCCCCGTCCATGCGGCGGCGGAACCACAGCCCCGCGTCGCGCAGCACCCACGACAGCAGCATCGCCACGACGATCGGGTAGAGCCCGAACAGGACGGGCCCCTCCAGCATCGGGTAGACCCCGAACAGCGCCCCGGCCACCGCGACCAGCCACACCTCGTTGGCCAGCACGTACGGCGCCATGGCGGCCACCATCCGGTCCCTGCGCTCCTGGGGGCGGCCCAGCATCAGCAGGCCGACGCCCAGGTCGAAGCCCTCCAGGGCGAAGTAGCCGGCCAGCAGCACGGCGAAGATGACGAACCAGATCAGTTCCATGTGAAGGCTCCTAGAGGCTCATCGCCGGCCGGCGTTCCTCGGCGGGGGCGCCGAGGGCGAGGCCGGCGGGGCCGCGCCGTACCACGCGGACGATGAGGACGTAGTCGACGACGGCCAGCAGGCCGAGCACGCCGACGAACCCGATCAGAGAGGCGGTGATCATCCCGGACGTGAGCCCGGGGGACATGGCGTCGGCGACGGAGAGCTTCTCCCAGATCATCCAGGGCTGGCGGCCGATCTCCCTGGCCATCCAGCCGAGGATGGACGCGACGAACGGCAGCGGCGTCATGATGATGATGATCAGGTGGGTCCAGCGCCACTTGGGCAGCCAGTGGATCAGCGGCAGCATCACCAGCACCACCATGAACCAGAGCAGATGCCCCAGCTCCATCATGAAGCCGAGCCCGACGGCGGCCGCGGTGTTGTTCTCGAACTTGCCGGTGTCGATGACCCCGAACTGCGCGTACCCGGCGCCGAGCGCGAGCGTGCTGCCGATCGCGGCGGTCGCCACCCCCATGCGCAGCGACCTGGTGAAGAACTCCCCCTCGTGGGTGCGGCGCCTGAGCTGGTACGCGCCGGCGCCCGCGAAGACCATGCCGCCGGTGAACAGCGCCGCCCCGATGATGTGCGGGAAGGCCAGGACCAGTGAGGGGTTGGTCAGCAGCGCCCCGAAGTCGACCAGTTCCATGTGGTCGCCCTTGACGACGGAGCCGACCGGGTTCTGCAAAAAGGAGTTGGCGACCATGATGTAGAACGCGCTGGCGTAGGCGGTGAGCGTGACGATCCAGATGCAGGCCAGGTGGAGTTTCTTGGGCAGCCGGTGCCACCCGAAGATCCACAGCCCGAGAAACGTCGACTCCAGGAAGAACGCCACCAGCGTCTCCATGGCCAGCGGCGCCCCGAAGACGTCGCCGGCGTAGTGTGACAGCCCGCTCCACGAGAGTCCGAACTGGAACTCCATCACCAGTCCGGTCACGATGCCCAGGGCGTAGTTGATCACGTAGATCTGGCCCCAGAAGCGGGTCATTCCCTCATAAAGCCGCTTGCCCGACAGCACCCAGCGCGTGTTGAGGATGGCCACCAGCGGGGCCAGTCCCAGCGTGAGCACCACGAACAGGAAGTGCAGGCTGCCCGTCAGCGCGAACTGCGTGCGCGCCAGATCCAGTGCCTCCATGGACTCCGTCCCCGTCGTTGTTGTGTCTGCCTACATATAGAGAGCCTACATGTAGACTGTCTATATGACGAACGGGAACCTAGGATTGTCGCCATGAACCCGGACGCGCTCCGCGGCCATCTGGACGCCCTGCTGCTCTCCGTGCTGGAGCACGAGCCACTCCACGGCTACGCGATCATCGAAGCCCTGCAGGAACGCAGCGGCGGCGCGCTCAGCGTGCCGACGGGCACGGTCTATCCGGCGTTGCGCAAGCTGGAGCGCGTGGGCTATCTCGCCAGCGAATGGGCGACGGTCGGCGGCCGCAAACGCCGCACCTACCGGCTCACCGGCTCCGGCAGGCGGCAGCTCGAAGGCGAGCGATCCGCCTGGCGGGAGTTCACCGCCACGATCAGTGGTGTGCTACGGCCGTCCTCGTGATCCGCAGGCACCGCACCGCGCAGTACAACTGCACACCGGCCAGCACGTAGCTCGCCACCGTCACCATGACGCCCGGGGGATAGGCCGTGAAGCCGATCGGCCCCTTCACCCCGATCGTCAGGATCATGCCCAGGATCGTGGTGAGCGCCAGCATGGCCAGCACCAGCCCGCCCAGCGAGCGGGTCACCAGCCGCGCCTTGGGCAGCAGCCGCGCGCCGCGCCCGAGAGCCAGCAGCGACAGCCCGCCGCTCACGCCCACCGCGACCTGCACCAGGTCCAGCGCCAGAGAGATCGCGCCGAACCAGGCCGGCTTCTGCGCCCAGATGGACGGATCGAGCGGAAACACCTGCCAGATCATCGACCAGGCCAGCGCCGTCAGCGGCACGCTCACGAACAGCAGCCCGCCCAGCCTGCGCCCCGCGCACGCCGTCAGCTCGCTCTGGTACCCGGGCGCGATCTCCTCGACACTCCCGAACTCCTGAACGGCCAGCCGCTCGGCCTCCTCGCGCGCCAGCCCGTCCGCCTCGTAGGCGTCGGCCGTGTCGACCAGGCTGTCGCGGGCCTCGACGACCATGTCGCGCCTGGGTCCCGTCGGCCCGTACAGGGCCCGGCCCAGATCGGCCACGTAGTCGTCGATGAGCATGCCTCGATTCTACGGACGACGGCCTCGGGGACTCATCAGGGATTCCCCCGATATTGATGCGTAGGATATTTCCTACGTATAGTGGGCGACATGGAAATCTCCACTGTGACCATCCCCGTCTCCGACCAGGAGACGGCCCTGGCCTTCTACACCGGCCCCCTCGGCATGGGGATCAGGACCGACAACCCGTTCCCGATGGGCCGCTGGCTCACCGTCGCGCCCGAGGGCGGCGCGACGACGTTGCTGCTCGCCTCGTGGTTCCCCGAGATGGCCCCGGTCGGCGGCCTCATCCTGACCGCGCCCGACCTCGACGACCTGGCCGCACGCCTGAGGTCGGCGGGAACCGCCGCCGACGGCCCCTCCGACGAGCCCTGGGGACGCCGGCTGCTCTTCCAGGACCCGTTCGGCAACGGCTACGTCGTCAGCCAGGGCTGATGTCCTCCGACGCCCTGTTCGCGGCGCTGGCCAGTCCCGCGCGGCGGCGGCTGCTGGAGCTCCTGCTGCGCGAGGGGGACCAGCCGGCCGGACGGCTGGCCGAACGGTTCGAGATGAGCCGCCCCAGTGTGTCCGAGCACCTGAAGGTCCTCAGGGACGCCGGCCTGGTGGCCGAGGCCCGCCAGGGACGCGAGCGCCATTACCGGCTGGAGGCCGAGCCGCTGATGCGGCTGCGCGACTGGCTCAGCCCGTACGAGCGGTTCTGGCGGGAGAGGCTGGCCGCCCTCGGCACGGTCCTCGACGAGATGCCCGAGACGATGGATGAGCAGGATGATGACTGACGACCTGACCGCGATTCGCGTCGACCACTTCTACGCCCACCCGCCCGCCAAGGTCTGGCGCGCCCTCACCGACCCCGAGCTGATGGCCAGGTGGCTGATGCCCAACAGCTTCCGGCTGGAGATCGGCCACGAGTTCACCTTCACCACCGAGCCACGCCCGAACGTGGGCTTCGACGGCATCGTGTACTGCCGGGTGCTGGAGATCGAGCCGCGGAAGCTCCTCAAGATCAGCTGGAGCGACCGCAAGAAGGCCGACTGGACGGTGAGCTGGCGCCTGGAGGGCGAGGGCCGGGGGACGCGGGTCTTCCTCGACCACGAGGGCTTCGACCCGGACGACCCGGCCCAGCAGTTCAGCCGCAAGATCATGGGCGGCGGTTGGCGCACCCACCACTTCGCCAAGATCGCCGAACTCCTCGCCACCCTGCCCTGACCCACTCCCGGCCCTTGGACCACGCCGGCTCGCCGACCGGAGGCCGGTGGGCGCCCGTGCACGTCGCGCCGGTCTCCGGCGCGGGTCTTCTCGCCCACCCGGCGCTCCAAGCGTGGGGGCGGCCATGGCTGGAGAGCCCCGGCCGCCTCCGCCGCGTCTCAAGGGCCGGTGTCACCGGGCGATGGCCGCACCGTCCGCCCGGGACGTGAGAAGGACCTCGCCGTCGACGAAGGGCGAGGTCCGGAGGGTCAAGCCGTCAGGTCTGGTCGGCCTTCTTGAGCTCCTCGGCCAGCTCCGACCGGATGGAGTCCATGTCCAGCGCCCGTACCTGTCCGATCAGGTCCTCCAGGGCCGGGGCCGGAAGGGCGCCGGGCTGGGCGTAAACGACGATGCCGTCGCGGATGGCCATGATCGTCGGGATCGAGGTGATCTCGAAGCCCTGGGCCAGCGCCTGCTGAGCCTCGGTGTCGATCTTGCCGAAGGTGATGTCGTCGTGCTTCGTAGACGCCTTCTCGAAGATCGGCCCGAAGGTACGGCAAGGCCCGCACCACGCAGCCCAGAAGTCGAGCAGGACGATCCCCTTGTCGGCGATGTCGTTGAAGTTCTTCTCTGTTACTTCGATAGTCGCCACAAGTGGCTCCTCGTATCGTCGTTGAAGTTGCAACGGTGTCAACCACTCACCGCTTTCCAGCATTCCATGTCCCGCCGGGCCCGCACACCAGGCTCCGGCGGGACACGCGATGCCGGTGCCTCGGACCGCTCGGCCTCGCTGTAGTGAGCTGAGGTCGCCGCCGCTCACGGGCAGCCGGTACGGCGCCGGCCGTGGGGCGGGTGCGGATCGCCGGCCGGGTTGAATCGCGGATGACCAGCGCTTCAAGGACACGTGGTGTCGTATATGTCCGCATGAAGGTGGATAGAGCATTGATACGGCGAACCTTGACCGGCGCCGTGCCCGGGTATGACCACTGCATGGACTGGGTCACCTGCGCGCATTCCGGCGCCTGCACAGGCTTCGCACACCAGCCTCACGGCACCTGCCTGCTCCACACCACGCCCGAGGCGCGCGCGGAGGTGCTCCGCACCTTAACCCCCGGCCGCCTCGTGGACCTCCGCGGCACCACCATCGACGCCGAACTCCTGGACCAGGTCCTGGAGGCCACCGAACGCAGACCCGGCAGAACCCGCCTCGACCGCGCCCACTTCACCTGCGAGACGCGCTTCGCCGGAGTCGCCTTCCTCGGCGACGTCTCGCTCGACGGAGCGAGGTTCGACCGCCTGGCGTCCTTCTTCGGCGCGCGTTTCGAAGGCAACGTCTCTCTGGCCGGCGCCCGCTTCGCCCGCGAACTGTCCTTCCACGGCGTCAGGGTCCGCGGCCACCTGTCGCTGGACAGGGCCGTCCTGGCCCGCGACGCCCTGTTCAGCCAGACCGCCTGCGGCCGCGGCCTGTCCTGCGAGCGAACCCGGTTCGACGGGTTCGCCACCTTCGACGCCGCGACGGTCGGCGACGGCGCCAGTTTCCGCGGCGCCCGCTTCGGCCGCACGCTGTCCTTCCGCAAGGTCGTCGGCCCGGCCGCCTTCGACGCCGCCCACTTCCTGGGCAACGTCTACGTCTCGGTCACCGGCCGCCTCTCGGCCGCCCACGCGCACGCCGAATCGGGACTCGACCTGTGCGTCACCGGCTCGGGCGCGGACCTGCGCCACGCCGAGATCACCGGCCCGCTGCTGCTGCGCCTCACCGACGCCCAGGCCGACCTGGAATCGGCCGTCCTGCACCACCCGTCCGCCATCTCCGGCCGGGGCCGCGCCGCCCTCACGTCCCTTCGCGAGGTGAACGCCCCCGCGCTGAATCTGACCGGCCTGGACCTGTCCACCTGCCGCTTCGCCGGCTACGGCGACCCGGCGGGCCTGCGCCTGAAGGACTGCGCCTTCGCGTTCACACCCAGCGGCGTCCGCTTCGGGCTGCGGTGGCCGCCGATGCGCTGGTTCTCCCGCCGCCGCTCGCTGGCCGACGAACACCTGTTAAGAGGCTGGACCGCCCCCGGCGAGACCGCCGCCAGCGCGGAACGCCTCGCCGTCCTCTACACCGGCCTGCAGGCAGGCCTGGACGACGAGTCCATAGCCAGCGACTTCGCCTTCGGCGCCATGGAAATGCGCCGCAAGGCCGGGGCGTCACGGCGATGGTGGCTGGCCCTGTCGTGGCTGCTGTGCGGCTACGGCCTGCGGATGGGCAGAGCGGCACTGTGGCTGGTCATCCTCATGGCCATCACGGCCGGCGTCTTCTGGACCTCCACCAGCCAGGCCACTCGCCGCCCCGTCCCCACCCAGCCCGACCCCTCCATCCACCTTCCCTGACACCCGCCCCCGGGCCGGATCGCGCGTGGCACCGGTCACGAGCGGAGTTGTCGCGGCGAGCGGCCCGTGAGCCCTCACGACCATCGCTCGACAGAGGGAAGGAAGTACGGCGGGGCGGGCGAGCCGGCCCCGCCGTAACGGAAAGGCGCTTGAAACAGATGCGTCGCTAGACCGAGCGGTAGAGCTCGGCGACGCGGAAGGCCAGGTCCAGGGACTGGGAGCGGTTGAGCCTCGGGTCGCAGGCGGTTTCGTAGCGGAGGGCGAGGTCGTCCTCGGCGATCTCCTGGCCGCCGCCCACGCACTCCGTCACGTCGTCGCCCGTGAACTCGATGTGGATGCCGCCCGGGTGCGTGCCGAGCGCGCGGTGCACCTCGAAGAAGCCGGCCACCTCGTCCAGCACGGCGTCCAGGCGGCGCGTCTTGTGGCCGCTCGGCGCCTCGAACGTGTTGCCGTGCATCGGGTCGCAGATCCACGCCACCTGCGCGCCCGACGCGGTGACCTCCTTGACCAGCGGCGGCAGCAGTTCGCGGATCTTCGGCGCGCCCATGCGGGTGATGAACGTCAGGCGGCCGGGCTCGTTGGCGGGGTTGAGCTTCTCGATCAGCGTGAGCGCCTCGTCGGCCGTCGTCGTGGGGCCGAGTTTGACGCCGATCGGGTTGCGGATGCGGGAGAAGAACTCCACGTGCGCGCCGTCGAGCTGACGGGTGCGCTCGCCGATCCACACCATATGAGCGGAGACGTCGTACGGCAGGCCGGTGCGTGAGTCGATGCGGGTGAGCGCCTGGTCGTAATCGAGGATCAGGGCCTCGTGGGAGGAGTAGAACTCCACGGTGTGGAACTCCTCCGGGTCGGCCCCGCAGGCCCGCATGAACGCGAGCGCCTGGTCGATCTCCCTGGCCAGCTGCTCGTAGCGGCGCCCGGCGGGCGACTCGAGCACGAAATCCTGGTTCCAGGCGTGCACCTGGCGCAGATCGGCGTAGCCGCCCTTGGTGAAGGCGCGGGCGAGGTTGAGCGTGACCGCCGAGGAGTGGTACGCCTTCAGCAGCCGCCACGGGTCGGGCACCCGGGACGCCTCGGTGAAGTCGAACCCGTTGACCATGTCGCCCCGGTAGGCGGGCAGGGTGACGCCGTCGCGGGTCTCGGTGCCCTTGGAGCGCGGCTTGGCGAACTGCCCGGCGACCCGGCCGATCTTCACGACGGGCACCTTGGCCGCGTAGGTGAGGACGATGGCCATCTGCAGCAGCGTCTTGAGCTTGTTGCGCACGTTGTCGGCGGTGGCGCCGGCGAACGTCTCGGCGCAGTCGCCGCCCTGCAGCACGAACGCCTGGCCGCGGGCCACGTCGGCCAGCTGAGCCTTGAGCTGGTCGCACTCGCCGGCGAACACCAGGGGGGGAAGAGAACGCAGCTCGTCCACGACCTTGCCGAGCTCGGCGGGGTCGGGCCAGTCAGGCTGCTGGGCGGCGGGAAGCGCCCGCCAGGAATCGAGGTTGCTCAGTGCGCTCACGACAAACGAGGGTATTCCACTCCGCCTTCCTCTCCGACCCCGGATTCCGCATTCTGAGAACGTGTTCTCACCTGGCGGCCCATCAAACCCGGTAAACCGGTCATATCACTTGGATGACATGCTTCCCGCGGACCCCGCCCGCCTCCAGCGCCCGGTGCGCCTTCGCGATGCCGGACAGCGGGTGGATCGTGTCCACGACCGGCCGGAGCGCCCCGGACTCCGTCAGCCGGGTCAGCTCGGCGAACAGTTCGTGGGTGGGGGCGCCGCTGAAGGCCCGCACGCGGTGCCTGCCGTACACGGTGGACGCGAGGATGTAGCCGATCGAGGCGGCCACGTGCGCGGCGTCGAACGCGATCGCCACCATACGGCCCCGCGGCGTCAGCAGGCGGCGCCACGCGGGCAGGTCTCTGCCCACGGTGTCGAGGACCACGTCGAACGGGCCGAGGCCGGCCGGGCCGGTCGTCGCGTAGTCGTAGGCCTCGTCGGCGCCGAGGTCGCGGACGAGGTCCAGGTTCGCGGCCCCGGCGAGTGCGGTGACGTGGGCGCCGTAGGCGCGGCCGAGCTGGACGGCGAGGCTGCCGACGCCGCCCGCGCCGCCGCGCACCAGGAGGCGCTCGCCGGGGGCGAGGCGGGCCTTGTCGCGCAATGCGGTGATCGCGGTCGTGCCCACGGGCAGGGCCGCGGCCTGGACCAGGTCGAGCCCGGCGGGGGCGAAGGCGAGCTGCCGGGGCCGCACCACCACATACTCGGCGGCGCTGCCGAAGCCCTGGGACCTGGCCATGGAGCCCCAGACCCGGTCGCCGGGCTTCAGGCCCGACCTCGGTGAGCCGAGGCCGGCGACCTCGCCGGCGAAGTCGATCCCGGTGCGCTTGGGCCAGCCCGGTCCGGCGAGCGCGGTGACCGGCCGTACCTTTCCGGCCCGGCCCAGGAGTTCGCCGCCGTTCACGGTGGTGGCGTGGACGCGTACCAGGACCTCTCCGGGGCCCGGGACGGGCTTGGGCAGCGTGCCCTCGTACAGCACTTCAGGGGGGCCATAGCGGTCGTAAAGGGCCGCGCGCATCTCACTCATGCCGTCACGCTAGCCCGCTAAACGGAGAGGCCACTCCATTTGAGCTAATGTGAGAAGCATGTCTGCGGAATCCTCTCGGATGGAGCTGCGCGCGGACGCGCGTCACAACCGGCGGCGCATCCTCGAAGCGGCCGGCGACCTGTTCGCCGCGCGGGGCCTCGACGTGCCCATGGCCGCGATCGCGCGGCGCGCGGGCGTCGGCGTGGCCACGCTCTACCGGCGCTTCCCCACCCGCGAGGCCCTGATGGCGGAGGTGTTCCGCGAGCATCTCGGCGCCTGCGTGGGGACGATCGACGAGGCCCTGGAGGACCCCGACCCCTGGCACGGGTTCCGCACGTTCATCGAGACGCTGTGCGCGATGAACGCCGTCGACCGCGGCCTCGCGGCCGCCTTCCTGAGCGAGTTCCCCGGCGCGGTCGACTTCGGGCGCGAGCGTGAGCGGGCCGAGCGGGGCTTCGCCGAGCTGGTACGGCGGGCCAAGGCGTCGGGCCGGCTGCGGGCCGAGTTCGAGCGCAGCGACCTCTCGCTCATCCTCATGGCCACCGACGGCATCACCGCGGCCTCCGCCGAGACCGCGGTGGCAGCCGCCCGCCGCCTGGCCGCCCTGATGCTGCGCTCCTTCCACACCGGACCGGCCGCGCCCCTGCCGCCGCCCGCTCCGCTCGCCCTCTACCACCTGCCCGTGCCGGACTAGGCGCGGATCAGGGCTTTCGTGCGCACGTGCTCGGGCCGGACGCCGAAGCCCACGAACCGCCGCAGCGCCGCGCCCAGGATCGGGACGCCGGTCACGTTGGCAGGGATGCGGGGTGGTTTCCGCCGGTTCTCCAGGGCGACGCTGATGACGCGGTCCTGGAACAGGCGCTGCGCGGCCTGCGTGACCTTCGCCGGGAACAACCGCCGACGCTGCACCAGGTGAAGCGCAGACTCCGGGATCGGCGCCCCCGAGCGCAGCGACCCGGCCAGCAGGTTGGCCGTGGCCACCGCGTCCTGGACGGCCAGGTTGATGCCGACGCCGAACACCGGCGACATCGCGTGCGCCGCGTCCCCGACGCACAGGAAACCGGGCAGGTGCCAGCGTTCCAGCCGGTTGACCGCCACGGTCAGCATGCTGAGGTCGTCGTAGCTCTGGACGAGGTCCACCCGGTCGGCGAGGAACGGCAGCAGCCGCCGTACCGGATCCCTGAAGGCGTCGATGCCCTGGGCGCGCAGCCGGTCGAAGCCGCCCTTGGGGATCACGTAGGCCATCTGCCAGTAGCTCTCCCGGTTGATGGCGACCATGAGCTTGCCGGCCGCCAGGCGCAGGAACGTGTGGTCGGTGTCGCCGGCCTCCCGCGGCATGCGGAACCACAGCACGTCCATGGGCGCCCCGAACTCCTCCGGCACGAGCCCCGCCGCCGCGCGCAGCGTGGAGCGCCGGCCGTCGGCGGCTACCGTGAGCGCGGCCCTGATCTCGTGCTCGCCCGAGGCGTCCCGGTAGCGCAGGCCGCGCACGACGCCGTCCTCGCGGATCAGGCCGGTCGCCCCGGCGTTCATGAGCAGCCGGAACGACGGGTACTCCTTGGCCGCCCCGACGATCAGGTCCAGGAAGTCCCACTGCGGGACCATCGCGATGTAGTTGTACGGCGTGCGCAGCTCCCTGAGGCTGGCCACAGGCCGGGGGCCGTCGTCGGTCAGCGCGTGGACCTGGTACGTCTTGCGGTGGGGCAGGTTGAGGAAGTCGTCGATGAGCCCGAGTTCGTCGAGCACCATCATGGTGGAGGGGTGGATCGTGTCACCCCGGAAGTCCCTGAGGAAGTCGGCGTGCTTCTCCAGCAGCGTCACCTCGACGCCGGACCTGGCGAGCTGCAGGGCGAGCATGGCGCCCGCTGGACCGCCTCCTGCGATTACACAGCTCATAATTCATCACCCAATGAAATTGTCGCACGACACGGGAAAAGCGCAAGGCCCGGCATCCGGCGGGCCCGAGGGGCCGAAGTACAGACGTGAGCGTCACGACCGCCCCGCCACGGCCGCGACGCGCACCCCGTTCGCGGCGCTCACCGCGCGACGGGCCGTACCGGCTGGGAGCGACCCCATGAACGAAGACCTCCACGCCCTGTCCGGCGCCTACGCCGTGCACGCCCTGCCCGAGCTGGAAGGGGAGTTGTTCGAACGGCACCTGGTCCGGTGCGTGGCCTGCCAGGGCGAGGTGCGCCGCCTGCGTGAGACGGCCGCCCGCCTCGCGCTCCCCGCGGCCGTCCCGCCGCCCGCCGCGCTGCGCCGCCGCGTGCTCGCCTCCGCCGCCCAGGTACGGCAGGCCCACGCCCCCGCCACCATCTACCCCTGGCCGCTGGCCGAATCGGGAGCCACCGTCTGGTACCCCAGGACGGAGCCGACGGGCACCCTCCCGTTCGGGACCGGCGCTCCAGGACCCGACCGGCCCGGCCCCCAGCGGACCGGCGCCACGGGGGCCGGGTCCTCACCGGCGCCGGACACGCCAGGCGTACGGCCGGAAGCGGGCGGCCCGGGGCAGGAAACGGGCGGCCCGCGCCCCGGAAGGCACGGCCGGGCGGGGCCCAGGGGACCCGGCCGGATGGGGTCCGGGGGGTCCGGCCGGGCGGGGTCCGGGGGGTCCGGCCGGCTGGGGGCCGGGTGGCGGGGGCGGGTGGCGGCGGGGCTGGCGGCCGTGTCCGCGGCGGCGGCCGTCGCCCTCGGGGTCCTCGCGGTTCAGGGCCAGCAGAGATTGGAGACGGTGATCGCCGGCCGGCAGGAGGCGCTCGACCGGCAGAAGGACCTGCTGGACGTCATGGCAGCCCCGGACGCCCGGGTCCTTCGGCGGCCGGTTACCGCCGGGGGCGAGGCCACCATCGTGGTCTCCAGGGAGCGGGGCAGGATGGTGTTCGCGGCGACCGGGCTGCCGCGCCTGAAGGAGGAAGAGGACTACGCGTTGTGGCTGATGGGGCCGCGGGGTGCCCGCCCGGCGGGGTTGCTGGACGACGGTGACGGGATGCTGCGGGCCGTACCGGAGAAAGGGGAGGAGCGGGTGGCGCTGACGGTCGAGCCGGCGGGCGGGTCGCGGTGGCCCACCACGGTGCCGATCATGCTGGCCGAGCTGCCCTCAGCCTGAGACGGCCACGGCCTTGCGGAAGGCGAGCAGGCACAGCCCGAGCGCGTCGTGCTTGGAGGTCTCCTCGTCGCGTATCTGCTGCCACGCGGCGTACAGCAGCGCCCACATCACCTGCTGCACCCAGCTCGCCGGCATCCGCGCGTCGACCGAGCCCTCTTCGCGGCCGCGCTCGATCATGGCGATCAGCTCGCGGTCGCTGGGGGTCTCGCTCTCCCAGTCGGCCGAGTCGATGAGGTGCGGTTCGGTGAAGGCGAGCATGAGGTAGTCGCCGAGCTCGAAGTACTCCTGCAGGAGGCGGTCGAGCACCTGGATGGCCGGTCCGTCGGTGAGCCTGGCCCGGCCGGTGGCCAGGGCGATCTTCTCCAGCAGGTCCTCGGACATCGCGGTGATCAGGTCGGTGCGCTCGGGGAAGTAGCGGTGGATCGTGGTGCGGCCGACCCCGGCGGCCGCGGCGACATCGCTGAGTGAGGCGCCCGAGTTGCCGGTCAGTGTGGAGAAGGCGGCATCGAGGATGGCGCGACGGGTCCGTGCGCGCAGTCCTGTCTCGGCAACGGTCATGGGCTTACCGTACCACTAAGAAACTCATTTGCCTTTCTTGGAACAAATGTGTTCCACTGTCATCCATGACTGCTCCAAAAAAGTTTCCGCGGCTCCGTATTTTGTGGAGCTTTGCCCGGCCCCACCGGGGCAAGCTCGCCCTCGGGTTGTTCCTCGCGCTGCTCGGCTCGGGGATGGGCCTGGCCACGCCGATGGTGACCAAGTGGGTGCTCGACTCGCTCGGCGCCTCGCTGTCGCTGTCCGGGCCCATCACCGCGCTGATCGGCCTGCTGCTGGTCGGCATCGTGATCCTGACCTGGCAGTGGATCATGCTCGGCGCGCTCGGCGAGCGGGTCGTGCTGGAGGCGCGCGAGTCGATGGTGCGCCGCTTGCTGCGCGCCACCATCCCGGCCGTGACCAGGCGCCAGAGCGGTGAGCTCGTCACCCGGGTCACCTCCGACACCGTGCTGCTGCGCGAGGCCGCGTCCTCCAGCGTCATCGGACTGATCAACGGCGCGATCATGCTGGTCGGCACGCTCGTGCTCATGGGCGTGCTGGACCTGGTGCTGCTCGGTACCACGGTCGCCGCGGTCGTCGTGGTGGGCCTGTTGTTCGCCACGCTGATGCCGGCCATCGCCAAGGCGCAGGAGCGGGCCCAGGAGCACGTGGGCCGCGTCGGCGGCCGGCTCGAAGGCGCGCTGCGCGCGATCAGGACCATCAAGGTGAGCCGCGCGGAGGACCGCACCGCCGAGCGGATCATCGACGACGCCCGCGTGTCGACCAAGTACAGCATCCGAGCGGTGCGCAGGGAGGCGATCGCCTGGACGCTGGCCTGGTCCGGCATCCAGCTGGCCATCATCCTGATCCTCGGCGTCGGCGCCTGGCGGGTGAGCCTCGGCGTGCTGGAGGTCTCCAGCCTGATCGCGTTCCTGCTCTACGCGTTCGCGCTGATGGAGCCGATCACCGAGCTCAGCCAGAACGTCACCGCCCTGCAGGCCGGCATCGCCGCCGCCGAGCGCATCCGCAGCGTCGACGACCTGGAGCAGGAGAGCTCCGTTCCCGCCGAGGCGGGCGTCGCGATCGCGGGCGCTCCCGCGCCGGCGATCCTGGAGCTGCGGGGAGTGCGGGCCGCCTACTCGGCCGACTCCGAACCCGCCGTCAAAGGCGTGGACCTGGTCATCCCGCGCCGCGGGCACGTCGCGATCGTCGGGCCGTCGGGGGCGGGCAAGACCACGCTGTTCTCACTGATCCTGCGCTTCCTGCAGCCTCAGGAGGGCGAGATCCTGCTGGACGGCGTGCCGTACCGGGACCTCACGCACGACCAGGTGCGCGCCCGGCTCGCCTACGTCGAGCAGGACACACCCGTCGTGCCCGGCACGATCCGCGACAACCTGCTGCTGTCGCACCCCGAGGCCGGCGAGGACGAACTGCGGAAGGTCCTGCACGACGTACGGCTGACCGAGATGGCCGGGAGCCTCGACCAGGAGCTGTCGCCGACGTCGGTCTCCGGCGGCCAGCGCCAGCGGATCGCCCTGGCCAGGGCACTGCTGCGCACCCCCGACGTGCTGCTGCTCGACGAGGCCACCGCCCAGCTCGACGGCCTCACCGAGGCGGCCGTGCACGACTGCATCGGCGATCGGGCGAGCAAGGGCGCCGTGGTGACGATCGCGCACCGGCTGTCCACCGTGATCGACGCCGACACGATCGTCGTCCTCGAGGACGGCAAGGTACGCGCGCAGGGCTCGCACGCGGCGCTCCTGGAGACCGACGAGCTCTACGCGAGCCTGGTCGAGGCGCTCAGCCTGGCTGAGGGCAAGAGCCCGGCCGTGGCCTGAGCGGGGAGCGGAGCGGCGCGGGGTGACGACGCCGCTCACCCGGTCGTCGCGGCCGAGGATCGGGAAGCGGTCCCTGGGCACGGGGTCTCCAGGGGCCGCCACGATCGTCCATGCGGCGGTGCCGCCGCTCAGCGCAGCGCCTCCACCGCCTTCACCAGCGAGGTCGTGGCCAGGTCGCGCAGCGGCGCGTACTCCTCCTCCGGGTACTGCCGAGGCCCGTTCTCCACCAGAAGGATCAGATAGAGGTAAGTGCGGTAGAGGTCGAGACGGGCCAGCGCGGCGGGCGTGAGCTCCAGCGGGCGCACCTCCCGGTACCCGGCCAGCAGCGGATCGTTCTCCGCGACCTCGCCGAAGATCGTCGGCGTGATCAGTTCGGCCAGCGGATCGCCCCAGAACGCCCGCTCGTGATCGATGATCGCCTGGATCCGGCCGTCGAGCGTGAGGAAGACGTTGCCCGGCCACACGTCGAAGTGGACCAGGCTCGGCGTGCGCACCTCCTCCAGCACGTGCGCGGCGGACTCGGCCACCCGCCGGATCTCCTCCGCGGGCAGCGGCAGCGGCGTCGGATAGCGCCGGGTGTCGTCCAGCAGCGCCCCGAGCATCGCCAGGTACGCCGCCCGCCAGGTCGGGCCGGTGATGCCGTTGTGCGGATAGCCGAACACCTCGCCGGTCACCGAGGCCAGCGTGGCCAGGTGCCGGCCCAGCTCGCGGCGTACGTCGTCGGGGGAGTCCGGCCGGGTACGGTTCCACGGCGTGCCGTCGAGCGCGCGCAGCACCAGGTAGTCGCCGCCGAGCACCGGATCGTCGAAGCCCGCCCGCAGCAGCCCGGCCACCGGCACGCCCGCCGCGCCGGCCAGCTCGATCGCGTGCGCCTCCATGCGCAGCAGGTTGCGCTCGTAGGTGAGCTGGTCGAGGTCGGGCGGCGGGGAGAGCTTGAGCACCACCTCGCGGCCGTCGTCCAGCCGCACCCGCCACACGGCGTTGGCGAACCCGTCGGTCAGCTCGCTCGCGTCGGCGACGCCCGTGCCCATCGCCCGCCGCAGCAACGCGTCGAGCTGCCCGGGGGACAGGCGGCGCTTGGTTCTGCTCTCCACAGAGCGAGATTCTGTCCGCTTCGAGCGGTGATCGTCCAGTGCGTCCGGAAAGCTAGACGGCGCTGATCGTCCAGCTCGCCTCGTGGTGCTCGCCCGGCTTCAGCACCACCAGGTCGGTTCCCGAGTTGAACGCGTCCGGCGGGCACGTCATCGGCTCCACCGCCACACCCTCGTAACCGAGCTGCCCGCCGGTGCACACCTGCACCCACGGCAGCACGGCCGGATCCCACGTCACGCGGGTGCCGCCGACCCGCACCTCGCCCGCCGCCAGCCCGGTGAAGGCGTTGTCGACGTCCTGGCCGCCGAGCGGGCGCGGCGCACGGAAGTCGTACGGCGTGCCGGACACCTCCTCCAGCGCCCGGGGCAGCAGCCGCTCGTCGTTCAGCACCACCTTGGCGGCCGGGACGTGCAGCACGTCGGAGCCGCCCAGCAGCCACGGATGCGGCCCGCACCCATAGGGAGCCGGGCGCCCGCCGGTGTTGCGGGCGGTGACGGTCGTGCTCAGCCCGGCGGCGTCGAGCCGGTGGAGCACCTGCAGCTCCAGCGTGAACGGGTAGCCGGGCGCCGGCGTGATCGTGTGGACCAGGCGGGCGAAGGCGTGGTCGTCCTCGGCGGCCAGCCACTCCGCTACCTGCCAATCGGCGGCGGAGACCAGCCCGTGCAGGGCGTTGCCGCGCTCGGGTTCGGTCAGCTCCAGCCGGTGCCCGTCGCCGTCGAAGGAGTAGCGGCCGCCCGCGACCCGGTTGGGCCACGGGGCCAGGATCGTCCCGGCGTAGAACGGGATCGGGCCGCCCTCCGGCCACGAGGTCACGAGGTCGCGCCCGCCGTGCCTGAGCACGCGCAGGGCGGCGCCGCGCTGGCTGATCTCGGCGGTGTAGCCGCCGCCGGACAGAGAGGGCACGGGGGAGTCCTTTCGCCAACGCTGGGGTCGGTCAAGGATATCCGCTGGTCAAGCGGAGGCTCGCCGTACCAGATGAGTGTCGAGTATGACGACCGGCTGGCTCAGCTCCTCGCCGTTGATGCGCGCCACGAGCAGGTGCGCCATCTGGCGGCCCATCTGCTCGGTCGGCTGGTGGACGGTCGTCAGCGGCGGGTCGGTGTGCAGGGCCGCCTTGGAGTCCTCGAAGCCGACCAGCGCGATGTCCTCGGGCACGCGGCGGCCGGCCGCCTTCAGCTCGCGCAGCGCGCCCACCGCCATCAGGTCGGAGGCGGCGAACACGGCGTCGAGGTCCGGATGGCCGGCCAGCAGCGCGCGCATCGCCGCGGCGCCGCTCTCCTCGGAGAAGTCGCCGTAGGCCACCAGGTCGGGGGCGTTCGAGGCCGGCAGCGCGTCACGGTAGCCGGCCAGGCGGTCCACACCGACGCCCATGTCCTGCGGGCCGGCGATGGTGGCGATGCGGGTGCGGCCGATGCCCAGCAGGTGCTTGATCGCCTGGCGGGCGCCGCCGCGGTTGTCCATGTCGACGTAGCTGTACGGGTCGAGGCCGACCGGGCGGCCGCCGAGCACGGTCGGCACGCCCATCTCCTCCAGCCGTCCCGGCAGCGGGTCGGCGCCGTGCAGCGACAGCAAGAGGACGCCGTCGACGTGCTGGCCGGTCAGGAAGTGCTCCAGCCGCTCGTGCTCTTCCGGCGACTGGGCCATCGCCAGTATGAGCTGCAGGCCGGTCTCGGCCAGCGCGGAGCCGATGCCCCTGATCGTGCCGGCGAAGTACGGCTCGTCGAAGACGCGGAGTTCCGACTCCGACACCACCAGCGCCACGGTGTCGGTGCGGCGGGTGACGAGGGTGCGGGCGGCGCGGTTGGGGATGTATCCGAGTTCGTCGATGGCCTGGCGTACGGCGGCGCGGGCCTTCGCGCTGACGTTGGGCGAGCCGTTGATGACCCTCGACACCGTGCCGCGCCCGACCCCGGCGCGGGCGGCGACTGCTTCAAGAGTCGGTCGGTTCATGGCCACCATTCTGCCGGATGATCTCCGCGTACCAGAGAGCGCTGTCCTTGAGCAGGCGGCGCTGGGTGGCGAAGTCGACGTGGACGAGGCCGAAGCGCTTGCCATAGCCCCATGCCCATTCGAAGTTGTCCAGGAGCGACCAGGCGAAATAGCCCTCCAGGGGGATGCCGCGGCGGGTGGCCTCCAGGCAGGCGGACAGGTGTTCGCGCAGGTAGGACACCCGGCCGGGGTCGTGGACGCGCTCCCCGTCCAGGTGGTCGTCGAAGGCGGCGCCGTTCTCCGAGACCACCATCGGCACCGCCGGGTACTCCTCGCGCACCCGCGTCAGCACCTCCAGCAGGCCGCCGGCGTCGATCTCCCAGCCCATCGCGGTGACCGGCCGCCCGCCCGAGACGAACGAGACGTGCTCGCTGCCGACCCACGGCGAGCCCGTGCCGGTCGGCGCCGCGGCGGCCGATGCGGCTCCGGGGCGGGAGGAGACGGTGAAGCGGCTGTAGTAGTTGACGAGCAGCAGGTCGATGGGCTCGCTGATGACCGCCAAGTCCCGATTGTTCATGAAATCCAGGTCCATGGCGAGGTCTTCCAGGACGTCGGGTGGATAGGAGCCCTTGAGAAGAGCGTCCAGGAAGAAGCGGTTCTGCAGGCCGTCGATGCGGCGGGCCGCGTCGTGGTCGTCCGCGGTGGCGGGCGTGATCGCGTAGAGGTTCACGCAGCCGCCCACGCGCGAAGGCCGCAGCGCCTGTACGGCCAGCCCGTGCGCCAGGTTGAGGTGGTGCGCCGCCCGGATCGCGGCCACCGGGTCCCGCCGCCCCGGCGCGTGCTCCCCCGAGGCGTACCCCAGGAAGGCCGCGCACCACGGCTCGTTGACCGTCGCCCACGTGTGCACCCGGTCGCCGAGCGCCTCGTGCACGGCGGCGGCGTAGTCGGCGAAGCGGTAGGCGGTCTCCCGTTCCGGCCAGCCGCCTCTGTCCTCCAGCGCCTGCGGCAGGTCCCAGTGGTAGAGCGTCAGCCACGGCTGGATGCCGTGCTCCAGCAGTTCGTCGGTGAGGCGGCGGTAGAAGTCGAGCCCCTTCTGGCTGACCGCGCCCGAGCCGTCCGGCTGCACGCGCGGCCACGAGACCGAGAACCGGTAGGCGGTCAGGCCCAGCTCGGCCATGAGCTTCACGTCGTCGCGATAGCGGTGGTAGTGGTCGACGGCCACGTCCCCGTGGTCGCCGCCGACCACCCGGCCGGGCACGCGGGTGAAGGTGTCCCAGATCGACCGGCCGCGCCGGTCGGCGGCGCCCTCGATCTGGTAGGCCGAGGTGGCCGCGCCCCAGGCGAACCCCGCGGGGAAACGTCCGGGCGCGTGCCGTACCTGATCTTCCTGGGTCGTCATGCCTTGACCGCGCCTTCCATGAGCCCGCCCACGATCTGACGGCCGAACAGGACGAACACCACGAACAGCGGCAGCACCGAGGCGGCCGTGCCGGTGAACAACATCACGTAGTCGGTGCCGTGCGCCGAGTTGAGCGCCGCGATCGACGTCTGCACCACCGGGTTGTCCGGGTTCAGCACGATGAGCGGCCACAGGAACTCGTTCCACGTCTGCATGAACACCAGCAGCGCCAGCACCGCCATGCCCGGCCGCAGCGCCGGGAGCACGACCCGCCAGTAGATGCCGAGCGTCGCCGCGCCGTCCACCCGCGCCGCCTCCACCAGCTCATCGGGTACGGCCTGCGCCACGTACTGCGTCATCATGAACACGCCGAACCCGTTGACCAGGAACGGCAGGATCACCGCCTTCAGCCGGCCGGTCCAGCCCAGCGAGACCATCAGCTCATACAGCGGCACCACGCCCATCTGCTGCAGCGGCACCATCATCGTCACCAGGATCAGCCCGAGCAGCAGCCGCGAGCCGGCGAAGCGCAGCTTGGCGAAGGCGAACCCGGCCAGCGTCGAGATCGCCACCACCGACAGCGTCACCGTGCCCGCCACGACCGCCGAGTTCAGCAGGCCCGTCAGGAAGTGGGCGTCCTCGGTGGCCAGCAGCCGCTCGACGTTCTCGCCGAGCAGGCCGCCGGGCAGCAGGGGCGGAGGGGTGTCCAGCGCGTCCTCGTTGGAGCGCGTGGCCATGATGAACATGTAGTAGATCGGGAAGGCCGACAGCACGAGCGCCACCGCCAGCCCGATCCTCGTCGTGATCGTGGCCCGGTTCATCGGATCCGCCTCGTGAACAGGTAGTTGACCAGGGTGCCGAGCAGGATCAGCACGAACAGCAGCCAGGCGGCGGCAGCGGCGTACCCCATGTCGAAGTCGCGGAAGCCCTCCTTGACCACGAACATCGCCACCGTCTGGTACTGGCCCGTGGTGCCGCCGGTCATCATCGGGTTGCCCTCGAACATGACCGGCTCGGCGAACAGCGTCAGCCCGCCGATCGTGGAGACGAACACCACGAACACCAGCGTCGGCCGGAGCATCGGCACGGTGATCCGCCAGAACTGCCTGCGCGGCGAGGCCCCGTCGAGCGCCGCCGCCTCATAGAGGTCGCGGGGGATCGTCTGCATCGCGGCCAGCAGGATGATCGCGTTGTAGCCGGTCCAGCGCCAGTCGATCATCACGGCGATGGCGATCCAGGACGACCACTTCTCGTTCTGCCACGTGATCGGGGTCCCCAGCAGCCAGTTGACCAGGCCGTAGTCGCGGGAGAAGAGCTGGCTGAAGATGACCGCGACCGCCACCACCGAGGTGACCAGCGGCAGCAGCACGCCCAGGCGCAGGATCAGGCGCCCCTTGAGGCGCTTGTTGAGCGCGTTGGCCAGCATCAGGGCCAGCAGTAGCTGCGGCACCGTGGCCAGCGCGAACATGCCGAGCGTGTTGCCGACCGCGTTCCAGAACTCGGCGTCGGTGACCAGTTCGGCGTAGTTGCCGAGCCCCAGCCAGCTCTTGTCCCCGGCCAGTTCCCAGTCGTGCAGCGAGATCCACAGCGTGTACCCGAGCGGGAAGGCGCCGAAGACGGCGAACAGCAGGTAGTACGGCGAGACGAGGAGATACGGGGTGCCGCGAAGATCGAACCGAGACCACCGTCCACCCCCGCCCGCACGCCCGCCCCCGCCTCGCCCGCCCGCACGCCCGGTGCCGCGGCCGTCCTGCCCACCTCCGCGCCCGCGCTCGTCCCGCCCATCCCCGCGCCTGTCTCGCCCGGCCCAGCGCCCGCGCTCGCCTCGCCCGGCGCTGCGCCGAGCCGGCGACCAAGCCTCCTCCGGTGTTGGCTCGTTCGCCTGCGGCTCCTTCACCTGCGGCATCTTTGTCCGCGGCTCCTCCGATCTTGGCTCCTTCGATCGCGGCTCCTTCGTCCATGGCTCCTTCGTCCATGGCTCCTTTGCCCGGGGGTCTTTTGCCCGGGGCCGGGGCGGCTGGTGGGGTGGCTGGGGCGGCGCGAAGTCCATGGCCATGCTCAGCCCGCGGCCTTCACGCCGGCGGCCACGAACCTGGCCCACGCCTCCTCATACGGCACCGCGCCCTGGTCCATGCCCTCGATGACCTTCTCGACGGCGGTCTTGACCTGGGCGTGCTTCTCGCCCAGGAACATCGGCAGCAGATCCTTGACCGAGGCGGAGAAGATCTGGCCGGTCGGGGCGTCGCTGAAGTAGGCGTTCTTCAGGCCGGTGACCTTCGCGTCCTGCTGCGCCGGCAGCGAGCTCGGGAACGCGCCCGCCTCCTCGAACGCCATGACGTGGCCGTCCTTGCCGGTCAGGTAGTTCAGGACCTCGGCGGCCTCCTTGGGGTGCTTGCTCTGCTTAGGCAGGGCCAGCCAGGAACCGCCCCAGTTGCCCGACCCGCCCGGCACCGCCGCGACGTCCCAATTGCCCTTGTTGCCCTCCCCGGCCTTGCCCTCGATGACGCCGAGCATCCACGACGGGCAGCCCATCGTCGCGAACCCGCCGCCCTTGATCGCCTTGTCCCACGCCGGGCTCCACGCCTGCAGCTTCGCGGTCATCCCGGCCTTGCTGAACGTCTGCACCCAGTCGAACGACGTCTTGATCGCCGGGTTCGACTCGATGACGAGCTGGTTGCTCTTGTCGAAGTAGGCGACGTTGCCGTTCTTCGGGGCCTCCTGGGAGAGGATGACGTTGTAGATGGTGTTGGGGCCGTCCATGAACTTCGCCCCGGTCTTGGCGGCCTCGAACTTCCTGCCGGTTTCCAGGAACGCGTTCCAGTCGGGCCAGAGCTTGGCCACGTCCTCCCGGCCGGTGGGCAGGCCGGCCTTCTTGAACAGGTCCTTGCGGTAGCACATCGTCATGCCGCCGATGTCGGTGCCGAGGGCGAACAGCTTGCCGTCGGCGTTGACGCCCGCCTCCCACTTGGCCGCGGGGAAGTCGGCCTTGCGGTTCTGCATGCCGTACTGGCCGAGGTCGGCGAAGAACTGGGGGCGGGCGGCCATGAGGCCCATGGCGCCTTCGTCGATCGCCACCACGTCCGCGGCACCGCTGCCCGCCTGGAGGCGCTGGAGGAGCTGAGGGAGGTAGACGTCCTCGAAGCGGTCGGTCAGGTTCTGGTACTTGACCTGGATGTCCGGGTGGGCGGCGTTCCAGGCCTCGACCGCTTTGTCATAGCCGAAGTTCTCACCGCCGCCGAAGGTGTGCACGGTGATCGTGACGGGTTCCGCCTTGGCTTGGGCAGAGGTCTGGGGCTGGGGGGTGGAGGTGGAGCCGCAGGCGGCCAGAGCGGCGGTCATGACCGCGGCGGTGGCCAGACGCGTGTGCTTCATGTGTGCCCCTTGATGGTGGGGTGGGGGATATGGGAGCGCTCCCATGCAGAGTGCATCAGGGCGATGTCCCCGTCAACGAGGCGACACGCAACCGTTACATTCCGCTCGTCCTCCGCCCTTGTATCGGACTCCAGACCACAAAACACCCACGGACACGCCTGGGAGCGCTCCCGTCTCCCGTATCCAAGCGGTCGGCACCAACCCCGCCACCCCGATCGACCCGCACCGCTCGACCCCGCAGTCGGGACTCCGATCACCCGCACCGCTCGACCTCGCAGTCGGGACTCCGATCACCCGCACCGATCGACCCCGCACCCAGCAGCCCGATCGACCCGCGCGGCCTCGATAAATGTGCGGCTGGCCCAGGAAGTGGCCAGGTAGCCGGGTGGCCAGGTAGCCAGCAGTCAAGGCAGCTTGTAAGTGTGCAGGCTTGCCAAGCGGGCCACCGTGTGGTCAGCGGTCCGGTTGTTGTGCGGGTGTGTGCTCCCAATGGGAGGGAAATGTGATGGCCGGGGTGGCTATTGGGGACTGTGGTGTTTGTGTGGTTTAGGAATGGCCGATCACGAATGAATAACGGGATGGGAGATCTATTTGAGGCGAAAGGGAGATCTATTTGGCGGGAGCCGTATCGGCGGGGAAGTCGTAATGGACGCCGGTGAGGGCTTCGGAGACTGTCCACAGGCGGGCGGCGACGGCGCGGTCCTTGGAGGCGGGGGAGGAGCCGACGGGGGCCGGGTAGCCGCGTGAGCCGAACGGGCCGTCGGGGCCGACGTAGGTGCCGCCGGCCAGGCCGCGTTCGGTGGCGGCGTAGAGGAGCGGCAGGGCGCCGCGTTCGGCGCTCTGGGCGAACAGCACGTTCCCCAGCCGGGAGCCGAACTCCAGGATCGGGTTGCCCTCCATGCGCGGGCCTGCGACCTGGAGGTTGGTGGCGGCGTAGCCGGGGTGGGCGGCGACGCTGGTCAGCGCGCCGGCGGCGCGGCGCTGCAGCTCATAGGCGAACAGCAGGTTGGCCAGCTTGGACTGCCCGTAGGCGGCCCACTTGCGGTAGGACCGTTCGCCCTGGAGGTCGTCGAAGTCGATGCGGCCCGTCTTGTGCATGCCGCTGCTGACGGTCACCACGCGGGGGTCGGGACGCTCCAGCAGCCGCGGCAGCAGCAGGCCGGTGAGCGCGAAGTGCCCGAGGTGGTTGGTCCCGAACTGCATCTCGAACCCGTCCACGGTCTGCCGGTACGGCAGCGCCATCACGCCCGCGTTGTTGACCAGCACGTCGAGACCGCCGGTGTACGCGGCGGCGAACGCTCGGACCGAGGCCAGATCGGCCAGGTCAAGTTGCCTGACCTCGATGGAGGCGTCGGGAGCCGCCTTCTTCATCAGCTGGGCGGCGGCCTCGCCCTTGGCGACGTCCCGGCAGGCCAGGACGGTGGTGGCCCCGCGCCTGGCCAGCTCACCCGCGGCGATCATCCCGACGCCGCTGTTGGCTCCCGTCACCACGGCCGCCAGGCCTGACAGGTCGCCGATGTCCGCTGCGGTCCATCCCATGACCCCTCCAAACGTGATCACCGTCACCCTAACCCGCCCACTCCCTCCCCGGTCATGAGACAACGCCGGGGTGGGACTTGAGGTCCCGGGGGAGCGTGGGCTGGGAGCCGGGTTGTATGGCCGGAGGTTCGCGGGATGGCGTGGCCGTGGGAGGGGCTGGCGGATCGGGGCGCGCACGGATGGAGTCGGCGCAGGTGAGGGGTGCGTGGGAGTGGGACGGGCCCACGGGGTGTGAGGGCGGGATGGGGGTACGCGACGACGGGGCGGCGGCGGGTGAGGGGTGCGCGGGGGCGGGGCGAGGGGGTGTCGGGGCGGGGCGGGGGTGGCGGCGGGTGAAGGGGTGCGCGGGGCGGGGCGTGTCAGGGCGGGGTGGGTGTGCGCGGGGGCGGGGCGAGGGGGTGTCGGGGCGGGGCGGGGGTGGCGGCGGGTGAAGGGGTGCGCGGGAGCAGCGGGGGAGTGTGGCGGTGGGGTGGGGAGGGTGCCGGAGGTTCGCGGGGTGGTGCCGGACATGGGAACGGCGCGCCCGGGGGGAGGGGGCGCGCCGTTCCTGGGAGGGAGAGTGGGGGGAAGGGGAAGTTAAGCCGAGTAGTCGGGGTAGCCGTAGCCGACGACCTGGGAGGCGGGGCGGATGCGCTCCTCGACCTTGCCGTTGCCGGTGTTGCCCTCGACGGTGGTGATGGTGCCGTTGCCGTTGTCCTTGATGACGAACCCGACGTGGTTGATGGAGTCGAGGCTCTTGCTGCCGCTCCACGAGAAGAAGACGACGGCTCCGGGCTTCGCGCCGGTGCCCCATCGGTTGTTGTTCTTGAACCACTTGGCGTGGGTGACGGTGTAGGCGTCCCAGCCGACGGTGGTGCGGGCGCCGGTCTCTTCGCCGACCCAGCTGACGAACATGGCGCACCATGCGGCGTTCAGGTAGGCCTGGCGGTTGCCGCCGTCGCGCTTGACGGTCTCGGCGGCGCGGGGGGAGGACATGTACCACTTCTGGAACTTGGTGCCGCCGCCCCTGGAGTCCTCGCGGGTGCCGATCTGCTTCTTGGCCAGCGCGAGGACCTGGGCCGCCGTGGGCTTGGGCCGGTCGCTGCCGGCCTTCTTGCCGGGCTCGGCCTGGACGACGGTTTCCGGGACGCCCTTGGCGGCGGCGGACGCGGCGTGCGTCTCGGCCTGGGCGGGGTGTGTCGCGAACGCCGCGGTGGCGGCGATGGTCACGCCGAGAGCGGCGCGGGTGAGGTCGATCTTGGGGGCACGGGTAAGACGATGCTTCGCCATCGGGTGGGGTGACTCCTTGCTTCCATGCCGCTTACCGGGTTAGCTGACGGGTTCGGGCATGGAAGCTGCCCTACGGCGCGTGGCGCCGATTCACCCCAAAGGACCTGGGTCCCCGGTTCCGCGAGGGTGCGGATTCAGCGGTCACAGGCAAAGCCTGTGATGTGTGTGCGATGGTCTGGCAACGAACGGGTAGCCCGGACGTATGCCTTGGATGACCTGAAGGTAATACATGGGGCAAGGGGATTACAAACTCATAAATGACCATCCAAGGCTTGGTGCGGCCAAAAGGCCGCACCAGCCGGTCATCCCATCCAGTTAAAATTTGCCGGATCAGGTCCCAGACGGGTGCCGTTGTTGAGGGCTCCTATGGCAGCCATGTCCTCCGGGTCGAGCGTGAAGCCGAAGACCTGGATGTTCTCCCTGATCCGCGCCGGCGTGACCGACTTGGGGATCACCACGTTGCCGAGCTGGATGTGCCAGCGGAGCACGATCTGCGCGGGTGATTTGCCGTGTTTTCCGGCCAATGTGGCGAGGGCGGGGTCGTTCAGCAGGCCCTTGCCCTGGCCCAGCGGGCTCCACGCCTCGGTGAGGATTCCGTTGGCCTCGTGGAAGGCGCGCAGTTCGATCTGGGGGAAGTTCGGGTGCAGTTCGATCTGGTTGATCGAGGGGGTGATCTCGGCCTCGTCGATGAGCCTGGTGAGGTGCTCCACGCCGAAGTTCGATACGCCGATCGCGCGCGCCCGGCCGTTTCGGTAGATCTTTTCCAGGGACTTCCATGCCTGGAGGTATTTGTCCTGATCTGGAACCGGCCAGTGGATGAGATAGAGGTCGACGTAGTCGAGGCCCAGACGGGCCAGGCTCTCCTCGAAGGCCTCCTCGGCGCGGCCGTGGTCGGCGTTCCAGAGCTTGGTCGTGATGAACACCTTCTCCCGTGGCAGCCCCGACTCCCGGAAGGCGCGGCCCACCCCTTCCTCGTTGTAGTAGAGCCTGGCGGTGTCGATATGGCGGTATCCCGCCTGAAACGCGGTGGCGACCGCGCGTTCGGCCTCGTCGTCGGGCACCTGCCAGACGCCGAAGCCGAGCTGCGGGATCTGCACACCGTCGGTGTTGAGCAGCAGCGAGTTCATGCGACCCATTGTTCATATGGCGTTCCCTGCGGCTTAAGGCGACCGGGCTAGCTTGAACCCGTCGTGAAGAAGCAATGGGCTTGGGTGGAATCGCCGCTCCAGATGCTCTGCGCCGTCGAGGCCCACCACGCCGGGCTGCTCGGTGAGCGCACGGTCATCGTGCCGAGGGCGCGTCAGCGCGCACTCGTGGCCACGCGCCGCGAGCTGGCCGGGCTCGACCTGCCCGACGGGCTCGAGCTGGCCAGGCCGAGCGAGGAGATGCCGCGACCGGTCCAGGTGGTCGGTGACGCCTTCTCCGGGCGGGTGCAGCTGCGCTGGCTGACCTCGCGGCCGGGCCGCATCGTCATCGTGGACGACGGGCTGGCCACGCTCCGGCTGCTTGAGCTGCTGGCCGCGGGGCCGTATCGGGCGCTGCTGAGGGCCAGGCACAAGGCGGGACTGCCGCGCAGGGTCCTCGGGACGGCGGCGGCGCTCAGGCTGGCCGCCTCCAGCACCGCGGTGTTCACCGCGCTGCCCGTCAAGGACGACCTCGCCGGCGCCGTGCGCGAGCGCGGCATCGACCTCATCTGCCACGACTTCGGCTGGCTGCGCGCGCAGCCCCTGCGCTCGCCCGGCCCGGCCGAGCGCACGGTCGTGCTCGGCACCTCGCTGGTCCGCAACGGGCTCGTGCACCGCGAGCGCTACCTGCGCTGGCTGACGGAGCTGGCCGCCAGCGAGCCGCTCGCCTACTTTCCCCACCGCCGCGAGGACCCCGTCGATGTGGCCGTGATCAGCGAACGGCCCGGCATCACCGTGCACGACGCCGGGGTACCCGCCGAACTCACGCTTCGCGGCCTGGACGCGAGCCAGCGCGTCCTGAGCCTGCCCTCGACCGCCATCACCTCGCTGCGTGTGCTGCTCGGCACCCGCGGGGTCGCGGTCGAACCGGTCGAGGTGCCGGACGACTGGTGGACCAGCCGGGCGGCCCCGGCGCTTCGCTCACATCTGACGGGGGTTGCCGGGTGAGGATCCTGGCCGTTGCCGACTCTGACTCGTATCTGAAGTGGGCGGCCTGCCTGCTCGCCGACCTGCCCGGGGACTGGGAGCGCGATCTCGCGGTGGTCCGCACGCCGATCGTGCCCTCGCCGCTGCAGATCGCCGCCGCCGTCGGCGACGGTCCCCTGCCGCCGGTGCTGTCGGCGCGGTCCTTGCGGCGTACGGCGCAGCGGACCAGACCCGACGCGATCGTGGTGGCGTGCACGGGCCCGGTGGTGGACGTGCTGGTCGCCGAGGTGCTCGACGAGCTGCGGCCCCGGCCCGTCTTCGTCACCGGCCTGCCCGGCATCTCGGTGCCCGCCACCGACAAGGCCTGGCTGTTCCGCAGCGGGTGCGACCTGTTCGTCGTGCACAGCGAGCGGGAGGCGGCCGAGTTCGGCGAGGTGGCCGGCCGGCTCGGCGGAGGGGGGCGGGTGGGGCTCGCCCGCCTGCCGTTCCTGCGCGTCCCGGAGGACGGGGCCCGCTTCGAGCCGGACGGACGCGAGCGCGACCGGGTGGTCTTCGCCACGCAGGCCAAGGTGCCGCGCGGCCGCGAGGAGCGCGAGCAGGTGCTGCTTGCCCTGGCCAAGCTGGCCGATCGCCGCCCCGACCTGGACGTCGTGGTCAAGCTGCGCGCCCTGGACGGCGAGCGGCAGACCCACAACGAGCGTCACCCCTATCAGCGGCTCTGGCAGGAGCTCGGCGAGCCGGGACGGCTGCGCTTCGCCGCCGGTTCGATGGACGAGCACCTGGCGGTGGCGGCGGGGTTCGTGACGGTGAGCTCGACCGCGGCGCTGGAGGCGATCGCCAGGGACGTGCCGTCGCTGGTGCTGGAGGACTTCGGCGTCAGCGCCGAGATGATCAACCTGGTTTTCACCGGCAGCGGGCTGCTGGGCACGCTCGACGACCTGGCCGACGGGGCCTTCCGCGAGGCGCGGGGGGCGTGGCGGGCGGCGAACTACTTCCACGCGGCCGAGGCGGGGACGTGGGTGGGCCTGCTGGACGAGCTGCTGGCGGGCCCTCGCGAGCCGGCCCGTTCGCTGCTCGACGGAGCCGAGCACCTGGCCGCCCGGCGGCGGGCGCGGTTGCGGGTGGAGGTGCCGCCCGAGGTGCTGCGCATCGGCTACCGCACCAAGCGCAGGCTCTCCCGGGCCCTGCGCGCCGGCTGAGCGAGCCGGGCGTCAGCTTGGGGCGAGGTGGGGCCGGAGCACGTCCAGGTGCTCCGGGCGGCCCGCGGCGACCACGTTCGAGCGGTAGAGACCCACGGCGCCGGGACGGTCGAAGTAGGCGCGCTCGCACGGCACCAGCGTGTTGTGCAGCTCGTCGATCAGATAGACCTGGGGATAGTGCGCGTAGACGAGGTCGAGCAGCTCGCCGGTGTCGCAGCCGCAGTTGGCCTGCAGCTCCGGGTGCAGTTCGAACAGCAGCGCCGGGCGCGCGGCGAGCGTGGCCGCGGCGCCCTTGAGCACGAAGCCCTCGTAACCCTCGACGTCGATCTTGATCAGGTCGGCGGTGCGGCCGTCGAGGTAGGCGTCGAGCGTGGTCATCGCGACCGTCACCGACCGGCCGCCGGGACCGGCGTTGCGGACGTCGGCCGAGTGCTTGCCGGACTGCTCAGCCGACAGGTGCAGCTCAAGGGACCCGGCTTCCGCGCCCACGGCCGTCGCGGCCACCTCGACCCGCTCGCCCAGCCCGTTGCGTTCGACGTTGGCGCGCAGGTGGCCGAGGTTCTCCGGCACCGGCTCGAAGGCGATCAGCCGCCCGGACGGCATCCGGGCGCCGCCCGCGCAGGCGTAGACGCCGATGTTGGCGCCGACGTCGGCGACCAGCCCGCCGAGCGCGGCCAGGTCCTCGAAGAGCGAGACCTCGAACTCCTCGTAGTAGCCGCCCGAGATCGACGGCATGATCGTGTTGTCCCACGCGGGCCCGGTCAGGCGTACGCCGCGGTAGGCCACGACGGCGCCCGGGGCCACGCCCATGCGGAAGACGCGGTGGTAGACGACGTTGACCAGCGGCAGCCCGCGCACGCTGCGTCCACGCAGCAGCACCCGGGCCAGCCGACTGCGGTTGGCGGCGCGGGCGGCGCGCATCGTGGTGACGGCGAGCCTGTGCTTTAACTTGCCGATCATGACTCCACCCTGTCACGGAGCCAGGGCGGATGTCAGGAGATCTCAGGACAGGGCCCGGCTCAGCTTCTTCTTGAGCCGCGACAGCGGGCTCGGCTGCTCCGAGCCGGGCAGCAGGCCGACCGCGGAAAGGCGCTGCTTCTTGAAGTAGCGGCCACTGCCGTGGGCCTCGATGAACGCCGCCGCCCGGGGACGCAGCTCGGGATGGGACTCCGGCTGCATGCAGTACCCGACCGCCTGGACCACCTCTTCCACCGGCGGCCGCCCGTCGCACAGCAGCGCGTCCACGATCGTGGCCGGGATGCGGTTGCTGTTCTCGTACGGCGACAGCCGTTCCAGCACCAGCTCGGTCCCGAACGCGGCGGCCGGCAGCCCGTAGAAGTGCCGGGCGCTGACCAGCCCGGTCGAGAAGCAGCCCACGACCAGCTCCGGCCGCAGCGCCGAGAAGCACACCTCGGCCGGCACGCTCTCGTCGGCCACCGACAGCTTCACCCCGAGCGGCTCGGCCGCGGCCCGCAGCAGCCGGGCGTGCCGGCGTCCCGCCGCCGGGTGCGGCTTGAACACGACGCTGGAGTAGCCGAGGTCGGCCAGGGCGCGCAGCATCGACTCGTGCAGCGACGCCTCCTCCTGCGGGGTGAGGATCTCCAGCGCCGACAGGTACTGGCCCAGGATCATCGCCTGACCGGCCAGCATGTCGGGGGCGGTCGCGGCCACCTCGGTGACGATCCGCAGGAACGCGTCGTCGGAGATGGTCGAGGCGGCCACGCCGTACTCGCTGAGCAGCATGGGCGACAGGCCCGGCAGCAGGTCGAGGTGGAGCAGGCGGGTGATGCGGCGGAAGATCTCGGCGGGCAGCGGGTCGCGGGTGGGGCCGTAGCTCATCAGGCCGTCGGCGTAGACGGTGATGGGGCAGTCGCGCACCAGACCGGCGATCGTGCGCGCGGGCGGCACCGCGATCGACTCCAGCACCAGCTCGTCGACCCGGTCCAGCCTGAGGTGCGTGCGCAGCAGCCGCTCCAGCATCGGCACCTCGATGACGCGGGCCTTCCACGCCGACGGGTGCAGCGGCGCGATCAGCTCGTTCCACGACACCACCTCGTCGAAGCGCGAGCGCAGCACCGCGAAACCGGGCGTGCCGTCCAGCGGCAGCGAGACCTCGGGCACCGCGGCGTTGTTCGACACCAGCAGCGTTCTCCGGCCCTCGTGCGGGCCGAAGGCGCCCTCGTCGATCGCCGCGGCCAGCGACATCGCGCCGTAGAGCGTGGAGGCGTAGAACACCTGCGTCATGCCAGCTCCTCCCGGTCCCGGCGCAGGCGCAGGGCCTTGCCGGGCAGGTCGGGGACGAGCGCGCGCAGCACTTCCTCGCGCTCGACGGACATCCGCGCGACCGAGTCGGCCACGAGGTCGGCGGGCAGGCCGCGCACCATGGCGGCCCCGCGCTCGGTGAAGCGGGCGCGCAGCTCCGGGGTGAAGCGGTCGGCCAGCTCCAGGTGGTGAGCGAGCAGGGCGCAGAAGTTGCGCACCGCCTTGCTCAGATACCGTGCTTCGAGATCCTTGAAGACCAGGTCGAAGGCGTCGAAGAAGTGCAGTTGCCGCTCGTCGCCCACCTGGGTGAGCGAGCCGGAGACCTGCCGCCGGTAGAAGACGCCGGCCGCCGACACCACCGCGAACGTGGCCGCCTCGCGGTGCAGCCGCCAGATCCACGGCCGGTCCTCGGCGGTGTGCAGCGATCCGGGGAACTGCAGCAGGTCGCGCAGCGAGCGCCGGTAGACCCCCGCCCACGCGTACGGGTAGTCGACCATGGTCTTCACCTCGGCGGGCAGGATCGCCTCCTTCGGGTCGACGACCACGCCCCGCCGGGCCCATGGAGCGCGGTGCACGACCCGGTTGCGGCCGGTGACCTGCACGTGGTCGGCACGGACGAAGTCGCAGCCGAGCCCCTCGATGGCGGTGACCATCTCGGCCAGGTAACCCGGGGCCAGCCAGTCGTCGCCGTCGAGGAAGCTCACGTAGCGGCCGGTGGCCGCGGCCAGCCCGGCATTGCGGGCGTCGGCCAGGCCCACCGGCGTCAGGTGCCGCAGCACCGACAGGCCCGGCACCGCCGCGTCCTCGACGATCTGCCCGGTGGCGTCCACGGAGCCGTCGTCCACGACGATGAACTCGAAGTCCGGCCGCGCGTTGCGGGCCAGCGAGGCCACGCAGTCACCGATGTAGGCCTCGCCGTCCCGCACCGGGACGATCACTGTGAGCAGTGCCGCCATCAGACGGTGATGCGGCGCAGGCGGGCCTTGGGGGCCTCCTCACCGGGGAAGACGCGCTTGACGCCGTCGCCCAGTGCCTGCTCGATGATGCGGATGTCGCGCACCAGGTGCTCCAGCCCCGCCGGTTCGAGTGAGGCGGCGTGGTCGGAGCCCCACATGGTCCGGTCGAGGGTGATGTGCCGCTCCACCGCCACCGCGCCGAGCGTGACCGCGGCCAGCGAGATCTGCAGGCCGCGCTCGTGTCCGGAGTAGCCGATCGGCACGCCGTACCGCTGCTTGAGCGTGGTGATCGTGCGGAGGTTGGCCTCCTCGGGAGGAAGCGGGTAGGTGCTGGTGGCGTGCATGATGATCAGCTTGTCGGTGCCGAGGATCTCGACGGCCTCGTCGATCTCCGGCAGCGTGGACATGCCGGTCGACAGGATGAGCGGCTTGCCGGTCGCGGCGAGCGCGCGCAGCAGTTCCCGGTCGGCGACGCTGGCCGACGCGATCTTGTGCACCGGGACGTCCATCTCCTCCAGGAAATCCACGGAGGGCACGTCCCACGGCGAGGCGAACCACTGGATGCCCCGCTCGTCGCAGTACTTGGAGATCTGGGTGTACTCGTCGCGGCCGAACTCGGTCCGCTCCTTGTACTCCAGATAGGTCATCTCGCCCCACGGCGTCTGCCGGATCTGCGAGCGCTGCTCCACCGGTACGCAGATCGACGGCGTGCGCTTCTGGAACTTCACCGCCTGGCAGCCCGCGTCGGCCGCCACGTCGATGAGCCGGCGCGCCAGCTCCAGGTCGCCGTTGTGGTTGATGCCGATCTCGCCGATCATGTACACCGGCTGGTCGTCGCCGACCAGGATGTCGCCGACCGCCACCGGCGCCGACTTCAGCCGCAGCGCCGCACGGACCTGCGCGGGCTCGCCCACGGGCTCCGGCCGCGCCGCCGTCACCCGGTCACACAGCTCGCGTACGGCTCCCGCCCCGCCCGCCCTGGTCAGCACGACGCGCGCGGCGGCACGTACCCGGGGGTGCGCGTCGGGCACCGCCACCGGCCAGCCCACCAGCCCCATCGGGCCGAGGTCGTTGACGTCGTTGCCGACGTAGGCGACGCGGGCCGGGTCGAGGCCCTCGATGGCCAGCCAGTCGCGCAGCACCGTCGCCTTGTCGGCCAGCCCCTGCAGCACCGGCACGCCGAGCTTGCGGGCCCGTGCGGCCACGACCGGGTTGTGCTCGGTGGACATCACGAGCAGCTTGACCCCTGCCCGGCGCAGCAGGGCGATGCCCATGCCGTCGGAGCGGTTGACGAGGACCATCTCACGGCCGTCGGAGTCGACGTAGGCGCGGTCGTCGGTGTGCACGCCGTCGAAGTCGGTGATGACGGCGTCGACGTCGATCGGCTCAGGGGTGTCGACGAACGGGGCGAGCGCGCGCACGATCTCCAGGTCGGCGGCGGAGTCCACCTCGACCGAGTGGCTCGGGGAGACCGGCTGGACGGCGACCTCGCCGAAGAAGCGGTGGCCGTGCTCGCGCAGGCCGGCCGCGCGCATGACGTAGAAGGCGCCGGTCTCGCGGTACTGCGGGTCGAGCTGCTGGCGGGGCAGGCGTACCGAGCGGTCATGGTTGATGCCGACGCCCGCGGCGTTCCATAGGAACTCGTGGGTCGCGGTCGCGGAGAAGACCGCGTCTGCCCCGCCGTCCAGGACCTTGGAGATCGCCACGTCGAGGTCGGCCGGGTCGATGAAGGCGCTGGTGCACTGCACCAGAAGCACGACTTCGGGCTCTTCCCGCGCGGTGTCGAGCGCGTGCAGCACCGCGGACTCGCTGGAGGCCGACGGGCCGCTCAGCTCCGCCGGGCGGTCCACGACCCGGGCCCCGGCCTCGCGCGCCGCGGTGGCGATCCCCTCGTGGTCGGTGCTGACGACGACCTGGTCGATCAGCTCCGCGCGCACGCAGGCGCGTACGGCCCGCGTGACCAGCGGGATGCCGCCCACCGGGGCGAGGTTCTTCAGGGGGACGCCCACAGAACCTCCGCGGGCGGGAATGACGGCCAGGACTCGCAAGGTGACTCCTTGAGATACGTAGGTGCCACCCGAAGCTAGGCCCCCGAATTGAACCCCGAATTAACTGCGCGGGGTCATCCGGTAGAGAAGTTCTGGCCGTCCGACGCCCCCGTAGCGCGGGAGCCGTACCGCTGAGCCGATTTCTACTAGATATTCCAGATATCGGCGGGCGGTGACGCGCGACATTCCGGTCGCCGTGCCCAGGGCCTGCGCGGACATCCCCTCCTCGGCCGTGCTCAGCTCCGCGGCGACGGCGTCCAGGGTGTCCTGCTGCATGCCCTTGGGCAGGCGCGAGGTCCCGCGCAACGTGCCCAGGACCCGGTCCACGTCGCCCTGGCCGATGATCTGCCCGGCGTCCTGGCGAAATCTGGCGTACCTCTCGAGTTTCTCGTGGAGGGCGGTGAAGGTGAACGGTTTGAGAAGGTATTGCGAGATGCCCAGAGAAACGGCGGAGCGCACCATCGCCAGGTCGCGCGCGGAGGTGATGGCGATGACGTCGCACAGCAGGCCGCCGGCGCGCACGGCGCGGATGACCTCGAGTCCGTGCATGTCGGGCAGGTAGAGGTCGAGCAGGATCAGGTCCACCGGGCCGGCGCGCAGGAAGCGCAGCGCCTCGCCGCCGGAGCGGACCACCCCGGCCACCTCGAAGCCGGGGACGCGCTCCACGTAGATGCGGTTGGCCTCGGCCGTGATCTCCTCGTCCTCGACGACGAGCACGGAGATCACGGCAGCCTCACCGTGAAGGCCGAGCCGTCCACCTCGATGGTGCCGCCCAGGCGGCGTACCGCCTGGCCGACCAGCGCGAGGCCGAGCCCCCTGCCGTCGCCCTTGGTCGTCCATCCCTTCGCGAACGCCTCCGGTTCCGGCAGCCCCGGGCCGTCGTCGCTCACCCTGACCAGGATCCCGTCCGGTTCCGTGCGCACCGTCACCTCCACGCGCGAGGCCACCTCGATCGCGTTGTCCAGCAGGTTGCCGACGATCGTCACCAGGTCGCGCGCCGCCATCTCCACGTCGTCCAGCCGGCTGTCCTCGCTGATCACCAGCTCCACGCCGCGTTCGGCGGCCTGGGCGCTCTTGCCCAGCAGCAGCGCGGCCAGGACCGGCTCGCGCACCGAACCCACCACCCGGTCGGTGAGTTCCTGCGCCGAGCGCAGCTCCGCCGTCGCGAAGGCCACCGCCTGCTCGGCCCGCCCCAGCTCCACCAGCGTGATCACGGTGTGCAGGCGGTTGGCCGCCTCGTGCGCCGCCGAGCGCAGCGACTCGGCGAAGCCCCGCTCGGCGTCGAGCTGCCCGGCCAGCGCCTGCAGCTCCGTGTGGTCGCGCACGGTCACCACCGCGCCCAGCTCGCTGGGCGCGCTGCTCACCTGCAGGACCCGGTCCCCGATCAGGTGCACGCGGTCCTCGCCGAGCTCGGGCGCGGGCCGTCCCTCCGCGTCGGGCGGCAGTTCCAGCAGCGTGCGGGCCGCGTCGTTGCAGAGCGTCAGCGTCCCGTCCCTGCCGACGAGAAGCAGTCCTTCCCGTACGGCATGCAGCACCGCCTCGTGGTGGGCATGGATGCGCCCCAGTTCCACCGGCCCGAGCCCGTGGGTCTGGCGGCGCAGCCGGGCGGTGACCAGCCAGGTGCCCGCCCCGCCCGCGAGCAGCGCCAGCAGGGCCACCAGCCCCCAGACGAGCTGGTCGTAGAGCCGGGCGGTGATCCGGTCGATCGTGAAGCCCACGCTGACCAGCGCGACGACCCGTCCGTCGCGCGTCACCGGGGTGACGGCGCGCTTGGAGGGGCCGAGCGTGCCGGTGTAGGTCTCGGTGAAGGTGTTCCCGGCCAGCGCCGGGGCCGTGTGGCCGAGGAAGCGCTTGCCGATCTCCGCCGGTTTCGGGTGGGTGTATCGGGTGCCGTCCGGCCTCATGATGGTCACGAAGTCGACGCCGGTGCGCAGCCGTACCCGCTCGGCGTAGGGCTGCAGCGTCGCCGACGGATCGGCCGCGCCGAGGCCGGCCAGCACGTCCGGCGAGGTGGCGACGGTCTGCGCGACCGCGCTCGCCGTGTTCGCCGCCTCCTCCGTGAGCAGATGGTGGGCCTGCACCACCGCCAGCACCGCCCCGCCCGCCACGGTGACGGCGACCACCACCAACTGCAGTAGGAGCATCTGACCTGCGAGGCTCCAGCGCCTCATCGATCCTCCCGATGTACGAAATGAACGCAATGGTGACCTGGGTCACTGTGCAGCGCATAGTCGCACAACCAGAAGTTTCCTCCAAAGCCGGAGACCCCCCATGCGTGATCGCACCCGCTATCTCTACCTGGCCGTCATCGTCGCGGTGGTGGCCGGAATCGCCATCGGACTCGTCTGGCCGGACGTCGGCAAGGAGCTCAAACCCCTGGGCACGGGCTTCGTGGCGCTGATCAAGATGATGATCAGCCCGATCATCTTCTGCACCATCGTGCTCGGCGTCGGCTCGGTCACCAAGGCGGCCAAGGTCGGCAAGGTCGGCGGTCTCGCGCTCGGCTACTTCATCGCCATGTCGACCGTCGCGCTCGTCATCGGCCTGGTCGTGGGCAACATGCTCGACCCCGGCGCCGGGCTGCAGCTGACCGACGCGGCCAAGGAGTCGGCGGCGGCGGAGGCGGCCAAGGGCGGCGAGGCCAGCACCACGGACTTCCTGCTCGGCATCATCCCGACCACGCTCGTGTCGGCGTTCACCGAGGGACAGGTGCTGCAGACGCTGCTCGTGGCGCTGCTGGCCGGCTTCGCCCTGCAGGCCATGGGCGCCAAGGCGACGCCGGTACTCAACGGCATCGGGCACATCCAGCGGCTCGTGTTCCGGATCCTCGCCATGATCATGTGGGCCGCGCCGGTGGGCGCCTTCGGCGCGATCGCCGCGGTGGTGGGCTCGACCGGGGTCAAGGCGCTGCAGTCGCTGGCCGTCATCATGATCGGCTTCTACGCGACCTGCCTGCTGTTCGTCGGGCTGGTGCTCGGGCCGATGTTGTGGCTGGTCGCCCGGATCAACCTGTGGTCGCTGCTGCGCTACCTCGGGCGGGAGTTCCTGCTCATCCTGTCCACGTCGTCGTCGGAGTCGGCGCTGCCGCGGCTCATCGCCAAGATGGAGCACCTCGGCGTCAGCCGTCCGGTCGTGGGCATCACGGTGCCGACCGGCTACTCCTTCAACCTCGACGGCACCGCCATCTACCTGACCATGGCCACGCTCTTCATCGCCTCCGCCACCGGGGCGCCGCTGGGGGTGGGGGAGCAGATCTCCCTGCTGCTGTTCATGGTCATCGCCTCGAAGGGGGCGGCGGGCGTGACCGGGGCCGGGCTGGCCACGCTGGCGGGCGGGCTGCAGTCGCACCGGCCCGAGCTCGTGGACGGGGTCGGGCTCATCGTCGGCATCGACCGGTTCATGTCCGAGGCGCGGGCGCTGACGAACTTCGCGGGCAACGCGGTGGCGACGGTGCTGGTGGGGACGTGGACCAGGGAGTTCGACCGGGAGCGGGCCCTGGACGTGCTGGAGGGGCGGGCGCCGTTCGACGAGGCGACGTTGCTGGACGAGGACGAGCACACACCCGACAAGCCCGGCTCCCGCACCCCCGACATGCAACCCGTCAGCTAGCCCCTTCCCGCCAGACCACCTTCTCGGGTCAAACCCCTCGGGGGTCACCGCTCTGAGGGGGTCACGGCCCTGGGGGTCACACCCCCAGGGCCACTCCTCTGCCCGAGGGCCGCCGCCCGGGGTCGCCGCCCTGGGGGTCACCTCTCCGCCCTGCTCCCGCCCGAGGAGGGCTGACCCTCCGGGGTTCCAGGAGACGGGATCTCGGGGCCCTCGGGAGGCGTGGGCCGTACCGCTAGAGAGGGGTGGGTTTGCGGCCGATGCCGGCGTATCCCATGCGGGCCAGGTCCTCGTCCAGGAACATCGTGGCCTCGGGGTCGGCGAACGGCCAGACGGTGCCGAGGCCGGTGTCCAGCCCCGGCGGGATCAGCTCGAAGTCGCCGAAGAACGCCTCGATCTCCGTGCCGGGACGGGGGCAGAACGGGGCGCTGGCCTGCTGGTAGACCTCGACGATCTGCTGTGTGCGCTCGCTCTTCCAGTCGGTGCTCAGGTGGGTCAGCGCCAGGTAGCCGCCGGGCGCGAGCGCCTCCCGGTACGCCGCCACGAACCCGTGCGGGTCGTCGGAGTCGGGCACCAGGTGCAGGAAGAACATCATGAGCAGCGCCACCGGCCGCTCGAAGTCGATCAGCTTCCTGACCCCGGGGTCGCCCAGGACGTGCTCCGGCCGCCGGGCGTCGGCCTCCAGCATCAGCACCCGTTCCGGGTCGGCCAGCAGCGCCCGGCCGTGCGTGCAGACGACGGGGTCGTTGTCGACGTAGACGACCTTGGCCTCGGGCGCGTACCGGTGCGCCACCTCGTGCACGTTCTCCCGCGCGGGCAGCCCCGAGCCGAGGTCGATGAACTGCGTGATCCCCTGGTCCACGAGGTAGCGGACCACGCGGCCGATGAACAGGCGGTTCTGCAGCGCTCCCTCGCGGGCCTCGGGCAGGACGGCCAGCACCAGCTCGGCCAGTTCTCTGTCGGCCTGGAAGTTGTCCTTGCCGCCGAGGAAGTAGTCGTACATGCGGGCCGCGTTCGGGATCCGCGGGTCCACGCCCAGGGGAGCCTGCTCCGTCATCCCCACATGATCGCGGCAGGGCGATGCGATTTCTATGGATTCGCGTTATCTGTCCATTGTGTGGGTCCGATTTCCTGTGGGCCGGGGGCCAGCGGGAGGCGTACCACGAAGCGGGCGCCGCCGGGCGCCTCCTCGGCGCTGATGATGCCGCGGTGGGCCAGGGCCACGTCACGGGCTATCGCGAGGCCCAGGCCGGTGCCGCCGGCGTCGCGGCTGCGGGCGGCGTCCAGGCGGGTGAAGCGGTCGAAGATGCGCTCGCGGTCCTGCGTCGGGATCTCGGCCCCGTCGTTGGCGACCTCCAGGACCGCGTAGCCCTCCTCGGCCTCCACGGAGATGGTCACGTGGGTCTCGGCGTGGCGCTCGGCGTTGTCGAGGAGGTTGGTGAGCAGGCGAGACAGCTGCATGCGTACCCCCTCGACGATCACGCCGCCGGCCAGGGCGTCGCGCACGGGGATGGGGTCGTGGCGGCCCATGAGCTCCTCGCGCACCAGCTCCGACAGGTCGACCGCCTCCTTGGCCACGTCCACGCGCGAGCCGATGCGGGCCAGCAGGAGCAGGTCGGTGATGATGGCCTCCAGCCGGTCGGTGTCGCGCAGGGCGCCGGCGACGAGCTCGCTCACGTCGGTGTCCTCCGGGTAGAGCTGGGCGGACTCCAGCTGGGCGCGCAGGCCGGCGATGGGCGTGCGCAGTTCGTGGGAGGCGTCGGAGGCGAACTGGCGCTGCTGGTCGGCCGAGCGTTCGAGGCGGGCGAGCGTGCTGTTGATGGAGCGGGCCAGCTCGGCCACCTCGTCGTCGCCAGGGGGCTGGGCCACGCGGCGGCTGAGGTCGCTGGCGTTGACGGCGTCGAGTTCTGCGCGCATCACGGCGACGGGGCGCAGCGCGCGGCCGGTGACCAGCCAGGTGGCCCAGGACGCCAGCCCCACCAGGAGCGCCACCTGCGTGAACACCACGGCTTCCAGCACCCGCGTGGACAGCACGCCGGGAGTGGCGCGGCCGGCGTAGACGACGAGGGAGTCGGGGGAGGTGTCGATCCGGATGGCGCTCAGATGGACGCACAGCTCGTCCTGGCACCTGACGGAGCTCATGATGCGGTTGTCGGGCGGCGGCCACAGCGTGGTGAGCGGCGGCATGTTCGCGGCGGCGGCGCTGCGCGCGATGACCCGCCCGCCCGGCTGGACGACCTGGATGAGGTTCACGGTGGCGTCGGTCAGCGGGATCGTGCCCCCGCGCAGGCCGCCGTCGCGCACCTGGGCGGACACCTGTGAGGCCGCCTCGCGGGTGGAGCGCCACAGGCCGTTCTCCACCACGGATCTGGCCACCGCGACGCCGCCGACCCCAGCCGGGATCAGCACGGACGCGGCCACTGCGGTGGCGATGAGCGTGACCCGTCCGCGCAGGGACCCCGCCCATATGCGTGACACGTCCCGAGGCTACTAAGTGTGATTTGTCGTGCACGCGGAAGAGACGAAAGGTTTGCGCGATCCATACGGTAAAAGACCGGTTCAGCGGGGTGCCGTAGAACCCCTGACGACCAGCGAGACCGGCAGCAGCAGCGACCGGGCGGGCCGCTCGGGATCCTCGATGCCCTCGAGCAGCATGCGCGCCGCCTCCACCCCGACGTCGTGGTGCGGCACGTGCACGGTGGTCAGCGGCGGGCGCAGCTTGTCGAGGAACGGCATGTCGTTGAAGCCCACCACGCTGATGTCGCCGGGGCAGTCGATCCCGCGCTCGCCGAAGACGTCGTAGCAGCCCAGGGCGATCAGGTCGTTGCCCGCCACCACCGCCGTGACGTCCGTGCGCGCGTCCAGCAGCGAGCGCGCCGCGCTCGCCCCCGCCTCCTCGCCCCACTGCGCGCACTCCACGACGAGCCCCGGCTCGTCGGACAGTCCCAGATCCCGTACGGCATGCCGGAACGCCTTGGCCCTGGCCGTCCCCGTCGAGGTGGTCTGCGGCCCGGCGAGGTGGGCGATGCGCGTGTGCCCGAGCCCGGCCAGATGGGCGACGGCGGCGCTCACCCCGGCCGCGTCGTCGGCCGTCACGCACGGCACGTCGATGCCCTCGACCCGCCGGTTGACCAGCACGAGCGGCACACCGGCCGCGTGCAGCTCGGACAGCAGCGGGTGCTCCAGCCGCGCGGTCGCCACGATCAATCCCTCGACCTGCCGCGAGCGCAGCGACTCGATGAGCTTGCGCTCGCGCTGCGGGTCGTTGTCGGTGTTGACGATCCACCCGCTGTAGCCGCCGGCCTCCAGCGCGCTCTCGATGCCGCGCACGATCGGCGGGAACAGCGGGTTGGTGATGTCGGGGATGACCAGGCCGACCGTGCGCGAGCGGGAGGTGCGCAGGCTGAGCGCGATCGGGTTGGGCTGGTAGCCGAGGTCCTTGGCGGCCTTGCGCACCCGGCGCACGGTGTCGGCGCCGACCTGGTTCTGCGTCCGGGGGTTCAGCGCCCGCGAGACGGTGGTGGTGTGGACGCCCACGGCCTCGGCGATGTCGCGCAGAGTCGGAGCGGATGGCCGGTTGGCTTTCATCGGCCGGGCTCTCCTTCTGGTCGGATCCATCGTTTGCGTCCCAGGGCCCCGAAGAGGCCGAGCGGAGCGGCCAGCGCCGCTGCCCAGCCGAAGATCTGAGCATACCGGTGCTGCTCGGCCAGACCGGCGACCACGACGGCGGCCACCGCGCTGCCGAGGAAAAGGGACCCGGCGAACGCCGACACCACCGTCGCCCTGGCCGCGGGCAGCACCTCGGTGGCCCAGGTCTGCAGCGAGGAGTGCATGGCGGCCCACGCCGCGCCGAGCAGCGTCGCTCCGGCGAGAGCGGCGGCGGGCGACCTGGACAACGCCACCAGCGCGCAGGCGGCCACCGCGGCGGCGGCGCCGTACGCGATGAGCCGCCAGGCGTGCACACGACGCGAGAGAAAGCCGACGAGCTGCGAGAACGCCAGGACGGCGATGCCGTAGGCGGCGGTGACGGCGCCCGCGACGGCCGCGTTCACGCCCGCCGCCTCGACGGCGGCGGGCAGCAGCGTCAGCACGCCGATGAGCACGCCGCCCTCGACGAACGCGAGCGCGAGCACGAGCAGCGCGGGCCGCGAGCGCGAGACGGCGGCCAGCGGGGAGAGAAGGCCGAGGTGGGCGCGCGAGCGCGGGGGAGCGGGCAGGCGGCCGAGCGCCCACGCCAGGGCCAGCGCGGCCAGGCCGGTCGCGGCGAAGGCGACCCGCCAGGTGGCGTACTGGACCAGCGCGCCCGCGGCCGTCGAGGCCACCGCGGTGCCCACGGCCACGCCTGCCATCAGGTTCGTGATCTCCCGCTGGCGGCGCTGGGCCGGGACGGTGTCGCCCAGGTAGACCAGGCTGCCGGGGATCGCCGCGGCGAAGCAGGCCCCGGCCAGGCCGCGCGTCAGGGCCAGCGCGAGCGCCGAGCCGGTGAACGCCGAGGCGATCGTGCTCACCGCGCCCAGCGCGAGCGCCACCCGCATGGTCCTGACCAGTCCCGTCCGGTCGGAGACCATCCCCCAGACCGGCTGCATGATCCCGTACGCCAGGACATAGGCGCCGATCGCGTGCACGACCTGCGACAACGGCAGCCCGAGCTGGGCGGCCATCGAGACCATCATGGGCGGCATGGCGAAGCGGTCGAGCGTGCTGACGAACGGGACGGCCAGGAGCAGTCGGGGGGCGGGGGTCATACCTCGATCAGACCACGAGCGGGGTCGAGGGCGCCCACCAGCCCCTCGTCGGGGAGATGGCGCAGCCGCAGGCCGAGTACGGTGCGCAGCGCGCCCTGGTCGACGGCGCCGCCGGGGATCAGCCCTTCGAGCGGGTCCTTGAGGCGCCGGAGGTAGCGGCGGGCCGGCGAATCGGTCAGGCCGAGCGCCGCCCCGGCCTCTTCGAGCACGAGCGCGTCCGCCGTCCCGGCCAGGATGCGGTCGCAGGCCTCGCGCAGCGCTCCGGCCAGCGCCCGCGCCGCCACGAGGTCCGGGCCCTTGGCGGCGAGCACGGTTCCCAGGTACGGCCCGCAGACCTCGGCCAGCCCGGCCAGCCGTACCATGCCCCGGTCCTCGGCGATCAGCTCGTTGCCCGCGTTGAGCATCGTGACCTCGCACCGCCCGGCCAGCAGCGCCTCCAGGCGGCGGGGAGTGGAGCCCATGGCCTCGACCCGGTACTCGCGCAGGCCCACGTGCTCCATCAGCGTGTAGAGCCCGAAGGCGAACCCCGAGCCGGGCACGTCGACTCCGGCGGTCACCGGCCTGGACGGCGTGGGCAGGTGGAGGGCCGGATGGGCGTACAGGCCGAGGCCGAGGCCGCGGTCGACCGCCGAGACGATGCGCACGTCGGCCGTCTCGCCGAGCGGGTTGCCGGCCGTGAAGCGGTAGGCGAGCACGTTGTCCGGGCTGGTCAGCACCGCGTCCACCCGGCCGTCCAGCAGCGCGCGGAACTGCGCGGGCGAGGAGGCGACCGGCTCCTCGGCCACCGTCAGCCCGTACGCGTCGAGCAGCCCGAGGCGGCGGCACACCCGCAACGGCACCGAGGGGCTGAAGGCGCCTAATGTCAGCGAAGTCGATTGCTTTGCTCTTGACATGTTGGGGAATATACTCCCATGCTGCTGGCAGCGCAATCGATTGCGTAACGACGAGGAGGCACGATGAGAGTCGGCTGGATCGGCACCGGCCGCATGGGATACGCCATGGCCGCACGCCTGGCCGGGCCCGGTACGGACCTGGCCGTCTGGAACCGCACCCGCGCCAAGGCCGAGCCGCTCACGGAGCTCGGCGCCACGCTGGCCTCCTCGATCGCTCAGCTGCGCGATCGCGAGGTGGTGTTCACCATGCTGTCCACCTCGGAGGATCTCGCCGAGGTGCTGGGCGAGCTGCTCGGCGGCGAGCGGGCGCCCGGCCTGGTCGTGGACTGCTCGACCGTCTCCGCGCAGGCCTCAGCGCAGGCCAGGCTGGCCTGCTCCGAGCGCGGCGCGGCCTTCCTGGCGGCGCCGGTGAGCGGCAACGCGAAGGTGGCCGCCGCGGGCGGGCTGAGCCTGGTGGTCTCCGGGCCGCGCGAGGACTACGACCGGGCGGAGCCGCTGCTGGTCCGTCTGGGCAGGGCGGTCACCTATGCCGGAGAGGGCGAGAGCGCCCGGCTGGTGAAGATCGCGCACAACCTCATGCTCGGCGTGGTCACCCAGTGCCTGGCGGAGATCACCGTGCTGGCCGAGAAGGGCGGCGTGTCCCGCCACGCCTTCCTGGAGTTCCTCAACAACAGCGTCATGGGCTCGGTGTTCACCCGCTACAAGTCACCGGCCTTCGTCAACCTCGACTACACCCCCACCTTCACCCCCGTCCTGCTGCGCAAGGACTTCGACCTGGGCCTGGCCTGCGCCCGCGAGCTCGGCGTGCCCATGCCGCTGGCCGCGCTGACCGCCCAGCTCGTCCAGGCCGGCGTCAGCACCGGCCGGGTGGAGGAGGACTTCGCGATCCTGCTCGACCTGCAGGCCGCCGCCTCGGGCCTGGAGCTGAAGCCGGAGAACGTGCCCGTCGACGACGGGCTGGGCCGTGCCTGAGGACGCGCGGCCGCTGCCCGCGCCCGGACACATGGCGGTCGACTTCGAGCAGCGCGTCGACTTCGGCCGCTTACGCGCCTACCGGCTGGAACGGGCCCGCGCGGCCCTGGAGGCCGGCGAGTGCGGCGCGTTCCTGCTGTTCGACTTCTACAACATCCGCTACGTCACGCAGACCTGGATCGGCGGCGCGCTCGGGGACAAGATGACCCGATACGCGCTGCTGACCAGGGACAAGCCGCCGATGCTCTGGGACTTCGGCTCGGCCGCCCGCCACCACCGCCTGTTCAGCCCGTGGCTGGACCCGGCCGACTGCCACGCCGGCATGCTGGGCCTGCGCGGCGCGATCGCGCCGAGCGCCGGCCTGATGAGGGAGGCGGTCACCCAGCTCAAGGACCTGCTGGACGACCCGTCCGCCCCGGTCGGCGTGGACCTCGTGGAGCCGCCGTTCCTGTTCGAGATGGAGCGTCAGGGGCTTCGGGTACGTGACGCCCAGCAGCACATGCTGAACGCCCGCGAGATCAAGTCCGCCGACGAGATCACGCTGCTCAACCAGGCCGCCGCCATGGTGGACGGCGTCTACCACGACGTGGTCCAGGCGCTCAGGCCCGGCATACGCGAGAACGACATCGTCGCGCTGGTCGCCAAGCGCCTCTACGAGATGGGCTCCGACCAGGTCGAAGCGGTCAACGCGGTCAGCGGCGAACGCTGCAACCCGCACCCGCACAACTTCTCCGACCGCCTCATCCGCCCCGGCGACCAGGCCTTCTTCGACATCATCCACTCCTTCAACGGCTACCGGACCTGCTACTACCGCACCTTCGGCGTCGGCAGCGCCACCGCCGCCCAGCGCGCGGCCTACGCCAGGGCCCGCGAATGGATGGACGCCGCCATCGCCGCGGTCAAGCCCGGAGCGGGCACCGACCAGATCGCCGCGCTCTGGCCCAGGGCGCAGGAGTTCGGCTTCGAGAACGAGATGGCCGCCTTCGGCCTGCAGTTCGGCCACGGCCTGGGCCTGGGCCTGCACGAGCGGCCGATCATCTCGCGGCTCAACAGCATGCGCGAGCCGGTCGAACTGCGTCCCGGCATGGTCTTCGCGCTGGAGACGTACTGCCCGGCGAGCGACGGCTTCTCCGCCGCCCGCATCGAGGAGGAGGTCGTCGTCACCGAGGACGGCGCCCGCCTGCTCACGCTCTTTCCCGCGCAGGACCTCGTCATCGCCAACCCGTACTGAACCGGGAGGTTCCCATGCTTCACATCGGGGGTCGATCAACGCCCGCCGCCGACGGCGGCCGGTTCGATGTCACCGACCCCGCCACGGGCGAGGTGATCGCGTCGGTGGCCGACGCCACGCCGGCCGACGCGCTCACCGCCGTCTCCGCCGCCGCCGACGCGGCCGAGTCCTGGTCGGCCACGACGCCGCGCTACCGCTCCGAGGTCCTGCGCCAGGCGTTCGAGCTCATGAGCGAGCAGGCCGATGACCTGGCCACGCTGATCTCCCGTGAGAACGGCAAGGCCCTGCCCGACGCCCTCGCCGAGGTGGCCTACGCCGCCGAGTTCTTCCGCTGGTACGCCGAGGAGGCCGTGCGCGCCGGCGGCTCGGTGCTGACCGCGCCGTCGGGAGGCAACCGCATCCTGGTGCTGCGCCGCCCGGTCGGCGTCTGCGTCCTGGTCACCCCGTGGAACTTCCCCGCCGCCATGGCCACCCGCAAGATCGGCCCGGCGCTCGCGGCCGGCTGCACGGTCGTGCTCAAGCCCGCCAGCGACACGCCGCTCACCGCGCTGGCCCTGGCCAGGCTGCTTGAGGAGGCCGGCGTGCCGCCGGGAGTCGTCAACGTGCTGCCCGCCCGCCGCTCCGGCGAGGTCGTCGCGACCATGCTGCGCGACCCGCGCGTCCGCAAGCTCTCCTTCACCGGCTCCACCGAGGTCGGCCGCCTGCTGCTGCGCGAGGCGGGCGGCCAGGTGATCAACAGCTCGATGGAGCTCGGGGGCAACGCCCCCTTCCTCGTCTTCGCCGACGCCGACCTGGACGCCGCGGTCGAGGGCGCGATGATCGCCAAGATGCGCAACGCCGGCGAGGCGTGCACGGCCGCCAACCGCTTCTACGTCGAGGAGCCGGTCGCCGAGGAGTTCGCCCGCCGCCTGGCCGCCCGGATGTCGGCGCTGCGCCTCGGCCCCGGCACGGACCCCGGCTCCGAGGTCGGCCCGCTGGTCAACCAGGAAGCCGTGGACAAGGTGGACGGCCTGGTCCGGCAGGCGCTGGAAGGCGGCGCGAAGGCCCTCGCGGGCGGCGGTCGCCCGGACCGTCCCGGCTTCTTCTACGAGCCGACCGTGCTGGCCGGCGTCCGCCCGGACGCGCCGATCCTGCGCGAGGAGATCTTCGGCCCGGTCGCGCCGATCGTGGCCTTCTCCGGCGAGGAGGAGGCGCTGCGGCTGGCCAACGACACCGAGTACGGGCTGGTCGCCTACGTCTACACCGGCGACCTGGCCCGCGGGCTGCGGGTCGGCGAGCGGATCGAGGCCGGGATGATCGGCCTCAACCGGGGCCTGGTCAGCGACCCGGCCGCGCCGTTCGGGGGGATGAAGCAGAGCGGCGTCGGCCGGGAGGGCGGCCACGAGGGACTGCTGGACTACCTGGAGACCCAGTATGTGGCGGTCAGCTGGTGACGCCCCGGTCGAACGCCTTGCCGTCCGGGTAGGAGACGAGCTCGAACTGCATGCCCCACGGCGACAGGAAGTAGATCCAGCGCTGGCCCTCGCTGGGACCCCTGCTGGCGGTCGGGCCGCTGTGCACGGTCAGGCCGCGGTCCTTGAGGTAGGCGACGGCGGCGTCGAGGTCGTCGACGTACAGGGCGATGTGGTGGCCGCCGATGTCGCTGTTGCGGGGCTGGGTCTTGCTCTGGTCGGGGGCCTCGTACTGGAAGACCTCGAAGACGGCCTGGCCGCCGCAGCGGAAGAAGTGCAGCTCCCGCATGACCGCGCGGGGGTGCACGTTCAGGTGCTCGGCCATCCAGTCGTCGGCGTGCTCGTAGGGGCCGAGCTTGTACATGAACTCGCAGCCGAGCACGTCCACCAGGAACGCCCTGGCCTCGTCGATGTCGGGCACGGTGAAGCCGATGTGGTCGAGCCTTGCCAGTCCGGGGAGCATCGTGACCCTTTCCGTCGCGGGGCGCAATCGATTGCGGAGACTAACATGAGCGAACACCACAGGCTAGAACCCGTCGTCCCCTGGGTCGAGGTCGTCGCCACGGAGGCCGACTGGGACGCCGCGGACCCGTCCCTGCTGACCGCCATGTACGGCCAGCTCGTCCTCATCCGCGCCTTCGAGGAGCAGGTGCTGGAACTGGCCAAGGCCGGCCTCGTCCACGGCCCCGCCCACGCCAGCATCGGGCAGGAGGGCGGGGCGGTCGGCTCGGTCCTCGCCCTGGCCCCCGGCGACACGGTGAACGGCTCCCACCGGGGACACCACCAGTTCCTGGCCAAGGCGCTGTGCCACGTGGAGCCCCAGGGCCTCGACCCGCGCGTGGACCTTTCGCCGCGGGCGCGCGCCGTCCTGTTGCGCGGCCTCGCGGAGATCTGCGGGCTGGAACGCGGCTTCAGCCACGGCAGGGGCGGCTCCATGCACCTGCAGTGGACCGAAGCCGGAGCCATCGGCACCAACGCGATCGTCGGCGGCGGGGTGCCGCTGGCCGCCGGCTCGGCGTGGGCGCATCGGCAGGCGGGCACCGACGCCGTCGCCGTCACCTACTTCGGCGACGGCGCGATCAACATCGGCTCGACGCTGGAGACGTTCAACCTGGCCGCCGCGTGGAAGCTGCCGCTGTGCTTCTTCGTCGAGAACAACCGCTACGCCGTCTCGACCGGCGTGGAGGAGGCCACCGGCGAGCCGCGGCTGTCGGCGCGCGGGCCCGGCTTCGGCATCGCCAGCTTCAAGGTCGACGGGATGGACCCGCTGGCCGTTCACCAGACCATGCGCGAGGCCCTGACCCTGCTGCGATCCGGCCGCGGACCGGTTCTCATCGAGGCCGACGTCTACCGCTACTTCCACCAGAACGGCCCCTTCCCCGGCAGCGCGTTCGGCTACCGCACCAAGGAGGAGGAACGGCGGTGGCGCGCCCGCGACCCGCTCGACCAGGTGGCGCGGCACCTGGAGCGCCGCGGCCTGTTCACCCCCGCGGAGCTGGAGAAGGCCCGCGCCGCGGCCACCGCGCTCATGGCCGGGATCGCGGACACGCTGCTGGAGCCGGACCCGGGCGCCGGCCGCCCTGGAGCAGCCGGGCAGGTGGTGCGGCGGATCAAGCCCGCCGAGTGGCCGCGGCCGTCGTTCGCCGACGTGGGCGTCAGGGGCGACCTGAGCGAGTTCGGCGACGCCCGCTTCACCTTCGAGGGCACGCTGGCCGAGCAGAAGTTCATCGACGCGGTGGCCGCCGTCATGGCCCGGCGCATGGAGACCGGCCCCGGCGTGGTGGTGCTCGGCGAGGACGTGCACCGCCTCGGCGGCGGCACCAACGGCGCCACCCGAGGGCTCAAGGAACGGTTCCCCGACCGCGTGCTCGGCACGCCCATCAGCGAGAACGCCTTCTCCGGCCTCGCCGGCGGCATCGCGCTGGACGGCCGCTTCCGCCCCGTGGTCGAGTTCATGTACGCCGACTTCATGTGGGTCGCCGCCGACCAGCTCTTCAACCAGATCGGCAAGGCCAGGCACATGTTCGGCGGCGAAGGCCCGGTGCCGCTCGTCCTGCGCAGCAAGGTCGCCATGGGCACCGGGTACGGCTCGCAGCACTCCATGGACCCGGCCGGGATCTTCGCCACCGCCCCCGGCTGGCGCATCGCCGCCCCCTCCACCCCCTACGACTACGTCGGCCTGATGAACAGCGCCCTGCGCTGCCAGGACCCCGTCCTCGTGCTGGAACACGTGGACCTCTACGGCACCGTGGGCGACGGGCCCGTGGGCGACCTCGACTACTGCCTGCCCGTCGGCAGCGCCGCCGTCCGCCGTACCGGCGCCGCCGTCACCGTGCTCACCTACCTCGCGATGACCCCCCTGGTGCTGGAGGTGGCCGGCGAGGCGGACGCGGAGGTGATCGACCTGCGCTGGCTGGACCGCGCCAGCCTCGACTGGGACACCGTCGGGGCCAGCGTCCGCAAGACCGGCGCGGTGCTGATCGCCGAACAGGGGGCGCTCGGCACCTCCTACGGCGGCTGGCTGGCCGACGAGATCCAGCGGCGCTACTTCGACTGGCTCGACCAGCCCGTGCGGCGGGTGACCGGAGGAGAAGCCTCGCCCAGCATCAGCAAGGTGCTCGAACGCGCCGCCATCGCCGGGGCCGCCGAGGTGTCCGCGGCGCTGGCCGAGATGACGAGGAGCTGACAAGCCATGGCCAGAGTCCTGCGCATGCCCGAGGTGGCGGCGGGCGCGATCCAGGCGATCCTGCGGGGGTGGGCGGTCGCGGCCGGCGCCCCGTTCGGGAAGGGGGAGGTGATCGCCACCGTCGAGACGGACAAGGCGGTGGTGGAGGTGGAGGCCGAGGAGGCGGGGGTCCTGCTGCGCACGCTGGTGGAGGAGGGGGCCACGGTGGAGGTGGGGGCGCCGATCGCGGTGCTGGGCACCCCCGGCGAGCCTCCCGGCACGCCCGTCCCGGACGTCGCGGACGCTCCCAACGTCACGCCCGCCGCGGAGGCCCCGCCCGCGCCGGTCGGCGCCCTTCCGGCAGACGGGTCGGCCGCGGGTGGGCCGCCGCCCGGGGGTCCGCCCGGCTCCGGTCAGGCGGGCCGTACCGGAGAGCGGGTCTTCACCAGCCCGCTGGCCCGGCGCCTGGCCAAGGAGGCGGGGTTGCGGGTGGAGGACATCCCCGGCTCGGGGCCCAACGGCCGCGTCGTCCGCAGGGACGTCGAGGCGGCCGTGGCCGCCTCGGCGAAGGCCCCGCGAACGCCCGCCCCCACCAACACACCCGCCGACATCGAGACGCGCGCCCCCACCAACACGCCCGCCCGCACCGAGACCCCCGCCTACACCGAGATCCCGCACACGCCGATGCGCCGGGCCATCGCCGCCCGGCTCACCGAGAGCAAACGCACCGCCCCGCACTTCTACCTGCGCGGCACCGCCGGAGCCGACGCCCTGCTGGCGACGCGCGCCCAGCTCAACCAGGGGGGCGGCCCGCGCGTCTCGGTCAACGACCTGATCGTCAAGGCCGCCGCCCACGCCCACGTCCGGGTCCCGGCGATGAACGTCACCTGGACCGACACCGCCGTCCGCGCCCACGCCCAGGTCGACATCGCCGTGGCCGTCGCCACCCCGGGCGGCCTGCTCACGCCCGTCCTGCGCGCCGTCGAGCGCGCGCCCGTCTCCCTCGTGGCCACCACCCTGCGCGAGTACGGCGAGCGCGCCCGCACCGGCCGCCTGCGCCAGGACGAGCTGGAGGGCGGCACGCTCACGGTCACCAACCTCGGCATGCACGGCACGGAGGAGTTCGCCGCGATCGTCAACCCGCCGCAGGCCGCGATCCTGGCCGTCGGCGCGGCCAGGCAGGCGCCGGTGGTCCAGGACGGCGCGGTCGTGGCGGCCACGGTCCTGACGGTGACGCTGTCGGTTGACCACCGGCCGGTGGACGGCGTGGTGGCCGCCGAGTGGCTGCGCGTCTTCCTGTCGCTGCTGGAGAATCCGCTCGCGATCCTGGCCTGACCAGCGGTTGTTGCATGTTCCACATCCGCTGGCCCGCCTCGCGGCAGGTCACGCAGGATGGCCGCATGAGCCTCACCGACGACGCCGCGGCGGTGCCCGCGCAGCTGTTCAAGACCCTGGCGGGCTCGCTGCCGACCGGGGTCACGGTGGTGACGAGCCTGGCAGGACCCGGGCGCCCGGCGGGCCTGACGTCGGGGGCGGTGTGCGCGCTGTCGGCCGACCCGCCGCTGATGCTCGTGTGCATCGGCCGCGGCTCGCGCACGCTGACGGCGATCGAAGGTTCCGGCGCCTTCTGCGTGAACGTCCTCGACGCCGGCGCGGCCTCGCTGTCGGAGCGCTTCGCCGGCGGCGGGGACGGCAAGTTCGACGGCGTCGCCTGGCGGCCGGGGCGCCACGGCGTCCCGGTGCTGACCCAGGGCACCGTCGCCCACGCGATCTGCGAGGTGCTGGAGACCGTCGGCGGCGGAGACCACCTCATCGTCATCGGCCTCGTCGTCGAGGGCGCCCGCGAGCGGGAGGCCGCCCCACTGCTCTACCACCGCCGCCGCTACGCCGGATTCCCGGCCCAGCGGCCATGAAGGAGGAACCCCGGATGCGCTTCTCCATCTACCTGAACGCCCAGACCCGCGGCCCGCACGAGGACGTCGGCATCATCGAGACCCTCACCCGCCAGGCGCTCGAGGCCACCCGGGCCGGCGTCCAGGGCATCGTCCTCACCGAGCACCATTTCTCCGGCTACAACACCTATGGCGACAACTTCATGTACGCCGCCCACCTGGCCGCGATGGCGCCCCGCGGCACCCGGTTCTCCCTGGCCGTGGCGGTGCCCCCGCTGCACAACCCCATGCGGCTGGCCCAGCGCTGCAACCTGCTGGACATCCTCACCGGCGGCGAGCTGATCGTGGGGTTCGCCGCCGGCGGCTCCCCGCTGGAGTACGCCGGCATGGGCCGCGACCCCTCCCAGCGCCACGCCCAGATGACGCGCAACCTGGAGATCCTCGAAGCCGCCCTGGCCAAACGACCCGGCGATCCGCCCCTGGAGTGGGAGACCGCCTTCGAGCGCGGCATCCTGCACACCCGCATCATGCCCGCCGCCCACCACCGCGCCGCCCCCGCCTTCGCCCGCGCCACCCAGAGCGATTCCGGCGCCGAATGGACCGGCCGCAAGGGCTGGTACCTGTTCACCGCCCGGGAGAAACCGCAGCCGCTGACCGCCCGCTGGCGCGTCTACGAGCAGGCGCTGCGCGACGGCGGCCTCGGCGAGGAAGCCGTGCAGGACAGGCTCGACTGGAGCATGGTCCAGAAGCAGGTCTACGTGGCCGACACCGACGAGCAGGCCGAACGGGAGATCCGCGAGCGCCTCGTGCTCATGGCCGAGCACCAGCGGCGCAGCTTCGGCATGGTCAAGGACGTGCGCGACGCCGCCCACCTCAAGAGCGTCGTCGGCGTCTCGCCGCAAAACCCCGACGAGTTCCTCGACCAGGCCATGCTCATCGGCCACCCCGGGTCGGTGTCCGAGCAGATCAGGGAGTACGAGGCGGCCGGAGTCCGGCACATGGCGCTGCTGTTCAACTACGGGTTCATGCCGCCCGAGGTCTCCGACCGGTCGCTGCGCCTGTTCCTCGACCAGGTACTTCCCGCCTTCAGCTGAACGGAGCACGGTGATGGACATCGGGTTGCTGATCCTCCGCCTGGCGGTCGGCCTGGTCATGGCCTACCACGGCACGGAGAAGCTGTTCGGCTGGTGGGGCGCCGACGGGCTGAAGGGCGCCGCCGCGTTCTTCGGCCGCATGGGCTACCGGCCGCCGCTGCTGATGGCGGCGGTGGCGGGTCTGGCCGAGACCGCCGGCGGGCTGCTGCTGGCCGCCGGGGCGCTGACGCCGCTCGCGGTGCTGATGCTGACCGGCACGTTCGCCAACATCGTCATCCTGCATCTGCCGAACGGGCTCTCGCGCCGCCGCAACGGCTTCGAGTACGAGCTGGTGCTGCTCGCCGCCACCTGCTGCATCGCCTTCACCGGGCCGGGCGCGCTGGCCGTGGACACGCTGCTGGGGCTCTCGCTGGCCGGCGCCACCTGGGGCGCGGTGCTCGTGGGCGCGGGACTGCTGGCGGGGGTGATCGTCTCGGCCGGCCGTACCGGGAAGGTCTCCGCGGGACCGGCGGGGGCGCCGTGAACGCGCCCGTCACCACCACCGGCGTGCGCGCCGAGCCGCGCCGCCCCGGCGTGCGCCGCCGCACCTCTCCTCGCGGCGCGCTCGCCGCCTTCCTCAGGGGTACGGCGGGCGCCGCGCTGCTGACCCTCGCCTTCGAGGTGTTCGCCCGGCTGGAGCTGGTCGACCCGCGGCTGCTGCCACCCGCCGGGGTGATCCTGGGCGAGGCGCTGCGGCTGCTGGTGGATCCGGCGTTCCTGGCCGAGGTGTGGGCCACGCTCGTGGCGGTGCTCGGGGGCGTGGCGCTGGCCACGGCGATCGCGGTGCCGCTCGGCGTGCTCATCGGCTCCTACCGGCCGGCCGCGCTGGGGCTGACGCCGATCATCGACTCGTTGCGGTCGGTGCCGGGGATCGCGATCATCCCGCTGCTGGTCCTGGTCATGGGCCAGGGACTGTCGATGAAGGTGACGATCGTGGCGTTCGTGGCCGTGTGGCCGCTGTTGTTCAACACCGTCTACGGCGTGCGCGGCGTCGACCCGGTCGCGATGGAGACCGCCCGCGCCTTCCGGGTGCCGGTGCCGCGGACCTGGTGGCGGGTCGTGCTGCCGAGCGCGCTGCCGCTCATGCTCACGGGGCTGCGGCTGGCGCTGGCCACCGGGCTGACCGTGGGCATCGCCGCCGAGATCGCGGTCGGCACGCGCGACGGGGTCGGCTACTTCATCCTGCGCGCCAGCTATGCCGGATTCCACGCCGACACCGTCTTCGCCGCGGTGACGCTCGCCGGAGTGCTCGGCTACCTGATGAACGGGATCACCGTCGCGGTGACGAACCGCCTGGTGGTCTGGGACGGGAAGGGACCCTCGTGAGCGCCGCGCACGCCCCGGCGGGCGGGAGAGCGCGCGGGCTGGCCCAGGGGGCGCTCGCCCGGCTCGGGCCGGTGGTGCTGGCCGTGCTGCTCTGGCAGTGGGCCGCGCTGGCCGCGGGCTCGCCGTTCTTCCCGCCGCCGGGGCGGATCGCGGGGCGGGTGGCCGAGCTGTGGTTCAGCGAGCCGCTGCTGACCGAGCGGTTCTGGCGGGACGCCGGGCCCAGCGTGCTCAGGGCGCTGACCGGCTGGCTGGCCGGGGCGGCGGCCGGGGTGGTCGTCGGGCTGGCCGCCGGGCGGTGGAAGGCCGCCGCCGGATACGTCGATCCGCCGGTCGGCTTCCTGCGTTCGCTGCCCAAGCCGGCGATCGTCCCGGTGTTCCTGCTGGTCTTCGGCTCCGGCGACCTCATGCGGATCGGGCTGATCACCTTCGGCTGCGTGTGGCCGGTGCTGCTCAACACCCTGCAGGGGGTGCGGTCGGTGGACCCCATGTACCTGGAGACGGCCCGTGCCTTCCACATCCCGTCCCGCACCCAGCTCCTGCGGGTGGTGATCCCGGCCGCGCTGCCGAAGATCATCGCGGGCATGCGGGTGACGTTGTCGCTCTCGCTCATCCTCATGGTGCTGTCGGAGTGGCTGCTGGCCGACCACGGGCTCGGCCACTTCCTCATCACCGCCCAGCGCACCTTCGAGATCCTCGACGTGTGGGCGGCGATCGTCCTGCTCGGCCTGCTCGGATACCTGCTCAACGTGCTCTTCCTCGCCGCCGAGCGGCGCGTTCTAAGGAGTCGCCCGTCATGACCGCACTCCAGGTGAGCAACCTGTCCAAGACCTACGGGGAGGGGAACCCGGCGCTGCACGACCTCTCCTTCGAGGTGCGGGAGGGCGAGCTGCTGTCGATCGTCGGACCGTCGGGATGCGGCAAGACGACGCTGCTCAAGTGCGTGGCGGGGCTGATCCCGGCCACGCGCGGCGAGGTGCGGGTGCACGGCGAGGAGGTACGCGGCGTCCCGGATGGCTTGGCCGTGGTCTTCCAGGACTACGGGCGCTCGCTGTTCCCGTGGATGACGGTGGGACAGAACGTCGCGTTCCCGCTGGAGACGCTGCGGCAGCCGAAGGCCGAGCGCCAGGAGCGGGTGGAACGCTCGCTGGCCGCGGTCGGGCTGGAGGGCAGGCACGAGCGCTACCCCTGGCAGCTGTCCGGCGGCATGCAGCAGCGCGTGGCCATCGCCCGCGCGCTGGCCTACCGGCCGAAGGTGCTGCTGATGGACGAGCCGTTCGCCTCCGTCGACGCCCAGACCCGCTCGGGCCTGGAGGACCTGACCCGCCGGGTCCATCTGGAGTTCGGGATGACGATCCTGTTCGTCACCCACGACATCGACGAGTCGGTCTATCTGGCCGACCGGCTCGTCGTCCTGCGCAGGTCGCCGGGGAGCGTGCTGGCCGAGCTCGTCATCGAGCTGCCTCGCGTACGCGATCAGATCGTCACCAAGTCGCTGCCGGCGTTCGTGCGCCAGCGCAGCGTCGTGGCCCAGCACATCAAAGACGCGTCCTGAGGAGAGCCCCGTGAAACGCACCATCGTCATCTGCGTGGCAGCCCTGCTCGTCGCCGGCTGCGGGGGCGGGCCGGCACCGGCCTCCCCGGGCGGCCCCGTCGCGATCACCATCAGCAATCCGGCCAACGTCAGCAACGTTCCGCTGCACCTGGCCATGGACAAGGGCTTCTTCGCCGCCGAGGGCCTGACCGTCACAGCCGACGTGGACCTCGGCTCGGGCAGCACCGTCGAGGCGGTCGTCGGCGGTCAGGTGGACATGGCCTGGTCCAACGTGGTGAGCGGGCTGAGCGCCTACTCCAAGGGCCTCGGCGTCAAGCTCGTCGCCCTGACCGACACCGCGGTCACCGGGTCGCAGCAGGTGCTCGTGGGCAAGGGCTCGCGCGCCCGGAGCCTGGCGGACCTGAAGGGGCAGAAACTGGCCGTGCTGTCGCCGAGCACGGTCTGCATCCTCAACGTGCGCTCGGAACTCAAGGCGAGGGGGCTGCCCGCGGACACGATCGCGTTCACGCCGGTGGCGCCGCCGGAGCACGCGAACGTGCTGGAGTCCGGAGAGGTGGCCGCGACCTGCACGAGCGACCCGTTCAGGACACTCATGATCGACCAGCTCGGGGCCAGGTCCGTCTACGACACCTCCTCCGGGGAGCTGGAGGGGTACGCCGTGGGCGGCTACCTGGTCTCGGACAAGTACGCCGCGGCCAACGGCAAGGCGCTGGCCGGGTTCCGGCGGGCCCTGCTCAAGGCGACCGCCTACGCCAACGCCCATCCGGCGGAGGTGAAGGCGGCGCTGCCGAAGTTCACCACGATCGACGCGGCCGTGGCGAACAAGGTCATCGTCAACAGGTACCTGGAGACGGCGGACGTCGCCACGCTGCGTCCGCAGGTGCAGCGCATCGCCGACGCCATGCGCACGTACGGGCTGGCCGAAAAGCCCATCGACGTGTCCGGATATTTCCTGACCAGCCCATGAGAGCCTGGAATCAGGGGAGCCCGTGAGAGGAGCACTCCGTTGCTGGTAGAGCCCGCCGCGCAGGCGCACACCGACGAGGAACTGCGCAACCTGGAGGTCGTGCGCGCCCTGCGCCACGCCACCGTGGAGGGCCGGAAGGCCCACATGGCGCCCGGCGCCCGGATCCACCGGCGGGGCATGGCCCACCTGGCCGCGCGCTCCGGCGCCGCCTACGCGCCGGAGGGCCTGCCCGACCGGGCCGACGAGATTCACGCGATGATCGCCAAGGGGGACCGGGTGTGGGCGGTGTGGACCATCCACGCCACCCACGGCGGCCCGCTGTTCGGCCACGAGCCGACGGGGCGGCCGGTGGAGGTGCTGGAGGTCGGCATCTGGCGCCTGGCCGCGGGCAAGGTGGTCGAAGCCTGGTTCCTGGCCGACGAGTACGCCCTCGCCCAGACCTTCGGACTGCTGCCATGACCGGCGGGATCCCGCTGCTGGACGGGCTGGCGGAGGAGGTGGTGGCCGGCTTCCTCGCGCTGGCCGCGCGGGCCGCCTTCCCGCGCGGCGCCCGGCTGTTCACCGAGGGGGAGCCGGGTGACTGCGTCCTGGTCCTGCTGAGCGGCAAGGTGAAGGCGACCAGGCCGAGCCCGGAAGGCGGCGAGATCCTGCTGACCATGGCCGGACCGGGGGAACTCCTGGGCGAGCTGTGCCTGTTCGACGCGGCCCCGCGCCAGGCCACGGCCACCGCCGTCCAGGACACGACCGCCTACCGCGCTCCGGTCAAGGAGATGTCGGACTGGATCGACCGGCATCCCGAGGCGGCCCGCCGGGTCATGTGCCTGCTGGCCGCGCGCATCCGGCGCATGAACGACCGCATCGAGGACGCCGCGGGCGTGGACGTGGCCACCCGGGTGGCCAGGGTGCTGGTGGAGCAGGGGGCCCGGTTCGCCCGCCGTACCAGCGTGGGGCTGCGCCTGACGCTGGACCTCAGCCAGGACGACCTCGCCCACCACGTGCGGGCCTCGCGCGAGCGCGTGAACCAGATCCTCGGCGACTTCACCCGCCGGGGCTGGATCACCAGGGACGGCGGCGACCTCCTCATCCTCGACGCCCCGCAGCTCACCCGCCGCGCCCGCCACCGCTCCCGCCGCCCGTCGCTGCCGTAGGGGCGCCGCGTGTGACGGGCCTCACGGGAGATCACCGCTCGTCCCGCCGCCCGTAGTCGTGCTGAGGGCGCCGCGTGTGACGGGGCTCACGGGCGATCGCCGCCCGCCGTCCTCCTGGGTGTAGTAGACATGAGACAGCTAGATCCATTCGTCTCAGCGTCTCGGTTGAGGAGGGTCGATGCGGACCCGGCGAGAGGAACTCCAGGCCGCCCTGGCGAGGGCCGGGGCGAGCGGCGATCCGGCGGTTCCCGAGGACGTGCTGAGCGATCTGGCGCGGCGGTGGTACGCCGCGCTCGGCGCCCGCATGGACGCGCTCCTGGAGGACGGCGCCCCGCCCGACGTCGTCCGGCGGGCCTACGACGAACAGGCCCGGGCCGACCCCACGTGGCGCTGGGTGCTCGACGCCCACCGCGACCATCCGGCCGTGGCGCGGACCGAGGAATGGTTCATGCGGGTCACGCTGGGCGGCCAATCGCTGCCCATATGAACCGGGCGATCTCCGCGCTGCCGCCGAGCGAGGTGGTCGGGTGGGCGATCAGGCTGAGGATCACCCGGGTGGTGAACTCGACGGCCTGCTCGGGCGTGACCCGCAGCAGGTGGGCGTTCGGGCCGGCCGCCAGGAACGGCGCCATCCCCTCGGTCAGGAACGTGATGAACGCCGTGTGGCCCGGCCGTTCGATGAGCATCGTGAACAGCTCCTCCGGCTCCTCCATGAGCATGCGCTGCAGCACGTCGTGGTTGCCGGTGAACTCCAGCGCGAACTCCACCGAGCGCGCGATCTGCTCCTGGGGCGGCTCGCCGGAGGCGAAGATCTCCTCGATCTGCTCGATGAACCTGGTGCCCTCGTGGCGTACCACGAGTTCGCCCATCCGGTCCTTGGAGCCGAACGCGCGGTAGACGGTGGCCCGCGAGACCCCGGCTTTGGCGGCCACGTCGCTCAGGGAGGTCTTGCGGTAGCCGTAGGTGGCGATGCATTCCAGCGCCGCCTGAATGAGCCGGTGGTCCACAGGCGGATTCTAGGGCGCGCTCACGAAGACCGCGGCCGTCCGGCCCGGCACGGTGAGCGCGCCGGTGGCGGCGTCGAAGCGGGACTGCCCGGCCACCGGGTCGGCCTGCTCCGGGTGGAGCGTGGTCGCGGTGCCCTTCAGTTCCGGCACGGTCACGCCGCGCGCCTCGGGGGTGGCGTTGAAGACGACGGTGACCGCCGTCCAGCGCGGGTCCAGGCCGGTGCCGTCCAGGCGCATGGCGATCACGCCCGGCGGCGCGGCCGGGAAGGAGACCCGCTCGTGCGCCCGCGCGCCCAGCGCGAACAGCGGGGAGGAGCCCCGGATGCGCAGGAACTCCCCGAACCGCGCCCGCGCCGCGGAGATGGCCGCGCAGTCCGGCCGCAGTCCCGGATCGGCCAGCAGTGGCCGCGCGTAGGGCCACCTGGCCTCGTTGTCCGCCTTCGGCGGCAGCCCGGCGCCGAAGCCGTTGCCCCGCGCGCAGTCCCAGTGCAGGCGGTTGAACCAGTCGCCGGAGTCGTAGGAGTTGCGGTCCAGCGACTTCGAGCGCAGCCGCTCGCTGCCGGCGTGCACGAACGCGGTCCCCTGCCCCAGCAGCGCCGTGGCCAGCGAGAGCGCCTGCATCCGCACCCGCGCCGCCATGTCCGTGGCGGGCGGGAGCTTGTAGGCGAGCGCATCGTAAAGCGTCTCGTTGTCATGCGCGTCCACATATGTCACGACATCAGAGGGGTGGGCGGCATATCCGGCCTTGTGGCCGTTGTAGAGCACATCCGCGCCGGTACGGCCGTCGGGCAGCACGTAGTCGCGCAGGTTGCCGGTCAGCCCGAGCATGATGAGGTCCCGGTAGTGCGCCAGGCGCGCCGCCGCGTCCCCGTTCGCCGGGCCGCCGTTGAGGTCGCCGGCCAGACCGGAGCCGAAACCCTGCACGCGCGGGTCGGCGTCGAACGGCCCGCCGCCCCGCACCCCGTCACGCAGCCGGTCGTTGAAGGTGGCGATCCCGGTCCCGGCCAGGTTGGCCTGCGTGGCCTGCTCGAAGCGGGCGTCGTCGGCCACCTCGCCGAAGTTCCAGCCCTCGCCGTACAGCAGGATGTCCTTGCCGTTCACGCCGTCTTCGGCAGGTGTCAGGGCGTCCAGGGCCCGGCGCACGGCCAGGATGTTGGCCTTCGGGTGGTGTCCCATGAGGTCGAAGCGGAAGCCGTCCACCTTGTAGTCGCGGGCCCAGGTGACGACCGAGTCGACCACGAGCCGGCCCATCATGGCGTGCTCGGGCGCGGTGTTCGGGCAGCACGTGGAGGTGGCGACGGTGCCGTCGGGCAGGAGCCGGTGGTAGTAGCCGGGCACGATCGTGTCCAGCACGTCCATGGAGTGGGTGTGGTTGTAGACGACGTCCATGACCACGCGCAGCCCCGAACGGTTGAGCGCGGCCACCATCGAGCGGAACTCGCGGGTGCGGGCGTCGGGGTCGGTGGCGTACGAGCCCTCGGGCACGGTGTAGTGCAGCGGGTCGTAGCCCCAGTTGAAGCCGTCCTTGGCCGCCGTCTTGGCGACGCACTCCTGTTGCAGCGGCGAGTCCGGCGGCAGCGCGGCCAGGTCGCAGGGCGGCTCGCTCCGGTCGGCCCGGCGTTCCGGCACGGTGGCCAGGTCGAAGACGGGCAGCAGATGCACGTGGGTGAGACCGTCGCGGGCCAGGTCGCGCAGCGCCTGCATGCCCGCGCCGTCGCCGGTGAACGCCCGGTAGGTGCCGCGCAGGTCTTGCGGGACGGTGGGGTCGGCGGCCGAGAAGTCGCGTACGTGAAGCTCGTAGATGGTCTTGGCGGGTTGGGGCGGGGGCTTGGCGAGATCCGTCCAGCCGGGCGGGCGCTGCGCGTCCAGGTCGGCGAGCCTGCTGCGCACGCCGTCGGCGGCCACCGCCAGGCCGTAGGGGTCGGTGACCTCGTTGGTGACGACGCCGCCGTGCGCGGGGGAGTGGACGGTGACGAGGTAGGTGTAGTCGCGCCCGTGCCAGGATCGGGGGACGCGCACGGACCACACGCCGGTCTTCGCCTCGCGCCGCATGGCGTGTTCCGTGTACGCCGCCGAGTCGCCGTCGTACAGGGCCAGCCGTACCCGCTGGGCGGTCGGGGCCCACAGGGCGAGACGGCCGCCGGTGTAGCCGAGCGGCTCGTCGGTGGCGTACAGGTCGTCGAGCACGCCGGGCAGCTGGACGCCGGACGCGGTCAGCAGCCTGCCGTCCGCGTCGCGCTCCACCGCCGCCACCTGGCCGCGCAGCGCCTCGGGCACCAGGGCGGCGTCGCGCGGGTCCACCCTGAAGGCGGGCAGCGCCTTGAGGTGCGGCCACCTGGCCTTCTGCGCGTCGGTGAGCGTGCCGGGCAGCAGCCGGACGAGCCGCTTGACCGTGCCCGTCGTCGACTCGAGTGCCTTGACGGTGTCGTCGCCGGCCTGCCAGACGACGGTGTCGCGGGCGATCCAGTGGGCGCGCAGCTTCCTCAGGTCCACGTCCGCGCCGCCCGCCCGCTGCGGCAGCACGTACCCGTCGGCGCCCGACAGCTTCCACGCCTCGTCGCCGTCCAGGCGCTGGTCGGCCGGCTGGTCCTTCTCCTCGCCCTTGTGCACGACGTAACTCAGTCCCTTCGCGCCGTCGGCCAGCGGCACCCTCCAGTACACACCGAAGGCGTCGCGACCGGACGGATGCAGCGGGGCGTTCCACTCCGTCGGGGTGGCCGCGCCGCCCCACACGTGCAGGCCCCAGTCGTCGTAGTTCCCGTCGGGCCGGTGGTAGTGCAGCACCGCGACGCCGTCCGCCGCCGCGCGGGTCGCGTGGACCCGCGCCTGGCCTGAGTTCACGTACGCCTCCGGGCCGGTGAACGTCTGGTCCGGGCCCGGATCCTTCTCGTCGCCCCGGTGCACGATGAAGTTCACCGGCCGGTCAGGGGCTTTGAGCGGCACCTTCCAGAACGCGCCGAAGGAGTCGATGCCGTCCGGCGGCTTCGGGCCGGCCCAGTCGGTCGGCTCGGCCACCGCCTCGCCCCAGAGATGCAGGCCCCAGCCGGTGTACGCGCCGTCGGGGCGCCGGTAGCGCACCGTGGTGTAGCCCTGGGCGGCCTGGCGAGAGGCGTACACCGGCTCCTTGCCCGGCACGAGCCAGACCTCGCCGGTGCGCGCCGGGTTGACCTCACGGTCGCCGCCGTCCTTTTCGTCGCCCTTGTGGGGGAGGAGGCCGACGCTGGTGGCGCCGGGCTTGAGCTTGATCCAGGCGAACCGGCCGAACGCGTCCTCGCCCTGGAAGGCCGCCGGCGTGCCCCACTCGGTGGGCCGCTCGACGTCGCCCCAGACGTGCAGGCCCCAGCCGTCGGAGTCCTGGCGCTGGTAGTGCACGACCAGCCAGTCGCGGGTGACGGGCTCGCCCGGTTTCGGGCCGGGGCCCTTTCTGGCCTGGGCGGTGGCCGAGGCGTGCCGTCCCGCGGAATCCTTGACGACCGCCTTGTAGAGGATCGGGGTTCCGGCCGCGATTCCCCTCAGGTCATGAAATATCCGGTACGTACGGCCGGTGCCCGGCGCGTCATCGGTCCCCAGCACCCGCCACGGCCCGTCACCCGCCTTGGCCACGAAGGTGACCTGGTCGAACCCGCCGCCCGGGACCGTCGCCCTGATCTCGACCCGCTCGTCCTCGGGGGTGCCGCGGATCTCCTCGCCGGGCAGCGTGAGCGAGATCCTGGGGCCCTGGGCCGGAGTGGCGAGCTTGCCGCCCGCCCGGAAGACGACGGCGGACATCGGGGGAACGCTCACGTCGAGCGCGGCGTCCGCCCCCGAGGTCAGCGTGGCTCCCGTGGTCGAGGCGGCCGGTCGCGCACCCGCGGGCTCGGTCGTCGTGGTGACCGGAGCGGCCTTCGTGCCCTTGCTCGGCGAGGCGCCCGCGTCCGGGGCGGCCTCGGTGACTTCGCCCGGCGAGGCGGTCGTGCCCGGGGCCGTCTTCCTGCCCTCGCTTGGTGGGGCGGCCACACCCTCGCTCGGCGGGATGGTCCCGTCCGGGGTGGCCGTGCCTGGGGCCGCTGAGACGGGCGGGCCTGTGGGCGGCTTGGTGTCCGGGGTTGTGGTGGTTGGGGCGGGGCCGTACAGCTGGTGGAAGGGGGTGGACGGGGAGTAGGTCGGGACGCGCGCGCTCGCGGGTGCCGTGGCGTTGTTGATCGCGACCACGTACTCGACCTGCTGCCGGGCGTCGATGCGGGAGAAGGCGTAGAGGCCCGCCTCGGACAGCCGCTCCACCTGGGCGCCGTCGGCCAGGGCGGGGTGGCGGTCGCGGAGGCCGGCCAGGGCGGCGATGTGGCGGTACAGCGGGTGGGACGGGTCGTGGTTGTCGCCGGCGTGGGTGGCGTCGGTGCCGATCAGGTCGTCGTCGAGGTAGTCGGGGGTGCGGGAGGCGAACAGTGAGGCGCGGGCGTCCTTGTCGCCGCCCGCGCCGGTGAAGCCCTGCTCGTCGCCGTAGTAGACGACCGGCTGGCCGCGGGTCAGGTACATGAGCTCGTGGGCGAGCTTGTCGCGCTGGAGGAGCTCGGCCGCCGGGGCGTCCTGCGGCGAAAAATTCAACGAGGGATCGTCGGTCAGGTTACCGACGATGGTGATCGTGGTGTCTCCGATAGACATGACTGGTCTTCTCCTTGTTCGAAGGTGCGGGAGGCGAGATCGGCGATCTGCCGGTCTCGGCATCAATGCAGTTGACGGGCCGGGCCGTGATCGAGAATCTGGGCGGCATGGCGACGAGGCTGATCGCGTGACTGGGAGTGCATCGGGTCCTGATAGTCGGTTTCGGGATCGGCGCGAACGCAAGTACGGGTACGACTTCATCGACAAGGTGCTGGTGCGCTGCCCTCGATGCGAAGGGTGCGCTGTCGTCATGCCGCACCTTGCGGCGCCCGAGGATGGCGAGGGAGCTTCCGCCGGGTTTATGAGCCTCCGCCGGCGCTTGCACTGCAAGAAGTGCGGCTTCTTCAAGGACGAGACAGTCAGCTCCGCCATCGTCGGCGGTCCTGTTGACCCTTTCTTCCAACGGCCAGTGTGGTTGCAGGCAAGCTGCTGCGGACACGTCCTCTGGGCTTACAACGTCCACCATCTCGATCTCCTGGAGGCCTATGTGGCCGCGAAGCTGCGCGAACGCGGAGATCTGGTGGCTTGGGCTCCGTCGAGCCTGGTAGAGCGCCTCCCTACCTGGCTCAAGACAGCCAAGAACCGTGCCGAGATCTTGAGGACGATAAGGCGATTGCGTTCGACACTGCCGGCTGAAGAGTCGCCATGAAGAGCTGGTTTCGCGCCTACTGGGACGAGGAAGACATCTGGTTCTACATCGAGACCGCAGACGACGGCTGGGTCACCCGCCAAATCGAGTTCCAAGGTCTTGACCAGCGTCCCCTCGCCGCCGCCTCCCTGACCGAGTGGCAGGCCGCCTTCGAGACCGGCGACATCACCCGATATGAAGCCACCTACGGCCGAACCGCGGAACTGCCTGTCCACGAGTGGGAAGGCCACGACCCTCAGCCGCTAACGCTCATCGAGTTCGACGACGCGTGGGCCAAGGCCCGGCAGAGCCTCACCGGGCCGGACGATGCGGCCGCCTCTGCTCCCAGTTCGTGAACCGAAGCACTCGAACCCCATCACGAGCTACCCTGCAGCCGCGAGTTCGACCGGACAGCCGCTTCAGTAATCGCGAACTCGCGGGAGACGGCCAGGAAGTGCCCGATGCGGCCCATGTCGTGGTTGCCGAGGAAGGTCGGCAGGGAGGCGGCGTTGGAGTCGGCGTCGAGGTGGTGGTCGTCGGCCGCGTACAGGGCGGAGAGCTTGGCGGCGCCGCCCTTGCCGCCCGCGTAGGAGCGGGCGGCGTCCTGGAAGGGGAAGTCGAGGGTGGCGTCCATGCCGCCGCGGGTGGAGTAGCGGCTGGTGAAGGCGGGGTCGGAGCTGAACACCTCGCCGAACACGAAGAACCGGCCCCGGTTGACCGCGGGGGAGAAGCGCTCCCAGAATTCCATGTTCACGTGCTTGGCGGTGTCGATGCGGAAGCCGTCGACGCCGGTCTCCTTCACCCACGTGCGGTAGATGTCGATCATGCCCTGGACGACCTCGGGGCGCTCGGTCCACAGGTCGTCGAGGCCGGAGAAGTCGCCGTACTCGGAGCTTTCGCCGGTGAAGGTGGAGTCGCCGCGGTTGTGGTACATCGCCGGGTCGTTGAGCCAGCGCGGCGTCTTGGCGGTGCGCGAGCCGACGGGCGTGTACGGGAACGACCCGGCGCCGACCTCGGGGAAGGTCTCGCGGCCCGCGTGGTCGCGGTCGTCGAAAGGCCTGCCCTCGGTGTCGACGTAGGGGTAGGCACCCTTCGAGCGGTAGGCCCGCGAGCCCTCGGCGTAGTCGATGACGTCGGCGGTGTGGTTGGTGATGATGTCGAAGAACACCTTCATGCCGCGCCGGTGTGCCAGCTTGACCAGCTGTTTCATCTCCGCGTTCGTGCCCAGGTGGGGGTCGATGCGGGTGAAGTCGGTGATCCAGTAGCCGTGATATCCGGCCGAGTCCTGCTGGACGGGGCGGTTCTGGAAGGCGGGGGTGATCCAGAGGGCGGTTGTCCCGAGTCCCTGGATGTAGTCGAGCCCGGCGATCAGGCCCTTGAGGTCGCCGCCCTGGTAGTAGCCCTTGTCGGCCGGGTCGAACCCGGTGCTCTGCCGGTCCCCCCGGAGGCCGCCGCGGTCGTTGGCCGGGTCGCCGTTGGCGAAACGGTCGGTCATGGCGAAGTAGAAGCGCTCGCGTGACAACTCGTTGCGCGCGGCGTCCCTGGCCAGCGACTCGTCCCCCGGTTGCGCCCGGTCGCTCGGCGGCGTCGTCACGGGTCCGCCGCCCGGCGCCGCCGTGCCTCTGCCCGCGATACCTCTGCCCGCCGGTACGGCGACCAGCGCGGCGGCCAGGGCGAGGGCGGTGAGCGTGCGTAAGGCGGGGCGGGAGCTCACGGGCACTCCAGGAGAAATGGAGGACGTTGCCCGGAACGTACGCGTTTGCGGAGAGCCTTGCAGGGGATTGCAGCAAAAATGCTGAAGATCAGGGCTTCAGATGTAACAAGTTTGCAGACCTTGCAGAAAGTTCTTCCGAAATTGGTCATGCGAGCGTAACGTCCCGGTTGCTTGACCCCGGTTTCGAGTACTCGAGGAGATGGACCATGCGGCGAGCCTTCCCTGCTGCGGCGGTCGTGGCGGCCCTTGCGCTGGCGGTTTCCGCCTGTGGCGGTGGTGAGAGCGCGGCTCCTGCCCCGGCGCAGTCGGCCGCCGACCCGTCGAAGATCAGCGGTGAGATCATCTGGTGGGACACCACCAGGCCCGACAGTGAGGGGCCGGTCTTCCAGGAGCTGATCAAGGAGTTCGAGGGCAAGTACCCGGCCATCAAGGTCAAGTACGTCAACGTGCCCTTCGACCAGGCGCAGAACCAGTTCCAGACCGCGGCCCAGGCGGGCACCGGGGCGCCCGACGTGATCCGCGCCGAGGTGGCCTGGACGTCGCAGTTCGCCTCGCTGGGCTACCTGCAGCCGCTCGACGGATCCCGGGCGATCGACAACGAGGCGGACTTCCTCCCCGGACCCCTCAGTAGCACGAAATATCAGGACAAGACGTATGCGGTGCCCCAGGTCACCGACACCCTCGCCCTGCTCTACAACAAGAAGCTCCTGGAGAAGGCCGGCCACACCGAGCCGCCCAAGAACGTCACCGAGCTCAAGCAGTTCGCCCTCGACGTCAAGTCCAAGGCCGGCGTCACCGGCCTGGCGCTCAACGTCGACGCCTACTTCCTGCTCCCCTTCATGTACGGCGAAGGCGGCGACACCCTCGACGTGGCCGCCAAGAAGATCGTGGTCAACTCCCCGGCCAACGTGAAGGCCATGCGGACCATCTCCGACCTCGTGACCTCGGGGGCCGCCGCGAAGCCCGCCGTACAGGACAGCTACGTCAACGCGATGACCGCCTTCAAGGACGGCAAGGCCGCGATGATCTACAACGGCCCTTGGGCGCTGTCGGAGATCTACCAGGGCGCGGAGTTCAAGGACAAGGCGAACCTGGGCATCGCGCCGGTCCCCGCGGGCAGCGTCAAGGCCGGTGCCCCGACCGGTGGCCACAACCTGGCGATCTACGCCGGTTCCAAGAACATCCCGGCCAGCTATGAGTTCGTCAGGTTCATGACCTCCAAGGAGAGCCTGGCCAAGATGTCCGGCAAGCTCGGCCTGCTGCCGCCGCGTACCTCGGCCTTCACCGACCCGGCGGTCACCGCGAACAAGGACGTCACCGTGTTCAAGCCGGTGCTCGACTCGGCCCTGCCGCGGCCGTGGATCCCCGAGGGCGGCCAGCTGTTCCAGCCGCTGCTCGAGGGCTACCAGGCGCTGGTCGGCGGCAAGGAGACGCCCGAGCAGATGGTGAAGACGGTCGACGAGAAGTACCGCGGCATCTTCAAGGACTGGAGCTGACGCGTGCCGGACTCGCGCGCATCTGAGCGGGGGCGGCGGGCGGCGGGGCGTGCCCGCGGCCCGCGCCGGGCCTGGCTGCGCCACTGGTACGCCTGGGCGATGGTGGCCCCCGTGCTCATCGTCATGGCGGTGCTGATCGGCTGGCCGCTGGCCCGCGGCGTCTACCTGTCGCTCACCGACGCCACCGAGGCCAACGTCGGCCGGACGATCGGGGTCAACGTCATCCCGTCCCGCTACGAGTTCGTGGGGCTGGACAACTACCTGGACATCCTCGGCAGCGGGCTGTTCTGGGCCAAGCTCGGCTGGACGGTCACCTGGACCGTGGCCTGCGTGGCCCTGCACTACGGGCTGGGGCTCGGGCTGGCCGTACTCCTGCACCGCAAGCTGCGTTTCCGCTCGGTCTACCGGGTGCTGCTGATCCTGCCGTGGGCGATCCCCGCGTTCGTGGCCGCGTTCATCTGGCGTTACCTCTACAACAGCGACTACGGCGTCATCAACGCGATGCTGGAGGCGGCCGGGCTCGGCGCGGTGGGCTGGCTGAACGACCCGTTCACCGCCAGGATCGCGGTGATCGCGGTCAACGTGTGGCTCGGCGTGCCGTTCATGATGGTCGCCATGCTCGGCGGGCTGCAGTCGATCCCCAAGGAGCTCTACGAGGCGGCCGAGGTGGACGGCGCCTCGCCGTGGCAGCGGTTCACCAACATCACGCTGCCGTCGCTGCGGGCCGTCTCCAGCACGGTGATCCTGCTCGGCACGATCTGGACGTTCAACATGTTCCCCGTCATCTTCCTCGTGACCGGCGGCGGACCGGGCAGCGAGACGGAGATCCTGGTGACCTATGCCTTCCGCGAGGCCTTCACCGGCGTCAGGAACTACTCCGGCTCCGCCACCTGGGGCGTCATCATCCTGCTGCTGCTCGTGCTCATGGCCTTCGGCTACCGGCGGGCCCTGCGCAAGACCGGGGAGGTGTGGTGAAAAAGCAGCATAAGAGGGGCGAGAGAAGCCCGCTGGCGTCGATCGCCTTGCACGCGACGCTGATCGTCGCCTCGCTGATCTCGATCTTCCCGGTCGTGTGGCTGATCCTGACCTCGCTCAAGCCGCGCGACGGCTGGCTCTCGACCGAGCTGGAGCTGTTCAACAGCCCCTCGCTCGGCAACTACGGCCGGGTGCTGTCGGAGACCGCGTTCCCGACGTGGCTGCTCAACTCGGTGCTCGTCGCCGGGCTGACCATGCTGCTCGGCGTGTTCCTGGCCGCGACCACCGGGTACGCGATCAGCCGCTTCCGCTTCCCCGGCTACCGGGGCGTCATGTGGCTGCTGCTGATCACCCAGATGTTCCCGGTGGCGATCCTCATCGTGCCCCTGTACAACCTGATGGCCTCGCTCAAGCTGCTCAACCAGCTTCCCGGGCTGGTCATCGCGTACATGACGGTGGCGGTGCCGTTCTGCGCCTGGATGATGAAGAGCTACTTCGACACCATCCCGCAGGAGATCGACCAGGCCGGGATGGTCGACGGGCTCAGCCCGTTCGGCGCGTTCTGGCGGGTGGTGCTGCCTTTGGCCCGCCCCGGCCTGGCCGTCACCGCTTTCTACTGCTTCATGACCGCCTGGGGCGAGGTCGCCTACGCGACCGTGTTCATGTCGCAGGAGGAGAAGCGCACGCTCGGCGTCGGCCTCCAGCAGTTCGTCGGGCAGCACTGGTCGGACTGGGGGCTGCTGACCGCGGCCGCCGCGCTCATCGCGATCCCGGCCGCGGCGGTCTTCCTGCTGGTCCAGCGCCACCTGGTGACGGGGCTGACCGCGGGCGCCACGAAGCTGTGAGGCTCGCCGACATCGCCGCCCAGGCCGAGGTGAGCGAGGCCACGGTGAGCAGGGTGCTCAACGGCCGGCCGGGCGTCTCGCCCGCGACCCGGCAGGCCGTCCTCGCCGCGCTCGACGTGCTGGGGTACGAGCGTTCGCCCCGCCTGCGCCGGAGCAGCGCCGGACTGGTCGGGCTGGTGACGCCAGAACTGGAGAACCCGATCTTCCCGGCGTTCGCCCAGGCCTTCGAGCGCGCGCTGGTTCAGCACGGCTACACGCCGCTGCTGTGCACCCAGACGCCCGGTGGCGCGGCCGAGGACGAGTTCACCGAACTGCTGGTCGAGCGCGGGGTGAGCGGGATCGTCTTCCTGTCCGGCCTGCACGCCGACACCGCCGCGCGCTCCGACCGCTACGTGCAGCTGATCGGCCAGGGCGTGCCGATCGTGCTGCTGAACGGCTTCGCGGCCGACGTGCCGGCGCCCTTCATCTCCCCCGATGACCGGCTGGCGGCGAAGCTGGCCGTCCAGCATCTCGTGGACCTCGGGCACGCGCGCATCGGCCTGGCGGCCGGGCCGGCCCGGTTCGTCCCGGTGATCAGGAAGATGGAGGGTTACCGGGAGGCCGTGGGCGGTCCCGGCCTGGTGGCCCATTCGCTGTTCTCGGTGGAGGGCGGGCAGGCCGCCGCCGCCCAGCTCCTCGACCAGGGCTGCACGGGCATCGTGTGCGCCAGCGACCTCATGGCGCTCGGCGCGATCCGCGCCTGCCGCGAGCGCGGCCTTTCGGTGCCGGGCGACGTCTCGGTGGTCGGCTACGACGACTCGCCGCTGATCGCGTTCACCGATCCGCCGCTCACGACGGTCCGGCAGCCGATCAGGGCGATGGTGGCGGCGGCGGTGCAGACGTTGATGGAGGCGTTCGGCGGCGCGCCGCCGCGGCACTCCGAGCTGGTCTTCCAGCCGGAGCTGATCGTGCGCGGCTCGACCGGCTCGGGTCCGCAGGTGGCCAGGTCCTCTTGACATCCGGCATGGGTGCGTCGTATAAAACCGTCTAGTTATGGAACTGGACAGTTATGAACATCTGGACGCCACGTTCGCCGCGCTGGCCGATCCGACCCGCCGGGCCATCCTGGCCAGGTTGCGCGCGGGGGAGGCGACCGTCGGCGAGCTGGCGGAGCCGTTCGCGATGAGCCAGCCCGCGATCTCCAAGCATCTGAAGGTGCTGGAGCGGGCCGGGCTCATCTCGCGCGGGCGCGACGCCCAGCGCCGTCCCTGCCGGTTGGAGGCCCGCCCGCTCAAGGAGGCCACCGACTGGCTGGCGAACTACCGGGACTTCTGGCAGGAGAGCTACGAGCGGCTGGACGCGTTGCTGGACGAGCTGAAGGAGCGGCCGTGACGCTCACCGTCGAGGCGCTCGGCGAGACCGAGATCATCATGATCCGGCCGTTCGACGCGCCGCGGAGCCTGCTGTGGGCGGCGCTGACCGATCCCGGACTGGTGCCGCGGTGGCTGGGGGCGCAGGGGTGGCAGATCGTGCGGTGCGAGATCGACCTGCGGGTGGGCGGCGCGTGGCGGTACGTGTCGGCCGGGCCCGGTGGGGCGGAGATGGCGCATGGCGGGATTTATCGGGAGATCGTGGCTGAGTCGCGGCTGGTGTTCACCGAGTCGTACGACGACCAGTGGGTGGCGGGGGAGTCGCTGACCACACAGATCCTGGACGAGCACGCTGGGCGGACCACGTTGACCACGACGATCACTTACTCGTCGCGGGAGGTCCGGGATGTCGCGCTCCGGTCGCCCATGGAGCGTGGGGTGGGCGAGGGCTACCGCCGCCTGGACACGGTCCTGACCAACCTGAAGCCCTGACCCACAGCCCTGCCCGCCCGGCTCTTGCCCGCCCGGCTCTGCGCACCCGGCTCTGCGCACCCGGCTCTGCGCACCCGGCTCTGCGCACCCGGCTCTGCCCACTCGGCTCTGCCCATTGGCCCCGCTCGCCAGCCCTGCCCGCCGGTCCTGCCCACTGGGTCCGCGCATCGGCGCTGCCCCGCTGGTTCCGCCCATCCGCCCTGCCACCGGTTCCACCCCATGGGCTTGGCCCATCCGCCCCGGCCCGCTGGTTCCGCCTTTTGCGTGTGCCTGTGGCCGCGTGTGGTTGCTTGGCCACTTGGCCGGCCCACGGGGCGGGCGTAACGGCGGCCCGCCCCGCGCGGCCTGCCTGCCGTTTTCCTGGAGTGCCCCCAGCCCCGTGCGGGGGTGGGGGCGGGGTGGCTGGGCCGTAACGTATGGAGAAGGTTCAGATGCGGTCGACGGCGGAGACGTGCACGTCGGTGGGGGGAAGCTGGGCGCGCCAGGCGAGCCAGTTCTGGCGGGTGCGGTGCGGGTCGTTGGTCTCGCGGGTGCGGCGGCCGGTGCCGCCGGTCTGCCACGGGTGCGGGCCGTCGAGCGGGCGGTACTCGCAGCCCGCGGCCTCCAGCCGGGCCAGGTGCGCCTCGCTCAGGCGGCGCGTCAGGTCGGCGAAGTCGGCGGGGCGGCCGGACCACACGGCCTCCGCGATCGCGCACGCCCTCGGGAAGGTCATGTAGTCGAGGTGGCGGTCGTCCGGGATGTATTCGCGCCACACCTGGAACTGCCCGCCCAGCACGCGCCCGCGCTCCTCCTCCGACCAGGTGCCGGGCAGGACCTCGAACGTCGCCGCGTCCTCCAGCGTGATCGGGCCGCCGATGGACAGCGGCTCCGTGGGCAGCGTGGACTGGTCGTAGTCGAAGTAGGTGGGGTAGGTGGGGGCGCGGACCACGTCGTACCCGGCCGCGGCGGCCTGGCGGGCGATCGCGTCGCCGCGCCAGCACATGACGATCGAGTCCGCGCGCACGCCGCCGCTCTGGAAGCCCTCGTCCCAGACGATCATGCGCTTGCCCCGCGTGGCCAGGTGCTCGCCGATCTCGCGCAGGAACCAGCCGTGCATCTCGCGCGCCCGCGTGATGCCGAGCGCGGCCATGTGCGCGGACACCTCGGGGTCGAGCGGCCAGTCCTCGGTCGGGCACTCGTCGCCGCCGAGGTGCACGTACGGGGTGTCGACGGCCTCCAGCACCTCGTCCAGCAGTTCGCACACCAGCGTGACGGCGGCGGGGATCGGCTTGAGCACCCCGGCCGAGATGCCCCAGCCGCCGAGCACCTCGCGGCTGCCGGTGCCGAGTTCGGGGAAGGCGGCCAGCAGAGCGGACGCGTGGCCTGGCAGGTCCAGTTCCGGCACGACGGTGATCCCGCGTTCCGCCGCGTACGCGGAGATCTCGGCGAGGTCGTCGAGGGTGTAGTAGCCGCCGTGCGGGGTGCCGTCGTAGTCGTTGGAGTGGCGCCGGTGGCCGATGAGCGTGTCGGGCCGGTGCGTGGACCTGCGGTTGATCGCCGGGTGCCGGCGGCTCTCGACCCGCCAGCCCTGGTCGTCGGTGAGGTGGAGGTGGAGGCGGTTCATGCGGTGCATGGCGAGGAGGTCGACGTACTTGAGCACCGCCCCCTTGGTCATGAAATGTCGTGACACGTCGAGCATGCCGCCGCGCCAGCCGACCGCGGGCGCGTCCTCGATCTCGCCGCACGGCGCCTCCCACCGTCCGGGCAGCGCCGCCGCCCGCCACGCGTCCGCCGTGAGCAGCTGCTTCAGCGCCTGTACGGCATGCCGTACCCCGGCCAGGTCCGTCGCCGTGATCGCGATGCCGTCGCCGGAGACGCGCAGCCGGTAGCCCTCGGCCTGCCCGCCGTCTCCTGCCTGCCCGCCGTCCTCGACCCGGACCGAGAGCACGCCCTCGGGTGCGGAGCCCGGCGCGAGGGGCAGGTTCAGGGGGTGCAGGAGGCGCCGTACCAGGTGGGCGACCTCGGGTTCCGCGTGCAGAAGCGTGCCCGCGTCGAGCGTGAACGAGCCGGGCCGGGCCGCGGCGTGCCGGGGAGCAGGGACGAGGAGTGCGTATCGATCGCTCATGCCAGCAAATTAACAGGATGGTATCCAGAAAGAAAGGCTATGTGGTACATCTTGGCCCATGCCGCGCACCGCCTCGCCCCACACCGCCCGCCTCATCAACGACCGGGCGGCCTTCGACCTGCTGCTGGAGCACGGCAGCCTGTCCAGAGCGGAGCTGCAGCAGCGCACCGGGCTCTCCCGGGCCACCATCGGCGATCTGGTGGACCGCCTGGAGGCCGGCAACCTCATCACCCCGGTCGGCGAGTCCCCGGCCCGGCGCCGCGGCCCGAACGCCGTCCTGTACGGCGTGGTCGCCGACCGGGCGCACGTGGCGGGCGTGGAGGTGCGGGCAGGCGAAGTACTGGCCTCGGTCAATGACCTGACAGGCAACCAGGTAGGTTCCGCCCGCCGCCCCCTCGACCCGGCCGCCGAACCCGACCAGCTCGTCTTCGACACCATCACCGACGCCCTCCTGGACGCCCAGCTGGAGCCCGGCCGCCTGGACGGCGTCGTGGTCGGCACCCCCGGCCTCATCGACCCCGAGACCGGCGACGTCTCCTACGTCGGCGCGCTGCCCACCTGGCACGACAACCTCCTGCCCGGCCTGCGCGCCCGCCTGGGCGGCCTGCCCGTCCTGGTCGAGAACGAGGTCAACCTGGTGGGCCTGGCCGAACACCGGCTGGGCGCCGCCCAAGGCGAAACCACCTTCGCGCTGCTGTCGCTGGGCACCGGCGTCGGCATGGCCGTCATCCTGAACGGCCGCCTGCACCGGGGCCGATCGGGTGGCGCCGGCGAAATCTCCTACCTCCCCCTGGGCCTGACCGGCTCCACCTTCCCCGACCTGATAGCCGGCCCCGCCCTCCTGGCCCTGGCCCATTCCCACGGCCTCACCCCACCCACGGGTACCTCCACCCCACCCACCAGTACCCCCACCCCGGCGACCGGTACCCCCACCCCGGCCGAGGTCCCTCCCACCCCACACGAAGCCACGCCCAATCCGCCTGGCGGCACCGGCCCAACGCCCGCTCAGCCCGGCGGTGCCGGGGCAACGGCCGCTCAGCCCGGCGGTGCCGGGGCAACGGCCGCTCAGCCCGGCGGCGCGCCCAGGTCGCCCGAGGTCCCGGGCGGCACTCCCACGCCGTCCGGGGCCACGCCCGTCTCGCCGGAACGCTCCTCCGCACCCCACACTCCCGGCGGCGCGGCCGCCCCGCTCGGAGCGTCTGACCACACATCCGGCGTCTCGGCCGCTGTCCCCGGCGCTTTTGACCGCAATCCCCGCACCCCTTCACCCGACGCCCCACAGGCACGTGGTCTGGCCGGGGGGCGGCTGGGGGCGGAGGAGCTTGGTGAGGTTGTCAGGCAGGCGCCACCCGCGTTTCTGGACGAGCTGGCCGATCGGATCGTGTTCGGGGCGCGGGCCGTCTGCGCGGTGCTCGACCCCGGTGTCCTGATCCTCGCGGGGACCATCGGCCGGGCAGGGGGAGAAGATCTGGCGGCCAGGGTGGAGGAGCGGCTGGCGGCGCTGATTCCGCTGCCCACGCGGGTGGTGCCCGGAACCGTCGAGGGCGATCCGGTACTGCGCGGCGCGGTGGTGGTCGCCCTGGAAAGGCTCTACACCCAGATGTTCGACCAGCAATAATGCGAGATAGCCGCATCATGCGTGACATCTCCGTGGAACGTGGTGGAAACCTCGACACGGCACCGTGGACCCTCACGAAAGGGGGCGGACGATGCTGCTTCGGATCAGAGTGTCCCTGCCGGACCGGCCCGGCGGACTGGGCCAGGTAGCCAGGGCACTGGGCGCGCTCGGCGCCGACATCCTTCAGGTGACCGTCCTCGAACGCGAGGCCGGCCGGGCCTTGGACGAGTTCACCGTCAACTGGCCGGCCGTCGCGGGCGAGGTGAGCGACCGCCTGTCCGGCGCGCCCGGCGTGCGCGTGGAGGGCTGCTGGCCGACCAAGGAGGTCCCGGGTTCCGCGCCCGACTACGACGTCCTCACGCAGGTGGCCGCCGACCCAGCGCGCGGGCTCGCGACGCTGGTGGACGCCCTGCCCGGCCTGTGCGGGGCCGACTGGGCGCTCGCGCTGGCCGACGGGGTGGTACGGCATGCCAGCCTGGCCGCCCCCTCCGCCTTCGACCTGCCCGACCCGCCCCTGCGCCCCGCCGCCCGAGCCGGCGCCGACCTGCGCCTCATGGTTCTACCCGTCGCCGAACTCCACATCGTGGTGGCCCGCTCCGTGGGCCCCGCCTTCCACAGAGCCGAACTCCACCGCGCCATCCGCATCGCCGACGTAGTGGCCAAGCTGTCAGGCCGCACCCCAGAAACCACCCACCAGCCCTAGGTTGCCGCCGGCCCGCACTCACGAGACGGCCCCGGGGCGGCCCAAGAAGGACGGGGCCCGGCGGGGGCGGACACGGGACGCGCGCAGGCCCACGCCCGGCTGGCGTCCGCACCGGCCGGGGCTCGCACGCCGGTGGTCACGGAGGTGTCCCCGCGCGGAGACACCCCACGGGCCGGTGCCAACGCGGGGTGCTTCCAGGCGAGGGAGTCTCCGCGTGTGGTGTGTCCACGCGGGGGAGTGTCCGTGCGGGCATGGGGTTCGCGGAGCCGGGGTGGCATGAGCGCCGACCCACCGAGGCCGAGCCGCGCGAAGGGGCTCCTATGCGGGGCGGATCCTGCGTGAGGTGGGTGCCCGTGCGGACCGTGGTCCGCGTGGGGGTGTGGGTGGGTGAGCCGTGGTCGGCTGTGGGTGTATGCCCAGTGTCCCGTGGTGCTCCGTGCCCAGTGTCCCGTGGTGCCCGTGCCCGTGCCCGTGCCCGTGCCCGTGCCCGTGCCCGTGCCCGTGCGGGTGCGGCTGGGGTTGGGTGCGGGGGTGGTGGGTGCGGGGGTGGTGGGTTCGGGGGGTGGTGGGTTCGGGAGGTGGTGGGTTCGGGAGGTGGTGGGTTCGGGAGGTGGGGAGGGGGTGGGTGTGGGGCGTTGACCGGGAAAACGTCTGACGATTAACGTGGCGAAGGTGACCGTGCATGAGGCGGCCATCGGCCGCTACTACGAGGACTTCGTGGTCGGCGACGTCTACCAGCACCCGTTGGGGCGCACGATCAGCGAGGCCGACAACACGTGGTTCACGCTGCTCACGATGAACACGAACCAGAACCACTTCAACGCCCACTTCGCCGCCAAAGCCCCGGTCGGGAAGGTCATCGTGAACTCGGGCCTGACGGTGGCGATCGTGCTGGGGCTGTCCGTGATGGACGTCAGCCAGACGGCGATCATGAACCTGGGCTGGGAGGACATCAAGCTCACCCACCCCGTTTTCCTCGGCGACACCGTCTACGCGGAATCGCTGGTCACCGCGAAGCGGGAGTCGCGGTCGCGGCCGTACGCGGGGATCGTCACGGCACGGACGCGCGGACTCAACCAGGACGGCGACGAGATCATGTCCTGGACCAGGACGGTCATGGTGTACAAGCGCGACGCCCCGCATGACAAGGACTATTTCCCCCAGGCCAAGAACGGTCCCATGACCACATGAGGATCACCTACGGCCCGTGGGGCGAGACCCTCGCCGAACTGACCGGGGCGGCGCGGGCCGCCGAGGAGGCCGGGGCCGAGGTGGTGTGGCTGCCCGAGCTGCACCGCAGCGCCACCGTGGCCGCGGCCGCCGTCGCGCCGGTGCTGGGCCGGGCGGGCGTCGGCACCGCGGTCGCGCTGGCCTTCACCCGCAGCCCGCTGACCCTGGCTCTGGAGGCGCTCGACCTGGACGAGCTGACCGGCGGGCGGTTCGTGCTCGGCCTCGGCGTGGGGGCACGCCGCCTGAACGAGCGCTGGCACCAGGTCACCGCCGACCGCCCCGTCACCCGATTACGCGAGACCGTCGAGATCATCAGGGCCGTGGTCGCGGGTACGCCGCCGGTCGTCGAGGGTGAGACGCGGCGCGCCGACCTGCGCGGGTTCCGGCGGCCGCACCGGCAGGTCCGTGCCGCCATCCCCATCTACCTCGCCGCCGTGGGGCCCCAGCTCACCCGCCTGGCCGGCCGGATCGCCGACGGGTGGATCTCGCACGAGCTGTGCTCGCCCGCCTACGTCCGCGAGCGCGTTCTGCCCAACCTGCGCCAGGCGAAGGCCCCGGACCACGGCGAAAGCCCAGACTCGGGCGAGGAGCCAGGCGTGCGGGCACGGGCGGGGGCGGGGGCGGACGTGCCGCCCGATGTGCGGGCGGGGACGGGGGTGTCGCCCGATGTGCGGGCGGACCCGGGAGTGGGTTTCCACACGGGGCCGCCCGATGTGCGGGTGGGGGCGGGGGTGTCGCCCGATGTGCGGGCGGATCCGGGAGTGGGCTTCCACACCGAACCGGGGGTGGATGTGGTGGTTTCGGGGTGTTGTGCCATCGATGCCGATCCGGCCGAGGCGCGCCGGCAGGCCAAGGGCGTCCTCGGCTTCTACGCCAGCGTCGCCACCTACCGTGACTTCTTCGCCTTCCACGGTCTGGCCGAAGAGCAGGAAGCGGTCATCGAGGCCTTTCGCTCGGGGACGCCGGCCGACGGGCTGGCGGCAGCCGTACCGGATCGGATGGTGGAGCGGCTGGCTCTGGCCGGTACGCCCGCGCAGGTCGCCGCGGGGATCGACGCCTACCGCGGGCTCGCCACCACGATCAAGCTCACCCCGCCCGTGTACGGCCGGCCGCCCGAGGCCGTGCGCGAGTCGCAGGCCCGCATCATCGCGCTCATCAAGGAGCTGACATGAGGCCGCTGGAGGACGTCAGGGTCATCAGCCTGGAGCAGTACGGCGCCGGGCCGTTCGGGAGCGTGCACCTCGCCGATCTCGGCGCGGAGATCATCAAGGTCGAGGACCCCCGGGCCGGAGGCGATGTGGGGCGGTATGTTCCGCCCTACGCGGAGGGCGGGGACTCGCTGTTCTTCGAGACGTTCAACCGCAACAAGAAGTCGATCGCGCTGGATCTGGGGTGCGCGGCGGGGCGGGAGGTTCTCGAGGATCTGGTACGGCACGGCGACGCCGTCTACTCCAACCTGCGCGGCGACGTCCCGGCCAAGATGCGGCTCACCTACGCCGATCTCCGGCATCTCAACCCTCGCGTGGTCTGCTGTTCGCTGACCGGGTTCGGGATGACCGGGCCGCGCGCGGCCGAGCCCGGCTACGACTACATCCTCCAGGGCCTGGCCGGGTGGATGACGCTGACCGGCGAACCCGGCGGTCCGCCGGCCAAGTCCGGGCTCTCGCTGGTGGACTACTCCGGCGGGCTGGTGGCGGCGCTCGCGCTGGTGGCCGGGGTGCACGCGGCACGCCGGGACGGGGTGGGCCTGGACTGCGACCTGTCCCTGTACGACACGGCAATCACCATGCTCACCTATGTCGGGACCTGGGCGTTGACCACGGACTTCGAGCCCGCCCGGACGGCGCGGTCGGCGCATCCGTCGCTGGTGCCGTTCCAGAACTTCGCGGCCGCCGACGGGTGGCTGGTCGTGGGATGCGCCAAGGAGAAGTTCTGGCGGCGGCTGGCCGCGATCCTCGGTGCGCCGTTCGACACCGATCCCGGGTACGCCGACTTCGCCGGCCGGCGGCGCAACGCCGACCGGCTGCTGCCCGCCCTCGCCGACGTCTTCCTGACCAGGACCGTGGACGAGTGGCTGGCGGTGCTGCGGCCGGCCGGGATTCCGTGCGGGCCGGTCAACTCCGTGCACGAGGCGCTGGCCGAGGAGCACACCACGGCCCGCGGGCTGGTGGTGGAGACCTCCCACCCCCGCTACGGACGGGTGCGGCAGCTCCGGTCGCCGGTGCGGGTGGGCGGGGAGCCGGTCGGGCATCGCCGGGCGCCCCGGCTGGGCGAACACGCGGAGGAGGTGCTCCGGGGCCTGCTCGGATACACGGAGGCGCGCGTCAAAGCCCTGGCCGGGGCGGGCGCCTTCGGGGAGCCGGGATGACAGCCGCCGAGACGCTGGTCGAGTGGGGCCTGGGGCTCCGGCTGGACGACGTCCCCGACGAGGCGCGCGCCGCCGCCCTGCGTCACCTGCTCGACGGCCTCGGCTGCGCCGCCGCCGGAAACGGCGCCGGCGCGGCCTCAGGAAAAGGCGCCGCGGCCTCACGAAAGGGCGCCGCGGCCTCAGGGCAGGGGGTACGGCCGGAGGAGGGCGCGTGGGCCGCCGTTCTGGTCGCGGGGGAGATGGGCGGGCCGCCGGAGGCGACGGTGTTCGGGACCGGGCGCCGGGTCGGGGCGGTGGCGGCGGCGCTGGCCAACGGGGCGCTGGTGCACGCACTCGACTTCGACGACACCCACGCCCGGGGGCTGGTTCATGCCACGGCCCCGGTGCTGCCGGTGGCGTTCGCGGTGGGGGAGGAGACCGGGGCGAGCGGGGCCGAGGTGCTCACCGCCGCGCTCGCCGGGTACGAGGCGATCTGCCGGCTCGGCGGCGCCGTACCGCATGGATTTCATGCTCGTGGCCTGCACGCCACGTCGGCCTGCGGCCCTCTGGCCGCCGCGCTCGTCGCCTCCCGGCTGTACGGGCTCGCGCATCGCGAGGCGGTCGCCGCGCTGGGCATCGCGGGCAGCATGTCCGGTGGCCTGCTGGAGTTCCTGAACACCGGGGCCTCCACCAAGCAGCTCCACCCGGGCTTCGCCGCCCAGGCGGGGGTGCTGGCCGCGCGGCTGGCGCGGGCGGGGGCGAGCGGGCCGGCGACGGTGGTGGAGGGCGAGCACGGCCTGTACGGCGCGCTGCTCGGCCGCCCGGGTGTCGACCCGTTCGGCGACCTGGGGCGCGGCTGGGAGGTCGGCCGGATCACGATCAAGCCGTATCCCGCCTGCCAGCTGCTGCACGCCGCCGTCGATGCCGCGAAGGTCCTGCGGGGGCTGGCCGCCGCGGAGGAGGTGGCCGAGATCGAGGCGGAGGTCCACGACGACGCCGCGGCGCTGGTGTGCGGAGCGGGGAAGGAGCGGCCGCGCACGCCGTACGCGGCGAAGTTCAGCCTGGCCTGGTGCGTGGCGGCGATGCTGGCCGACGGCGAGCTGACCGCGCGCACGTTCGCCCGGCCCGGGCGCGCCGACGTGTGTGATCTCGCCGCGAGGGTACGGCACGTGCCATCCGGGCACCGGGGCCCCGCGGCCGACCAGCACGGGCGGCTGCGGGCGCTGCTGACCGACGGACGCAGGGTGGTCGCGGAGGTGGCGCGCAGTTCGGGCGGTCCGGGCGATCCCCGCATCGACCGCCTGGTCACGGACAAGGCTCGGGGAAACGGGCTGAGCGAGCGCGCCGTGGATCTCGCGCTGCGCCTGCACGAACTGCCCGCCCTTGACGACCTGCTGAAGGAGCTGAGCGTGATGGAGGGGCCGATGTGAGGGACAGGACCGTGCGGCTGCCCGCGCTGACCGGCACCGACGCCCGCGACGCCTACGAACGGGCCCGCGTCGCGCTGGGCGCGCTCGGGCTGACGTGGGCGGACGCGGTGCATGTGCGGGAGTACGCGAGCGCCCGGCCGGATCCGGCGGCCAGGCCGGAAGGGGTCACGCTGTCGGCGATCGCGGTCGAGGGCGTGCTGGAGGACGGGCACGAGGTGGCCGTCGAGGTGACGGCCTGCCGGGGCGGCGGCGAACGGTTCGCCACCGGCCGCGGCGTGGTGACCGTGGCGGGGGAGATCGTGTATCTGCCCGCCGTCGTCCCGGCGGACCTGACGGCGGGGTTCGGCGAGCAGTACCGCTCCTGCCTGGAGGTGGCGGCGGAACTGCTCAAGGTGGCCGGGATCGGGCCGGAGCGGCTCGTGCAGACCACCGACTACACCGCGACCGCCACGCGGGCCGACTACCCGCGCTGCGGCCGTCCCCGCAAGGAACTGCTGGGCGGCGAGGGCAGCGACGGGCGGCCCGTGCATCCGGGCGCGGCCGGGATTCTGGTGGACCGCGCCGCCGTGAAGGGCGCGATGGTCACGCTGGACGCGGTGGGCTCGCGGCTGCCGCTGCGCGCCGTCAACCCCGGCTGGACGCGCTACGACACGCTCACGTACAAGCCGGGGGTGGCGGCGGGCGGCACGCTGTTCATGTCGGGCTTCGGCGCGCTGGAGCCGGCGACCCAGCGGTCGCTGTTCGAGGGGGACCTGGTGGCGCAGGCCGAGTACACCTACACGGCGATCGCCGCCGTGCTGCGTGAGGAGAACCTGACAGGCTCGGACGTGGTCAGACTGGTCGAGTACATCACTCCACCCGCCATCACGAAGTATCCGGAACTGGTGGCGGTCAGGGAGCGCCACTTCCCCGGCCGCCCCGCCCTCACCTCGGTCGTCTGCACGGCCCTGCTACGCCCCGAGTTCCTCATCGAGGTCGTCCCCACGGCGGTACTCCGGTGAACGAGGTCACCTACACCGCTCCCGAAGAGCTCGGCCGCGCCGCGATCCGCTACTTCGCCCAGGCCGTGGGCGACGCCAACCCGCTCTACACCGACGACGCCTACGCCCGCGAACACGGCTACGACGGCGTCATCGCCCCGCCCACCCTGATCTTCGAGACGAACCAGTTCACCGGCCTGCCCCGCGACGCCGACGGCTACTGCGGCCACACCTGGGACCTCGGCTTCCCCGGCACCCGCCTCGTGCGCGGCGGCAACACCTACGAGCTCCACCAGCCGGTACGGCCCGCCGACGTCATCACCGTCACCTGGCGCCTGGGCGACGTCGTCCGCAAAGCGGGCAAGATCTTCGTGACGTCCACGGCCACCTACACCAACCAGCACGCCGACCTGCTGGCCGTCAACGAGGAGACGCTGATCTACGTACCGCTGGAGGACCCGTGATCCCCCCTCTGGAGCGCCGGATCGACCGGGCCGCAATGATCGCGTACGCCGGGGCCACCTGGGACTGGCACCGCCTCCACCACGACTCCGCCTACGCGGCGGACAGGGGCCTGCCCGCGCCGGTCGTGGACGGCCAGCTCTTCGGCGCGCTCCTGGCCGAGCAGCTACAGGACTGGCTCGGCCCGAGCGCGCGGATCACCCGCATGAGCTTCCGGTTGCGCTCGACGGTGTTCGCGGGCGAGACCGTGCGCTGCACCGGGCGGGTGGTGGCCGAGCAGGACGGGCTGCTCACGGTGGAACAGCAGGTCGAGGTCGTCGGCGACGACCCCAGAGTCGCCGTGGCCCCCGCGACGTCCGTGGTGAGGGCGACGGCGGCGACCGGTGGCGGCCGGCGGCGGACATGAGCGGCGTGGCCATCGCAGGCGCCGCCGAGTCCGATCTCGGGGTCACCGGCAGGAGCGCACTCGAACTCCAGGCCCAGGCGGCCGGCCGCGCCCTGGCCGACGCCGGTCTCACCCTGCGCGACGTCGACGGCCTGGCCACCGCGGGCGTGGGCAGGTTCGCCGCCACCCAGGTCGCCGAGTACCTGGGCCTGCGCCCGGCCTGGAGCGACTCCACGTTCGCCGGCGGGTCCGCCTTCGAGATGTACGTGGCGCGGGCCGTACAGGCGATCGGGGCCGGGCAGTGCACCACGGTGCTGATCTCCTACGGCTCGAACCAGCGCAGTGCCCGCGCCCGCTCCCTGTCCGGCGTCCACGAGGGCGACGTCCCCCAGACCACGCACGAGGCCCCGTACGGCCCGCTCTACCCGATCTCGTACTACGCGATGGCCGCCCAGCGCTACCTCCACCAGTACGGCAGAAGCCGGGCCGACCTGGCCCAGGTCGCCGTGGCCGCCCGCGAGTGGGCACTGCTGAACCCGCGCGCGTACCGCCACGCCGCCGGTCCGCTGACGGTCGAGCAGGTCCTGGCCACGCCCATGATCTCCACGCCGCTCACCGCCGCGGACTGCTGCCTGGTCACCGACGGCGGTGCCGCGATCGTGCTCACCGCCCTCGACCGCGCCCGCCACCTGCCGAAGCTCCCCGTCACGGTTCTCGGGTACGGCGAGGCCACCACGACGGCGAGCATGTCCCAGGCCCCCGACATCCTGGACACCGGCGCCGCCGAAGCGGGCCGGAGAGCCTTCGCCACGGCCGGGCTCTCGCCGGGCGACGTGGACGTTGCCCAGGTGTACGACTCGTTCACGATCACGGTCCTGCTCACCCTGGAGGCCCTGGGCTTCTGCGAGCCGGGCCGCGCCGGTGACCTCGTGAAGGAGGCGGGACCGGGCGGCGCGTTCCCGCTCAACACCACCGGCGGCGGCCTGTCCCACTGCCATCCGGGCATGTTCGGCCTGTTCCTGCTGGTCGAGGCGGTCCGCCAGCTGCGCGGCGAGTGCGGTCCGCGCCAGGCGCCGGGCGCCGAGGTGGCGCTGGCCCACGGCACCGGCGGCATCCTGTCCACCCACGCGACCGTGCTGCTGGGAGCCGACCGTGGCTGAACGCCTGGAACTGCAGGAGTGCCGGGCCTGCGGCCGCCGCCAGCACTACCCGAGGCCGCTGTGCCTCGGCTGCGGCTCGGCCGACCTGGGCTCGCGCGAGGCGGAGGGAGGCGGCTCGGTGGACACCTTCACCGAGGTCCGCCGGGCCCCGTCAGAGGATTTCCGGTCCCCGTACGTGATCGCCCGAGTCCGCCTGGACGAGGGCCCCGTCCTGCTCACCCGCCTGGTCGGCCCCGGCCCGTGGGCCTGCGACGAGCGGGTACGGCTCACCTGGTGGCAAGGGCTGCCCGTCTTCGAGAAGGAGTAACGCGCCATGGACTTCGAGCTGACCGACGACCAGAGGGCCTTCAGGGAGACGTTGCGCGCCTTCGTCGAGAAGGAGATCGTCCCCGTGGCCACCGAGTGGGAGCACTCCGGAAGGTATCCCACCGAGATCGTGGCGAAGATGAAGGAGATGGGCCTGTTCGGGCTGACCGTCCCCGAGGAGTACGGCGGGCTCGACGCCGACATGGTGACCTTCGCCCTGGTCTTCGAGGAGATCGCCAGAGGCTGGATGGGCGTGGCGGGGACCGTCGGCTCCCACTCGCTGTCGGCCTGGATGATCGCCCGCCACGGCACCGAGGAGCAGAGACGCCACTACCTGCCGGATCTGGCGAGCGGCGCCCGCCGTACCGGACTGGCGCTGACCGAGCCGGGAGCGGGCACGGACCTGCAGGGCATCCAGACGCGCGCGGTGCGCGACGGCGAGCACTACGTCGTCAACGGCGTCAAGACGTGGATCACCAACGCCCGCCACGCCGACCCGCTTCCCGTGCTGGTGAAGACCGCGATCACCGAGCCCGCGCACAAGGGCATGTCGGTGCTGCTCGTCGACGCGGGAACGCCCGGCTTCACGGTCAGCCGCGACCTGCCCAAGCTCGGCTACAAGGGCACGGAGACCTGCGAGGTCGCGCTGCAGGACGTCCGGGTCCCCGTCTCGGCCCTGCTCGGCGGAGAGGAGGGCCGGGGCATGCAGCAGGTGCTGTCCGGCCTGGAGATCGGCCGGGTCAACATCGCCGCCAGGGCCGTCGGGGTGGCCCAGGCCGCCTACGACGCCGCCCTTTCCTACTCCCGCGGGCGCGAGGCGTTCGGGCAGCCGATCGCCGAGTTCCAGGCGGTCCAGCTGAAGCTCGCCGACCTGGCCACGGAGATCCAGGCCGCGCGGCTGCTGACCTACTGGGCCGCCTCGCGGGCCGACGGCGGCAAGCGGGTGGACATGGAGGCCGGGATGGCCAAGTACTTCGCCTCCGAGGTGGCGCTGAAGGCGTCGCTGGAGTCGATGCGCATCCACGGCGGCTACGGCTACAGCCAGGAGTACGTCGTGGAGCGCCTCTACCGCGACGCCCCGCTGATGGCCATCGGCGAGGGCACCAACGACGTGCAGCGCCTGGTGATCGCCAAGGCCCTGATCAGCGGCAAGGGCAAGGTCGGCTGGTGAGCGCCCGCCTCAGGCCGGCAGCAGGCGCAGGAGCGAGTCGCGCAGCCCCGTGCGCCGTACCGTCATGAACCGGTGCAGGCTGCGCGAGCCGAACGCCACCCGCTGCGCGCTGCGCCGCCGCTCGGCGTCGTAGGCCCGCAGCGCCTCCGGCAGCGTGGTGTGCGTGGCGATCGCCCTGGTCAGCGCCTCGGCGTCGAGGATCGCCGTGCACGCCCCCTGCCCCAGGTTGGGCGTCATCGCGTGCGCCGCGTCACCGACGAGCGCCACGTTCGCGCCGCTGGTGAAGGAGGGCAGGGCGGGGTGCAGGTGGCGCATCTCGTAGCGGATCCACTCCGCGGGATCCGTCTCGTGCAGGATGCGGGGGATCGGGTCGTGCCAGCCGCGGAACAGCTCACGCAGTTCCCCGGCGGTGGTGGCCTCCGGCACCGTCGCGTACCAGTTGGTCCTGCCCCGCTCGACCGGTGTCATCCCGAAGAACCGCCCCGCGCCCCACGTCTCGCCATGGACGCCGCTGTCGAATCCGGCGATGCCGATCCACGCCACCGTCCCCACGTGGCGCGGGCCGCTGCGCCCGCCGAAGCGCCCCTCCCGCACCGCGCTGCGGATGCCGTCGGCGCCGACCACCAGGTGGTGACCGGCCGCGAGCTCCTCCACGTCGCGCACCGCGGCGCCGAACTCGATCGGCACGTCCAGCGCCCCGGTCAGCACATCCAGCAGGTACGGCCGCGCGATCAGCAGCTCCGGCCGCCCGGCCCTGCGCTCGATGCGCTCCAGCGGCAGGTTCGCGATCACCGTGCCGTCCGGGGTCCGGACCCGCCCGTCGCGGTACGGCACCGCCCGCTCCCGGAACCCCTGCCCGACGCCCAGCCGCTCCAGCGCGCCCTGGGCGGTCGGGTGGATGCCGAAGGCGGTGCCGTACCTCTCGATCCCGGCCCGCCGCTCCAGCACCCGCACCGACCAGCCCGCGCGCCGCAACCCGATCGCGGTGGCCAGCCCGCCCACGCCCGCCCCGACCACCACGGCCTTTCCGGCCATGTCACACCTCCACGAATCGACTACCACATCTGTGGTACCACGTTTGGGGTAGTATCGGCAAAACGCGAGCGAGAGGCGGAGCATGGCGAACCAGGACCGGCGCGACCTTCTGCGCGACGCGGCCATCCACGTGCTGGCGCGCGAGGGCGGGCGCGGCCTGACGCACCGCGCGGTCGACGCCGAGGCGGGCGTGCCCGGCGGCACGGCGAAGAACTACTTCCCGGCCCGCGAGGCCCTGCTGCGCGCGGTCGCCGAGCGCTGCCTGGAGCTCTACCAGGGCGCCGTCCCGCCCGCGCCGCCCGGCGACGCGGCCGGGCTGGCGGCCCTGTTCGAGGCGCTGCTGCGCGACGCGGCGGGGCCCGGCCGCGCCCGCCTGCTCGCCTACCTGGAGCTGCAGGCCGAGTCGGCGCGCCGGCCGTGGCTGGCGGAGATCCTCGACCCGATCGCGGCCGGGGACTTCGCCCGGTTCGAGCGGGCCCAGCGGGCGGCCGGGCTGCCCGTCACCCGCGAGAGCGCCGCGCTGGTCACGCTGACCCTGCACGGGGCGCTGCCGCACCTGCTGTCGGGCGGCGCGGACACCCTGGCGGCGGCGGGGCTGGACGACCCGGCCGCCTTCGTCCGCGGCGTGCTAAGGGCGGCCTATCCGGACGCGGAACTCTAGGACTCCGGGAAGGACAATGCGGGGGTGAAACCACTTCTGGCCGTGAGCGCGGTCGTGCTCGGGGACGGCGAGGTCCTCATGGTCCACCAGCGCAACGTCGGTGACCCGCACCCGATCTGGGGCCTGCCGGGCGGCATGGCCGAGGACGGCGAGCTGTCGGACCGGGCGGCGGCCCGCGAGGTCGCGGAGGAGACCGGGCTGAAGGTGGGCCCGCCCACGCGCCTGCTGGCGGTCGTGCAGTTCCCGGTTCCCGCGACACTGACCGCCCTGTACTTCGCCTTCGAGCGGCCGCGCGGCCAGGACCTCGCGCCCGCCGACCCCGACGGGGACGTGCTGGAGGCGGCCTGGGTACCGGTCGGGCAGGCGCCGGCGCGGATGGCCGGCTTCCCGCTCGCCGTGATGCGCGAGCCGGCGACCGCCTGCCTGCGCGAGCCCGCCGGCCCGGTCCGCTACTGGACCTGGCCGGACGGGCCCGACGGCCGCGCCGTGGTGATCTAGGCCGTGGTGACTTAGGCCACGGTCAGGGGGAGCAGGGCCGAGGCGGGCGCCTCGGAACGGGCCGCCGCCACGAGGGCCTCCATGCGCTCCTCCGGCAGAGCGCGGCGGGCGTTGTCGCGGAACTTGCGGGCCAGTTCCTCCCCGGTCAGCGGGTGCTCGGGACCGCCCCGGGAGGAGTCGACGCGGTGCTCCAGCTCGGTGCCGTCGGCCAGCCGTATCCGCAGGACGGCCGCGAAGGCGCGCGGGAAGATCTCCGTCGCCCGCGCGTCGGCCACGCACCGCACCCGCGCGGCCAGCGCCAGCCGCGCCGGGTGCAGCTCGGCGAAGTCGTCCAGGCAGACGCCGAGCCCGCCGCCCGAGCCGAGCAGCGCCGTGGCGACCGTGTAGGGGCCGGAGAACTTCGCGTGGTAGGGGGAGCGGGGCGCCGCCTTCTCCTCGGCCGGTTCCGCGATCGTGCGCAGGACCGGCGCGGGCACCCCCAGCTCGATCTCCGCCTCCGCCAGCGCCTCAGGGCCGAGGCGCCCGCGCAGGGCGAGCGCGCAGTCGATCGCGGGATGGGTGAAGTGGTTGGTCGGGTACGGCTTGTAGACGGTGCGCAGCAGCTCCCACCGCCCGCCCAGCCCGTCGAGCAGCGCCCCGGCGTCGAAGCGGCCGTCCAGCCAGGCCTGGAAGAAGCCGAACCGCCCCTCCAGCACCGTCGGCGGCCCGGTCACGCCTTCGAGCGCCAGCACCGCGGCCGACACCCCGGCGTGCGCGGCCCAGCCGCAGTGCACCCGCTTGACGGTGCCGCCGGTCCTGTTGGCCTCGATGACCCCGGCGCCCATGCTGGCGGCGATGCCCATGGCGTCGGCCAGCCCTTCGGCGGAGAGCCCGTACAGCATCCCGGCCGCCACCGCGGCGCCGAGCGTGCCGCAGATGGACGTGGCGTGCTGGCCCTTGTCGAAGAAGAGCGAGTTGCCCGCCTCGGGCAGGTAGGAGGCCATGCCAAGGCGGTTGCACACCTCGATCCCGGCGGCGACCGCCGCCGCGAGACCCGCCCCGCCTGCCCCCGTGGCTTCGGCGGCGGCCAGCGCGGCGGGCACCACGGGCGCGCTCGGGTGCAGCACCGAGGGCAGGTGGGTGTCGTCGTAGTCGAGGGAGTGCGCGAGCGTGCCGTTGACCAGGGCGGCCGACGGGGCGGGCAGACGATGGCCGCTGCCGATCGTCGTCGCCTCCCCGGTGCCGTTCCACCGCAGGGCCGCGCGCAGGACCGCGGGCGCGGCGTCGGCGTCCGGCTCGGCGTAGGCGGCCAGGCAGTTGCCGAGCACGTCCAGGATCCGGCCGGCGACGTCCGCGCGGACCTCGCCGGGCAGGCCGTCATCGCGGCAGCCCGCGGCGAAGGCGGCCAGCAGTTGCACGTGTGTGGTCATGCGCGCTCCCCGGGCAGAACGGCCAGCGGCCGGACCGGCGCGCCGGTGGCGCCCACGATCGGCAGCGGATTGAGTACCAGGAGGAACTCGCGCACCCCCGCGTCGAGCAGTTCGTGCAGCCGCATCGTCTCCACGATGTTGATCCCCGACTCCACGAGCATGATCCGGTGCACTGGCAGTGCGGCGTGGCCGCGTTCCGGCGCGATGTGCTCGAAGGCGATCGTCTCGCCGCCGACCACGCGCGGGCGCCGTTCGGCGAGCCAGCGCCCGGCCTCGACCCCCGGCCCCGGTACGCCCGCCGTCTGCCCGGTGAACCGCCCGGGATCGTGCCAAACGCGCGACCAGCCGGTGCCGATCAGCACGGCGTCGCCCGCGCGGATCTCCACCCCCTCGGCCGCCGCCTCCAGGTCGGCGACGCTCACCTCGTAGCCCGGGGGCAGGAAGTCGGCGCCGTGGACGCGGGCCACGTCGAGCAGGACGCACCGGCCCACGTACGGGTCGAAGGAGTCGATGCCCAGGGAGCTGAAGCCGTCGTTGGTGGTGAGGTCGGCCGGGTCGGCTCCGCCGTACAGGAGGCCGTCGTGCGAGACGTGGGCCAGCGCGTCCACGTGGGTGCCGACGTGGCCGCCGGTGACGATCAGCTCGTTGGCGGCGGAACCGCCGTCGGCGCGGACCACGTCTCCGTGCCGGCGCTCCAGGAGCATGCGGAAAGGGGGATGATTGGGCGATTGGGGCATACCCCTACGCATCGGCTGCGCCAAGTCGTACACACGCAACCCGTCCTGCCACATGGCTCACTCCCGGTTGTTCCAATTATTGGAATTAGGTTTCAGACTGTACCCATGATCTACCTGGTCTACCGGATGCGGCTCGCCGAACGCGCCCGCAGGGACATGGCGGCCTTCTGGGAGTGGCTGGAGGAGCGCGAGCGCTGGTTCTACCGTGATTTGCCGATGGTGAAGGAGGTGCGCTGGTTCTACAGCGTCGTCGGTGACGTATACATGCTGGAGAACTGGGCGGCCTTCGACGACGAGGCGGCATGGGGCGCCTACAGAAAGGCCCTGGCCACCCTCAAGAGCGACTCTTCCTGGGAGTCGCAGCGCGTGTCACAGGAAGAATGGTGGGACTTCGTGGACACGAGGATCATGACTGACCCACCCGTACCGGTGGGGTTGCATCGCAGGTGAAAGGCTCCAGCATGTCCAGCCAGACCGTCGCGACCGTCGAGCGGGCGGCCGACGTACTCGTCCGCTTCGCCGAGGCGGGCACCAGCACGCTCGGGGTGACCGAGCTCGCCGACAGCCTCGGCATGTCCAAGGCGGCGGTCCACCGGGTGCTGGCCTCCCTGCGCAGCCGCGGCCTGGTCGAACTCGACGAGGACAGCCGCCGCTACTCGCTCGGGCTGACCGCGATGCGGCTGGGGCTGGCCTACCTGGACCGCATCGACATCCGCCGCCTGGCCGCGCCCGAGCTGGCCGGGCTGAGCGCCCGCACGACCGAGACCGCGACGCTGTCGATCAGGACCGGCCTCAGCCGCGTCTACATCGACCAGGTCAAACCGCCGCGCGAGGTCATCATGGCGGTCTCGCTCGGCGTGCCGTACCCGCTGCACGCGGGGGGTTCGTCCAAGGCGTTCCTCGCCTTCCTGCCCGAGGTGGAGATCGACTCCTACCTGTCGGCGCCGCTCGACCCGCTGACCCCGGCCACCGTCACCGACCCGGAGCGGCTGCGCACCGAGCTGGCGCTGATCCGCCGCCGCGGCTACGCCATGTCGATCTCCGAACGGCAGCGCGGCGCCGCCTCGGTGGCCGCGCCCATCCTCGACCACCACAGCCTGCCGGCCGCGGTGATCAGCGTCTGCGGGCCCGCCGAACGCTTCGTCGGCGAGGCCGACGTGTGCGCGGCGGCCCTCCTGGAGGCCACCGACCGACTTTCCGCACGACTCGGTCACCGCGCCTGAACTCTGGTTTTCTCCGGTACGGCGAGGCCGCTCCGGTTCTTGCCATTGACACAGCCGCCTCAGATTGGAACGCTGTTCCCAGAAGTGGAACGGGGCCCCTCGTACGGCGGGGTTCGGAACGGCAGGATCGGCCTCACCGTGGGGGAGGCCGAACCCACCACCCCGGCACCTCGCCGGCCCCGTCCGGCAGGGCCGGGCGGGGCCGAATCCCCGAGCGCCACGGCCCGGACCCGCCGAGTAGGGTCTGACGGTGTGACCAAGAAGCCGCCCGCCTACCAGGCGCTCGCCGCCGAACTGCGGGAGCTCATCGTGGCCGGCCGTTTCCGCCCCGGTGACCGGCTGCCGGTCGAGCCCGAGCTGTCGGCCGCCTACGGCGTGAGCCGGAGCACCGTGCGCGAGGCGCTGCGCCTGCTGGCCAGCCAGAACCTCATCGCCACCGTCAGAGGCGTGGCCGGGGGCAGCTTCGTGGTGACGCCGCGGCCCGAGCAGATCAGCGACTACCTCGCCACCAGCCTCAACCTGCTGGCCGGCGACACCCAGCTCACCGTCGATCAGTTCCTGGAGATCCGGGACCTGCTGGAGGTGCCCGCGGCCGGGTTCGCGGCGCTGCGCCGTACCCCCGAGGACCTGGCGGCGCTGCGGGCCACGCTCTTCGACCCCGGGGCAGCCTCGCCGGAGGAGATGTACGAGCCGAACAAGCGCTTCCACGCGCTGCTGCTCGGCGCCTGCGGCAACCCGCTGCTCGCGGTGGTGGCCAGGCCCGTCTTCCAGGTCCTGGACGAGCGCTTCCTGCGCTCACGCGCCCCCGGCCGCTTCTGGCACGACGTCGACCGCGACCACCGCGAGATCCTCGCCCGGGTGGAGGCGGGCGATGAGCCCGGCGCCCGCGAGGCCCAGCACGCCCACCTGGCCCGCCTGCGCGGCACCTACCTCGCCATCGACCGCAACGCCACGCCGTAGAACGCGCGGACCTCAGGTGGCGCGGCGGGGGGCGTCGATGCGGGCGCCCTCCTGCGTGAAGACCATCAGGCGGGAGACGTCCACGGCCACCTTGGCGGCGTCGTTGACCCGCCAGGCCGGGCGCACGCCCAGCCGGACGATCAGGTCGGTCCTGCGGTGGTGGCCGCTCTCCTCCGCCTGCTCCTGCTCCTGTTCCTCCATCACCGCGCGCGAGGCGAACAGCCGCCGCAGCAGCGTGCCCAGCCCCGCCGACTCCTGGGCGTGGCCGTTGACGCGACGGCGGGGATCCGGCGGCTCGGGTACGGCCACGCCGGGCGCGCCGCACTCCACGTAGGCCAGCCACTCGTGCCCGTGGTACTCCAGCGCCCTGACCCGGCCGAAGAACGCCGGTCCGTCATAGGTCTCCGGCACCGGCGCCAGCCCGTCGGGCCGCATGCCGACCAGCACCTGGCTGCCCGTGTACTGCGAGATCGCGTACGCCCGGGGGTCGCTCCACGGGATCGTCAGCCGGTGCGGGCCGAAGTCCAGCATCACGTACTGGTTCTGCGGGGTGCGCACCGTCGCGGCCAGCAGGTTGAGCTGCTGGGAGTTGAGGAAGGCCGCGACGAACGCGGTCGCCGGGTCGTTGTAGATCTGCGCCGGGGTCCCGACGTCCTGCAGGACGCCGCGGTTCATGATGGCGATCCGGTCGGCCAGCGTGAGCGCTTCGACCTGGTCGTGGGTGACGTAGATCGTGGTGACGCCGAGCGACCTGACCAGGGCGGAGATCTCCATGCGCAGTTCGGTGCGCATGCCGGCGTCGAGGTTCGACAGCGGCTCGTCCATCAGGAAGATCTTGGGCTGGCGGACGATGGCGCGGCCCATGGCCACGCGCTGGCGCTGGCCGCCGGACAGGGTGCCGGGGCGGCGGTCGAGCGTCTCGTCGATGTGCAGCGCCTTGGACAGCTCCAGCACGCGTTCCTTGACCAGCGCGGGGTCGGCCTTGGCGATCTCCAGCGGGAAGGCGATGTTGCCGCGCACCGAGCGGTGGGGGTACAGGGCGCCGCTCTGGAAGACCATGGCCACGTCGCGGTCGCGGGGGGCGAGGTGGTTGGCGAGCTTGCCGTCGAGCCACAGGTCGCCCTCGGTGATCTCCTCCAGCCCGGCGATCATGCGCAGCAGGGTGGACTTCCCGCAGCCGGAGGGGCCCAGCAGGACCAGGAACTCGCCGTCCTCCGCCTTCAAGCTCATGCGATCGACCGCCAGGTGGTCACCCGGGTAAACCTTGGTCACTTTGTCGAGAACGACCGAGCTCATGGGCAGCACCTTGCAGCCAGGTTCCGCTGTGATTGATGAGGTAGTACATCGCGGTTACAGCCTGATGTCCACCCTTGCCATAAAAAATCTCTATGGATCGGGCGCGCAGGGGTTGACACCCGGCCTGACTTCTGTCTTGGGCCCACGCAAAGCTTTCGCGCCGTGAGTCACGTCACATAGGGGGTTTTATCCCACTCTAGGGGTAAGTGTGGCGAAAAATCAGGGGTTGGTGGTGCATGGAAAGCCTTGCGTAAACTTGCGGCAAGAGATTTCATGTACGGGACTATTGGGGGGTTTTGATGACCGACTGGTGGCGCGACGCCGTCATTTACCAGGTGTACGTCCGCAGCTTCGCCGACGGGAACGGCGACGGCGTCGGCGACCTGATCGGTGTGCGCGACCGCCTGCCGTACCTGAAGAGCCTGGGTGTCGACGCCGTCTGGCTCACCCCCTTCTTCACCTCGCCCATGGCCGACTTCGGCTACGACGTCGCCGACTACCGCGACGTGGACCCGCTGTTCGGCACGCTGGCCGACGCCAAGGCGCTCATCGACGAGGCGCACGGTTTCGGCCTGCGGGTCATCGTGGACATCGTGCCGAACCACACCTCCTCGGCCCATCCGTGGTTCCAGGAGGCGCTGCGCGGGCGGCATCGCGAGCGCTACATCTTCCGCGACCGGCCCAACGACTGGGAGTCGATCTTCGGCGGCCCGGCCTGGACGCAGGTCGAGGACGGGCAGTGGTACCTGCACCTGTTCGACAAGGAGCAGCCCGACCTCAACTGGGACAACCCCGAGGTGCGCGCCGAGTTCGACTCGATCCTGCGCTTCTGGCTCGACCTCGGCGTGGACGGCTTCCGCGTCGACGTCGCCCACGGCATGGTCAAACCGCACGACCTCCCCGACATCGGGCACAGCGACCAGATCCGGATGATCGGCTCCGACGTCGTGCCGTACTTCGACAACGAGGGCGTCCACGACATCCACCGCCACTTCCGGCACATCCTCGACTCCTACCCCGGCGAGCGCATCGGCGTCGCCGAGGCCTGGGCGCCCACGCCCGAGCGGCTGGCCCGCTACGTCCGCCCCGACGAGCTCCACCAGGCCTTCAACTTCCATTACCTGAGCACCCCCTGGGACGCGCCCCGCCTGCGCGAGGCCATCGACGCCTCCCTGGCCAGCGCCGCCTCCGTGGGCGCGCCGTCCACCTGGGTGCTGTCCAACCACGACGTCAGGCGGCACGTCACCCGCTACGGCAGCCTCGACCGCGCCCGCGCCGCGATGCTGCTGACGCTCGCGCTGCCCGGCTCCGCCTACGTCTACCAGGGCGAGGAGCTGGGCCTGCCCGAGGTGCTCGACCTGCCGGAGGAGGTCCAGCAGGACCCGCAGCGGCTGCGCGACCCCGAAAGCGGGCGCGACGGCTGCCGCGTGCCGCTGCCCTGGACCCGCGAACTCGGCTGGGAACAGCCCTGGCTGCCGATCCCGGCGAGCTGGTCCGAGCTCAGCGTCGAGGCCCAGGAAGGCGTGCCGGGCTCCACCCTGGAGCTCTACCGCGGCGCGCTGCGGCTGCGCCGCGAGATCACCGGTGAGCTGCGCTGGCTCGACTCGCCGGAAGGCACGCTGATGTTCGCCCGCGGCGACCTCGTCTGCGCCGTCAACCTCACCGCGGAACCCGTCGCCTTCGCCCTGGAGGGCGAGCCCGTGCTGTCGTCGGCCGCAACGCCCGGCGCTCCCGATTCCGCGGTGTGGTGGAAAGTAAAGTAGCGCCCATGAACGGACACGCCCGCCTCGCCGACATCGCAGCCCAGGCGGGGGTGAGCGAGGCCACCGTGAGCAGGGTGCTCAACGGCAAGCCCGGCGTCTCCGCGGCCACCCGCCAGGCCGTCATGACCGCGCTCGACCTCATGGGGTACGAGCGCCCGCCCCGCCTGCGCCAGCGCAGCAACGGCCTGGTCGGGCTGGTCACCCCCGAGCTCGACAACCCGATCTTCCCCGCATTCGCGCAGGCCATCGAGAAGGCGCTCACTCAGCACGGCTACACGCCCGTGCTGTGCACCCAGATGCCGGGCGGCGCCCCCGAGGACGAGTTCACCGAGCTGCTCGTCGACCGCGGCGTCAACGGGATCGTGTTCGTCTCCGGCCTGCACGCCGACACCACCGCGCGCATGGACCGCTACACCCGCCTGACCGACCGCGGGCTGCCGATCGTGCTGGTCGACGGCTACAGCGAGCACATCGACGCGCCGTTCATCTCCCCGGACGACCGGCTGGCGGCGCGGCTGGCCGTCCAGCATCTCGTGGACCTCGGGCACGAGCGCATCGGCCTCGCGCTCGGCCCGCGCCGCTTCGTGCCGGTCATCCGCAAGATCGACGGCTACCGGCAGGCGATGGCGCAGCTGCTCGGCGCCACCGAGGTAGACGGCCTCATCGCCCACTCGCTGTTCTCCGTCGAAGGCGGTCAGGCCGCCGCCGCCCAACTGCTCGAACGCGGCTGCACCGGCATCGTGTGCGCCAGCGACCTCATGGCGCTCGGCGCGATCCGCGCCTGCCGCGAACGCGGCCTGTCGGTGCCCGGCGAGGTGTCCGTGGTGGGCTTCGACGACTCGCCGCTGATCGCCTTCACCGACCCGCCGCTCACCACCGTCCGCAAGCCCATCGGCGCGATGGCCTCGGCCGCGGTGCAGACGCTCCTGGAGGAGGTGAACGGCGCGCCCGCCCGGCACGTCGAGCTGATCTTCCAGCCGGAGCTCGTCGTGCGCGGCTCCACCGGCTCCGGCCCGCTGGTGAACCGGTGACCCACGACGTCCTCGTGGTCGGCGGGGCCGGCGTCGACACCACCGTCTACGTGCCCGGACTGCCCCTGCCGTACGCCGACACCCACACCGTCCCGCCCGTGATCGACCGGATCGGCAACACCGGCGCCGGTGTGGCGCTCGGCTGCGCGGCGCTCGGCCTGCGCACCAGGTTCGTCGACCTGATCGGCGACGACCCCCAGGGCGAGTTGGTCCGCCGCGCGCTGGGCGGCATCGACTGCGCGTACGGCGCCGCCGTGGCCGGTACCCGCCGCAGCGTCCTGCTCGTCGGCCCCGACGGCCGCCGCACCGCGCTGTTCGACCCCCGTGCCACGCCCGGCGAGACGCTGCCCCCGTCCCTGTACTCCGGCCCGCGTCCCCGCCACGCCCACCTGTCGATCACCGACTTCAGCCGGAAGGTCTTCGCGGACCTGCCCGGCGTCCCCACCTCGACCGACCTGCACGACTGGGACGGCGTCAACCCCTACCACGAGGACTTCGCCTACCAGGCCGACCTCGTCTTCCTCTCGGCCGCCGCCCTGCCCGACCCGCAGGCCGTGATGCGCCGCATCCTCGACAAGGGCCGCGCCCACACGGTCGTGTGCACCCGCGGCGCCGACGGCTGCCTCGTCCTGGAGCGCGGCGCCGGCCCGCGCGCCTTCCCCGCCGCCCCTCTGCCCGGCCCCGCCGTCGACACCAACGGCGCGGGAGACGCCTTCGTCTCCGGCTTCCTGTACGGCCGGCTGCGCGGCCACGACCTGGAGACGGCGGTCCGGCTGGGTTCGCTCACAGGCGCCCACGCCTGCACGGTGGAGGGCACCCACGAGTCCCCGCTGACCGAGACCGCCCTCCTCGCGCGGGCGTAGCCGCCGGGAGGGCGTCATCGGGCGCCGAGGCCGCAGCGAAGGCAGGCCGGGCGGGTGCGGTAGTAGTAGGCCAGGGTGGCCAGGCCGAGCGCCGCGGCCCAGATGGGCCAGTACGCCATCGGGCTCACCAGCCACGACGCCGGGTCCGTCCAGTCGGTGACCCGGATCGCCACCGCCCCGGCCGAGGCCAGGATCGCCGTCACCGCCGCGGCCGCGCCCAGCGGCAGCTTGCGCGGCACCGGCCGGCCGGCGAGCACCGGCACCCAGCGCGGCCAGATCTCCCCCCACGGGCGGACCAGGCCGAGCGTCAGCACGCCGCCCACCGCGCCGAACGTGGCCAGTCCCGCGCCCGCCCACGCCATCCCGGTCTCGTGCAGCCACCTGATCCCCTCCTCCGAGAACAGCAGCGGGATCTTCAGCGCCCACGCCCAGCGCACGACCGAGTAGAACAACGGGACGGCGAAGGCCGTGTAGGCGGCCCACCTGCCCCAGCGCGCCGCGCTCGCGGGCGTGCTCCAGTGGGTGGCGTGGACGTCCGCGCGGCCGCAGCTCTGACACGCTCCCGCGCCGCGCCGGGTGGCCGCCAGCGCCGCCCCCGCCCACAGCAGGCCGCCGGCCAGGCAGATCAGCATGTTCACCACCGGCCAGGGGAAGGCCAGCTCGAAGTAGTCGGCGTCCGGCCAGCCGAACGGCAGACCCACCAGGAAGATCGGCGCGTAGCCGACCGCCGTCATGATCCGGGCGTCCGGCACCAGCACCACCAGCAGGAACGCCATCGCCCACGCGGGAGCCAGCATCGCGATCCTGGCCGCCCCGCTCCAGCGCCGTGCCGGGCCGCTCCAGCCGCGGGTCAGGGCCACCGCCAGGAGGGCGCCCGCGAGGCCGAGTCCGGCGATGACCGGGGCGGTCCCCGCGGCGGTGGCCGCGCCCAGGAAGGACTCGGCGCGGGCGTCGGGGACATCGCCTTCGCCGAACGGGAAGCCGGCCCCGCCGTAAGCCCAGAAAAGCCCCAGACCGCCGTACGCCAGCGACCACGCGGCCGCTCCCCACGTCACCCGTCGGGGCCAGCGGGCGCTCTTCGCAACCTGCGTCGTGTTCATGGCTCAAGCCTCGCGGCGGGGGCGGCCGCCGCACATCTGCCGTTCGCCGGATCCGATGGCCTTCGCACCTGCCCCGCCTCCGCCGTTCGGCGGATGCCGCCCCTCCGCCGCCCCTCTACCCTCGAACCCATGGACGTGTTCGCGGCCGTCGCCGCCGTCCTGGCGGCGGCGACGGCCCTCCTCCCGCGCCGGGCGCCGAGTTTCGCGTCCCTGACACCCGAGGTCGTGGCCCTGGTGGCCGGCGGCGTCTCGCTGCTGGTCACCGCCGTCACCGTGCTGGCGAGGGCCGGAGCGCAGGCCGGGACCTGGTGGCTGTTCGCCGAGGTGCCCGCGCTGCTGGTGCTCACGCTCCTGGCCGCGCGCCGCCGCCCGGCCGCCGCCCTCGTGCCCGGACCGGCGGTCGCGCTGGTGCTGCTCAGACAGGTGTGGAACGCTCCGCCGCCGCTCGTCCTGGGCGCGTGCGCGGCCTGGGCGCTGCCCGCGGTCGCGGCGGCCGGGGCCGGGCTCTACCTGCGCTGGCTGGACCAGGCCAGGGGGCGGGCGGTGGCGGCGGCCGTACAGGATCAGCGGCTGGCCCTCGCGCGCGACCTGCACGACTTCGTCGCCCACGACGTCAGCGGCATGCTGGTGCAGGCGCAGGCGGCCGGGTTCACGCCCGGACTGCCCGAGCAGGTCGCCGACGCCCTGCGGCGCATCGAGGACGGCGGCCGGCGCGCGCTCGCCTCCCTCGACCGCACCGTCCACATGCTCAACGACCCGGACCGGGCGCCGACCCCCGGGCTCGAACGGGTGGAGGAGCTGGCCGACGGGTTCCCGCCGTCGGTGCGGGTGAGCTTCGACGTCGCGGCCGAGGGGGTCTCGCGTGAGGCGTCGGCGACCGCGTACCGGGTGGTGAGCGAGGCGCTGACCAACGTCCGGCGCCACGCGCCGAGGGCGAGCGCCGTGGAGGTGAGCGTGCGGGCCGGGCGTCTCCGGCTGGAGGTCCGGGTTCAGGACGACGGGGCGGCGGGCCGTACCGACGGCAGAAGGAGCATCGGCCTTTCCAGGAAGGGCGGCTTCGGCCTCGCGGGCCTGTCGGAACTGCTCGCCGCCGCCGGCGGCTCGCTGGAAGCGGGCCCGCACGCCGACGGCTGGCGGCTCACGGCGATGATCCCGGCATGACACGGTACGGCGCCGCCGTCCCACGAAAGCGGAGAAGATGACCACACGGATCGTGATAGCCGACGACCAGGACGACGTCAGGATCGGCTTCCGGCTCATCCTCGACTCCCAGCCCGACATGACCGTCGTGGGCGAGGCGGCCGACGGCGCCAAAGCGGTCGAACTGGCCAGGCACCTGCGACCCGACGTCGTGCTGGCCGACATCCGCATGCCCGGCCTCGACGGCCTGGAGGTCACCCGTCAGCTCGCGCAGGAGACGCGGGTGATCGTGGTGACCACGTTCGACCTCGACGACTACGTCCACGCCGCCCTGCGCAACGGCGCGGCCGGGTTCCTGCTCAAGCGGTCGGGGCCGGCGCTGCTCATCGAGGCCGTCCGGGCGGCGATGGCGGGCGACACGCTGATCAGCCCGCAGGTCACCGTGCGGCTGCTGCGCCACCTGCGCGCCGAAGCCGGCCAGGCGCCGCCGCCCGACCCGCTCACCGACCGCGAACGCGAGATCGCCGTCCTGGTGGCGCACGGCAGGACCAACGCCGACATCGCCACCCAGCTGTTCATCAGCGCGGGCACCGTCAAGACCCACCTGTCCAACATCCAGCGCAAGGTGGGCGCGGCCAACCGGGTCGGGATCGCCGCCTGGGCCTGGAGCTCCGGAGCCGCCCGCTGAGACCGCGGAACCTTGCCCATGCCATCGAAGGACCGGCATGGGCAACGGCGACCTCACCTCCGCCATGGCCCGGATCGCCCTCGGCGGCTACTCCGCCCCGGCACCGGCGGGACCACTCCTGCGGCAGCCGGCCGGTCTGTGATGCGCCCGGTGGGGCGCCGCCTGCTGCCGATCTCGCACCTGCGCGGCCACGAGGCGGCGGTCGCCGCCGAGCCCGCCGCGTACCCCACCTCCGTGGTCGGCACAGCTAGCCGAGTTCGACGCGTATGCCGCGGCTCAGGCCGGAGTCGTGCAGTTCGACGCTCTCCGCGCTGGCGGTCTTGGGCAGGTCGAACTCCAGGGCTCCGGTGAACGACTGGCCGGGGTCGATGCGGATCGGGGTGATCTCCTTGCCCGCCTTGTCCAGGAGCCGGGCGGCGCCGTGGAGGACGTCGTCCTGGTCGATCAGCTTCTGCTGGCCGGGGTAGAGGACCCTGGCCTCCTGGCCGATGTTGGACACCCGTACGGACAGGCGGCACTGACGGCGTTCAGCGGTCTTGGCGGGTTTGGGGCACTTGGTGGCGGTCACGGTGAACTTCAGCTTGCCGTCCTGGACCGGCGCGCCCTCACCCGCCGCCGACGGGCCGCGGAACATCCACGCCATCAGCGAGATGAACAGCACGATCACCAGCAGCACGATCACCGCGGCGATCAGGCATCCCGACATCCCCCGGCGCGCCGATCGCTGGGGTACGCCGAAACCACGCGGCGGCAGCGGCCCCTGACCGGTGGCGGAAGGCCGGGGCAGCGGCCCCTGACCGGTCGTGGAGTGCTGGGCGAGCGGCACCGGCCCGGTCACCCCGGGCCCGGAGCGCCGCGGATCACGCAAGGGCGGCCCGGTACGCGGATCGTGCCCGGGACCCGCCGGCCCCGGCAGCGGTCCCTGACCCGTGGTCGAGTGCCCCTGCCTGCCCGGCCCACCAGGGGCGGCGCGGCCGGGGGCCGCAGGGCTGGGGGCGCCGGGGGGACCTGGCTGCGCAGGAGGACCGGGGTGCGGGAGCTTGCCCGGGGCGCCGGGGCGTGAGGGCCGGCCTGAGGTGCCCGGGTGCGGCGGCTGGCCTGAGGTGCCCGGGTGCGGCGGCTGGCCTGAGGTGCCCGGGTGCGGCGGCTGGCCTGAGGTGCCCGGGTGCGGCGGCTGGCCCGGGGCGCCGGGGTGCGGGGGCTGGCCTGTGGCGCCGGGGTGCGGGGGCTGGGCCGGGGTGCCCGGGTGCGGGGGTGGGGTGAAGGGGGCCGGGCGTACCGGCGGGTTCTGGGCCACCGCCGGGTCCCACATGCTGGTCAGGTGGCGGGTGGCGGCCAGCTGGGCGGCGGGCTCGTCGGCCGCGCCCACGAGCTCCAGGAGCAACTGCCGCGACGCCGGCCGCCGCGCCGGGTCGGGGTGGATGGCCGCCGCCACCAGCCGGTCCAGCGGCGCGGGCAGCCCCCGCAGGTCGGGCGGGGCGGTCCTGGCGCGGGCGGCCATGACGTAGGCGTCGCCCTCGCCGAAGGGGTGCCCGCCCAGCCCCGCGTACGCGATCAGCGAGCCCCACGCGAACACGTCGCCCGCCGGGCTGGTGCGCCCCTCGAAGACCTGCTCGGGCGCGATCCACCCGGGTGTGCCCATGACCATGCCGGCGTTGGTGTGGCGGGAGTTGACGTGCGTGGAACGGGCCAATCCGAAGTCGATCACGCGCGGCCCGGCGAGGGTGAGCATGACGTTGGCCGGCTTCAGGTCGCGGTGGACCAGGCCGACGGCGTGGATGGCGGTCAGCGCGGCCGCCACGCCCACGGCGGCCGCGTGCAGCACCGACGGCTCCAGCGCGCCGTGCTCGATGAGGTGGTCCTCCAGGGAGACGCCGTCGATGTACTCGGTGACGAGGTAGAGCAGGCCGTCGTGCTCGCCGTGGTCGAGTACGCGCGCGGTGCAGAACGAGGCGACCTTGCGCGCGTTGGACACCTCTTCGTGAAAGCGCGCCCGGTAGACCGGGTCGGCGGCGAAGTCGCGGCGGATCGCCTTCAGCGCCACCTTGGACCCGTCGGCGCCCTTGGCCAGGTACACGGTGCCCATGCCGCCCGAGCCGAGGCGCTTGACCAGCTCATACGGGCCGATCTCGGACGGGTCGTCGGGGGTCAGCGGACCGCGCTTTCCCACCCTCGCCGCCCTCTCACCGTCGTCATCCCGCCGTCTCAAACCGACCGATCCTCCGCCCGGCATGCCTTTTCTCCCAAGACTCTAACGGTTGAGAGACGATCAGGCGTCGCACTGGGTTTCATCGCAGGCCGGGGCTCTGAGGCTCCGGAGGGTCCGGCCGCGGCGGGAAGGGTACGGCTCCCGCCCCGGGGATCGGCGCCACCACGGTACGGGGGCCCTCCGGAGGGTGCGTGGACTAGCGGATCCAGCTGACGCCGGAGCCCGTCTTCATGCGATCACCCCCTTTCCCGAAGGCGGGGAGCGGGGCGCCGGCGGCGCCCCGGCTCGGGCATGGAAGCGCGCCTCGGACACGAACCACGTCGACCGGGACGCCGCCGGGCCTCCCGTCGTGCCCGCCGCTCAATAGGGTGCGCGGCGGTGCACACGGGCCTGGATGCGCCCACGCTAAGGCCCGTTCACGGGGACCTCGACGAGCATGGGCAGGTCGGAGGCGGTCGCGACGCGCAGCGCGGCGGTGAGCGCCTCGCCGGACTCCACGTGGCCGGCGGCGACGCCGTACCCCTTGGCGATGGCGCAGAGGTCGGCGCCGGGGCCCGCGCCGTCGAGGCGCGACAGCCAGCGCAGCATCGCCTGCGCGCCGTCGGTGAGGACCACGACGGTCAGCGGCACCCGGTAGGCGGCGGCGCTCCACAGGGCGGCGACGGCGTGCTGCAGCGACCCGTCGCCGACGACGGCCACGACGGGGCGGGACGGTTCGCCGAGCTGGGCGCCGATGGCGGCGGGCAGGCCGTGTCCGGGCTCGCCGCCCGCCGCGCACAGGAACGAGCCGGGCCGGTCGATCCTGATCTGGTCGTGGAAGACGGGGCGGCTGGGCGGGGACTCGCTGACCCAGATCGTCTCGGGGGGCGCGCCCTCGGCCAGCGCGGCCAACGCGGTGGCGAGGCTCATCGGACGGCTGCCGCGGGGCGCGGGGGAGGGCGCCGGCCAGGTGCCGGGCAGGGGCTCCTGCCTGAGCTTGGTGAGTTCGGCGAGGGCGGTCAGCGCCTGCCGTACGTCGCCCACGATGACGTCGCCGAAGGCGGCGCAGGACGGGTCGGAGGTGAGCAGGACGGCGGCGACGCCCTCCGGCGGGGGCACGCCGGCGGCGAGGACCAGGTCGTGGGCGGCGAGCTGGCGGGCGGCGGATCCGGCGTCCGGGAGCAGGGCGCCGCGGTAGTGCGGATGGGACTGCGGGAAGGACACGCGGCCGGACTGCGAGGCCTCCCAGACGGGCAGGGCGCAGCGCTCGGCGAGTTCGACCGCGGCCGCCCAGCCGCCCGAAGCGTCCACGTCGGCGCCGACGACGAGCACGGGCGAGCGTGCGCGGTCGAGCCGCTCGGCCAGGACGGCCAGCGCGATCGGGTTGGGGGCGGCCGCGGCGGCCAGGGGGCGGACCGGGGGCGCCGGGTCCGCCTCGGTCGCGGCCAGGTCGGCGGGCAGCGACAGGAACACGGGGCCACGCGGCGGGGTGAGGGCGACGTGGTAGGCCCACTCCAGGGCGGCGGGCACGTCGCGCGGCGCGGGCGCGCAGGACCACTTGACGGCGGGCCGGACGGGTTCGCGGCCCTCACCGGCCTGCCCCGGCCCGGTCGTGACGATGAGCGGGGTGCGGTTGGCGGCGGCCCCGAGCACGGCGCCCGCCCCGTGGGCCGCGCAGCCGAGGTCGACGAGGACGGGCCGGCCGGTGACGGAGGCGTACCCGTCGGCCATCGCGACCACGACGGCCTCCTGGAGGCCGCGGATGCGGCGGACGTCGCCGGGGAAGACGCCGTCGGCTCCCGGGCCGCCGAAGACGGTGGTGAGGTCCCGCAGCCGCATCCAGTCGGCGATGGCCCGGCTTGTGGCGCTCATGATATTGATGGGAATCCCTCGGCATCAATGAGGCAATCATCCGTTTCGGTCGACGGAACGCCGAGTGCGAATTCCGTGGCTCTGTTCCGGCAGGGAAGACCGCAGGTCAGTGGCCTTTGGGCGGATGGCCCCGGTGGATCGACTGCAGGACGCCGACCGCGGCCAAGGCGGCCACCGTGGCCGACCCGCCGTACGAGACGAGGGGGAGCGGGACGCCGATCACGGGGGCCAGCCCGAGCGCCATGCCGATGTTCACGAACGTCTGGAGCGCCAGCCAGCACACGACCGCCGCCGCGGCGACGCAGCCGAACGAGCCCGTGCGGCCCGCGATCCGCAGCCCGCGCCACAGCACCACCGCCAGCAGGGCCACGATCAGCGCCGAGCCCAGGAAGCCGAGTTCCTCGCCGGCCACGGTGAAGACGAAGTCGGTGTGCTGCTCGGGCACGAACCGCCCGGCCGTCTGATCGCCGTTGAACAACCCGCGCCCGTACGCGCCGCCCGAGCCGACCGTGACCAGCGCCTCCTTGGCGGTGTAGCCGGCGCCGAGCGGGTCGGCCCCCGGCTCGGCGAAGGCGATGAGGCGGCTCACCTGGTGCGGCTGGAGCAGTCCCAGGAACCAGGCGGCGGCCCCCGCCGCGACGGCCGACCCGCTCAGCGCGAGCAGCCACCGCAGCGCCACCCCGGCGGCGAACAGCGCGCCCAGCACCACCGCGGCCAGGATCAGGAACGTGCCCATGTCGGGCTGCAGCAGGATGAGCGCGGCGGGCGGCGCGGCCAGGGCCAGCGCCAGCCCGACCTGGGTCCAGCGCGGCCGCCGCTCGCCGTCGTCCCGCTCGGCGAGCACGGCGGCCAGCGCCAGCACGAGCGCCAGCTTCGCCGGCTCCGACGGCTGCACCTGCAGGGGCCCGAGGCCGAGCCACGCCTGCGCCCCGTTCACGGTACGGCCCAGCGGCGTCAGCACCGCCGCCAGGCTGAGCACGGCGCCCAGATAGGCCCACGGCGTGTACGCCCGCAGCACCCGGTGACTCGTGGCGGAGAGCGCGACCATGACCGCGACCCCGACGGCGATGTTGACGAGCTGCCGCTTGAGGTAGGTGAGCGGATCCTGCCCGGCGTCCAGCAGCCGGGGCTCGGTGGCCGACCACACCAGCACCGCGCCCAGCCCGCACAGCGCCACCGCCGCCACGGCCAGCACCCAGTCGGGCCGCCGCGCCCTCACCGCAGGGCCGCCTTCCTGCCCTCAAGCCCGTACATGCCCGACCAGATCTCCCGTACGGCCGGCGCCGCCGTCGACGCGCCCGTCCCGCCCTGCGAGACCACGACCACCACGGCGTAACGCGGCTTGCCGGCCGGCGCGAAGGAGGCGAACCAGGAGGTGTCCTTCTTGCCGTACGCCTCCGCCGTACCCGTCTTGCCGGCCACCGCCAGCCGGTCCAGCGGGAACCCGGCGAACGCCCCGGCCGCCGTCCCGCTCCTGGGCACCTCGGCCAGCGCCTTACGGATGTAGGCGAGCACCTTTCCCGGCACCGGCAGCCGCCCGGCCACCTTCGGCTTGATCCGCCGCACCACGCTGCCGTCGGCCCGCACGACCGCCTTGCCCACGCGCGGCGTGAACAGCCTGCCGCCGTTGGCCAGCGCCGCGTACGCCCTGGCCAGCTGCAACGGCGTCACCAGCACGTCGCCCTGGCCGATGGAGAAGTTGGCCGCGTCGCCCGCCCAGAACCGGTGCCCGTCCAGGCAGCTCTCCTTCGCGATCGCCCGGACGTAGGCGGACCTGGCCCGCTTGGCCTCCTTGCACGACTGCTTCCTGGTCTGCGCCCAGAACGCGCGCTTCCACGCCCGCGTCGGCAGCCGCCCGGCCGCCTCGCCGGGCAGGTCGATCCCGGTGCGCTTGCCGAACCCGAAGGCCGCCGCCATCTTCTGCATCGGATCCTTGGGCCGCTTGACCGGCTTCGTACCGCCGTCCTTGAGCCACATCTCGTAGGCGAACCGGTAGAAGATCGTGTCGCACGAGGCGGTCAGCGCCCGGCTCAGCGGCATGCTGCCGAGCGGGATCCCGCGATAGTTCCTGAACGATCTGGCGCCCACCCGGAACGACCCCGGGCAGCCGTAGATCCCGTCGAGCGCGTAGCCCGCCTTCACCGCCGCGGCGGCCGAGGTGATCTTCCAGGTGGAGCCGGGCGCCCACTGGCCCTGGATCGCCTTGGGCTGCAGCCTGCCGCGCAGCTCACGGTAGGCGGGGCCGGAGATGCCGCCCGACCACACGTCGGGGTCGTAGCCCGGGTGGGCGGCCAGCGCCACCACCCGTCCCGTCCGCACGTCCATGACCACCGCCGCGCCGGCGTCCGCGGGCAGCCGCCGCCCGCGCGCCCCCTCCACCGCCCGGCGCAGCGCCCGCTCGGCCACCTCCTGCACCTCGGCGTCGATGCTGGTCACCAGGTCGTGCCCGGCCACCGGCGGCGTCTCGCCGAGCGTCCTGACGACCTGGCCGGTGGTGTCCACGACCACCTCGCGCCGGCCCGGCCGCCCGCTCAGGTCGGCGTCGTAGCGGGCCTCGAGCCCCTCCTGGCCGGACAGGCCGATGCCGCTGGCCGGGTCGCCGCCGCCCGACGGCGCGACGTAGCCGAGCGTGTGCGCCGCGAGCTCGCCGCGCGGGTGCTCGCGCACCGGCACGGGATCGGCGCTCACGCCGGGGAACAGCTCGGGCCGCTCGGCGATCTGCAGCGCCGCCCGCGTGCTCACCTCCCCCGCCACGGGGATCGGCTGGTACGGCGAGCCGGGCCAGCACGGGGGGCGGACGCCGGCCGTACACAGGCGGACCTGCTCGGCCAGGCGCGCGGCCGGGACGCCGAGCACGGCGGCCAGCCGGTCGAGCACCGCGCGCCCGCCGTCGCGGCGGCGGGTCAGCGCCACGTGGTCGACCGTGACCGCCAGCCGGGTGCGGTTGCGCACCAGCGGGCGGCCGCGGTCATCGAGGATCCCGCCCCTGACCTGCGGCACGACCACCTGCCTGACGTGATCTTCCGCCGCGGCCCTGGCGTAGTCGTCGCCGTGGCGCACCTGCACGTCCCACAGCCGGATGAGCAGGATGAGCAGCAAGGAGGCGATCAGCACGTGCAGGACCAGCAGCCGGGAACGCATCGGGCGCCTTCCACCGCATCGGGAACCAGACCAGGGGGCTCGCGGCCACCGTGTACGCGGCGGCCAGGGGGAGGACGTGGACGAGCGCCGGGCCCCCGGCGCGCGGGTCGCCGAGCGCCGCGTGCACGCCCGCGGTGAACAGCAGCCCGGCCAGCACGCCCAGCGGGAACGCGGCGACGGCCGGCAGCCTGAGCAGGTGGCCGGCGACGTACCCGGCCAGGCACAGGGCCAGCGCGTCGCGCCCCACCGGGTGCACGGCCGGCGGGATCAGGTCCAGGACGGCGCCCGCGGCGAACCCGGCCACCGCGCCCGCGACCGGCCCCCGCAGCCGGGCGACGGCCAGGACCGCCAGCAGGGTCAGGTCGGGGGTGACGCCGCCGGGCAGCGACAGCCGGTTGACCAGCACCACCTGGATCAGCGGCGCGAGCGCGACCGCCGCCCAGGCCCGCGCGGGCATCACGGCGCGCTCCCCGGCGGGATCACGACGGCGACCGCGTCGAGGGCGGTGAGGCGGGCCGCCGGACGGACCAGAGCGGTACGGGTGAGGGGATCGGTGGCGGGCGAGACGCTGACGATGGTGCCGATCGGGACTCCCGGGGCGAAGGGCACCATCCGCCGCGAGCCGAACGTCACCACCTTCTGGCCCGCCGAGACCGGGGCCTCGGCGTCGAGCAGGTTCAGGCGCAGCAGGCCGCCGGGCTTGCCGCCGCCGGTGACGGTGCCGACCTCGCCCGGCTTCTCGCCCTGGAGGCGGGCGCCGACGACCGAGGTGGCGTCACTGGCCAGCAGGACGGTGGCGGTGCCGGGACCGGCGGCGACGACCCTGCCCACCAGGCCGTCGCCGTTGAGCACGGTCAGATCGGGACGGACGCCGGAGGTGGTGCCGGCGTCGATGGTGACGGTGGCGGACAGGCCCTGCCGCCCGCCGTAGGCGATGACCTGGGCCGCGACGAAGCGCGGTCCTGGCGTGGCGGGGTCGGGCCGGTGGGGGCGGGTCCAGAGTTCGGCCCGCAGGCGGGCGTTCTCCTGCTCCAGCGCCCGGATCCGGCGGCTGTCTGAGCCGCCGGCTGCCAGGCCGGAGACCGCCCTCTCGACCGGTCCTGCCACCGCGGCGCCCGCGGTGAGCAGCGGTTGCAGCGCGGCCTCCCGGTCGGCGGCGATGAGCAGCGCAGCGGCCAGCACGAGGACGCCCACCACCAGCCTGCCCCGGCCCGGTTTCCCGCCGAGCGCGCCCCGGCCCCGTCTCATGCGTCTTCCTTCTCGGCGGCCCCCGAGCGCATCCGCAGGTCGCCTCCTTCCAGATCAGCGACGGGTCTCCGGTACGAAGACGTCCTTCAGGCGGCCGAACTGCTCCACGCACCGGCCGGAGCCGAGCACCACCGACTGCAGCGGGTTCTCCACCAGCTTGATCGGCATGCCGGTGGCCTCCGACAGCCGCCGGTCGAGTCCGAGCAGCTTCGCTCCGCCGCCGGTGAGGGCGATGCCGCTGTCCATCAGGTCGCCCGACAGCTCGGGCGGGCACTCGTCCAGGGTGGCCTGGACCGCTTCGACGATGGCGTTGACCGGCTCGGCCAGCGCCGCGCGGATCTCCGCGGCGCTCACCGGGACGGTCTTGGGCAGGCCGCTGACCAGGTCGCGGCCGCGGATCTCGGCCATCGGGTCCTCCCCGTCGGGGTAGGCGGAGCCGATGTTCATCTTGAGCTGCTCGGCGGTGCGCTCGCCGAGCATGAGGCCGTGTTCCTTCTTGGTGTGGGCGATGATCGCCTGGTCGAGTTCGTCGCCGCCGACCCGGATGGAGGTGGAGCTGACGATGCCGCCGAGCGAGATGACGGCCACCTCGGTGGTGCCGCCGCCCACGTCGACGACCATGCTGCCGGCCGGCTCGTGCACGGGCAGGCCGGCGCCTATCGCGGCGGCCATCGGCTCCTCGATGAGGTAGACCTGGCGGGCGCCGGCCTCGTAACAGGCTTCTTTGACGGCGCGCTGCTCGACGCCGGTGGTGCCGCTGGGCACGGCGACCACGACGCGGGGGCGGACGATGTAGCGGCGGCGGTGGACCTTCTGGATGAAGGAGCGCAGCATGCGCTCGGCGATCTCCAGGTCGGTGATCACACCGTCCCTGAGCGGGCGGATGGCGACGATGTAGCCGGGGGTGCGGCCGATCATCTGCTTGGCGTCGCCTCCGACGGCGACGATCTTGTCGGTGCGGGTGTTGATCGCCACGACGGACGGCTCGTCGAGCACGATGCCGCGGTCTCGGACGTAGACGAGGGTGTTGGCGGTGCCGAGATCCACCGCCAGGTCACGGCCAAGGAAGGGAAACGGGATGGGCATGGGCGACACCAGCCCTCTGGTGGGGGATAAATCACGCCCTTCCCCACCTATTCCCCGTCAAACGGCCAGGTCAGAAGGTTTCACAATCGTTAGCAAGGACGGTGTGCTTGATCCCTGGTTCGGGTAAACCCGAAACCATGGATCGCACCCCGGGGGAAGCCCTTCCTTCTCCTTGGCGAGGATGAGGATGGTGGACATGCCGGGGAAGTCGATCGTGCAGCACCGGCGCGCACCGGAGGCCGCCCAGCCGGGCAGCCTCGAGAAGGGGATCGACATCCTCTTCTCGCTCAGCGCCGCGGCGCAGCCGATCAGCCTGTCGCAACTGTGCAGGAACACCGGCCTGCCCAAGTCGACCGCCCACCGGATCCTCGCGGTCCTGTGCTCGCGGTCCCTGGCCAAACGGGCCGGCACCGACTACCTCGTCGGCGACCTGCTCGCCCGGCTCGGCGACGCCCGGGGCCGCATTCCGGGGACCAGGCGGGCCGTCCTGCCGTACCTGCTGTATCTGTACGAGACCACCCGACAGACGGTCAACCTGGCCGTCCTGTCGGGCCTGGAAGCCGAGTACGTCGAGCGGGTCTACGGCCACAACCGGGTTCCCTCGCCCTCCGACGGCGTGGACCGGGCGCCGCTGCACTGCACGGCCATCGGCAAGACGCTGCTCGCCTACGACTCAGGGCTGCGCCAGTCGTTCGCCGACCAGGGCAGCCCGCCGCGCCTGACCCGCCGCACCATCACCAGCCTGACCGGCCTGGACCGCGAACTCGCCCGCGTGCGCCACTACGGCGTCGCCTACGCCCAGGAGGAGTTCGCCGACGGGGTGGCCTGCGTGGCGGCGCCGGTGTTCGACGCGGCGGGCAAGGTGGCCATGTCGATCTCGGTGGCGGGACCGGCGGTCGCCCTGCCCCTGGCCCGCCTCGGCATCTCCGTCAGAGGCGCCGCCCAGGCCATCTCCGCCGCCCTCGCCCGCCTCGGCTGATCTTTCAGGGACGCAGCGCGGCCGCCTCCGCGGCGAGCTTCTCCACCCGCGCCCAGTCCCCGGCGGCCAGGGCGTCGGCGGGCGTGAGCCACGTGCCGCCCACGCAGCCCACGTTCGGGAGCGCCAGGTAGTCGGGAGCGGTGGCCGGCCTGATCCCGCCGGTCGGGCAGAACCGCACGTCCGGCAGCGGTCCCGCCAGGCTCTTCAGGTACGGCAGGCCGCCCGCCGCCTCGGCCGGGAAGAACTTGAGCTCCTTGACGCCCCGCTCCGCCAGCGCCATGACCTCCGAAGCGGTCGCCGCCCCCGGCAGGAACGGCACGCCGGACCCCAGCAGCGCCTCGGCCAGCGCCGGGGTCGTGCCGGGGGAGACCAGGAACTTCGACCCGGCCCCGGCGGCCGCCGCGATGTCGGCCGCCGACCGGATGGTCCCGGCGCCGATCACCGCGTCCGGAACCTCCGCCGCGATGCGCGCGATCGACTCCAGGGCGGCAGCCGTACGCAGGGTCACCTCGATGACCGGAAGCCCGCCCGCGACGAGCGCCCGCGCGAGCGGGACCGCCGTCTCCACGTCGTCGATCACCACGACGGGCACGACAGGGGCGAGATCAAGCAGGCTCATAGACACTTCTCCTCGAAAGCTGCTGGGTCAGCCAGGCCGCCGCCCCCGTCAGCGCCGGCTGCGGCGCGACGATCAGCGTGGTGGCGATCGACGACAGGTACCCGGACATGCTGGGGCTGGCGGCGAACCGCCGGCGGAAGGCGCTGGCTCGCACGCGCTCCACGATACGGGGGAGCACGCCGCCGCCGATGTAGACGCCTCCCCGGGCGCCCAGGGTGAGCGCGACGTTCCCGGCGAAGGTGCCGAGCATGGCGCAGAAGACGTCCACGGTCTCGGCGCACAGCGGGTCACCGTCGCGGGCCACGATCTCCGAGGCGCTCAGCCCGTCGACGGGGGCGGCGCCGTTGACCAGCGCCAGCGCCCGGTACAGGCGCGCCAGCCCGGGTCCGGACAGCACGTGCTCGGCCTCGACGTGCCGCAACCCCTGCGCACGCAGCGCGGCGACGATCTCCTGCTCGCGCTCGTCGTGCACCGGGACGCTGACGTGGCCGCCCTCGCCCGGCACCGGGATCCAGCCATGGTCGCCCGGCACCAGCCCGGCCACCCCGAGCCCGGTCCCCGGCCCGAGCACCGCCTTGATCCCGTCGCCCGGCGCCGGCCCGCCGAGCCCGGCCAGGTCGCCGTCGCCCAGGTGGGGCAGGGACACGGCCAGCGCCTCGAAGTCGTTGAGCAGCACCGCGTTCGGCACACCCAGGTCCCTGACCGACCCCGACCACGGCAGGTTCGTCAGCCGGTAGGAGTCACCGCCGATCGGCCCCGCGACCGCCACGCACGCCGCCCCCGGCCGCACTCCGCCCGCGTGATCCGCGAGATAGGCGGCTACGGCATCCGGAAGGCTCGCGTGATCGGCCCCGGCCAGCACCGCGACGTGCGAGGGAGCCTCGCCCGGCGCGGTGACGAGCCCGAACCTGGCATTGGTGCCGCCGACGTCGGCGACCAGCCACGGAAGCTCACCCACCGGCGTGCTCCGCGGCGTGGCGGGCGTGCTCTTCCATGACCTTCAGCCGGGACGGCGTGGCCTCCGCGTGCGCGGCCCCGGCCGGCGCGGCGAAGCCCAGGCCCGGCCCGTGCTCGGGCTGCTCGGCCCCGCTCACCCCGAAGACGCCGGCCCCGTACTCGGCCGGCCCGGCCATCCGCCGGAAGGCGGCGAACAGCTCACGTCCCGTCCCCACCCACTCGGCGTCGCTCAGCGCCCGCCCCTGCGGCTCGCGTCCCGACAGGTCCGCCAGCACCTCCAGGGTCCCGGCGGCGGAGTCGAGCCGGATGACGTCGCCCTCGCGCACGAGCGCGATGGCCCCGCCGTCGGCGGCCTCCGGCGACAGATGGATGGCCGCGGGAACCTTCCCCGACGCGCCGGACATCCGGCCGTCGGTGACGATCGCCACGTTCTGTCCCCGGTCGAGCAGTACGGCCAGCGGCGGCGTCAGCTTGTGCAGCTCGGGCATGCCGTTGGCCGAGGGCCCCTGGTAGCGGATGACCGCCACGAAGTCCTGCCCGTCCAGCGCGCCGGCCTCGAAGGCGGCCAGCAGGTCGAGCTGGTCGTCGAAGACCTTGGCCGGAGCCTCGATGACCAGGTGCTCGGGCTTGACCGCCGACACCTTGCTGACGGCGCAGCCGAGGTTGCCCTCGACCATGTGGATCCCGCCGTCGGCCGCGAACGGCGCCGCGACCGGCGCCAGCACGCCGAGGTCGGAGCTGCCCTCGGTGCGTTCCTCCCAGACCAGCGCGCCGTCCTTCAGCGACGGGGCCGAGCGGTAGTGGTCGAGCCCGCGCCCGGCCACGGTCAGCACGTCGCCGTGCAGCAGCCCGTGGTCGAGCAGGTCGCCGATGAGCACCTGCATGCCGCCGGCGTCGCGGAAGTGGTTCACGTCCGCCTGGCCGTTGGGGTAGATCTTGGTCAGCGACGGCACGACCTTCGACAGGCAGGCCAGGTCGTCCCAGGTCAGCACGATGCCCGCGGCGGCGGCCATGGCCACCAGGTGCAGCGTGTGGTTGGTGGAGCCGCCGGTGGCCAGCAGCGCCACGCAGGCGTTGACGATCGACTTCTCGTCGACGAGCTCGCCGATCGGGGTGTACTCGGAGCCGTGCGCGGTGATCTCCACGGCCCGCCGCCCGGCCGCCTCGGTCAGGGCGTGGCGCAGCTCGGTGTGCGGGTTGACGAACGTGGAGCCGGGCAGGTGCAGGCCCATGACCTCCATGAGCGCCTGGTTGGAGTTGGCGGTGCCGTAGAAGGTGCAGGTGCCGGGGGAGTGGTAGGAGGCGGCCTCGGCCTCCAGCAGCTCCGTGCGGCCGACCTTGCCCTCGGCGAACAGCTGCCGGGTGCGCGCCTTGACCTTGTTCGGCAGCCCGGAGCCCATCGGCCCGGCCGGGACGAAGATCGCCGGCAGGTGCCCGAAGTGCAGCGCGCCGATGAACAGGCCCGGCACGATCTTGTCGCAGACGCCCAGCAGCAGCGACGCGTCGAACATGTCGTGCGACAGCGCGATGGCCGTGGACATGGCGATCACGTCGCGGCTGTAGAGCGACAGCTCCATGCCGGCGCGGCCCTGGGTGATGCCGTCGCACATGGCCGGCACGCCGCCCGCGACCTGCGCCACGCCTCCGGCCGCGCGCACCGCCCTCTTCAGCTCCGGCGGGTAGGTCTCGTACGGCTGGTGGGCGCTGAGCATGTCGTTGTAGCTGGTGACGATGGCGACGCCGGGCTTGGCCGTACCGCGGAGGAGGGGCTTGTCCTCGGCGGAGGCGGCCGCGAATCCGTGCGCGAGGTTCGCGCAGCCGAGGTGCGCGCGGGCGGGGCCCTTGGCGCGGGCGGCCTCGCCGTCGCGGCGGATGCGCGCCAGATAGGCGGTACGGCTGGCGGCGCTGCGCTCGGCGATCCGGTCAGTGATCTCCTGGATCTCCCGGTGGGTCATCACGCCTCCTCGTGCCAGGCCCGGCCGCTGCGGCCGAGCAGTTCGTGGGCGCCCGCGGGGCCGGCGGTGCCCGCGGGGTAGGGCTCGGGCGGTTCGGGAGAGGATTCCCAGGCCGCCAGGATCGGGTCGATCCAGCGCCAGGCGGCCTCGACCTCGTCGCGGCGCATGAACAGCGTCGGGTTGCCGGCCAGCACGTCGGTCAGGAGGCGCTCGTAGGCCTCGGGGACGCGGGCGGTGAAGGTCTGGCCGAAGCTGAGCGACAGCGGCACCGGCTTGAGCGTGGTCTCGCCCGCGCCCGGCTCCTTGGCCATGATGTGCAGCTCGATGCCCTCTTCCGGCTGCAGGCGCAGCACCAGGCGGTTGGGCGAGCCGCCGGGGTAGATGGAGTGCGGCACGTCCTTGAACTGCACCACGATCTCCGAGACGCGGCGCGGCATGCGCTTGCCGGTGCGCAGGTAGAACGGCACGCCCGCCCAGCGCCAGTTCTTGATCTCGGCGCGGATGGCGGTGAACGTCTCGACCCGCTTGGAGTCCTCGGTGGGCGGGGTGGAGGCGGGCTCGTCGAGGTAGCCCACCATCGCGCTCTCAGCGGTGTACTGGCCGCGGACGGTGAAGCGGTCGACCTCGCTGCTCTCCTGGATGGGGCGCAGCGCCTGCAGCACCTTCACCTTCTCGTCGCGGATGGACTCGCGGTCGTTGCGCGCCGGCGGCTCCATCGCGGTGAGCGTGAGCAGTTGCAGCAGGTGGTTCTGGACCATGTCGCGCAGCGCGCCCGCCTGGTCGTAGTAGCCGCGGCGGCCGGGCGTGCCGACGGTCTCGGCGACGGTGATCTGCACGTGGTCGATCCAGAGGGAGTTCCAGATCGGCTCCAGGAAGGCGTTGGCGAAGCGGAGCACGAGCAGGTTCTGCACGGTCTCCTTGCCGAGGTAGTGGTCGATGCGGAAGATCTGGTGCTCGTCGAAGATCGCGCCGACCTCGTCGTTGATGCGCTGGGCGCTGGGCAGGTCGCGGCCGAGCGGCTTCTCCAGCACCACCCGCGACTGCGGGGTGACCAGGCCGGCCTCGTGCAGTTCGCGGCAGAACGGGCCGAACGTCATGGGCGGGCTGGCCAGGTAGAAGATGCGGTCGCGCTGCTCGTGCCCGGCGAGCTGCTTCGACAGCTCGGCCCAGCCGGACTTGTCCGGGTTGCCGGAGGGGCCGCCGACGTCCACCGACACGTGGTGCAGGCGGCCCAGGAAGCGCTGCCAGACGGCCGGGTCGTCGACGGGGACCTGGTCGCGTACCTCGGCGTCGACCTTGCCGCGGAAGTCGGCGTCGGTGAGCCCGCCCCGGGACATGGCGATGACGCGGGTCTCTGGCGCCAGGCGGCCGTCCCTGTCGCTGTGGTACAGCGCCGGGATCAGCTTGCGCATGGACAGGTCGCCGGTCCCGCCGAAGACGACGAGATCGGCGGCGTGGACGGCGGCGGGAGACGAGAGGGGGGACACGACACGAGCTCCGATGATCAGCCAAGCAAGGACAGAACGGACATTAGCCAGAGTTTGGGTCGTGCACAACCCGAGTTTTGCTATTTGAGATAAGAAAGTCGGGACTGTTCATGACTTAAGCAGGTGTGATTCACTAAGTCGATGCCTCGACGTACCGCCGCGCCCCTCGCCACCAGTGGCGAATTCCTGCGGCTCATCCGCACCGGAGAGGCCGTGACGCGAGCGGACCTCGGCCGGGTCACGGGACTGTCCCGGCCTGCCGTGCAGCTGCGGGTGGGCGAGCTGATCGAGCGCGGCCTCGTGGTGGAGCGCACCGACGCGCCCTCCACCGGCGGGCGGCCGCCGGTCAGGCTGGAGTTCAACGCCGGGGGCGGCGTGGTGCTGGTGGCCGCGCTCGGCGCCAGCCGTACCCGGGTGGCGGTGTGTGACCTGTCCGGCGCGGAACTGGCCGCGCGGCGCTTCCACATCGACGTCGAGCAGGGGCCCGACGTCGTGCTGCCGCTTCTCATGGACACCTGGGACGAACTCCTCGGCGACACCCCGCGCTCACGGGTCCGCGGCGTGGGCATGGGCGTGCCGGCGACCGTCGAGTTCGCCCAGGGGCGCACCGAGAGCGCCCGGGTGATGGCCTCCTGGACGGGCGTGGTCATCCCGCCGCTGATCAGGGCCCGCTTCGACGTGCCCGTGCTGGTCGACAACGACGTGAACGTCCTGGCCATCGGCGAGCACCGCGGCGCCCACGCGAACGTCACCGACCTCATGTTCGTGAAGATCTCCACCCGGATCGGCGCCGGGATCATCTCCGGCGGCGAGATCCTGCGCGGCGCACTCGGCGCGGCGGGGGAGATCGGCCACATCCCCGTACGCGACGGCGGCGGCGTGCTGTGCCGGTGCGGCAACATCGACTGCGTCGACTCGGTGGCCAGCGGCACCGCGCTGCTGCGCGACCTGCGCGCCGCCGGCAAGGACGTCAAGACCATCGAGGACGTCACCGCGCTCGTGCGGGCCGGCGACGCCCAGACGATGGCGACGGTACGCGAGGCGGGCCGGCGCATCGGCGAGGTGCTGGCCTCCGCGGTCAACATCCTCAACCCGTCGGTGGTCGTGCTGGGCGGCGACGTGGCCGAGACGTTCGGCCCCCTGGTGTCCAGCATCCGCGAGGTCGTCTACCGGCGCTCCACCGCCCTCGCCACCCGCACGCTGCGGATCGAGGCGAGCAGGATGGGCGCGGGGGCGGGCATCACCGGCTGCGCGGTGATGGTCCTGGACCACGTCCTGTCGCCGGACGCCGTGGACGACGCCCTGAGTTGAATATGGTCGGGCGTTTCGGTCATGGCACAATCTCCGCCATGTCTAACCGGATCCTGGCCCTGGCCGCCGTCCTGACGCTGGCCGCCACCGGCTGCGGGATGCTGCCCCAACCGCAGCAGGCCGCGCCCCCCACGAAGGCCCAAGAGTCGGCCCCCGCCACCACCCCGGCGACGACGACGCCCGCGGCCACCCCCTCCGCCACGAGCGACGACCGCCCCGCCCTCGCCGAGACCCGCAGCACCATGACCCCCGACCTCAAGGTCGAGGTGGTCGGCCTCAACCGGCTCAAGGCCAAGCATCTGGTGGTCCAGATCCGCCTCACGAACACCGGCGCGGACAAGGACCTCACCTGGACCGGCGAGATGGGCGACGAGACCCGCAAGCTCGGCGCGATCAGGTGGGCCTCCGGCATCGGCGTGCTCGACGAGCGGGCCAGGACCTGGATCCTGCCGTACAAGCCCGAGGGCAGCCCCTGCCTCTGCACCGACGAGAAGCGCGACGACATCGGCTACTTCATCAAGCCGGGCGCCTCGATCTCCCTCTACGCCGTCATGCCCGCCCCCAGCGGCGACCAGCAGACCGCGACCGTCGTCACCCCGCTGGCCCCGCCCATGCTCAACGTCCCCGTCGGCGACGACCCGCCGCAGGGCGACTTCCCCGACCCCGACGCCGAGCCCGTCACCCCGCTCGTCCACCGCGTCGTCCTGCCGTCGGAGTCGAACGACAGGACCGAGGAGACCGCGGACGACGGCAAGGACCTCCGGGTGAACCTGTCCTCCGACGTGCTGTTCGCCGTGGACAAGGCCGTGCTCACCTCGCGGGCCAAGGCGGTGCTCGCGCGTACCGCCAAGCTCATCGAGTCCTCGCCCGCCACCGAGGTCACGGTCGAGGGCCACGCCGACTCCTCCGGCAACGACGCCATCAACGACCCGCTGTCCGCGCGTCGCGCCCAGGCCGTGAAGGCCGCGCTCGCGCCGCTGCTGACGCGCGACGGCGTCGCCTTCCAGACCAAGGGGTACGGCTCGCGCCGCCCCCTGTACAGCAACGACACCGATGAGGGCAAGCGGCGCAACCGGCGGGTCACGGTGACCTTCGCCAAGCCGCGGGCCGCCGCGCGGCCGTCCCCCTCCCAGGACGTCGTCTCCACCGTGGGCCCCGGCGACGACCTGACGGGCAGCACCAAGGCCGACGGCCAGCCCATCGCCATGGAGGTCACCGGGCTGCGCCGGCTGCAGGGCGGCCTCGGCCTGCTCACCTACACGATCGCCAACGAGGGCACGGCGGAGGCGTGGTACAACGACCTGCACGACGGCCAGGACTGGCAGTCGTACAAGTACCAGTCCGCCAGCGCCGTCGTCCTCACCGACCAGGAGAACCGCCGCCGGTACCTGCCCGGCCGCATCGAGGTCCAGGCCGGTGACGACCCGGGGTCGTACTGCGCGTGCAGCGGCGTCTCCGGGGTCCGGCTGGGCACCGAGAAGTTCGCGCCGGGGCAGAAGCGGGAGTTCTGGGGGCTGTTCGCGCTGCCGGACGGGGCCTCGGGGCTGAGCGTCAAGATCGCCGGGTTCCGGGAACTGCAGGTCCCGATCCAATAGCGCTCAGGCGGTGATCACCGCGGCGGCTCGCGCGGCGGTGACCATTGTGGCGGGAGGGTGGAGCGGACGGCCTCCTCCGTGCGGCCGATCACCGCGTGGCCGTCGTCAGCGGTGATGATGGGGCGCTGGATGAGGATCGGGTGCTCGGCCAGCGCCCGGATCCACCGGTCGCGGCTGCCCGGATCGCGGGGCCAGGAGGCCATGTCCCCGGCGGCGTCCTCGCCGGTGCGGGTGATGTCCCAGGGTTCCAGGCCGAGGCGGGAGAGCACCTCGCGGATCTCCGCCTGGGTGGGCGGGTCGTCCAGGTAGCGGCGGACGGTGTACTCGGCCTGCTCGGCGTCCAGCAGGGAGATCGCCGAGCGGCACTTCGAGCAGGCGGGGTTGATCCAGATCTCCATGCCGGAAGAATAGGGCTCCTCGCGGTGAGGCGCCCTACTCTTCCGGCCCCTGCGCCCTGCGTCAGCTCAGCAGGCTTTGGCCCACCCAGCCGGACTCCTCGCAGCCCGGCGGGACGTAGAAGACCGCCGACCCGATCGGCGTCGTCCACTCGTTGAGCAGATCGGCCTTGGCCAGGCGGCGCTGCACCGGTGTGAACTGCCGCGCCACGTCCGCCTGGTAGGCGGCGAACAGCAGCCCGGTGTCCCCGTCGTCGTAGTTGTACACGCGGCGGAACATCCGCAGCCCGGGGTCCTGGGTGTGCGCCCGCCGGATGTGCGCGTACTCCGAGATCACCGGGAAGCCGATCGCGTTGAGCTTGGCGAAGTCGGCCTCGTCATGCTCGGCCCGCCCGCTCAGCGGGGCGCCGTTGTCCAGCCGCCGACCCACCGTGAACTCCTTGGCCACCCGGTCCGCGGCGTCCCAGGAGTCCATGAGCATCCGGATCCGCCGCAGAACCAGCATGGTGCCACCGGCCAGCGGCCCGTCCGCGATCCACACGGCCCGCTCGAACTCCGGCGTCCCGGGCTTGGGATTGACCGTCCCGTCGAGCTGGCCCATGAGATTGCGCTGGGTCAGTCCCGGCCGCTGCACCGCCTGCCGGAACCCGCGCTGCACCCACCTGACCTTCGTGAACGACGCGGTGTCCTTCACGATCATGCGCAGCGCGTGGGCCAGCGTGACCGGATCGTCGCAGCAGATCTGCAGCAGCAGATCGCCCTCCGACCACCGGTCCTCCAGCCGATCCACGGAGAACCCCGGCACCTGCTCGGGCCCGCCCTTGACGCCCGCCGCCCTGAACAGCCCCGGCCCGAACCCGAACGTGACCGTCAGCCGCGCGGGCAGCGCCGCCAGCTCGGGCTCGGTGTCGGCCAGCGCGCCGCGGCCCTGGGTGAGCCGCCGGGCGTCGTCGGTGAGCAGCCGCATCAGCCTGCCGAGCGCCTCCCTGCCGACGCCCTTACGCAGATCGAGCCCGACGAAGGCGGCGTGGGCCTGGGGCGTGGTGGCGACACCCGCCTGCCGGACCCCGTGAAACGGCTCCACGGCCGTGCCGCCGACCGCCTGCCCGGCGGGCGGAGCGGGCTGCCCCGTGGCCGCGCCGGCTCCGATCGGCTCCGCGGTTTCACGCCCTGCCACCGCCGCGCCGTCGGCGGTCTGGGCGCCGGCCGGGAGACCCGCGGTGAGCGTACCCGTCGCGACCAGGCCGCCCGCCGCCGCGCCACCGGCGAGCAGGCGGCGGCGGGAGATCCCGGCCGGGCGCTCGCCGTCACTCATGGCCGGGCTGGTACTTCTCGTTGGCACCGGCGAAGTCCTTGCCCACGGCCTTGAACTCCATCGTGCCGCCGTCCTTGAACGTCAGCGTGAAACCCACCTCGGAGCCCGGCTTCACCGGCGTGCTGACGTCCATCAGCATGATGTGGTCACCGCCGGGCTTGAGCTCCAGCTTCCCGCCCGCCGGGATCGTGAAGCCGCCCTCCTTGGGCCGCATGGTCATCTGCGTACCCTCGCCGACCGTCTCGTGAAGCTCCACCGTGGGCGCGCCGGTGGAGGTGGCGGAGACGATCGTGATCGCGGCGGCGGAGGGGTTGGCGATGGTGCCGAAGGCGGCGGTCATGCCGCTCTTCGTGGTCTTGATCCAGGGATCGGCGATGGTCAGCGGGCCCGCGGTGCCGGGCGTGGCCTTTCCGGCCGTACCGGTGGGCGTGTCAGAGGCGGGGGAGGAGGCGGCGCCGGTGGGCGCGGCGCCGGCGGGGGCGGCGGAGGTGGCCTGCTGCCCACCGCAGGCGGCGACCGCGGCGGTGGCCACGACGGCCAGGAGGGCATGACGAATACGCATGATGAGCTCTCTTCCAGAGGTCCAGAAATTTCGGGCAATCAACACCCACGCCAGGCCACAGCGGGCCCGGCCCGAACACACCCTCCGCCCGGCGACCAGGGCCACTCAGGGCACGCCGCCACAGCAGCCACACACAGGCGGCGCCCAAGGCTCAGCCCATCTGGTGAGCCGTCGGCCGCCGATGCCGGCACGGTCCCGTTGGCCGGGGCCGCCACGGCCGTGACACGGACCGGCGTCAGCCCGGCAACGGCGGGCGGGCCCGGCGGCGGGCTGCGGGGGAAGGGGTTCTCGGACCAGAGGCCCGGGAGGGTCAGGCGGGGAGGAAGAGAGGCGGGCCCCGGCCTGAGAGGGTGTGTTCCAGGAGGGCGGAGCGGGGGGTGGGGGGCTCCGCGTGCCGTACAGGAGCGGAAGGTCCTTCCATCACCGGTACGGCCGGCAACAGGCCGAGCCGCACCAGCACCCGGCGGAACAGTCCCCACAGCGCGGCCTCGCCCCGCGACAGCCACAGCGCCGTCAGAACGATCGCCCACCCGTGCATCACGAGCATGCCCAGCCCCGGCACCAGCCCGGAGTGCGCGTGCCCGCCCTGGACGGCCACCGGCGCCGCGTCGTGCAGCATCGAGAACATCACGTGCAGAACGGCCTGCACCACGACCAGCAGCGCCAGAATCCCACCGGCCGAACGTTCCCGCCCGGTCAGCGGCAACGCCGCCAGCAGCGACAACGCGATGGCCGCCACAGCGCCGGGCAGCGCCACGGCGGCACCGGCCACGACATGCGCGCCCATGCCCAGCCCCGCGCACACCGCGGCGAACGCCACGGCACGCACCAGACGGAACGGCAGGGAGGCAGGCATAGTGCCCGCCATCATCCCAGAGCCACCCCCCACCCGCGACCCCACCCCCAACCCTCCGCTCCCAGCACCGCCCACCCCGATGCCACGAACCACCCCCAGCGCCCGGGTTGGGCCACGCCGCTCCTCCCGGGCCGCGTTGTGCCGGGTCGTGCCCATGCGGCGCCGCCTCTCCCGGGGCGCTCCGGGTCGGGCTGGGCCGGGTCGCGCGGCGAGTTGCTGTCCTGGGCTGTTGTTGGCTGCGGCTGTAGGGGTGGTCAGCGGTTGCGGGGTTGGTTGCCGGGCTTCTTGCCTGGGGTGCGGGTCTTGGTGGGCCGGGGCTTGGTGGGTTTGGTCTTGGTGGGGGCCGGGGTGGCGGAGGGGTGGGGTTCCGCGGGAGGCAGGGTGACCGGGGGCGGGGCGGCGGTGGTTTGGGCGCTGGGGCCGATGGGGGTGAGGTCGGAAGGGGAGTTCGCGCTGGTGTCGGCCGGGCTCGGGGCCACCAGGGTGGGGCGGCGGGACTCGCGGGCGGCCATGGGCGTGCGGGTCGGGGGATGGCCGACCACCGGGGTCGGGGGGTGGGTGTGGGTCTGGGAGGGGGTGGGGTGCGTGCGGGACGGGCGGGGTGTGGACGAGGGGGTGGCCTCGGCGTGGGCGGTCTTCTGGCCGGGGTCGCCCGGATGGCCGGAGGAGCCGGGCCAGCCCACGGCGTTCAGGGAGGCTCCGCCGAGCGCGCCCCTGGAGAGGATGGCCGCCGTCGCCAGCAGGAGCACCCCAAGGAGTACTCCGGCGATCATCAGGGCCCGGCTCGCGCGAGGACGCGTCTCGTTCACAGCCGCCGATGGTAGTCACTCGCGGAGCGAATGCCCACACAAGGCTCACAGCGGGCCGTGATCGGGGGCTGGCATTCTGATAGATCCGCGCGGGCCGGGCGTGGTGCGGACAGGTCCGGCCCGCGCGCCCACCAGCCCATACCGCTCCGGTCCCCGCCGTTCCCTTCACTCGCGCCGCACGTGGCCGCCCGCGCGGGATCGGGGCCCCAGAGGTGCGGGGGGCGGGTGGGGCGTGAGAAGCTCCACGGGGTACGGCGGGCGGTCAGCCGTGACGCCTGCCGTACCCCCACACTCCCCGAAGCCGGTCGCCAAGCCGCCCATGAGCGCCAGGCACAGGGGAGCCGGCAGGGCTCCTAGAGGCCGAGCGCGTGCCGGTAGCGGTCGCGGATCGCCGGTTGCGGGGCCGCCTCGTGCGAGGCGGTTCCCGGGGCGGGCCAATCCGGGGGGCCGGGGGCACCGGACAGCGCCCAGGCGGCCTGGCGGGCGGCGCCCCTGGCCACGTACTCCTGAGGCGCGGGCACCGCCACCGGCCGGCCGAACACGGCCGGAGCGATCTCCCGCACCGCCCGGGAGCCGGCCCCGCCGCCGATCAGCAGGACGCGTTCGCCCTGAACCGGCAGCGCCTCCAGCGCGTCGGCCAGATGGCAGAGCAGACCCTCGACCGCGGCCCTGGCCAGATGCCCGGGTGTGGCGGTGCGCAGGGTGAGGCCGTGCAGGGAGCCGGTGGCGCCGGGCAGGTTCGGGGTGCGCTCACCCTCCAGGTACGGCACGAGCACGAGCCCATCGGCCCCGCCCGGAGCCGCGAGGGCCAGTGAGTCCAGGCGCGAGAGGCCGGTGCCGAGCATGGCGGCCGCGGCCTCCAGGACGCGGGCGGCGTTGAGCGTGCACACCAGCGGCAGGAAGCGCCCCGTGGCGTCGGCGAACCCGGCCACGACCCCGCTCGGGTCCGCGCCGGGCCGGTCGGCGACGGCGAACGCGGTCCCCGAGGTGCCGATCGACACGACCACGTCACCGGGGCGCAGCCCGAGGCCGAGGGCCGCGGCCATGTTGTCACCGGTCCCCGCCGCGACCAGCAGGCCGCCGGCCTCCCCGGCCGCCTCGGCCGGTCCCAGCACCCGGGGCAACGCCGGCCGGCTCCCCATGGCCAGCTCCAGCAGGTCATACCGGTAGGACCCGGTGAACGGCGACCAGTACCCGGTCCCCGACGCGTCCCCCCGATCGGTGGTCAGCCGCTCCAACGGGAGCGCGTGGGGGCGCTCCGGCGAAAAGCCGGTCCGGGGCGGCTCACCCAGCAACCGCCAGGTCAGCCAGTCGTGCGGCAGGCACACCGCGGCCGTCCGCCGGGCATGGTCCGGTTCGTGCTCGGCCAGCCACCTCACCTTGGACACGGTGAACGAGGCCAGCGGCACGACCCCCACCGCGGATGCCCAGGCCGCGCCCCCGCCCAGCGCGTCGACCAGGTCGCGGGCGGCGTCGGCCGAGCGGGTGTCGTTCCACAACAAGGCGTCCCGCACGACATTTCCGGACTCGTCCAGGCAGACCATCCCATGCTGCTGCCCGGCCACCCCGACGGCGGCCACATCGTCAAGCCCGCCCGCCTCGGCGACGGCCAGAGCCAGCGCCTCCCACCAGGCCGCCGGATCCACCGAAGTCCCCTCCGGATGAGCGGCGCGCCCCTGCCGTACCAGCTGCCCGGAGGCGGCGTCGAGCACCACCACCTTGCAGCTCTGCGTGGAGGAGTCCACGCCCGCCACCAGCGGCATCAGCGCACCCCGAGCAGATGCTCCAGCGCGAGCTGACCAAGGCGCGAGGCGTGCAGCCCGCGCGCCGCGGCGCCGTCGAGGTCGAAGCCCGGATCCTCCAGCGTGGCCAGCGTCTCGCCGGGCGCCAGCGTCGGCTCGGCCAGCCGCCCGACCCGGGAGTCGCGCAGCGCCTCCAGCACCTCGGGGTCGGCGCGGTAACGGCGCGCCTTCTCGCGCAGGATCAGGTACGTGCGCATGTTGGCCGCGGCCGAGACCCACACGTCCTCGGCGTCCTCGGTGCGCGCGGGCTTGTAGTCGAAGTGCCGGGGCCCGGTGTAGCCGCCGTGCTCCAGCAGGTCCACGAGGAAGAAGGCGTTCTTGACGTCGCCGTGGCCGAAGACCAGGTCCTGGTCGTACCGGGGGCCGTGCTGGCCGTTGAGGTCGATGTGGAAGAGCTTGCCGTGCCAGAGGGCCTGCGCGATGCCGTGGGTGAAGCTGAGCCCGGCCATCTGCTCGTGGCCGACCTCGGGGTTGAGGCCGACCATCTCCGGGCGCTCCAGCTCGCCGATGAACGCCAGCGCGTGCCCGATCGTCGGCAGCAGGATGTCGCCACGCGGCTCGTTCGGCTTGGGCTCGATGGCGAAGCGCAGGTCGTAGCCCTGCTCGACGACGTAGGCGCAGAGCAGGTCGAGCGCCTCCTTGTAGCGTGCCAGCGCCGAGCGCACGTCCTTGGCCGCGTCGGACTCCGCGCCCTCGCGCCCGCCCCAGCAGACGTACACGCTCGCGCCGAGCGAGGCGGCCAGGTCGAGGTTGCGCCGGACCTTGCGCAGCGCGTACCGGCGGATGTCGCGGTCGTTGCTGGTGAACGCGCCGTCCTTGAAGACCGGGTGCGTGAACAGGTTCGTCGTGGCCATGGGCACCTTGAGCCCGGTCTCGGCCAGCGCCTTGGTGAACGCGGCCACGGCCCGGTCGCGGTCGGGTTCGACGGCGAGCAGGTCGTCGTCGTGGAAGGTCACGCCATAGGCGCCGAGCTCGGCCAGGCGGTGCAGGCTCTCCACCGGGTCGAGCGGCGCCCGCGTGGCGTCGCCGAACGGGTCGCGGGCCGGCCAGCCCACGGTCCACAGGCCGAAGGTGAAGCGGTCGTCGGGGGTGGGGGTGTAGGCGTCCAAAGCGGCCTCCCGATCATGTGCGCTTCAGCACTTCATATCATCAGCAGGCGCAGATCAGCCCTCTCAGGGCGGTCTCGAGGCAGGTGCCGGTCTGGGCGGGCACGGGCCACGGGAAGCGCACCAGCGTGTCGTCGACGCGCACGGTCGCGCCGTAGCGGTCCAGCTCCCACAGCCACGCCTCGCCGACCGGCGTGCCCAGGTGCGCGGCCACGGCGCCCTGGAGCTGCGCGCGGTGCGACTCGTTCAGGTGGGCGAGCACCCGCTCGGCGGTCTCGGCCAGCGGGTCGGGCTCGGCCTCCAGGTACTCGTCGGCGTCGAGCACGCCGGAGTCCTGGCCGGTCAGGTAGACGACCTGGGCGACGTCCATTCTCATGAGCCGCGGAGCGCCGGGCTCGCCGTACCGCTCGATGGCCTCGAACAGGTCCTCGTCGGCGCACGCGGCGGCGACCGCGACGGCGGCGGCGCGCGTGTCCTCCTCCGGTACGGCCAGCACCCACCCCTGCACCTCGACCAGCCCGCGGGGATGCTCGACGGCGCCCAGCAGCCGGGTGGCGGTGAGGTTGACCGCGATCACCGCGTCGCCCTCCAGGCCGTGCAGGCGCTCGCCCGGCTTGACCAGCAGCACGGGACGGCCCTGTTCGTCCACGCCGCCGCGGGCGGGGAAGGGGACGCCGTCGAGGGTGAGCCTGGCGACGCCGGCTCCGGAGGCGAGGGTGCGGATGCGTTCCGCGATCGGCGGCATGCAGGTCTCCTTGAGTTCACACGCTGTAGTAGGTTAGCCTTGCCTAAGTAAGTATTACCTAACCACATTGAGGTGAACATGCGCTACACCGGGCCGAAGGTGCGGCTGTCCCGACGGGCAGGCGTCCCTCTGACCAGGAAAGCCGTGCGGTACTTCGAGGCGCGGCCGTACCCGCCCGGAGAGCACGGCAGGAAGACCAGCCGCCGCAACACCGGCGACTACGGCATGCGGCTCATGGAGAAGCAGAAGCTGCGCTGGTACTACGACGTCTCCGAGCGTCAGCTGCGCCGCTACTGGGACCTCGCGGTCCGCAAGGAAGGCGCTTCGGGCGCCGAGCTGGTGACCCTGCTGGAGACCCGCCTGGCCTCCCTCGTGCTGCGAGCCGGGCTCGCTCCGTCGATCTACGCCGCCCGCCAGTACGTCAACCACGGCCACATCACCGTGGACGGCCGCAAGGTCGACATCCCGAGCTACCTCGTCAAGCCCGGCCAGGTCATCGCCGTGCGCCAGAAGTCGCGCACGATGCAGCCGTTCGTGGCCGCGGCCGAGGGCATCTACGCCGACGACCGTCCCGCCGGATACCTCTCCGTCGAGCTGTCCGACCTGCGCTTCACGCTGGTGAGCAAGCCGCAGCGCGAGCAGATCGCCATCCCCGTCGAGGAGCAGCTCGTGGTGGAGTTCTATTCTCGGTAGGCGTGACTGAAGTAGGCGCGGCTGAAACGGCGGACCGCCACGCGAGCTGGCTGGAGCTCTTCTTCGACCTGGTCGTCGTCGTGGCGGTGGCCCAGCTGGCCCACCGCCTGCTCCATCCGTCCTGGCCGGACGTCGCGCTGTTCGTGATGCTCTACTACGCGATCTGGAGCATCTGGACCTCCTTCACGATCTACGCCAACGTCCGCGCGGACAAGACCCGCACCCGCGCGATGCTGATCGGCATGTCCGGCATCGCGGTGATGGCCGCCGCCGCGCCCGACGTGGCGCACGCCGTGCCCGGCGGCGGCAACCACGACAACTGGTTCGCCGCCGCCTACGTCGTCTGCCGGCTCAGCGGCTCCCGCTCCATCCAGAGCTCGGGCGCGGTCGTGACCTCGTGGCCCGCCGCCCAGCTCGGCGCCGGCCTGGCCCCCTGGATCGTCTCCTTCTGGGCCCCCGCCCCCGTCACCTACTGGCTGTGGGCGCTCGGCATCCTGCTCGACCTGGCCTTCACCCTCCAGAACGCCCGCCACCCCGAACGGCTCCTCCAGGCCCTGAAGACGCAGTCCGACCGGGTCAAGGAGCGCGCCCGGCGGCACGACGGCGACGGCCGCCGCCCCCCGCGCGAGATACCCGCCCCCTTCGAGGCCGTCCTGCACACCGCGCATCTCGGCGAACGGCTCGGCCTGTTCGTGATCATCGTGCTCGGCGAGGCGGTCATGCAGATCGTCGTCGAGGCCGGCGGCCAGGACTGGAGCACCGAGCTCAAGCTCGCGGCCGCGGGCTCGTTCGCGCTGGTCGTGTGCCTGTGGTGGGTGACGCTGCAGCACGGCGTGACCGCCGTGCCCGCCTCGGGCGAGCGGGGACTGCCGCCGTCCGTCGCGCTGCCCGCCCACTTCGTCATGACCGCCGGGCTCGTCGCGGCGGCGGCCGGGCTCGGCGCCGCCGTGGCCCAGCCCGCCGAGCACCCGCACCCCGGGATCCGGTGGGTGCTGTGCGCCGGCCTGGCCGTGTACTTCGCCGCCTCCGCCGTGATCGGCGTCGCCACCGGGGCGCGGCGGCTGTGGATCTGGGCGTGGGCGCTGCCGGCCACCGCGGTCCCGGTGCTCCTGGGGCTGCTGGGCGGACCACTGCCCGCCTGGGCGGTCGTGGCGATCCTGCTCGTGGCCGCGCTGTGGCGGGTCGCCTACCGTCCGCCCGCCACAGCCCCGTCCCCGGCCTGAGCCCCCGCCCGCGCGCGAGGGCGCGCCGCCCTCACACGAGGGCGGCGTTCTTACGCGGCAACAGGGCGAAGGCGCCCAGATAGATCAGCCCGGCCACGATGAGCAGGCTCTGGTAGCCGATCACCAGCGCCACGTACTCCATGCAGCCGCCGACCATCGCGCCCAGCAGGTTGGCGCCGAAGGACGTCGTGGCGTCGGCGGAGTCGGCGAAGCGCTTGGCGAACACCACGTTCGCCGCGAAGATCGGCAGGAAGGCCACCGTCACCGCCGCCACCGCGCGCAACGGCGTCGGCAACGACAGCAGCCACGCGTTCGGCACCAGCCAGGCCAGGACGAGGCCGGCCAGCAGCACGCCGTACATCACCCTCAGGGGAGGGGTGCGGAAACGGCGGGTCACCTCGACCGCGGCGAGCACGGCGACCAGCACCCCGGCGAAGACGACCGCGTTGACCACCCACGTCGTGCCGAACAGCAGCGCGAAGCCCGTCACGCTCTTGGTCTCCAGGAGCAGGAACCCCACGCCGAGCAGGAAAAGGTCCGCGTAAGGGCGCATTCTCCGGTACGGCCCCGCCACCACCCGCACCGCCAGCAGGCTGACGAGCAGGATGAGGCCCAGCGTGATCAGGTAGATCGCCGGGATCGTCCGGTCCTTCAGATACAGGAACGGCCGGTCGTCGGGCGCCGGGGCGGGTGTCCCGGCGGCCGCGCCCGCCCATTCGGCGGCGCAGCGCTGGGCCTGCGGCGTGACGCCCGAGGTGATGACGGCCTGGTGCCCGGCGGTGCTGACCACGTCCACGCAGGGTTTGTGGCCGAAGGCGCTCTGCACGGTGGAGGCCAGCCGGTCCACCAGCCAGCTCTCGCGGTAGTAGTTGTACATGGAGAACGCCCCGCCCGGCTTGAGTCGTTCACGGGCGGCCTTGATCGCCTCCTCGGTGAACAGGTAGCTCTCCAGCCGCAGCGAGCTGGCCCCGGGCACCAGCGTGAGCGAGTCGGGCAGCGCGAACAGGATCAGGTCGAACCTGCGGTCGGTCTGCTCCAGGAAGGCCCGCCCGTCGGTGATGTGCGTGGTCACGCGCGGATCGGAGTAGGGCTTGTCCGGATGCAGCTCGCCGCCGAGCTGGCGCAGCTTGGGGTCGATCTCGACCGCGTCGACCGACGTGGCCCCCTTCGACAGCGCGATGGCCACGTCGGTGCCGCTGCCCGCGCCCACGATGAGGACCTCGCGCGGCGGCGCGGCGGCCCGCTCGTACGGCAGCGCGTACTGCCGCTCGATCTGCAGCCGGGTCTCGGCCGGCATGGCCTGCTGATGCGGGATCCCGTTGACCGAGATGTCGTAGACGGGCATCTGGTACGGCATCCGCTTGTAGGTCACCTTGTAGTACGGCGACCACAGGGCTCCCGCCGTGACGCTCTCGGCGGCCAGCAGCCCGGCCACGAGCATGGCGGGCAGCGCCACCAGCCCCCAGTACGGCACCCACGGCTTCGGCGTCAGCAGCAGCAGGAAGCAGACGGCCGCGATCGTCCCCCAGACCACGGGCGGCGCCGACAGGAACGACAGGCCGGTGAAGACGCCGATGCCGGTGAGGCTGCCGATCAGGTCGTAGCGGTAGGCCTCCAGCCGGGGCAGCTCGGGGAAGCAGCGCCCGACCAGCTCGGCCGGCCCCATGAGCGCCAGCGCGGCGGCCACGAACACGATGGGCAGCGTGACCCAGGCCGGCGGCCCCTCCATGGACAGGCTCGTCCAGTACAGGACGCCCTCGGTGTCGCGGTTCACGGTCACGGGGAAGGCCAGCACCACGCTGACCAGCACCGCGAGCACGACCGGCGAATAGTACGGCTGCCGCTTGGTCCGCCCGACCCGCAGGAATCCCAGCCCGATGCCGAGAAAAGAACCGAGCAGGACAAAGTTCGTGAAATAACTCAAATGGACGATATTCGAGCCTGTCCACCGGATCAGCGCGAGTTCGAGGAAAAGCATGAACGCGCTGGCGAGTATGAGGCGCGGTCGCACGGCCAGCCAATGCCCGGAAGCGGACTCCTGAGGGGCGGCCAGCACCTGGGTGGTCATGACGACTCACCGTAGTTGACGGACCGAAACCGGGGAAGGCTGACGCCCCAGAACAAATGTCGTCCTGTTAGCGAGTTATGGGGGTATTTCAGCAGGTCAAACCTGTGACGATGCGCTGGACGCGCCGCGATGGATGAAGGAATGTTGGGAGGTTCGTTCCCTCCAAACGTTCGGTGGTGTCCCCATGCGGGTTCTGATTCAGCTCCGCCCTTCCCCCGATCTGGTCGCGGCGGTAGCCGACCCCGGCCAGACGGCCACCACGGCAGACGTCGCCGACGGACTGCCCGGAGTCGAGCTCGACTCCGCCTTCGTTCCCATCGCCGTGCCACGGCCCGTCCCCCTGCCCGGCGGCGACCCCCTCTCGCTCAACCAGCCGCTCGACTTCTCCCTGGCCGCCGAGGACGCTTCGGTGCTCGTGCGCGGCACGATCTCCGACGACGAACTGGCCACCCGCGTCACCATGCTGCCCACGATCCGCCCCGACGTGGTCGGCGTCTTCGCCGACCCGGTGATCGAGTCCAGCCTGACCTGCGGCGGCGATCCTCCGGTCGGCGACTGGCACGACGTCGAGCGGCTGATCAACGCCGCCGGGCTGGCCGCCGAGGGCCTCGACGGCTCCGGAGTGGCGCTGGCCGTGCTCGACACCGGCATCAACGCCGCGCACGTGGCCAGGCACCTCGGGCGCGGCGTCACCCTCGACGCCGAGCGCAGCTGGAACCCCGCCGGGGTCACCGGGCGGCCGGGCGAGTTCGAGGTCGACCACGGCACGATGTGCGCCTTCGACACGCTCATCGGCGCGCCGCAGGCCAGCCTCATCGACATCCCGGTGCTGCTGTCGACCCGGCCGGGCGGCTCGGCGCTCGACGGGCTGCTGTCGGACGCGGTGGCCGCCTTCGCGCACCTGCGCACCGTCCTGGACGCCCAGCCCGCCGACTCCAGGTCGCTGGTGATCAGCAACTCCTGGGGGTCGTTCTCGCCCTCCTGGGACTTCCCCGTCGGCCATCCCGGCAACTACTCCGACAACGCCGCCCACCCGTTCAACCTGATCGTGGCCAGTCTCGACCGGGCGGGCGCGGACGTGCTGTTCGCCGCGGGCAACTGCGGGCGCGAGTGCAAGGACGGCCGCTGCGCCTACCCCGACCGGCCCATCGTCGGCGCCAACTCCCACCCGAGGGCGCTGTCGATCGGCGGCGTCGACGTCGGCGGCGAGCGGGTCGGCTACTCCTCGCAGGGACCCGGCCGGCTGACCGCCCGCAAGCCGGACGTCTGCGCCTACACCCACTTCTCCGGTTCCAAGGCCTTCGGCGACGCCGAGCCCGACTCCGGCACCTCGGCCGCCTGCCCGGTGGCCGCGGGCCTGATCGCCGCCGTCCGCACCCGCTGGCCGTCCTCGCGGCTGTCGCCCGCGCAGCTGCGGGCCCTGCTGCGCCGTACGGCCGAAGACCGCAGCGAGGTCGGCTTCGACTACGACTACGGTTACGGCATCGTCGACACCGCGGGCGTCATCGCCGCACTGCAGCGCAGGGCCAAGAGCGTAGCCTGAGGTCTATGGTCCTCATCACCGTACGGCTCCCGCCGGGCGCGACGCTGGAGGACGCGATCAGCAGGCTCGGCCTGGCCGAGGAGGACGTCGACATCGCCTACGGGCTGGTGCTCATCGACCCCGACCTCGGCCTGTACGGCCTGCGGGTGACAGAGGAGGCGGGCCGCAGGGCCGGCCCGCCCTTCTCCGACCCCACGATCGAGCCCTACGGCCCGTCTAGGCGTTCTCGCGATGGAAGACCCGGCCCCCGACCACCAGGCTCACCGCCGTGAACACCACGACGACGACCAGGCCGGTGGCGACCGTCGCGTTCCAGTAGTGCCCGGCGAACAACTCCCGCATGGCCTCCAGCACGTGCCGGAACGGGCTGACGCGCGAGAGTGCCTCCAGCCAGCCCGGCGCCATGGACATGGGCAGGAACGTCCCCGACAGCAACATCAGCGGCACCACCGCGGTCATCATCACCGGGGCGAACAGGTGCTCGTCGAGCGTGAGCGCGGCCGCGTACGACAGCGCCGCCAGGCTCACCCCGAGCACCACGACCAGCACCATCGCCGCCAGCACCCCGCCGATCGGCGCCCGCAGGCCGAGCGCGTAGGCCGCGGCCACCAGCAGCACGGTCTGGATCACCAGCGTGAAGGCGTTGTTGAGCACCCGGCCCAGCAGCAGGGCCAGCCGCGAGGCCGGGGTGACGCGCTGGCGCTCCAGCACGCCGGAGCGCCAGTCGAAGACGATGCCGAACCCGGCCAGGCCCGCGCTGAGCAGGCCGAGCTGGACGATCAGGCCGGGCACCAGCGTCTCCCAGTCGCCGAACGTGGCGAAGATCGGCCCGAACAGCACCAGGAAGAACAACGGCTGGATGGCGGCGACCAGCAGGCCGACCTTGTGGCGCAGGCTGATGCGCGTCGTGTGGTGGAACAGCAGCCAGGTCTCGCGGATCGCGGCGGCGCTCACGCGGGCACCTCCTCTCGCAGCGAGCGGCCGGTGATGTCGAGGAAGGCCTGGTCGAGGGTACGCCCGCCGCTCTTGAGCTGCGACGGGGTGCCTTCGGCGGCCACCACGCCGTGGTCGATGATGACGATGCGGTCGCACAGGGCGTCGGCCTCGTCGAGGTAGTGGGTCGTCAGGAAGACGGTCGCGCCGCCCTCGCGCAGGGCGCGGACGTGGCTCCACAGGTTGGCCCGGCTCTGCGGGTCCAGGCCGGTGGTGGGCTCGTCGAGGAAGAGCAGGACCGGGTCGTGGACGAGGCCGAAGGCGATGTCGAAGCGGCGTTGCTGGCCGCCGGACAGGGCGGCTCCGGGCATCGACTCCAGGCCGGTCAGCTCCAGGCGGGCCAGCACCTCGGCGGCCCGGGCGCGGGCGGCGGGGCGGGACAGGCCGTACAGCATGGCGTGGAGTTCGAGCTCCTCGCCGGCGGGGCTCGCGGGGCTGAGCCCGCCGTGCTGGGAGACGTAGCCGACGCGGCGGCGTACGGCGCGCGGGTCGGCCAGCAGGTCGTGCCCGGCGACGGTGGCGCTGCCGGCGGTGGGGGTGAGCAGCGTGGTGAGCATGCGCATGGTGGTGGTCTTTCCCGCGCCGTTGGGACCGAGGAAGCCGACGATCTCGCCCTCGTCCACGTGGAGGTCGACGCCGCGCACGGCTTCCACCCCGCTCTTGAACGTCTTGCTGAGGCCCTTTGTGGTCAACATATTTTTAGGGTAACTGAAATTTTGGTGTCACTGCAAACTTGGTAGCATTGGAGGCATGGAAGAGGGGCTGCGCGAGCGCAAGAAGCGGGAGACGAGGCAGCGCATCGCGGACATGGCGATGGGGCTGTTCATGATGCGGGGGTTCGAGGACGTGACGGTGGCGGAGGTCGCGCGGGCCGCCGACGTCTCGGTCAACACGGTCTTCAACTACTTCCGCACGAAGGAAGACCTGTTCATGGACCGCTGGGACGAGGTCGAGGACCTGCCGAGCAAGGTCGTGCGCGAGCGACGGCCCGGCGAGAGCGTGCTGGCCGCCTTCCGGCGCGACTTCCTCGACGCCCTCGACACGGGCGACTGGCGCTATGGGCTCAACGAGGGCGCCGAGGAGTTCGGCAAACTGGTCGGCGACAGCCCGTCGCTGATGGCCAGGATGCGGGAGCTGGAGCACTCCACGGACGTACGGCTGGCGCGCACGGTGGCCGAGGACGTCGAGGCCGACCCCGACGACCTGTCACCCCGGCTCGTGGCCGCGCAGATCCTGTCGGTCACCCGGCTGCTGTCCAGGCTCGCGGTGCGCCGCAAGTGGGCGGGCGAGAGCTGGCGGGAGATCCTGCCCGACGTCAGAAGGCAGGCCGAAGCCGCCTTCGACCTGCTGGAGAACGGGATCGGCCGCTACGGGGTCAGGAGCTGAACGCGCCGGCGAGCAGGGCGAAGCCGAACAGCAGGGCGTACCCGCCGACGATCAGGCCCATGAGGCAGGTGCCGATGATGCCGCAGATGCGGCCGGCGTTCACGTTGCCGCGGTTCTCGTAGTAATAGCCGCTGGAGTCGATCTCGCGCAGCGCCCTGTTGCCCATCGTCCAGGCGACCGGCCCGAGGAACAGGCAGATCACGAGGCTGAGGATGCCCAGGACGAGGATCGTGGTCCCGTTCGGGTGGGTCATCGGCGGCGGGCCGTAGGGGGAGGGGCCGTGGGGATAAGCCATAGGAGCGTTTTCTACCACATGAGCTCCTTGACCGAGCGCTTGCTTGTGTTCTAGCGTGAGCCGGGTGAAGGCGTTCTTCCAGTGGCTGTCGGCGACGTCGTGGTTCCCCAAGGTCGCGCCCGTGGTCGTGCCGCGCATGGACCGCCTCGTGCACCGGCTCACCCGCGGCCGGCTCGCCAGCGACGTGGTCACCCCCGTGCTGCTGCTGGTCACCACCGGCGCCAAGAGCGGCGAGAAGCGCTCGTCGCCGCTGGCCTGCCTTCCCGAGCGGGACGGAGGCATGCTCGTCGTGGGCAGCAATTACGGCCGCCCGCAACACCCCTCCTGGACCGGGAATCTGCTCAAGACCCCCGAGGCCGCCGTGAGCTTCCGCGGCGCCACCTTCCCCGTCATCGCGACCCTGCTGGAGGGCGAGGCGCGGGCCGCCGCCTGGCCGGACCTGCTGGCGATGTGGCCCGTCTACGACCACTACACGCGGGTATCGGGACGGGAGTTACGGGTGTTCCGTCTGACTCCGACGCGTTGATCAACTGTTTATCTACCGTCCATAAGTGTTACGTCATCATGGACGGGTCTTGATCAACCTTTGGGGAGCCTGCACGTGCGTGACCGCATTCGCGCCTGTATCGAACATAAGCGCTTCCAGCGCATCATCATCACCGTCATCCTCGTCAACGCGGCCACGCTCGGCCTCGAGACCTTCCCCTCGGTCGTCGCCGAGTACGGCACGGCCCTGCGCCTCATCGACCACGCCGCCCTCTACGTCTTCGTCGCCGAACTGCTGGCCAAGCTCTATGTGGAGCGTTCCCGGTTCTTCCGCGACCCGTGGAACATCTTCGACGCCCTCATCGTCGGCGTCGCCCTGGCCCCCGCCAGCGGCAACCTGTCCGTGCTGCGGGCCCTGCGGGTCCTGCGGGCGCTGCGCCTCATCTCCGCCGTCCCGAGCCTGCGGCGGGTCGTGTCCGCCTTACTCCGCGCCATGCCGGGGATGAGCTCCATCGTCGTGCTCCTGGCGCTGGTCCTGTACGTGGCCGCGGTCATGAGCACCAAGCTGTACGGCGCCACCGCCCCCGGCTACTTCGGCGACCTGCAGACGTCCCTGTTCACGCTGTTCCAGACCATGACCGGCGAGGCGTGGCCCGACATCGCCCGCGAGGTCATGGCCGTCCACCCGGGCGCTTGGGTGTTCTTCGTGGTCTTCATCCTGCTGTGCTCGTTCGTGGTGCTGAACCTGTTCATGGCGGTGGTCGTCAGCGCCATGGAGGAGGAGTCGGCCGAGGAGCGGGCCGAGCTGGAGAGCCACGCCGAGATGTCCGCCCGGCTGATCCTGGACGAGCTCGCCGCGCTGCGCAGGGAGGTGGCCGAACTGCGCGACTCCAACGGCCTGTGGCCCGACGAGGCCGGCTCACCGGCCGGCCGCTGACCGCCGGCCCTCCGGCCCGCTAGCTCAGGCCGCAGAGCTCCGACAGGCTCTTGGCGGACTTGTTGGTGTTGCGGGTCGGGGTCTCGGTCGGGGCGGCGGCGCCGTTCCGTGTGGGGGTGCCGGAGGCCGAGGGGGCGGCCGAGGCGTTGGCGACCTGCGTCTTGCGGGCCGGCTTGAGCGAGTCGGTGAGCGCCTTGGCCGACGCCTTGCGGATCTTGATCCAGTCGGGGCGGCCCGAGTAGAACTCCGGCGGCACGAACTGCAGGCTGGTGATCCTGGCCCCCTTCACCTTCACGGCCAGGTTGACCAGGTGCTCCAGCAGTTCGTGCGGAATGTTCGTGGAGGCCATGCGCTTGGCGGCGCGGGCGACCTTCTCGAAGTTGGTCAGCACCTTCATGGGCGTGGCCTGCTGGGCGAACGCGCCGATGACGCAGCGCTGGCGGGCCATGCGGGAGAAGTCGTCGCTGCCCACGCGGGAGCGGCCGTACCACAGGGCCTCCTCGCCGGACAGGACGCGGGTGCCGGCCTTGATGGTGCCGGCGGTGCCGTACAGGCCGCCCCAGGGGATGTCCCGCTCGACGCGGATCTTGAGGCCGCCGATGGCGTCGACCAGGTACGCGAAGCCGTACATGTTGACCAGGGCGTAGTAGTCGATCTTGAGGCCGAGGGTCTGGCCGATGGCGTCCATGAGGACGCGGGGGCCCTTGTTCTTGCCGCCGGCGACCTGCGGGTTGTCGTTGGCGAACTTCCAGACCTCGTTGAGCAGGCCGCCGTTGGGCAGTTCCGCCTGGAAGCCGTTGGGGAAGTGCTTGGCCATCGGGGTGCCGGACGGGAAGCGTACGTGCTGCAGGTTGCGCGGGAGGCTGAACAGCACCGTGTTGCCGGTCTGCACGTGCACGCTGGCCACGGTCATGCTGTCGGTGCGCACCCCGTCGCGGTTGCCCGCGCCGTCGCCGCCGACCAGCAGGAAGTTGACGCGGTCACGGCCGTTCCAGGGGTCCTCCTGCTTGACCGGCGCGATGTCGGGATCCTTCTGGCCGCTGGGGAAGATCTGCTGGAGCGCGTCCTGGCCGCTCATCACGAGCTGGGCGGTCAGGGCGAAGGGCGACATGACGGCCACGCCGAGGATGCCGACGGCGATGCCGGAGACGATCTGCCCCTGCTGCCCGAGCCTGCTCGGGCCCAGCGCGACGTAGGAGGCGAGCATGAGCGCGAACCACGCCAGCGCGCCCACCGCCGCGATGACCGTGATCGCGGTCGTCCAGCCGAGGAAGATGCCGGGCTGGGTCACGTTGATCAGGACGATGACGAGCGCGGTCAGCAGGATGACGGCGTAGACGCCGATGAGCGTCAGCCCGATACGACGGCGCCCGGCGCGCAAATGTGCGGCGCCGGGCACGAGGACGGAGAGCATCGTCCAGCCGAGGACGGAGGCGAGCGTGAGTGGCTTGGCGAAGCGGGGGGCGGCGGGCTTGGCCGCGCCCTCCCCGGCCGGCCGGGCGCCGCGGGTGCGGCGTGTTGCCCGCCGTTTCCTGTCCGCGGGCACGGTGCCGACCTCTTCGTCCTTCGTCACACCGGCTCCTTCAAGCATTTACCAGGCAAAACCCATGACTTTGCCCCCGGTTGCACAAGATTGCCAGATTCTAGCCCCCATAAAGGGACATCACAGACAACTGGCCAATCTGAGATGAACGAAGGATGACCTCAGGAGGTCGAGGACGAAGAGGCCATCCAGGTGTTGCACTGGAGAGCCTGGTTGCGATCCCAGCCCTGGCGGAACCAGCGATGGTTGTTGGCCGGAGAGCCGTGGTCGCGGGGGTATCCGGGATGGTCGCCGACCCGGGAGTAGAACCAGAAGAGCTTGGCGCGGTTGCCCGTGCTGATCGGGTAACTGGGCGCCACGGCCTTCATGAACATGCCACCGAAACAGGTGGCCTGGAGCTCCAGCCTCCTGCTCAATGCCAGCTTCCCGCTGCGGCTGGTGGAGTCCAGGGTCCTGGACCACCAGGAGTTCATGACGCCGGTGATGTTCTGCACGTGGTGGCCGTACTCGTGGGCCATCATGCTGATGATCGCCCCGTTCCACGGCACGATCTGGCCGTAGCCGAGGGCGTTGCCGTTCCCCTTGGCCATGGCCGAGGTGGAGGCGTAGATGGTGTTGTTGCGCGGGCAGTAGTAGGGCACGATGCTGCCCGGCGACGGGTAGTCCCCGCAGGCGCCCCGGCCGCGCTTGGCGGCGATCGCGTAGCCCGGCGGGCTCCAGCCGATGCCCTGGCGCTTCAGGATCGGCCCCCACGCCTGGTCCATGCACCGGCCCGTCTTCAGGATCAGCGCCTTGAGCTGGCTGTGGCTGAAGATGCTGGCGTTGCCGGCCCGGCACGTCGTGCGCGGCAGCGCGCCCGCCCGGTACATGGAGTTGGTCTTCAGGCTCGTGTCGAGCTTCACCTGGGCGGGCGGGTTGACCGTCTCGGCGTCGTCGGGCCGCGTCTCGGTGTCCTCCGATCGCGTCTCGGTGGGCGTCGGGCGCCGGGTGGGCCGGATCGGCTCCCTGGTGTGGCTGCGCGTCGGGGGCGTGTAGGTCGGCACCGCGATCGGCGTCGAGGTCTCGGTACGCGACCCGCCGCCCATCAGCAGCGCGGAACCGACCACGAGCAGCACCCCGATCACCGCCACCACGCCGAAGACCGCGCCGAGCACGGCGGCCGTGCTGCCGGACTTCTTGCGCTGCGGCTGCGGCCACTGCCGGAACTGCCCCGGCGGCGGGGGCGGCGGCCACCCGCCCTGCGGGGGCCGGGGCGGCTGCGGGTACGGCTGCTGCCGGTGCGGCGGCTGCTGATAGGGGGGCTGCCCTTGCGGCTGTCCGTAAGGAGGCTGCGGGTAGGGCGGTTGTGCTTGCGGCTGTCCGTAAGGAGGACGGCCCTGGGACGGCGCGGGCGGGCCCTGGGGCGGCGGGCCCTGAGGCGGTGCGGGCCGGCCGTACGGCGGCCGGCCCTGCGGCGGGTACGGCGGGCGCCCCTGCGGCGGAGGCGGCGGGTAGGACGGCCCCTGGGGCGGCGGCGGCTGTTCCTGCGGCTTTCCGTAGCCGGGAGGCGGCCACGGACGCGACGGCGGAATCTGGGGCTGCCCCTGCCCATGGGGTGGCGGTGGGTGCTGCCCGTTCCCCGTCACCGTGAACCCCCTTCACCCCGTTGTCGGCAAGACCGGACCTTTGCCGAATTTGGGGCAGAAGCATACTGATTTATCACCCGTCACGGATGTGGGCGTACTCGGTTACGGTCCGAAATCATTCGAGGTGATCTCCGCTATGTACCGGACCGGGCGGGGGCTGTTGTCCTAGCTTCAGTGGCATGAATCTGCAGCAGCTCCGCTATGTGGTCGCAACTGCGGAGCACCGCACAATGACCGACGCGGCCAGATCGCTCTACATCGCGCAACCTGCGCTTTCGCGGGCGATTCGGGACCTTGAACGCGAGCTGGGCATGACGCTTTTCGCGCGTTCGGGTCGGGGCGTCGTGGTCACGGCGCAGGGCAGGAGAGTCATCAAGCTGGCAAGGGAGGCACTCGATGCCGTAAGCGAGATCGAAGCGCTCGCGAGCCACGGCGGATCCCCTGAGGTGGAGCTGCGGATCGCCGCCACTCCCAGCCTGGAAGCCGGGCTGGCGGGCCGGTTGGTGCCCGCCTACACCGCCGAGCATCCAGGGGTTCGCGTGCAGATCGTGCGATGTGACGGCCGCGACGGAGTCGTCACGGCCATCAGGGAGGCCAGGGCCGACCTCGGCCTGACGGACCTCCCGGTCCCCACGGACCTGATCACCCACCCGCTGGAACGGCAGGAGATCGTGCTGATCTCCCCGCCGGGCCTCGACCTGCCGGATCCGGTCCCCATGGGCCGACTCCACGGCATGCGCCTGGCACTGCCCGCACGAGGATCGCTGCGGCGCAGGGAGCTGGACGCCATGTTCGGCAAGTTCGCGGTCACCCCGGTGGTGGTGCTCGAGACCGACGAGCGCAACGGCTGGCTGAACGCGGTCAGAACGGGACAGGCCTCCCTGCTGTGGTATCGGGGCCTGGCCGAGATGGCCGTCCGCGCGGGCCTGGTCGTGCGCTCCTTGGAACCCGCGGTACGGCGCGTCATCGCCGTCGTGCACGCCCGCAAGAGACTGCCGCTGAGCGCCCAGGACTTCCTGGCGACAGCGGAGAAGGGAAGTGCCGCCTAACATCCTGTGCATGACCCGACTACCGACTGCCTTCCCGGACGCATGCGCGACCCACGTCCGTGAGGCGGGCCCGCCACCCGGCCAGGGCGGAGGGGATCCGGTATCCGCGACGGGACGGGGCTTCAGGCCCCAGATAGCAAGGTTCCAGTTCGAAACAGCCGGTCTGCGCACCGGACTGGACGACCCGGACGCGGCCCCGCAAGGCCTGCCGGCGCACGTTGCCGGTGAAGGGCTAGGCCTCGCGGGCCGACGCGCCCGTCCCGGTCGCCACTTCGGCGGACGGCGGAACCTCTGATGGCCGGGACGCTGCGCCTGGGAGAGCGCACCTTCGCCCCCGGCGAGTTCGCCATCATGGCGGTGGTCAACCGCACGCCGGACTCCTTCTACGACAAAGGCCGCACGTACGGCTTCGCCGCCGCGCTCGACGCCGTGGACCAGGCCGTGGCCGGAGGCGCCGACATCGTCGACATCGGCGGCGTCAAGGCGGGCCCCGGCGACGACGTCGACGCCGCCGAGGAGATCCGCCGCGTGGCCGACCTGGTCGAGGCGGTGCGCGAACGCCACCCCGGCCTCCTGATCAGCGTCGACACCTGGCGCGCCGAAGTGGGCGAGGTGGTCGCCCGCGCCGGAGCCCATCTGCTCAACGACACCTGGGGCGGCGTCGACCCCGGCCTCGCGGAGGTGGCCGCCCGCCACGGCACCGGCCTGGTGTGCGCGCACGCCGGTCGCGTGGAGCCACGCACCCGCCCGCACCGCATCGCCTACGCCGACGTGGTGGACGACGTCATCGGCTACACCGTCGGCCTGGCCGAGCGCGCCGTGGCCGCGGGTGTGGCCCGCGACGCGATCCTCATCGATCCGGCCCACGACTTCGGCAAGAACACCTTCCACTCGCTGGAGGTCAGCAGGCGCCTGGACGAAATGGTGGCCACGCGCTTGCCCGTCCTCGTGGCGGTGTCCAACAAGGACTTCGTCGGCGAGACGCTCGGCGGGCTGCCGGTGGATCGGCGGCACGCGGGGACCATCGCGACACTCGCCGTTTCCGCGCTCCAGGGAGCCCGGGTCTTCCGGGTGCACGACGCCGCCTCCGCCCGGTCCGCACTCGCCGAGATAGCTCGCCTCGCGTAGTATCCCCGTGCCGAGCTGGGTTGCGATCGGAGTGCAGATCTTGTGCAACACCCGCTTGGAAGCATCACCGGCGGAGGAGAGCGGATGCGATTCAAGATTCTCGGACCGCTGCTGGTCGAACACGAGGGACAGGAGCTCCATCTCGGGGGCAGCCTCCAGCGGGTCGTCATGGCCATGTTGCTGCTCGAGGCGAACCGGGTCGTTCCCCTGGAGCGGATGATCGAGGCGGCCTGGGGGGAGAACCCGCCGGGCACGGCGCGCAACCAGGTGCAGATCCGGATCTCGCAGCTGCGCCGCGTGCTTCACGACACGGCGCAGCCGTACCACACACTGATCACGCGCTCGCCCGGCTACGTCGTGAAGGTGGATCCGGCGCGGCTGGACCTGACCGAGTTCGACGACCTGATCACGCGGGCGCGCGGTGAGGAGCCCGAGCGGGCAGCGCGCACGCTGCGCGCGGCGCTGGCGCTGTGGCGCGGGCCCGCGCTGTCCGACGTGGACAGCGACCTGATCCGGCCGATGGTCCATGACCTCGAGGAACGCCGGCTGCTGGCCCACGAGCAGTGCGTCGAGCTGGAACTGGGGCTCGGGCGGCACCTGGAGCTGGTCGGCGAGCTGCGGCGGCTGGTCGAGGCCCACCCGCTGCGCGAGCGGCCGCACAACCACCTGATGCTGGCCCTGTACCGCTCGGGGCGGCAGGCCGAGGCGCTGGACGCCTTCCGCGCCTACCGCGAGATGCTTCTCGACACGCTCGGCCTTGAGCCCAGCGACGAGCTGCGCCGTCTGGAGCTGGCCATCCTCAACCAGGAGGACGAGCTCGACCGGCCCGCGCCGCCCGTCAGGCTCACGCCGGTGCCGCGCCAGCTCCCGCCGATGATCTCCACGCTGTCCGGCCGTTCCGGCGAGCTGGCCAGGCTCACCGGCATGCTGGCCGGTTCGGGCGCGGACGGGCCGCTGCCCATGGCCGCCGTCGTGGGCCGCGCCGGCGTGGGCAAGACCGAACTGGCCGTGCACGCCGCCCACGAGCTGTCCTCGCATTACCCCGACGGCCAGCTCTACGTGGACCTGCGCGACGGGCAGATCGAGGCCACGGACGTGCTCAGCATGTTCCTGCGCGCGCTCGGCGTCAGCGCCATCCCGCGCTCGGCCGAGGAACGCGGCGCGCTGTTCCGCTCCACGGTCGCCGGACGCAGGCTGCTCGTCCTGCTCGACAACGCCGGATCCTTCGAGCAGATCTGGCCCCTGCTGCCCGGCGGCGGGCCCTGCGGCGTGCTGGTGACCGGACGCGAGCGCCCCATCGGGATGGCCGAGCACTGGGTGGTCAGGCTGGAGGTCCTGGACGACGCCGGTTCCGTCCGGCTGCTCATGGGCGACGTCGGCGAACGGCGCGCCGCCGCGGAACCCGACGCGCTCAGAAGGCTCGCGGCCCAGTGCGGCGGCCTGCCGCTGGCACTGCGCATCGCCGGGGCGCGGCTGGCCGTGCGGCCCCAGTGGACGATCGAGACCCTGGTCGGCCTGCTCAGCGACTCGCGGACCATGCTCGACGTGCTCAGCCACGGCGACCTGGAGGTCCGGGCCAGCCTGGAGGTGTCCTACCGGGGCCTGTCGGCGCGGGCGCGTACCCTCTTCCGGCGGATCGGACTGGTCGACAGCCCGCAGACGACCGCCTGGATGGCCGGCGCGCTGCTCGACGGCGACGCCGAGCAGGCGCTCGACGAGCTCGTCGGCGCGTCCCTGCTGACCGTCCGTGGCGGCCACTACGCCATCCACGATCTCGTACGCGCCTTCGCCGGCGAGCGCGCGCAGACCGAGGAACGCCGCGAGCAGCGGCTGGCCACCCTGGAACGCGCCTGCTCCGCCTTCGTCCGCCTCAGCGAGCGCGCCCACGAGCGCTACTACGGCGGCCACTTCACGCTCCTGCGCGGCAAGGCGGGACACGGTCCCTTCGCGCCCACGCTGGCCGACGCGCTCATCGGCGACGACCCGCTGACCTGGCTCGACGGCGAACGCGCCACGCTGCTGGCGCTCGTTCGCCAGGCCGCGGGGCACGGCCTGGACGAGCTGTGCTGGAGCATCGCGATGACCGCGATCACCCTGTTCGAGACCCACGGCTACTTCGACGAGTGGCGCGCGGTCAGCGAACTCGCGCTCAAGGCGTGCCGCGAGGCGGGCAACATCCGCGGCGAGGGCGCGATGGTCTACTCACTGAGCTCACTCGCCGTCTTCCAGCAGAGGTACGGCGAGGCCCACCCCATGCTGACCGAGGCACTCGACCTGTTCGACGAGATCGGCGAGACCCACGGCCGCGCCCTGGCCCTGCGGAACATGGCGATGGTCGAGCGGATGCGCGGCGACGTCGCCGCCGCCAGGGAGCGCTACGAGCAGGCCCTGCCCCTGCTGCGCGCCGTCGGCGACCGGGCCGCCGAGGCCCACGCGCTGGTCAACCTGGCCGTCATCCACCTGGAACGGGGCACACTCGACGAAGGCGGTCCCCTGCTGGAGCAGGCACTGGAGATCTTCCGGGAGGAGGGCGTGCCACGCGGGGAGGCCCAGGCGCTCAACTCCATCGGCCGCCTCGCGCTGCTCAGGGGCGAGGGCCGGCGGGCCCTGGAGGCGTTCGAGGCGGCGGCCGTGATCGTGCGCGACGTACGCGACCGGATCGGCGAGGCCTACGTCATGCAGGGCATCGCCGAGGCCAGGATCGCGCTCGGCCAGCCCGACCAGGCCAAGGGGACGCTGGCGGCGGCGCTGGACCTCGCCGAGCGGCTGGGGGAGCGGCTCATCTCCGGCCGGATCCGGCTGAACCTCGGGCTGCTCATGATGGAGGGCGGCGAACGGTCCGCCGAGTCGCACCTTCAGGAGGCGTACGCGTTGTTCGAGGAGATCGGTGCCGAACCATGGCGGGCGAAGGCCGCCGAGGCCCTCGCCCGCGCGCGCTGACCGGTCAGGTGCCGGGGGTGGTGGGCGAGCCGATCGGGTTGGGCCAGTGCATGTCGTCGTCGTCGCACAGCGGCTTGCCCTCGCAGCCGGTGACCGGCTTGGCGGCCGCTGCCGAGGCGATCGCCGCGGTGCCGCCCGCGAGGGCCACGGCCAGGCCCAGGGCGATAAGGATGTTGCGCATGGTGTTTCCTTCACGTTCGTTGATCGCGGACGGCGCGCGTCCGTCCGGGGGAGCGTAGGGGAAGGCGCTATCGATCCGCTTTATACGCGTCTGAAGGCTTCTACGTGCTTCGATGTGCTTCTACGTGCTTTTGCGGGCGGCCGGGAGCTCCACCACCACGCGCAGGCCGGGGAACGCGTCCTCCAGGTACACCCGGCCGTCGTGCGCGCGCACCGTCTCCCGCACGATGGCCAGGCCCAGCCCCGCGCCGCCCTCGTCGCGGCCCCGGCCCGAGTCCAGCCGGGTGAAGCGGTCGAAGACGCGCTCGCGGTCCTCCCGCGGGATGCCCGGGCCGTCGTCGGTCACGGTCAGCACGCCGTCGGCCGTCAGCGCCACCTCCACCTTCGAGGCGGCGTGGCGCACGGCGTTGTCCAGCAGGTTCGTCAGCACCCTGGTCAGGTCGAGGGCGTCGCCGGTCACCAGGACCGGGTCGCAGGCCACCAGGTGGGCCTCGCCGTAGCGCTCGACGCAGCGCCGTACCACGTCGTCGAGGTCGACCGGCTCGCGGCGGGCGGGACGGCCGCCGCGCTCGTCGAGACGGGCCAGCGCGAGCAGGTCCTCGGCCAGGCGCGACAGGCGCAACGTGTCCTCCAGCACGCCCTCGGCCGTCTCCTGCCAGTCGGCGCCCTCCGGATGTCCCAGCGCCACCTCCAGCTGCAGGCGGATGCTGGCCAGCGGGCTGCGCAGCTCGTGGGAGGCGTCGGAGACCAGCGAGCGCTGGCGCTTCTCCGCCTCCTCCAGGCGGGCCAGCATGTCGTTGAGCGTGAGCGCCAGCGCGTGCACCTCGTCGCGGGCCTGCGGCACCGGCAGGCGGCGCGAGCGGGCGGTGTGGGTGATGTCGGCGGCGCCCCTGCGCAGCGCGGCGATCGGCCGCAGCGTCCTGCCGATGATCAGCCAGCTGGCCGCCGCCAGCAGCACCACCAGCGCGGGCGTGCCCACGAACAGCACCTTCCCGGCCACGCCCAGGCTCCGCACGATCTCGCCGATCGGGCGCGCCGCCAGCACCGTGCGGCCCTGGTCCGCGCTGACCGCCACGACGTGCAGCGGCCCGGGGATCGCGTACGGCCGGCCGTCCAGATAGAGCGCCTCACCCTTGAGCGCCCGCTGCCTGGCCGGGGCGTCCAGCAGCGGGACCAGCCGGTCGGCGCCGTAGGTGACGTTCGAGATCCGGCCGTCGCGCTCCAGAACCTGCACGATCGTCCCGTCATGGGTGACGATCGGGCTGGTCAGCATCTCGTTGTCGGCCTTGACCCGCACCGTCTGCGCCTGCTGGCGCAGCGAGTCGTCCACCGTGCCGAGCAGCGCCCGTTGCAGCACGCTGAGCAGCACCGACGCCGAGATCGCCAGCGCCAGCGCCAGCACCGCGGCGGCCACCATGGTCAGCCGGAACCGCAGCCCCTGCCGCCGCCACCAGGCCAGCGGCGAATCAGCCACCGTCGCCGGCCAGGCGGTAGCCCGCGCCGCGCACGGTCTGCAGCGCGTTCCTGCCGAACGGGGCGTCGATCTTGCGGCGGAGATAGCCGACGTAGACCTCGACGACGTTCGGGTCGGTGTCGAAGGTGTCCCAGACGTGCTCCAGGATCTCCGACTTCGAGACGACCTCGTCCCGCCGCCGCAGCAGGTACTCCAGCAGCGCGAACTCCCGAGGCGTCAGCTCGACCTGCGCCTCCCCGCGCTCCACCCGCCGCCGCGCCGGGTCCAGCGACAGATCCCCGGCGGTCAGCACGGCCGGCCGCCGGCCCGCGTCCCGCCTGAGCAGCGCCCTGAGCCGCGCGACCAGCACCACGTAGGAGAACGGCTTGGTCAGATAGTCATCGGCCCCGAGATCGAGACCGTCGGCCATGTCGTACTCGCCGTCCTTGGCCGACAACATCAGGATCGGCACCCAGTTCTCCTCGGCGCGCAGGTGCTTGCAGACGTTGTAGCCGGACAGGCGGGGCAGCATGATGTCCAGGACGACCACGTCGTACTCGCCGTTGCGGGCCAGGTGCAGCCCTTCCTCGCCGTCGTGGGCCAGATCCACGGCGAACCCCTCCGCCTGCAGACCACGCTGCAGCGCCGCCGCCATGCGCCGCTCATCCTCGACGACCAGAACCCTCATGCCCTGGAGTGTAGGCACCCCCGCCTGAGAACCCTCTCAGCCCCCGGACCCCGACACCACGGGCACCCCAACGCTTGCGGAGCGCCGGTGCGGCGAGACGGGGCGCGGTGGAGCCCGGCGCAACGTGCGCGGGGCCCGGCCGGGGCCGGGGCGGGTGGGGAGGGGGGCCGTTGCGGCGGGGGGTGGTCCGACGTGAGAAGCGATCCCGCCGGCCTGCGCCGACGCACGCCGGCGGGTGGCGTGGGCGGCGGCTTCGCCGTAACGGATGGCTGCAAGAGCTGAGAGGGCTCTCAGACGCTCTCAGGATCACCTAAGGACCGATGCACCACGGTGGGAACATCCGCATACCGTGAAGGAGTGAGATGCGTAGAGGAACGATCGTGAGGTGGGGGGTCCCGATCGCGGCCGCCGCCGTGATCGGGGCGGCGGTCGGCGCCGGTCCCGTGATCGCCGCCGTCAGCGGCGAGCCCGTCCTGCCCGAACGTACGGCCGAGCAGTTGCTGGCCGACGCCGCCGCGGCGGTCAAGAAGGCGGGTGGGCCGCCGGCGATGTCGGGCACGGTCCAGCAGACGGCTTCGCTCGGCCTGCCCGCGCTGCCCGGCCAGGGCGGTGGGGCCTCGCCGCTGGCGTTGTTGTCCGGTTCGCACGAGGTCAAGGTCTGGTACGGCGGGCGGGACCGGCTGAGGATCGCCCTGCCCGGCCAGATGAGTGAGACCAACCTGATCGTCAACGGCGACCAGACCTGGTACTGGAACAGCGGCACGAACACCGCGACCAAGGTGAAACTGCCCGCCAAGTCCGAGCGGGAGAAGCCGCCGGCGACGCCGAGCCCGACGGACCTGACGCCGCAGCAGGTCGCCGAGACGTTCCTGGACCGGGTCAACGAGGACACGGGCGTCTCGGTGACGAACACCGCCGAGGTCGCCGGCCGCTCCGTGTACCAGCTGGTGCTGACGCCGAAGGCGCAGAGCTCGCTGGTGAAGGAGGTGCGTCTGGCCCTGGACGGCGAGAACTACCAGCCGCTGCAGGTGCAGGTGTTCGCCAAGGGCTCGGCGGAACCGGCTTTCCAGGTCGGGTTCACGCAGGTGACGTTCAGCCCGCCGGCCGAGGAGAACTTCGCCTTCACCCCGCCCGCGGGCGCCAAGGTGGAGGAGAAGGACTTCGGCCAGCTGGGTGAGCCGGCCGCCGACCACAACCAGGAGGCCGAGAAGGCCGCCGAGCAGCTCAAGGTGATCGGCAAGGGCTGGACGAGCGTGGCGGTGCTGCCGTTCAAGCAGGACGGGCAGGCCGCGAACTCGCGCGAGGCCGAGACCGCGAAGCTCATCCTCGACCAGGCGACCCCGGTGAGCGGCGCATGGGGCTCCGGCAAGATGATCAAGACCAAGCTGGTCACCGCCCTGCTGACCGACGACGGCCGCCTGCTGGCCGGCGCGGTCACCCCTGACGAGCTCGTCAAGGTCGCAGGCCAGTGACATCCGAGGTCATGTTGGAAGCGGGGGCGCCCTCCGGGGCGGCCCCGCCCGCCGCCATCACCACCCGTGGCCTGACCAAGCGCTTTCGCGGCGGCCAGGTCGCGGTGGACGCGCTCGACCTGGACGTGCCGAGCGGGTCCGTCTACGGCTTCCTCGGGCCGAACGGCTCGGGCAAGACGACCACGATCCGCATGCTGCTCGGGCTGATCGCGCCCACGGAGGGCGCCTTCACGATGCCGCCCCTGACCACGGTGGGGGCGCTGGTGGAGGGGCCGGCCTTCTATCCGTACCTGTCGGGCGAGGCGAATCTGCTGCGCTTCGACGCCGCCGACCCGAGCGCGCCGCGCAGGACCGCCAGGACGCGGGCCGCGGAGGCCCTGGAGCGGGTCGGTCTCGCCGCGGCCGCGGGCAAGCGCTACCGGGCGTACTCACTGGGCATGCGCCAGCGCCTGGCCATCGCCGCCGCGCTGCTGCGGCCCCGGCGGCTGCTGGTGCTCGACGAGCCCACGAACGGACTCGACCCGCAGGGCACCCGCGAGGTACGCGCCCTGGTCAAGGACGTCGCCGCCGAGGGCACGACCGTGTTCGTCTCCTCGCACCTGCTGGCCGAGGTCGAGCAGATGTGCACCCACGCCGGGATCATGAGCGCCGGGCGGCTCGTCGCCCAGGGCACCATCGCCTCGCTCAGCGGCGGGCGCGCCGCCAGGATCAGGATCGACACGCCGGACCTGGAAACGGCCGCGCAGGTGCTGACCGCGCTCGAACTGCCCGACGTGCGCGTGGGCTCCGACGTGACCGCCGAACTCGGCGGGCAGGCGCCGGAGCGGATCAACGCGGAACTGGTCGTGGCGGGCGTGGCCGTACGCGGGCTGTCGGTGGTGCGCACGAGCCTGGAGGACGTGTTCGTGGGACTGACGGGGGAGGGTTTCGATGTCGACGGCTGACACCCGGACCGGCGCTCGCCGGATGCCGGGACTGGTGCCGGTGAGCGAGACACGGCGCAGCGCGGAACGCGCCGCCGCGCCGCAGGAGCCGTCCGTGCTGTCCGAGCCCGAGCCGTCCGGCGGGGTGGTGGCGTTCTGGCGGTTGCTGCGTTCCGAGCTCGGGCTGACGTTCCGGCGTCCGCGCAACCTCATCATGCTGGGCGTGCTCGCGCTGGTGCCGGTGATCATCGGCGTCGTGCTGAAGAGCATCGGCACCGAGGACGCCGACGGCGGCATGGGCGCGCTGCTGGCGGCCACGGCCGGGAACAGCCTCATGCTGACGTTCGTGGCGCTGTCGGCGCTGGTGCCGTTGCTGATGCCGATCGCGGTCGCGGTCGTGGCCGGTGACTCGATCGCGGGCGAGGCCGGGGCCGGGACCCTGCGCTACCTGCTGGCCGCGCCGGCCGGGCGGGGGCGGCTGCTGGCGGTCAAATACCTCAACGCCGTCATCTTCGCCGTCGCCGTGACCGCCGCTGTGGCCGTGTCGGCGCTGGTGGTGGGGGTGGCGTTGTTCCCCGTCGGGCCGGTGACGCTGCTGTCGGGGACGACCGTGAGCTTCGCGGACGGGCTGCTGCGCATCCTCGTCACCGTCGGGTACGTGAGCGCGGGGATGGCGGCGCTTGCCGCCGTCGCGCTGGCGCTGTCGACGCTGACGGAGGTGTCGATCGGGGCCATCGCGGCCACGCTGGTGCTGATCATCGTTACGCAGGTGCTGCGGGCGTTTCCGCAGCTGGACTGGCTGGCGCCGTATCTGCTGCCGACGCATTGGTCGGGATTCGACGGGGCGTTGCGCGATCCCGTCGGCGACATGTCGGGCGGGTTGCTGGCGTTCACCGCGTACATCGCCCTGTTCCTGTCCATCGCCTGGGCGAGGTTTTCTGGCAAGGACATCTCTTCCTAGTCTTTTCCGGCTTTTCCTTTACGGCGGGCCTGGTGGGCGCCACCCGCCGACGTGGGCTCGCGCGGGTCGGGGGGATCGCTTCTCACGTCGGACGTGGCACCCCGCCGTCACGGCCCTTCGCTGACCGGGGACCGTGGCGTGGCTGCCCGCCGCACCCACCCTGCGAGTCCGCGCGGGGTGGGCCGGGCTGGGCGCCGTTCGTGTTGCGCCGGGCGCGACCGTGACGCGTCTCGCCGTTGCGGCGCTGACAAGCGTGGGTGGGTGCCCCCGAGCACGGCGAGCGTGGGTGGGGCGGTGGTGCCCTGGTTTTGGTGGGCGGGGTTGGGTTTCGGTCCTGGGCCCGAGCCTCGGGGGTCGGGCCCAGGGGTGTTGGGTCAGGAGGGGCGGCGGCGGAGGGCCAGGGCGGCTACCACCACGCCGATGACGCCGACTGCCAGGCCGGCGCCGCCCAGCAGGCGGGCGGTGTTGTCGGAGGGGGATGACGAGGCCGCTACCGGGGTCAGGGACGGCTTGGCGGCCGGGGCGGTGGTCGCCGGGGTCGCGGGGGCGCCGTGGGCGTCGGCTGTCGCGGGGGTCAGCTTCAGGACGGGGGCCGGGTGTTCGGCCTCTGTGCCGTCGGACTTGGGGGCGTCGGCCCACTTGACGACCTCGCCGCCCGAGTACGTCTGCGTGGTCGGGAAGACCAGCTGGTCCACGTCCTTCGGGAGCTGGCCCATCGAGACCTCGAACTCCTGGAACTCGCCCGGGTTGATCTTGCCGCCGGACCACTCGACCTTGGTGACGGCCTCTTCCAGGTCGCCGAACTCCGTCTTGACCGGCTGGGGCAGCTTGCCCTCCGTGACCTTGACGGTCCAGCCGGGCACGGGCTTGACCTTGACGAAGGCGAGCGGGTGGTCCGTCGGGAAGGCGACCTCGATCTTGGTGGTGCCGGCGTCGTCGCGCTCGTTCGGCACGCGGAAGGCGACCTTGGTGAACCCGCCCTGCTCGGCGGTGCCCGGGTTGATGGTGACGTGGGCCAGGGCCGGGGCGGCCAGGCCGAGGGTGAGGGCTGAGGCGGCGGCGAGCACGGTCGCGGCACGTCGGAGGAAGGACACGCGGAAGTCTCCACTTCGCTGTCGGGTAAGGGGGATGAAAGGGGTGTCAGATGGTCAGGCGGGAAGTGGAGGACCGCGCCTGCTGACGGTGAGCGCGACGGCCGGGCAGACCGGTACGCGGCGGGAGGTGAAGAAGGCGGCCTGCCGTACCCGGGCAGGAACGACGCACCTGAGCAGCAGCACCAGACGGCGGCCCAGGCGGCGCAGCAGCGACCACAGCGCGCCCTCGCCGCGCGCCAGCCACCACCCGGTGAGCAGGGTGGCGATGAGGTGCGTGAGGAGCATGCCGGTGTTCTGGCCGAGGCCGTGCTCGGGGTCGGTCAGCGGTGAGAGGACCGCGGGCCCCGACTCGTAGCCGAAGGCGGTGTGCAGGGCCAGCTGGGTGGCGATCAGCACGGTGTTGATGGTGGCCGGGGTGCGTTCGCGGCCGGACAGGACCGTGCCCAGCGCCATGACCGCCGCGAGGCTCAGGCAGAAGAAACCCGGTGTGGGGGCGGCGCCGCCGGCCATGGTGTGGGCGAGCGCGGCGAGTCCCACGCCGACCGCGGCGAAGGCGGCCGAGCGGGTGAGCCGGAGCGGGAGTTGGGCGCGCATGGGTTGCCTCATGCTCTCATGGGGCAGTGGTTGTGGTAGTCCCAAGGTGACCAATGCCTGGCTGATTTGTGGCTTTTGTCGCTAGGGTCTGTGCCGATCGCGTTGACATGAGGTGATGACGTTGCGGCACTTTGCTGGCTTACTTCTCGGCCTGGTGGTGACAGCCGCCGTGCTCGTAGGCGGAGGATGGGCAGTCCAGCAGGCGTTCGTCGCCGGTATGGGCACGCCCGTGAGCGGGCAGCGGTTGTGGATCGCGCTCGGGGCCATGGCGGCCGTCGGGCTGGTGGTCGGGCTGGTGGTGGCGGGGCGGGTCTCGCCCCTGGCCACGTTCGTCCCGTCGCTGGTGCTTCTGGCGTGGACGGTGGTCTACGCCCTCGACGCGGTACGCGCGCTGTCGCTCATCCCCGACCAGCCGACCATGCACTGGCTGCTCACCGAGGCGGGCGCGGGCAACAAGGCGATGCTGACCTCGGGCTTCTACGCCCTGCTCGGCGTCGCGATGTTCATCCCCGTACTGATCCCCTCCCGCTGGGCCCGCCGCTACGACGACATGGACGAGGAGTACGAGCAGACGCAGGAGAGCTCCTACTACTGAGCGCCCGCGGTGTAGAGGCGGGTGACGACCTCCTCCAGAGAGCTCTCGCCCGCCATCAGCTCATCCAGCGTGCCGTCGAACTGCATCCTGCCGTGGTCGATCACCATGACCCGCCTGCACAGGCGTTCGATGTCGCCGAGGTCGTGGGTGGTGAGCAGCACGGTGGTGCCGCGCTCGGCGTTCACCCGCTGGAGGAAGGCGCGGATGCTGTTCTTGCTGACGACGTCCAGGCCGATCGTGGGCTCGTCGAGCACCAGCACCTCGGGCGCGTGCAGGAGCGCGGCGGTCAGGTCGCCGCGCATGCGCTGGCCCAGGCTGAGCTGGCGCACCGGCGTCTTCATGAACCCGCTGAGGTCGAGGGTCTCGACGAGCTCGTCCAGCCGGACCCGGAAGTCCTTGCGATCTACTTTGTAAAGGAGCCGGATCAGTTCGAAACTGTCCTTGAGCGGCAGGTCCCACCACAGCGTCGTGCGCTGGCCGAAGACCACGCCGATGCGCCGGGCCACGACCGTGCGCCGGCGTGAGGGGTCGAGCCCGGCCACGCGTACCGTGCCCGAGGTGGGGGTGAGGATGCCGCAGAGCATCTTGATGGTGGTGGACTTGCCCGCGCCGTTGGGGCCGAGGTAGCCGACGAACTCTCCCGGCGCCACGGTGAAGGACAGATCGTGTACGGCGTGCACGACGTTCCTCTTCACCTTGAAGGAACGCCCGGCCCGGTCCAGCTCGATCATGGTCAACTCCCGGTGGATCGGTAGCGTCGGATGCCCTGGCGCCAGGCCAGCCCGGCCAGCAGGGCGAGGACGAGGGCCGCGACGGGCCCCAGGAAGCGCATGAACTCCGGCGTGCCGAAGGGATCGGGCAGGCCGAGGACGTACAGGCCGGGCTGCCAGTTGACGAAGGCCAGCGGCAGCACGTACGTCACCCCGCGCACCAGTTCCCTGCCGTAGATCGCGAACGGGTACTGGGTGAGCTGGCCGCTGCCGTAGGTGAACGCGCTGGACACCTCCGGCGCGTCGGTCAGCACGAACTGCAACGCCCCGGCGAGGGTCCAGAGCGCGGAGAAGATGACGAACCCGCAGCCGATCATGATCGGCACCATCCACAGCCGCGACCAGGGCAGGCCGAGCGCGGTCACGGCGTAGCCGAGCACGAGCAGGGCCTGGAGCACCCGGCCGATCCGGGTGATCAGGAAGCGGTCGGTCGCCGTCTGGATCCAGGTGCTGACCGGACGGATCAGCATGGTGTCGAACGTGCCCGCCTTCACGTGCATGCTGATGCGGTCGAGGTTGCTGACCAGCATGTCGCAGAGCGCGAAGGCCACGTTGGAGGTGCCGTACAGGAAGAGCACCTGGTCGCGGGTGAAGCCGGCCAGCGTGGTGGTGTTGGAGAAGATCACCAGGATGGCGGCCACGTCGAGCCCGGCGACCGCGAAGCCGAGCACCGTCATGATCGTGAACGAGACCGGGTACGCGGCCGCGGCGCGCGTCCAGGTCCAGGCCAGCAGCACGTAGGTTCTAACCACCCTGGATCACCACCCGGTGGCGGATCAGGCGGGTGCCCAGCGCGCCCAGCCCGAGCGTCACCGCCACCCAGAGCAGTTGGACGCCGAGCGCCTGCCAGACGTCGGCCTTGCCCAGGTAGACGTCCATGGGGATCTGGACCATGGCCGCCCACGGCAGCGCCGCGGCCAGGTCGCCGAGGAAGCCGGGGAAGATGCCCAGCGGCAGCATCATGCCGCTGAAGAACGTGGTCAGCACCAGGGAGACCGCCAGCGTGCCGCGGTCGTCGAGCAGCCAGCACACCGACAGTGCCACCAGGTAGCGCCAGCCGAAGCTGACCACCACGCCGAGCGTGAAGCTGACCAGGAAGGCGCCCGCGTTGTCCGGCGCGGTGATGCCGAACAACAGGGCGCCGAGGATCGTCGGCGGCAGGCCCCGCACGATGAACAGGTAGCCCGCCCGCCCGAGGTCCTCCGCCAGCGCGCACAGCTGCAGGGAGGCGGGCCGGACCAGGTCGAGGGCGATGTCGCCGCTGCGGATGCGTTCGGGGATGGTCAGGCCGCCGCCGAACAGCTGCATCGGGCCGATGAAGGCCTGGGTGATGAAGCAGAACGTGACGGCGTCGAGCACGTCGTAGCCGGCCAGGCCGGGCCTGGCCTGCCACAGGGCGATGAGGACGTAGGCGCGCAGGATGCCGAAGACGCTGTTGGTGAAGGCGCCGGCCAGCGCTGCCGCTCCATAGGTGGCGTGTTTGCGGAAGCCGTACCGGACGAGCCGGGCGTAGAGGAGAATGGTGTGCACCTCCGGAGAGTGAGGGAACGACAACAGCCCGTGCGCGGGAGTGCGCACGGGTATGCCGGGCAAGCCACGTATTATGCGCCGCCGGTCCGGGGGTGGCAACGGGTTTTCTAGCGGTCGGCCAGCCGGTTGACGAAGCGCAGGCCGGACCAGGTGGCGTCCACGGCGGCGACCTTGTTGTCGACGAGTCCGCCGGCCAGGCCGTACTCGCGGACGAGGTTCTCGCCGAGGTCGCTCTGGCGGCCACTGGCGCGTTTGGGCCAGCAGACCCACAGCCCGCCGTCGCCGGCCAGCCGTCCCTTCGCGGTCGCGAAGCGCCGCCGCAGGTCGGCGAAGTCGCCGCAGAAGATCAGGATCACGTCGTACGGCTCCCGCCCCGCCCGCGTGTGCACCGGCGCCCCCAGGTCGAGGTCGCCGGGCAGGGCGGTGGCCAGGACGCGGTGGCCCGGCTTGATGCCGAGCTTCTGTGGCAGGGGCGTCCCTGAATATCCGGCCATACCCCCTACCGTCGCATGCCGCCCCGAAATATCCGCGTAAGCGAGTAGATACTTACTGGTGGGTAGAACGATGTTCCAGAAGGGAACGGGATATAGCGGAGGCCTTGTATGCGCATCGACAGGGACGTCTATCCCGACTACCCCAGGAGCTGGCAGGCCCGTACGCTCAACGGCCTGCTGCGCGGCACGCTGAAGCCCGCGTCCAGCCTGCTGCTGCGTCATCCGCTCGCGCTCGACGCCGCCGCCCGGCTGGGCACGCTGTCGCGCCTGCTGCCGATGACCCCGCCGAGTCACGTCGGCATCGTCCCCGCCCGCTTCAGCGACTGCGGCGGCGAGTGGATCCGCGCCGGTGAGGGCCTGGACGAGCGCAAGGCGCTGCTCTACTTCCACGGCGGCGGCTACTTCTCCTGCTCGCCGCGTACCCACCGGCCCGTCACCTGGCGGCTGTCGGTCGTGGCCCGCCGCCCCGTGCTCGCCCTCGACTACCGCCAGGGGCCGGTGCACCGGCTGGCGGAGTCGCTGGCCGACGCCCTGGACGCGTACTCCTGCCTGCTTGCCCGGGGCCACGCGCCTTCGGACATCCTGCTGGCGGGCGACTCCGCCGGCGGCCACCTCTGCCTGGCCACCCTGCTGGCTCTGCGCGACCGCGGGCTGCCCCTGCCCGAGGCGGCCCTGTGCCTGTCGCCGTGGGCCGACCTGACCGACGCGCCGCGCCGCGCCAACCGCTGGCAGGACCCGATGCTGCCCGCCGGGCGGGTGCGCTGGCTGGCCCGGCACTGGACCTCCGGGCTCGACCCGCGCGACCCGCTCGTCTCCCCGGTGAACGGCGACTACACCGGCCTGCCGCCGCTGATGATCGTCACCGGCTCGACCGAAGTGCTGCGCGACGAGGCCCGCCGGGTCGCGGTCAAGGCCCGCCGGGCCGGCGTGCCGGTGCGCTACGAGGAGTGGCCCCGGATGCCGCACGTCTTCCCCATCCTGGCCGACGTGCTGCCGGAGGCCCGGTTGGCGTTCCGCCATATGGCGGCGTTCCTGGCCGACGTGCGGGGGCGTACTTTCCTCGAAGATGCCGCCTGACGGCCCATCGCTCCTGACGCGGGGTGTAGGTTAGGTATACCTAACTACGCTCCCGAGGGGGATGGGGCCCGGATGTCGAAGAGCGAGCACAAGGCGACCGTGCTGCGGACCGAGCAGCTGACGCCGCACATGATCCGCGTGGTGGTGGGCGGGGAGAGCCTGCGCGGCTTCGCCACCTCCGGGCTGACCGACCACTACGTGAAGCTCGTCTTCCGTCACGAGGGCGTGGAGTATCCGGAGCCGTTCAGCGTGCAGACCTGCCGTGAGGAGATGCCCCGCGAGCACTGGCCGAGGCTGCGCACCTACACCGTGCGCGCCTGGGACCCCGACACGCTGGAGCTGACGATCGACTTCGTGCACCACGGCGACGAGGGCCTGGCCGGTCCCTGGGCGGCCGCCGCCCAGCCCGGCGACACCCTCTACATGCTCGGCCCCGGCGGCGGCTACACCCCCGACCCGGCCGCCGGCTGGCACCTGCTCGCCGGCGACGAGAGCGCGCTGCCCGCGATCGCCGCCGCCCTGGAGGCGCTGCCGGAGGGCGCCGTGGCGCACGTGTTCGTCGAGATCGACGGGCCCGTCGAGGAGCAGAAGCTGGAGCGCCCGGTCACCTGGCTCTACCGCGGCGAGCGGCCGGTCGGGCAGCTGCTGGTCGAGGCGGTGCGAGGGCTGGAGTTCCCCGAGGGCGAGGTGCACGCGTTCGTCCACGGGGAGGCCGGTTTCGTCAAGGAGCTCCGGCGCCACCTGCGCGTCGAGCGCGGCGTACCCCTGGAGCGGCTGTCGATCTCCGGCTACTGGCGGCTCGGCGTCGACGACGAGGGCTGGCGGGCGGTCAAGCGAGACTGGAACCAGACGGTCGAGGCCGAGGAGGCCAAGGAGCTGTCGTCGTAAAACGCCACTTCAGGCCGTCCAGTCACACCTCTTACTAACCGAAAGGTAACACCCGCCTTACGCGCGATACCCCTTGGGAAAACCATGCGGAAACCCTCCGCCCGATGGGGCCACAGTGTGCTTGCCAGGTCCCAGACAGGAGAGGCGAGATCCGGATGGCGCGTGGTGCGAGCGACATGCCTCCAGGCGTGCGACCGCTGACGGTGGGCGACCCGGTCATCATCGGCCGATACCTTCTCCTGGGCCGGCTCGGCACGGGCGGCATGGGCGTCGTCTACCTCGCCGAACACCCCCGCGGCGGTCTCGTCGCGCTCAAGACCCCGCACGCGACGCACCTGGGCGACCAGACGCTGCGGGCGCGGTTCGCCGAGGAGGTCGCGTTCTCGCGGCGGGTGGTGCCGATCTGCACCGCCGCCGTCATCGAGGACGGCACCGACCGCGACCGGCCCTACCTCGTCACCGAGTACATCCCCGGGCCCGCGCTCTCGCAGGTCGTCGTGGCCCGCGGTCCGCTCACCCCCGATCTGGCGTACGGCGTCGCCCTCGGCGTGGCCGCGGCGCTCGTCGCGGTGCACGACGCCGGGCTCGTCCACCGGGACCTGAAGCCGGGCAACGTGCTGCTGTCCACCAAAGGGCCGCGCGTCATCGACTTCGGCATCGCCCGCGACGTCGACACGCTCGCCGCCCACACGCAGGCCGGGCAGGTCATGGGCAGTCCCGGGTGGGTGGCGCCCGAACGGTTGACGGGGGGCGCGGCCGTACCGGCGTCGGACGTCTTCTCGTGGGGCTGCCTGGTCGCCTTCGCCGCGACCGCCCACCACCCGTTCGGACGCGGCGAGACCGACGTGCTCACCCGCCGCATCCTGCTGGAACCACCCCGCCTGGACGCCGTCCCCGCCATGCTGCGGCCCGCGGTCGAGGCGGCCCTGGCCAAGGAACCCGCCGACCGCCCCCGCGCCGCCGACCTGCTGCGCGCGCTGCTCGCCGCGGGCGGCGTCGGCGACCCCTGGGACCTGCGCACCGCCGTCGGCGACGTCCTGGACGAGCTCTGGACGCCCGTGCCCTACCCCCCTGGAGCCGGCCGGGTACGGCTCGCGCCGCCCCCCACCGGCGAGACCCCCAAACGCCGCCGGGCCCGCGCCGGTGCCCATTTATCCCACGCCAGCTTCGCCGCCCTGGCCACGGTCTCCATCGCGGCGATCACGGTCGTGGCCGCCGGGAACCAGGGCGGCCTCGGCTTCTCCGGCAGCTCCGTCATCCCCGACATCCCGATCGTGCAGCCGCACGGGTCGGCGGGCTCGACCGTCCGCCCCACCACCGGTCCGGCCAGCGGAGTCCCGGCCCCGGCCACGACACCCCCGTCCAGCCCGGCCGTCACGCTGACCCGCACCCTCAGCCCCAGCGCCGTCCCGACCCCCTCGTCCCACCGCCACTCCTCGGGCAGCCCGCCTCCGGGAACGTTCCTTCCCGAGCCGCCTGAGGACGACGACTGCGTGAACCCGGCGGGCCGCAAGCGGGGGAACGCGGCCAAGCGGGACTGCCCGGTGCCCTCGACCGGCATCACCACGATCCCCCAGGAGGGGCCGGGCGAGGAATCCCCCAGCCCCACCACCTCCTCAACCCTCACCCCGGCCCCCACGTCCACCCCTACCGCCACCTGATCCCCGGCCCTCTGCTTCGCGTCGATCCCGGCGCCCGGCGGGCTGCGCGGTCGTCGCGGCGGTGAGCCGGTGAGGTGGACGACCGTGTCCCTGGAATGTCCCCAGCCCCGTACGGCGGATGGGGGTGGGGCGGCTTGCCGTAACGAACAGAAACGAGAAGCCGTGACCAGGTCAGGTGTTGCCCGAGGCTGAACGTTTGTTTAGCATGCTGTGCATGCGTTCAGAGTCCGATCTCACGGCGCGCGCCCGGATCCGGGACGCCGCACTCGACCTGTTCGGGCGCGAAGGCGTCAACCGGGTCAGCGTGCGCGCCATCGCCGCCCAGGCCGGAGTCTCGCCCGCGCTCGTCCTGCACCACTTCGGATCCAAGGACGGGCTGCGCAAGGCCTGCGACGCGTATCTGGTCGAGATGCTGCGCGGCGACGGCACCACCCCCGACCTGGACGACACCAGCCGGATCGGCTCGATGATCGAGGAGGCCACGCCGATCCGGCGCTACCTCGCCCGCGCCTTCCTCGACGAGTCGCCCGACGCCGCGGCGCTCTTCGACTCGATGGTCGCCGGTTCCGAACGCTGGCTGGAGCAGGGCGTCGCCGAAGGCTGGGTGAGGCCCGCCGCCGACCCGCACGCCCGCGCGGCCATCTACGTCAGCTGGCTGCTGACGCCCGTCGTGCTCCACGCCCACCTGGCGCGCGCACTCGGCGAGGACGATCTCGCCGAGACCGGCGCCACCCTGCGCTTCTCCGGTACGGCGATCGAGATGCTCACCCAGGGCGTGTTCGCCGACGAGCGGCTGCGGAGCGCCTACGACAAGGTCCGAAACGAACGGCCCTGAGCGGGCCTCGCGATCCTGAAAGGACTCGTATGAGCATCGACCTCACCGGCCTGTTCACCACCTCCGACCGCGACGCGTACTTCGCCGGCCTCGCCATGGCGGGGCCCGTCGTCCAGGGGCGCTACGTCGACGGCACGCCCATCTGGCTCGTCACCGGCTACGAGGAGAGCCTGACGGTGCTGACCGACCCCCGGTTCAGCAGCGACCTGGCCCGGCAGGGCAAGCTCGACGTGGCCGCCGCGGCCGGACTGCCCGAAGACGTCCTGCCCTACCTGATGCGGACGCTCGGCGCCTACGACCCGCCGGATCACACCCGGCTGCGCGGGCTGGTCTCCCGCGAGTTCACCGCACGGCGCGTCCACGCGCTGCGGCCGCGCATCCAGGAGATCACCGACGAGCTCGTCGACGCCCTCGCCGGCCGGGAGGAGGCCGACCTGATCGAGGCCCTGGCATACCCGTTGCCGATCAGGGTCATCTGCGAGCTGCTCGGGGTACCGCAGGCCGACCAGGACACCTGGCGCGCGTGGTCGGCCGCGCTCCAGGCCGCCGACCTCGACGGGATCGCCGCCGGCGCGCGCGGCCTGGTCGCGTACATGGGCAGGCTGATCGAGGCCAAGCGCGCCGAGCCCGGCGACGACCTGCTGTCGGCGCTGGTCCACGCCAGGGACCGGCTCTCCGACGAGGAGCTCACCTCGGTGGCGATCAGCATTCTCATGGCCGGGCACGAGACCACCGTCAGCCTGATCGGCTCCGGTGCCCTCATCCTGCTCACCGACCCTGCCAGGGCCGACCTTCTGCGCGGTGACGCCGGGGCGATGGCGGTGGCCGTCGAGGAGATGTTGCGCGTCAGCGGCCCCGCGGAGATCTCGCCGATGCGCTTCACCCTCGAAGACGTCGAGATCGGCGGCGTCGCCATCCCCGAGGGCGAGGTGGTGCAGATCGTCAACGCCGCCGCCAACCGCGATCCGCGCCGGTTCGCCGATCCGGACCAGCTGATGCTCGACCGCTCCGACAACGCGCATCTGGGGTTCGGGCACGGCATCCACTACTGTCTCGGCGCCGCTCTGGCCAGGGCCGAGGCCGAGATCGCCCTGCACACTCTGCTGGCACGCCTGCCGGGGCTGCGGCTGGCCGTACCGGCGGAAGAGATCACCTGGAGGCCGGGGCTGGTGCGCGCGCTCACCGCGCTGCCGGTGCGGACCGCGCCGGGCGCGCCGTAACGGTGGATACAGAGCGTCACCTGACGCCCGCCTGAGCCGCCGGCAGCCGCCCAGCCGTCGCCGGTGAGTCGAGCTGGGTGCCCGATGTGAGGAGGCGACCACCGCCTGTCGGACGCCTGTCCTCGTAGCTGGCAGCAACTCCGTGTCGGGCCGCTCAGTCATTGACGGCCCATTGGCGCTACCCGTGAGCGACAGCCTGCTGGCCTGCGGTGTCACGCCCTGCTTCAGGCCAGGGTTTCGGCGTCTGTCTACCCATGTGAACCTCGGACCGGAACCACAGGAACCGGAGGCGCATGGCGCCAACCTGCATGGATGCGTGGCGAGAGACGGCACAGAACTTGGGATCTGTCCCGTCTTAGCTTGTCACCGGCCGGTACCGCCCATGGCTGTTCCCGGGTGCCTCGAACCCGTACACGCCATCGGCGACGGCAGCCGCCTGCCATAAAGCGGATCCAAAGCGCGCGTCGGTACCATCCCCGTCATGATCAAGAAGGCCGCAGCAGCCCGCCCCGGGCCCGGTGGCCAGGAGTTGGCCGGCGGACAGCGCGATGAGTCCTGCACGGTGCCGCGGTCGCCGACCTGGTTCGAGGGAGCGTGCTCGTAGGCCTTCGCCCATGGGTCACGCACCCACAACCCTCGGCACTGACGCAGGCGGAAAGGCAGAGATGGCGGACCCCAACGTCCTCGAAGCGCAACGGTGGGTGAACGCCACCTACCTCGGCAAGGCCCCCGGCTACCTCCGATGTATGGAGGACGGCCGCACCGGCTGGGGCGTCGTGTTATCCCTCACTCAGGCACTTCAGCATGAACTGGGCATCTCCCCGACGGTGCAGAACTTCGGGCCCGGCACCTTCGCCAAGGTGGCGAGCACCATCAAGCCGGATCTGACCCAGCAGACGAACACGAACATCCTGCGCATCTACAACTATGCGTTGTGGTGCAAGGGGTACTACGGTTCTTCGAACGCGGGAACCTGGGACCACCGTGCCAAGCTCTCCATCGGCGAACTCCTCGGGGACATGGGCCTGCCCGACACCCAGAACCCGATCGAGCCCCGTATGTGGGCGCACGTCACCAAAGCGCTTCTGCGGATGGACCAGTTCCGGCTCATACCCGGCGGCGACGGCGTCATCCGGGGGTTCCAGCAAACCCTCAACCGTGACTATGTACGGCTGGGCGTGGTACCGGCGATGGGCCTGTCGCCCTGCGACGGCAACTATGACCGCGTCACCCAGCAGTGCCTGATGATGGCCATCCAATACCGCCTCGGCCTCAATCCCGCCGACATCACCGGCTACTTCGGCGACGGCACCACGCGGGAGCTGAAGAAGCACACCCTCACCACCGACAGTGCCGCCTCCGAGCTCACCTACCTGCTGCACGCGGCCTGCTACTTCAACTCTCCCGCCTACAAGGGCGCACCGTACGGGTCCGGCGGCGAGACGTTCGATTTTCCCTGGGACACGATCCGCCTTGTCGACAACGGCCGCAAGTTCACCGCCGACACCGCGGCATGGCTCCGGCACTACCAGGAGTTCATGCTGCTGGCCACCAGCGGCAATGCCACCTTCGACACCTGGGCGCAGCTGCTGATCTCCCGGGGGGACCAGCATCGGGCCGCCACCGGCTCCGACACCTCCGTCACCATCACCCCCGAACGAGCCAAAGCCCTGGTCGCCAAGGGCTACAAGGTCGTCGGCCGATACCTCGATGAGCATCTGCCGCCCGACGACCCCGGCTACATCGGCAAGGCCCTGGTCCCCGGCGAACCCAAAACCATCATCGACGCCGGGCTGCGACTCATGCCGATCTTCCAGTACAACGGCACGGTGCCCGAGAACTTCACCTTCCAGAAGGGCTACGACCAGGCCGGGAAAGCGCACGACAAGATGGTTGAGCACCACATGCTCCAGGGCGCGTGCATCTACTTCGCCGTCGACTACGACGCCCAGGACCATGAGATCAGCCAGTTCGTCATCCCCTACTTCAACGGCGTCCGCAAGGCCCTCGCCGACAAGGGCGGCTGGTATTGGTTCGGGGTGTACGGCACGCGCAACGTGTGCACGCGGGTGTCGGAGGCGACCGGGGCCAGGTGGTCGTTCGTGTCCGGCATGTCGTTCGAATTTTCCGGCAACCTGGGATTCCCGATGCCGCAGAACTGGTCGTTCAGCCAGATCTACGAGTTCAACCCCGCCAACGGGACCGGGTTCACCGACGGGAACATCACACCGATAGGGCTCGACAAGAACGTGTGGCGTGGCGACGGCTACGACCCGGCCGTCAAGTCCCTGCACCTCAAGGATGACCAGTACGCGGAGATCACCGCCTTCATGGGGTATGTCAAAGCCTTGGAGAACGCGTTCGCCCGCTACCGCCGCGACAACGGCGAATCATTGGCGATCGCCGACCAGCGCCAGGACCTGTGCCTGTTCTTCCGGCAGTACAAGTACATCGATCTTCACTGGAACCAACTGCTCGGCGCCCCGGACGCCAAACGCAACAGCTATGCCGCCGGCCAGGCCGGGGCCCTCACCGAGAACAACGCCTGGCCGAGGGATCCGATCCAGGGCATCACCCTGGACATGCAGCATTGCATCTCCAATGCGCAGGGCTACTTGAAGTCCACCAGCGGCGGCGACGAGGTCCGGATGGGGGATGCCACCGGCTGGTTCGGTGACGCGGTCACCCTGTACGTCGAATGGCGCAACACCTACCAGCACCTGTCCGGGGCGGAGATGGTGAACCGCTACCTCGCCAGCACCACCCACTCCAGTTCGTGGGCACTGGACGACTACCTCTCCGACGCCGACGCCCTCAGCCTGAGTCAGTTACTCCTCGGCAACCCGGACGTGCTGTTCTCCGACGTTCTCACCCACTACTACTCGCCCACCAATCCGAGCGTCCACGCCCGCCACCGCTACCGCAACTTCCTCAAGGGCCGGTTCCAAAGCGACCAGGGCACGGCACGCTCCCGCATCACCCGTCAGATGCTGGGGGAGGACATGCTCGGCAACGCCATCGTCTACGCCCTGGCCAGGGAACTGATCTTCAAGGGCGAGATGCCCGACGACCTGCCCCTCGCCGAACTCGAAAGCTTCACCCACGCCATCGCCGACCGGATGTACCGCGACGCCACCGAGGAGCCCACGTGACCACCCCCACCCGCCGGAGCGTCCTCATCGGCGGCACCATCGGCGCCGTGGCGGCACTGATCGGGTCAGTACCCACGGCGCTGGCCGCAGCGGCGCCCGCGAGCGGTGGCGGCCCGGTCGCCCGTACCTGGAACCGCGACACCAGCCGCAACGGATGGCGCATCGACCCGCGCATCGTCCAGCCCTTCTACGTGTCCGGGGCGGCGCGGACGGTCACCCTGCATCCGGCCGCCGCGCAGGTGCTGCTGCACGTGGTGCGCCGCTGGCACTACGAGATCCAGCGGTTCACCGACGGCACCGGAACCACGCTGCACGGGCACACCACCGACCGGACCGTGTACGCCGACTATGAATCCAATCACCTGTCGGGGTCGGCGGTGGCGCTGCATCCGGGGGCGTTCCCGGCAGGCGGCGGGGACGGCCTCTATCCGCATCAGCAGCGCATCGTCGGCGACATTCTCGCCGACTGCGATGGCCTGGTCACCTGGGGCGGGGACCTGAAGCCCGCCAAGTACGGCCACTTCCACATCAACGTGCCCGCGGACAGCCCCCGGCTGAAGGAGCTGGCCAGGCGTCTGGGAGACCCTGCCGGTGAACGCCCCTATGACCCCGCCGGAGCGCCCGCCGACCCCGCCGACCCGGCACGCCGCCGGCGGGCCGGACGAGCCCGCAGCCTCGCCCGCCGCAACGAGCGCTAGACGCCCCTCCACCGAGCAAGCAACTGAGACAGGAATCGACCATGGGCATGAAAACGGCTTTGGCCGTCGGTGCCGCACTGGCGGCGGGTGCCGTGCTCACCGCAGCACCCGCTCAGGCCGCCGGTCCCGCGCCACGGCCGGGAGGAAGGAAGGCCGGGCCGCGAGGGCTTTCGTCGCACTGATATCCCCGGTCGATGGCAGGCCAGCGCGTACGCCTTCGTACCGGGGTGGCGGGCTGAGGGTGCCGAGTGGCTGAGCCGCTCGGCCGCGCAGCGTCACCAGCGCCGGATTCCGTGCGAAGCGCCGGCGCCTGCCCGAAACCTCCGCCGGGCGCTCAACCGCGCACCTTCCCGACGGCACCACCCTGACCTGCCTACCCCTCGCCTTGTCTCGACAGCTCGTCACCGCGTACTCCCGACGTGAGTCCAAAGGGACGGCGAATGGCAAGGGCCGCCGCGCGAAGATGATCACCGGCCTCGGCAGGAGGGGGTTCGGCTGAGGGCCGGAGTGGGAGATCTTGGCCCGAATCCGGGTTCGGAAGTCTCCGGTAAACCGGGGGGAGCTCACACTCTTGGACCTGTTCGACCGCGCCGCCGTACCCGACCCGTGATGGTAGGACGATCACCGAGAGCGCCCGGCATGTCCGAGCCCGTGTTATCGGATCGGGCCGGATGGCCCGCCCTGAACCGGTGATCAGTGTTCCTCGACGAAACGCAGGAGCCGGGCGTTCACCTCGTCGGCGCACTGGCCGGTGATGCCGTGGGTGGCCTGCGGCCAGAGTTCGGCCTGGACGTCCGGGATGAGTGCGCGGGCGCGTTCGTAGGCCTTGCGGGGGTCGTGGACGATGCTCCGGCCGGCGATGAGGACGAGCGTGGGGATGGAGACAGCGCGGAGCTGGTCGTCGGTGAAACGGGTGGGTGCGGGGAGGGCGAAGCGATAGTGCAGCAGATTGGAGGTGATCAGCTGGACCTCGGGGTCGTTTTCGTCGTACGGCTCGCCGCGACTCGACCAGCGCATGAACGCGGGCACCGCACGCGTGGCCGTGATCGGGATCGTGGTGGGGATCACGCGGAGAAGCAGGGAAAGCGGCATGTACGCCAACGTGAGAGCGGGGTCGATGAGGGTGAGTGAGACCAGGCGCGCCGGGGCGCGTACGGCATGATTGCAGGCCAGCCAGCCACCGATCGAATGGCCCACGAGATGGGCGGCGTCGACGCCGAGCTCCTCCAGGGTCTCCTCCAGCCATGCGGCCTGGTCGGCGGCGTCGCGGATGGGGTGGGTCTGCACGCTGCGCCCTCCCTCGCCGAGCAGGTCCAGGGCATACACTCGGCGCCGCTCGGCCAGGGCCGCGAGGTTGGGCAGCCACATGACGCTGCTGGCGCCCCTGCCGTGCAGCAAGACGATCGGCGGCCGCGTGTCCTGCCCGAAGCCGTAGACACGAACCGGTCCGAAACCGGTCTCCACGTCATGGGTCTGCACGGGGGCCGGGAAGGACTTGACCGCCTCGTCATAGATCGTGTCGTAGGCCCGTTGGGCGGCCGGTGTGACGAACCGGCCGACTTTCGTCGTGGCCATGAACCCACCTCCTTTGCAATATGATCGTATGGCAAAGATGGGGGAGGCGCGCGGAAATGCCCAAGCAGGTCGATCACGAACAACGGCGCCAGCAGATCAGCCAGGCGTTGTGGCGGGTCGCCGCCGAGCGAGGGCTGGAGGCGGTCAGCATGCGAGAGGTGGCGACCGCGGCGGACATGTCGATCGGGTTGGTGCAGCACTATTTCGCGAGTAAAGAGGACATGCTGCTGCACGCCACCCTGCTGCTGCGCGACCGGCTCGAGGAACGGCTCCGGCGCGCGGTGGCCGCGCTTCCAGAGCCGGTCACGCCCCAAGCCACGCTGCGCGCGATGTTCGCGGCGCTGTTGCCGGACGATCCAGCCAGCCGGTCGGAGACGTTGGTGGCCAACGCGGTGTTCATCAGGGCGCTCAACGACCCGGTCATGGCCGACCGCTACCGTCTGGGCCGAGCCCAGCTCACCGCGAGCGTGGCCGACCTGATCCGGGCGGCGCGCGCGGATGCCGACGATCTCGCCGAACAGGCCGCGGACACCCTCCTCGCCCTGGCGAACGGGCTTTCCTCCGATCTCCTGCTCGGCCACCTGAGCGTTGAAGGAGCCGTGCGCATCCTCAACGCGCAACTCGACACCCTCATCGACGACTGAGCCGGCCCCCGGCCGTGATGATCAGCGGCCGCAGGGTGTGGGCGCAGTCCGTGTGACCCCATCCGCCCCACCTGCGGGGGCGTCCCGCCCAGCCAGACCCCAATCCTTCAAACGGGGAAGATCACAGCTCTCCTCTGAACACTTCGGCGAACCCGGAAACGCCGTCAGACAGGGATCGGCACATGTCACGTCTCTCCGGGTGCTGGGCGCGGATCAGTCGCTGATGGGGTCGATCGCGCGCAGGACCTGGGCGCGCCGGGCGCGCTGCTGGTGCCGGCGAGCCGGCGGGTCGGCAGCTAGGCCAGTGCCTGCGGTCGCGATGGGAGCTCACCGGCCAGCAGCGGTGGCAGCAGCCCGGCCAATCCCTGTGGCGCGATGAGCTCCTCGGTGGAGGCCAAGTCATCCGGCGTCCACCAGCGCTCGCCCCGCAGCAGGCGCGTCTCGTGTTCCTCGGGCTGGGGCTCGACCTTCGCAAGACCTTCGATCCGGACGAAGAAGTAGCTGCTGTGCGACTGTCCCGGTGCTCCGGAGAGCCGAGGGCCCGTCGCGGTGGCGATCACCGGGCCGAGCAGGCCCGGCGGCACCACGAATCCCGTCTCCTCGCGAGCCTCGCGGATCGCGGCTTCCTCAGCAGTCTCGCCCGGTTCGATGCCCCCGCCAGGGGGAATCCAGATGCCGGGCCAGTTCGCCGAGTTCAGCTGCTGCAGGAGCACGCGGCCGTGCGCGTCGAGCATCAGCAGACGCGCGGTCGCGCGGATCTCGCTCATGCCGGGAGTGTACGGAGTGCGGGCTGACGCCGGCCTCACCTGCTCCGACCGCTTCCAGCGCGCCCGAGCTCATGCGGTTGGCCCACAGGCCGTGAGCACGAACGCGGCCAGGCCGGCCACGAGGAAACTGCCTAAGGCGTGTTTCAAAAGGCCTTGAGGCTGGCCGCATGGAAGTGATCGACATACGACGAGGTCTCCGGTAAATGGTCCAACGACCAAGAAGCAC
>NZ_JBITHA010000020.1:0-210098 GCF_044457485.1 Nonomuraea sp. NPDC050540
TGGGTGAAGTCAGCAACTCCACTACGCCGGAGGTCTTCTTCATGATCAATCAATCATGGCCACGTGTCATCAAGATCATGGCCAAGTACACCTAGCGCGTGCTCCTCATGCCTGCCCGCCGTTGCCGTTCGACGGCAGCGGGGTGGGCGAGGGCGGCGGGGCGAAGCCGGTGGTGGCGGTCCAGGCCGCGACGTACAGGACCAGCCGGGCGGAGAAGTTGATCCAGATCAGCAGCCCGACCAGCACCGCGAACGTGCCGTAGACCGGGTTGCTCAGCGTGTGGCTCAGCAGCAGCGTGGCCAGCTGCTTGAGCAGCCCGAAGCCGATCGCGCCCAGCAGCGCGCCCTGGGCGATCGCCTTGAACGGCCTGGTCGGGCGCGCCACCCAGCCCAGGAAGATCACGAACAGCAGCCAGTCGGCGGCCACGCTGGCCAGCAGCCCGACCAGCCACACCGAACCCGTCGCCGCCGGATCGTCGTGCTGGAAGCCCAGCCACGCGGTGACCTTGCTGGTCGCCGAGGAGGTGAGTACGGCCACGCCGGCCGACACCAGCATGGTCACGCCGATCAGCAGCAGCGAGCTCAGGTCGCGCAGCTTGCCGAGGAAGAAGTTCAGCGGCGCGGCCGTGGTCATCGACATCTCCCGCAGCGCCCCGCGCAGCGCGTCGATGGCGCCGAGCCCGGCATACAGCAGGCCCAGCAGGCCGATGATCCCGGCGGTGGCCTTGGACTGGGCGATGTCCTCCAGGTTCAGCGCGGGGGCCAGTCCGGGCAACTGTTCGGCGATCACCTGCTTGAGCGCCAGTTCCAACTCGGGACTGACCGACAGGACGTAGCCGAACACCGCGTAGGCCAGCGCCATCAGCGGGAAGAACGACAGGAACGCGAAGTACGTGACCGCTCCGGCCAGCCGGTCGCCGAACTGCAGCTGGTAACGCTGGACCGTCCTGATCAGATGGTCGGCCCCCGGCCGCCGTATCCTCCAGTGGTCCACGATCCGCATCGCGCGCTCGCGCCAGGTCGCGGCCTTCTCGATCAGGTTCGCCATCGCTCGGGAAACTCCAGCGCGTTCCGGTGGTCCTCCAAGGCGACTGCCCCGGTGACGGTCGTTGTACCGGCCGCGGACCCGGCGATCAAGTGTGGCACCGCCCCGAGCCGCCCGGGGAGCAGGCCACGCCGGGCTCAGGCGGGGATCAGCGCTCCCGCGCGCTTCACCACCCGGCCGGCGACCAGGACGGTCTCGACCGCGCTGGTGTCGGCGTTGAGCACGATCGCGCCGATGGGGTCGCGGGTCCCGGCCATGCCCGGGGTGTCGGTGCGCAACAGGACGACGTCGGCCTGCTTGCCCGGAGTCAGCGAACCGACGCTGTCGGCGAGCCCCACCGTGCGCGCACCGCCCATCGTCGCCATCCGCAGCACGTCGCGGGTGGTGAAGGCCATGTTGCCCAGGCCGCGTTCCATCGCGAAGGCCGCGCGCATCAGACTGAACATGTCGCCCGGCCCGCAGCTCACCGTGTCGGCGCTGAGCGAGACCGGTACTCCGGCCGCGGCCGCCCGGCCGGTGATCGGGTAGCCGATGCCCAGCGTCAGCTCGTCGATCGGCGAGATCGAGACGCTCCCGCCGGTGTCGGCGATGAGCTTCAGGTCGTCGCCGGCGTAGTCGACGCCGTGGATGTAGGTGGTGGGACGCTCCAGCAGGCCGTTGCCGTGCAGGAACGCCAGGGCTCGCCGGGCGCTGTCGGCGCCCTGGCTCCCGGCGTGGACGGTCACCGGGAGGTCGAGGTCGCGGGCGAGCCGCCACTCCCACAGGGCGCGTTCCTCTCCGGCGATCTCCGGGCCGAGGGCGGCGATCGCCATGGTCAGCCGGCCTGGCGTGCGGAAGTGGGTGTCGCGCACGCGGCGCGCCTCGTCACCCGGGTCCTGGGGGTTGTAGCCGAGGACGGCTCTGATGCCCGATTCCTGGAGCGCGGCGACGAGGGCGTCGGCGTGCTCAGGGGTGTGCGCCACCTGTGTCCAGTCGAGCAGTGTGGTCACTCCGGCGTCGAGGCATTCGCGGGCCCCGGCCAGGTTGGCCGCGTGCACGTCGTCGGGGGTGAGCGAGGGGGCGAGTTCGCCGAGGACCGTGCGGAAGTAGCCCTGGATGTCGTCGTCGGCCACCACCGCGCGGTAGGCGGCCTGCCAGGTGTGGCGGTGGCTGTCCACGAAGCCCGGCAGCACCAGGCGGCCGGTGGCGTCGACGACCTCCGCGTCCTCGGCGCTCAGGTTCTGGCCGACCGCCGCGATGGTCTCCCCTTCGACGAGCACGTCCAGCTCGCCGAGGACGGTGGCGGCGGGGTCGGTGTCGATGACGGTCCCGTTCTTGATCAGGGTTCTCATGACCAAGAGCCTATCGAGAAAGCTTTTAGAAAAGCAATATGGCGAGAGGTATCCTCGATCGCGTGGAACACGACGAGGTCGACGCGCTGGCCGCCCGCTGGACGGCGGCGGGCATGGCGCCCTCCCTCATCGCGGGGCTCGAGCTCAGCAAGCGGGTGGCGCGGATCGACGTGCTGTTCGAGCAGGCGCTCAAGGGGGAGCTGGCCGCGCTCGGGCTCACCTACGCCGAGTTCGACGTGCTGGCCGCCCTTGCCCGTACGGCTCCGCCGTACCGGATGAAGCCCAGTGAGCTGGCCCGATCGCTGATGCTCACCTCGGGCGGGACCAGCAACGTGCTCCAGCGACTGACCACGGCCGGATACGTCGAGCGCTCCGCCGACGACGGCGACGGGCGCAGCCGGTGGGTGCAGCTCACCCCCGAGGGGCTGAAGGTCGCCATCGCGGCGCTGGACACGGCCGTGCGCGCCAACACCGACGTGCTGGCCGGGGTGCCGGAGCCCGTGGTCCGCCAGGCGGCCGACGCGCTGCGCGAGGTCCTGCTGATCATCGGCAGGCGGCGGGTGCGCTAGCCGGACCAGGTCCTGCGGTACGCGCGGGGCGAGACCTTGCGGCGGTCCACGAACCGCTCCCTGAGCAGGGCGGCGGAGCCGTATCCGGTCCTTCTGGCGATCTCCTCGATCGGCAGGGTGGTGGTGACCAGCAGTTCCTCGGCCAGGTCGAGGCGCTGCGCCTGCAACCACGCGTGCGGCGAACCGCCCGTCGCCGCCTTGAACCGCCGCGCGAACGTCCTCCGGCTCATCAACGCCCTCGCTGCCAGCTCGTCGATCGACAACCGCCGGTCCAGGTGCCCGCGGGCCCAGCCGAGCACTCCGGCCAGGCGTTCGTCCTCGCCGTCGGCGGGGACCGGGGCGGACACGTACTGCGCCTGCCCGCCCTCCCGGTGCGGCGGCGTCACCATCTCCCTGGCGATCGCGTTGGCCCTGGCCGGGCCGTGCTCGCGCCGGATCAGATGGAGTCCCAGATCGATGCCCGCCGCGGCGCCCGCCCCCGTGAGCACCCGCCCCTCGTCCACATACAGTTCATCGGCCGTGATCCTGACCCCCGGATGCCGCGCGGCCAGTTCCTCCGCGAACCGCCAGTGCGTGGTGGCCCGCCGCCCGTCCAGCAGCCCGGCGGCGGCCAGCCCGAAGACACCGACGCAGTGGGCCGCCACGATCGCCCCACGCTCATGCGCCGCCCTGAAGGCGTCGGCCACCGCCTCCGGCGGCGGCGTACGGAAGGCGTCGCCCGGCAGCGACAGCACCAGATCGGCAGCGGCCAGCCGTTCCAGCCCATGCTCGACAGGCAGCCGCAACCCGAGATCGGTCCGCACGGGCCCCGGCCGCGCGCCGCAGACCGCGAAGTCGAACCCGCCGAACAACTCGCCCACGACGCCCAGCCCGAGCGCCGTCACCCCGTCCGGCGCATAGGCCGCAACCGTCGCAAATCCCATAGATGGCATAAATACCGCTATAGGCGGCATATTGGCCACTTTTCCGCCCTCGACCATCCCGGCACGCTGGCTCCATGAACACCGAAGCACCCCGCGAACGCACCGCCGTCCACCACATCCTGCACGTCGGCTACACGACCTCGACCGGCCCCGGCGTCGCCGCCACCGTCTCCTACATCACCGACGGCGACCTGCGCATCGTGTTCGACCCCGGCATGGTGGCCGACCCGTCCGCCATCACCAAGCCGCTCGCCGACCTCGGTCTCAGCCCCGCCGACATCACCGACGTCATCCTCAGCCACCACCACCCCGACAACATCATGAACGCCGGCCTGTTCCCCCACGCCCGCATCCACGACCACAAGGCCGTCTACCAGGGCCACACCTGGCACGACCGCGACCCCGACGGCCACGAACTGACCCCCTCCCTGAAGCTCCTGGCCACGCCCGGCCACAGCGCCGAGGACATCACCCTTCTCGCGGGTACGGCCGGCGGCGTCGTGGCCTTCGCCGGCGACCTGTGGTGGCGCCCCGACGGACCGGCCGAGGACCCGGTGGCGCCGGACCGGGAACAACTGCGCGCCAGCCGGGAACGAGTGCTGGCGGCGGCGGACACGATCGTCCCCGGGCACGGAGGACCGTTCCCGTCCTCGCCGGATGTTGTGCGGTGAGGCTTGGGGAACGGGTTCAGTGGTGCGGGGATCTAGCCGCTCCTCAAGCTGGCAGCATGCGGCGCCCGAGCGGTCCAAAGAGCGGAGATAGGCAGGCAGGCCATGCCGTCACCGAAGCTGAGCGACTCCTGACCGCCGTAGAGGACGAACCCCGCCCGCATGCGACCTCCCAACCGCCGTTTGAGCAGGCGCAATCCGCTGAAGTCATCGCTTCGCACGGTCTCCGCCGCTTTGACTTCGACACCGACGATCTCGCCGGCATTGTTCTCGATGATGCCGTCGACCTCGTGCTGATCCCGATCCCGGTAGTGGAACAGTCGCGCCGCGGTCTCGGACCAGGTGAGTTGCTTGCCGATCTCGCTCAACACGAAGTTCTCGACCAGGCCGCCGACGGCCGCGTCCCCTGTGGCTCCGCCCATCAGATACGCGGCCAGGCCGGAGTCCACGAAGGTGACCTTGGGCGTGGCGACCATGCGCCCGGCCGCCCCCGCCGGCCAGGCAGGGATGCGCCGGACGAGGTAGACGGTCTCCAGGATGTCCACGTAGCGGCGGATGGTGGGCGCGGACACGCCGAGCTCGTTGGCCAGCCGGTTGCCGCTGAGCAGGCCACCCGTCTGTCCCGCGAGCAGCGAGAGCAGCTTGCGCATGTCCCCGGCACGTTCGATGTCCGCCACCTGTTTCACATCGCGGGAGATGAGGTCCGCGGTGTACCCCTCGAAGAAGCGCGCCCGCCGACGGGCCGCAGGCCTCTTGATCGCTTCCGGATAGCCGCCCCGGGTCGCCCTTTCCACGTAGTCCTTGCGCCGGAGCCCCACAGATTCGACCCGTAGGTCGCTTCCCAAAGCGAACGCGGCATCGACGAATCCGTCCTCGTCGCCGTCGATCTCCCCTTGCGACAACGGCCAGAGCTCCACCGTCTCCGACCTGCCCGGCAGAGAGTCCGGCAGGCTGCTCAGCGCGAGCAACCTGGCGGAACCCGTGAGAAGGAACCGCCCGACGCGCGGATCTCTGTCAACCACATGCTTGATCGCGAGCCAGAGATCGGGGACACGCTGCACCTCGTCGATGAGCATGAGGCCGTCATGGCGAACAAAACGCACAGGGTCATCCGCCGCGGCCGCTCGGTTGACCGGGTCGTCGAGGCTGTAGCGCCCGACATTCAATCTGCCGTGCCACTGGCTTTCCATCTGCCGTAAGGGTGGCTTTCTATCTGCCGCCCTGTGAGCCTTCGATCCGCAAGAGCTCGCCCCAGCAGACGCTCCGCGATGGATGGCACCTATGCGAGGTGACGCGAAGCCAGGACACGAGGAGCATTCCGCCTGACACTCACCATGGGGGTCCGGAACAAGCCGCCCCGCAAGCCAGCTACCACCTGCGGACCCAAGAGATGAGTCGTCCGGTCAGTCGCTGCCGAGGTTGGTCATACAACCCACCTGACCTGCCCGCCCACCCGGTCCCGGACTCCGCCCAGCGCAAGGCGCAAGCGTCCAAGGGGACGCGCGAGCACCTTGTTGCCCGGGGCGGGATCCAACTGGCTGACCACCTAGCCGGGCAACGGGTGGGCCTCAGAAAGGCTCCTTTTCAGGGGGTGGGGAGGAAGCCGACGCGGTCTCGGACTTGGGCCATGGTCTGCTGGGCCACCTCGCGTGCCCTGCCTGCTCCGATGGCCAGCAGCCGGTCCAGTTCCGCCTCGTCGGACAGCAGCTTCTCCGTACGTTCCCTGATCGGGGTGAAGGTCTCCACCACCGTCTCGGCCACTTCCTTCTTGAACGTGCCGTACCCCTGCCCGTCGAACCGGGCGACCAGCTCGGCGATCGACGTCCCCGTCAAAGCCGAGTGAATCCGCAAAAGGTTGGAAATGCCGGGCTTGTTCTCCTCGTCGAAGGCGATCTCGCTGCCCGTGTCCGTGACCGCTCGCATCACCTTCTTGCGAAGCGGCCCCGGCTGCTCCAGCACGTCCAGGATGCCCGCGGGGCTGGAGGACGACTTCGACATCTTCGCCGTCGGCTCCTGGAGGTCGGTGATCTTCTCGACCTCCTTGAGGATGTGCGGGGCCGGGAGCGTGAACGTGTCGCCGTAGCGGTGGTTGAAGCGCTGGGCCAGGTCGCGCGTCAACTCCAGGTGCTGCTTCTGGTCGGCGCCGACCGGAACGCTGTTGGCCTGGTACAGAAGGATGTCCGCGGCCTGCAGGATCGGGTACGTGAACAGGCCCACGCTGGCCGCGCTCTCGCCGAACTTCGCCGACTTGTCCTTGAACTGGGTCATCCGGGCCGCCTCGCCCATCCCGGTCAGGCAGTTGAGCACCCAGGCGAGCTCCGTGTGCTCGCGTACGTGCGACTGCACGAAGACGGTGCTGCGCTCAGGGTCGAGACCCGCGGCGAACAGCTGGGCCGCGGCCACCCGCGTACGGCGGCGCAGCGCGGCGGCCTCGGTCGGCACGGTGATGGCGTGCAGGTCCACCACGCAGTAGAAGGCATCGTGGGTCTCCTGCAACGTCACCCACTGGCGGACGGCGCCCAGGTAGTTGCCCAGGTGGAAGGAGTCCGCCGTGGGCTGGATGCCGGAGAGTACACGAGGTCTGGCCATAGCTGGCAATTGTGTCAGGTATCCCCACCCGCCTGCGACTCGATCAGGCCGGGTCGGCGTTTCACCCTGACCCGGGAGATTCTCCGGCCGTCCAGGTCGGTGACGGTGAACTCGAAGCCGGGGATCTCCACCTTCTCCCCCGCCGCCGGTACGTGACCGAGCATGGCCATGACGAAGCCGCCGAGCGTCTCGTACGGGCCGTCCGGCAGCCGGATGCCGGTCTGGGCGCCGAAGTCGTTGAGGTTGGTGAGGCCGTCGATCTCGATCTCACCGGCGGGCAGGATGACCGTGTCGTCTTCGATGTCGTACTCGTCCCTGATGTCGCCGATCAGCTCTTCGACCAGGTCTTCCAGGGTGACGATCCCGGCGGTGCCGCCGTACTCGTCCACGACGATGGCCAGGTGGTGTCCTTCGTCGCGCATCTCCGACAGTGTGCTCAGCACTCGTTTCGAGGAGGGCACCAGCTTGACCGGGCGGATGGGCACCAACTCGCTGATGGGTTCGATCCGGCCGGTGAGGACGGGGTCGAGCAGGTCGCGTACGTGGACGAAGCCCAGGATCTCATCGTAGGACTCGCGGAAGACCGGGAAACGGGAGTGTGGCAGCGCCGCCACCAGGACGGCCGCCTCGGCCAGCGGCGTGTCGGCCTCCATGAACTCCACCTCGGTCCGCGGCAGCATCACCTCACGCAACTGCCGCTTGCCCGCGGCGAACACCTCGGCGATCAGGTTGCGTTCGTCGGTGGTCAGGTCGCTGTGGCCGACGACCATGTCCCGGAGTTCCTCGGTGGTCATCTGCTCGCGGTCGGCGTCGGGGTTGCCGCCGAGCAGCTTCATCACGCCGTCGGTCGACTTGGACAGCATCCAGATGATCGGCCGCGACAGGGTCGCGATCCAGTCCAGGAACGGCGCGACCACGAGCGACAGCCCCTCGGCCCGCTGCCTGGCCAGCCGTTTGGGCGCCAGTTCGCCGAGCACGAGCGAGACGTAGGAGATCGCCAGCGTCACCAGCACGAGGGCCAGCGCGGGCGCCACGGCCTCGGGCACGCCCCACTCCCGCAGCTTGGGCCCGAGGGCCGCGCCGAGCCGGTCGGCGCCGAACGCGGCCGACAGCATCGTGGCGACGGTGACGCCGATCTGGACGGCGGACAGGAAGCGGTTGGGATCGCGGGCGAGCTTGGCCACCCGCTCGCCACGCCGTCCCTTTTGGGCAAGTTTGCGAACCTGGCTCTCCCGCAGGGAGACCATCGCCATCTCGGCGGCCGCGAAGAAGCCGCCCACGAGAATGAAGAGCAGGACCAGGGCGACGTTGGCCGCGACGGTGTCAAACATGGTGGTTGGCAGCGTACTCGGCGACTTTCCCGCGTATGCTGAACGGCGAGCCGTACAAAATCCAACATATTTCACCAGGAGTGCACATGAGACTGTTGGTCACCGGAGGTGCCGGATATGTCGGCAGCGTCGTGGCGGCCCAGCTGGTCGAGGCGGGCCATGAGGTGACCGTGCTCGACGATCTCTCCACAGGACACCGGGACGCGGTTCCCGGTGGCGCCCGGTTCATCCAGGCGGACATCGCCGACGCCCATGACGCGCTGGAGAATCAGGAGGCGGTGCTGCACTTCGCGGCCAAGTCCCTGGTCGGCGAGTCGGTGGAGAAGCCCGAACTCTACTGGCGGCACAACCTCGGCGGCACGCTCGCCCTGCTGGAGGCCATGCACGCCCGGGACGTGCGCCGCATCGTGTTCTCCTCCACCGCCGCCACGTACGGCGAGCCGATCAACGACCAGATCCTGGAGACCGACCCGCCCCGCCCGACCAACCCCTATGGCGAGACCAAGCTGGCCGTCGACATGACCCTGACCGCCTTCGCCGCCCTGCGCGGCCTGGGCGCGGTGAGCCTGCGCTACTTCAACGTGGGCGGCGCCTACGGCACGCTGCGCGAACGCCACGCCGTCGAGACCCACCTGATCCCCAACGTGCTCAAGGTCGCCACCGGCGAGCGCGCGGAGATCCAGGTGTTCGGCACCGACTACGCCACCCCCGACGGCACCTGCGTACGCGACTACATCCACGTCTCCGACCTGGCCAGGGCGCACCTGCTGGCGCTGGAGGCGGCCACGGAGGGCGAGCACAAGATCTACAACCTCGGCAGCGGCACCGGCTTCTCGGTCAAGGAGGTCATCGACGTCTGCCGCGAGGTGACCGGCCACGCGATCCCGGAGAAGCTCGGCGCGCGCCGTCCGGGCGACCCCGCGGTCCTCGTGGCCTCCTCGGAGAAGATCCGCGCCGAACTGGGCTGGAAGGCGGAGCGGACGGACCTGCCGTCCATCGTCTCGGACGCCTGGAGTGCGCTTTCCCGCATATGAGCCATAGCCCTGCGGGATATGTGCTGTGATACCGAAATGTGAGGATGCTTTCACCTAGAGTGCTCTTCGTGGCACTCGTCGCAGGTGGCTGCACGCTGGCCGCGGCCGGGGTGGTGTTCGCGACGTCGCCACCGCCCCCGGCCCCCGCCCCGCCTCCCAAATGCCACCTGCACGAACAACTCACGCCGTGACGCGCAGCCGGGCCCGGTTGTCGGAGGGCCGCCGGTCGCCGAGGCGGCTGGACCACACGCCGGCGCTGGCGTTGACCGGCCGCCTGGGCGCCCTGAGCGTGAGCCGTACCCGCAGGCGCTCGTCGGGACCGACGGCCCGCAGCCGGCACGCCACGAACCCCAGCTGGGCCCGGCAGCGCGCGCCGAGCGCCGACACCAGCCTGGCGCGGCCCGTCCTGAGATAGACGCGGGCGTCCCTGACCATGTGCGGGCCCCGGTTGCGCACCAGCGCGGTCATCGCGAACCTGCCGCCGCGCGCCCGGCCGGACAGGCGCAGGCTCAGGTCGGCGCCCTCGTCCACGTCGGTCGAAACGGTGGCGGCGTTGTCGCTCTCGTCGTCGTCGCGCACCTCGGAGGTGAGCGTGGCCGCCGCCTTCAGCGGGCCCCGCGCGTCCGGCCGGACGATGCCGGTGATCGTGACCCCGCCGGTGCCGCCCGCCCGGATGTCCATGGGCGAGGTGCACACCACCTCGGCCGCGCTCACGCCCCGTGCGCAGGTCGCCACGTCGACGCTGACGACCTCGACGCCCGCGGGCAGCGTCACCTTGAGCACGGGCAGCACGGCGTCACCGGGCCCGGCGTTGCCGACCTCTGCCCGGTAGATGATGGGTTGTCCCGGCTGGGCCACACCCGGCCGGGCGGTCAGCCGTACGGAAAGATCGGCGGCGCCCCATCCCGGCCCCGCGTGGGCGAGTCCCGGAACGCCCGCCAGCATGACTCCCATGAACCCGGCGAGCATTTTGCGCCGCATGTCCGACCCCCCGTGCAGTACGCCTCAATTGAACGTGCTGACCCGGGTGATCATCATCGCGACACGCGGTAGCCGTACCGAAAGCGAAAGGCGCGCGCCCGGACGGACGCGCGCCTTCGGTGGAGACGCTCAGATGAGGCCGAGGCCCTTGACGGCGTCGCGCTCCTCGGCGAGCTCGCGCACGGAGGCATCGATGCGCTCGCGGGAGAAGGCGTCGATCTCCAGGCCCTGGATGATCTCCCACTCGCCGCCCGCGGCGCGGACCGGGAAGGAGGAGATGAGGCCCTCCGGCACGTCGTAGGAGCCGTCGGAGACGATCGCGGCGGAGGTCCAGCCGGTGCCGTTGACCCAGTCGTAGACGTGGTCGATCGCGGCGTTGGCGGCGCTCGCGGCGCTGGAGGCGCCACGGGCCTCGATGATCGCGGCGCCGCGCTTGGCGACGGTCGGGATGAAGGTGTCCTTCAGCCACTCGTGGTCGACCTGCTCGGCCGCGACCTTGCCGCCGACCTCGGCGTGGAAGAGGTCGGGGTACTGCGTGGCCGAGTGGTTGCCCCAGATGGTCATCTTCTTGATCTCGGTGACCGGGACCTGGAGCTTGGCGGCCAGCTGCGACAGCGCGCGGTTGTGGTCGAGGCGGGTCATCGCGGTGAAGCGCTCGGCCGGGACGTCCGGGGCGTTCTGCTGGGCGATGAGCGCGTTGGTGTTGGCCGGGTTGCCCACGACCAGGACCTTGATGTCGTCGGCCGCGTGGTCGTTGATCGCCTTGCCCTGCGGGCCGAAGATGCCGCCGTTGGCCTCGAGCAGGTCGCCGCGCTCCATGCCCGCCTTACGCGGCATGGCGCCGACCAGCAGGGCGACGTTGGCGCCGTTGAAGGCGACGTTGGGGTCGTCGGTGATCTCGATGCCCGACAGCAGCGGGAACGCGCAGTCGTCGAGCTCCATCGCGGTGCCCTCGGCCGCCTTCACCGCCTGCGGGATCTCCAGCAGGCTCAGCTTCACCGGAACGTCGGCGCCGAGCAGCTGCCCCGACGCGATGCGGAACAGCAGCGCGTAGCCGATCTGACCGGCGGCACCGGTGACGGTTACCTTGACGGGCGTGGCCATGGCCTTCCCCTAACTCGCAGGATGAATCATTGACTTTCGGATGTTACCCGGTCGTCATCCGCAGGGTTCCATCTCGGTCGGGTTCAGCTGCGGTTTGAAATCCACGTTTCCGAAATGCCTGCTCACGAGCTTCTTGATGGTGCCGTCGCGCTGAAGCTCGGCGATGACCCCCGAAACGGCCTTGCACGTCCTGGCGTCGCCGTTCTCCATGCCGACGGCGTAGCGCTGGCTGCTGAGCCGGGCGCCGAGCACGGCGAAGCGCATGCTCGCCTCCCGGTCGGCGAACCCCGCCAGCAGCAGATCCTCGCCGGGGACCGCGTCGACCTTGCCGCTCTTCAGCATGTCCATGCACTGGGCGTAGTGGTCGGCGGGTATGGGCGTCACCTCGACCCGCTCCTGCACGCTGCGCACGGACGGGCTGGGGGGCGCGCAGAGGTTCATGCCCTTGAGGTCGGCCAGCTTCTTGGCGGTGCCCGCCCGGACCAGCACGTCGTGGTGGGCGACGTAGTACGGGCCGGCGAACAGCACCTCCTCGTCGCGGTCGATGGAGTAGGTGGCGACCACGAGGTCCACCTTGCCGGTGTCCAGGGCGGTCGCCCGGTCGAAGCGGCCGACCTGCGCGTACTTCACGTCCTTGGCGCCCAGCGCCTTGGCGATCAGGCCGGCCAGGTCCACGTCGAAACCCTGGAACGACCCGCCCTGGCCCAGGCTGATGCCCGGCAGGTCGCCCTTGACGCCGATGGTGAGCTTCCCGGTCTTGGCGATCTTGTCCATCACGGAGGTGAACGGGCCCGGCTGGGGCGGCGTGTTCCCGCCGTTCACCGACTCCGACGGCTGCGCGCCGAAGGCCACCGGCCAGTCGTTGAGCACCGCCAGCACCGCGGCGGCGGCCAGCACCACCAGCGCCACGACCACCGCGATCCAGCGCCCCGGGCCACGCCGCCGTACCTGCGGCTTCCTGGGCGGCACCGTCTCCTGCATCGGGGGCCGGTCCGGCAGGCTCGTACGCACCGGCTCCGGTACGGCCGGCGGCGGCTGCGTGCCGTGGCCGGGCGGAGTATGGCCGGGCGGAGCGGGCGCCCCGGACTCGCCCTGCTCGGCGGGCTTGCGCGCGTCGGCCAGCGTGGTGCGTACCCGGGTGAACGGCGTGGTGTCGTCACTGGCCACCTCGGCGCCCCTGGACAGCACCGCGGTGGAGGCGCCGGCGGTCTCCGGCTGACCCAGCAGCCGCAGCAGCAACTGGTCGGCCGTGGGCCGCGCCTGCGAGTCCTTGGCCAGCGCCGAGGCGACCACCCCGCGCAGCGGCTCGGGCATCGCGCTGACGTCGACCTCGTGGTTGAGGATGCGGTTGAGCACCACCGCGATCGAGCTGCCCTCGAAGACGGTGACGCCGGTGGCGGCGAAGGCGATCGTCGCGCCCCAGGAGAACACGTCGGTGTAGGGGCCGACGTCGTCGCCGGCGATCTGCTCCGGCGCCATGTAGGCGGGCGTGCCGATGGCGCGGCTGGTGATCGTGCCGGTGGAGTCGATGATGCGGGCGATGCCGAAGTCGACCACCCTGGGGCCGTCGGCGGCGATCAGCACGTTGTCCGGCTTGAAGTCGCGGTGCACGATCGAGGCGTGGTGGATCGCGGTCAGCGCGGTGGCGGTGCCGATGGCCAGCCGGTCGAGGGCGGTGCCGCGCATCGGGCCGTCGTTCTCGATGACCTCGCGCAGCGGCAGGCCGTCGATGTACTCGCTGGCGATGTAGGGCGTGTTGCCGTCGAGGTCGGCTTCCAGGACGCGGGCCGTACAAAAGGAGGCGACCCTTTCGGCCGCCTTGAGTTCCCGCGCGAAACGGGATCTGGCGATGGTGTCACCGCTGAACTTGATGTGCAGGAGCTTGATCGCCGCCCGCTCACCCTGCTCGTTGACACCCAGGTAGACGATGCCCTGCCCGCCCTCGCCCACGCGTCCGGTCAGCTGGAACGAGCCCAGCTGATCGGGATCGCCGGCGACGAGCGGCGCGATCTGCGGCATTGACCATCCCCACGTGTATACAAATCCCAACGAGGCAAACTTTACGACGCTCATGAAGCTCTCAGGGAACCGTTAACCGTTCGTGACGTCGCGAACGGCCTTCTCCACGGCCGACTGGAATGACATTCTGTCGCCATGCATGACATCGTCCTCTTCGGCGCCACCGGTTACACCGGAAAGCTCATCGCCCGCTATCTGGCCGGGATCGAGGGCCTCGGCTGGGCGGTCGCCGGCCGTGACCGGGACAGGCTGGAGGCGCTCGGCCACGGCGTGCCCGTCCTGGTCGCCGACGTGGACGACGCCGCCTCGATCGCCGCGCTGGCCCGCCAGTCGCGCGTGGTCATCACCACCGTCGGCCCCTACCTCCGCTACGGCGAGCCGCTCGTCGCGGCCTGCGCGGAGGCCGGGACCCACTACGTCGACCTGACCGGCGAGCCGGAGTTCGTGGACCGCATGTACCTGCGCCACCACGAGCGGGCCGCGGCCTCGGGGGCGAAGATCGTGCACGCCTGCGGTTTCGACTCCATCCCCTACGACCTCGGCGTCCTCTACACGGTCGGCCGGCTGCCGGAAGGCGTGCCGCTCAAGGTCAGCGCTTTCCTGCGGGGCGGCGGGCGGCCGTCGGGCGGGACGTTCCACTCGGCGGTGACCTCGATGTCGCGGGCGCGGCAGATGGCCGAGACGGGCCTGCGCCGCCGCGCCGCGGAGCCCCGTCCAAGCGGGCGTTCCGTGGACGTGCTGCCCGGCCTGCCGAGGTTCGTGGGCGGGTACGCCCTGCCGATGCCCACCATCGACCCGCAGATCGTGGGCCGCTCCGCCTGGGCGCTCGACCGCTACGGCCCGGACTTCACCTACCGCCAGTACATGACCGTGCGCCGCCTGCCCGGCGCGCTGGCCCTGGCCGGTGGCGCGACGGCCCTCGGGATGCTCGCCCAGCTCGGCCCCACGCGGGAATGGCTCCTGAACCGCCTCAAGCCGGGCGAGGGCCCCACTCCGGAGGAGCGGGCCAAGAGCTGGTTCAAGCTGACGTTCCTCGGCGAAGGCGGCGGCGCCCGCGTGGTCACGGAGGTCGCCGGACGCGATCCGGGGTACGGCGGGACCGCCGTGATGATCGCCGAGGCCGCGCTGTGCCTGGCCTTCGACGACACACCCCAGGTGGCGGGCCAGGTGACGACGGCCGCGGCGATGGGCGGCCCGCTCATCGAACGGCTGAGCCGCACGAAAGCGCTCACCTTCTCGGTGCGCTCCTAACAGCCCGGCTCCCCGAACATCTCGTTCCACCGGCTGAGCACGGCGTCTTCTTCCTCGCTCGCGGCCACCTGCGCGCTGCCCCACCAGGCCGACACGTCGAGGATCACCGGAGCCGCCGCCGCCTCCAGGCAGGAGGTGTATTCGACGAGAACGCCGACCTGGACGCTGCCGCCCGCGGGCACGACCCGTGGCAGCGCGGCGCCGACGATCCTGACGTGCTCCGCCCGCACACCCGCTCCGGTCAGGGTGATCGGGTAGGGGGCTTCGTTGGTGAAGGTATGGGTCATGGCGTCGATACGCCCGTGGACCCGGCCCAGTTCGTCGCGGACGAGCATGCCTCTCGCCGTGCTGCCCTCGTGGTAGGTGATCCTCGGGGTCAGCCCCCAGCCGAGGGCGAGAAGCAGCGTCAGGGCGATGCCGATCATGACCGGCCGTCGAGCGCGCACGGCCGCCGCCGACGGGTTGAGACGGTCCCACACCTCATTCGGAATCACGCCGGTATTCTGCTAGTTTTCCGGGCTATGACGAAAGTCCACCATTGCTGATACTTACAGCCATTGGTGTTTTAGCCGTCATCGCTGGATTGGCACTCAGCGCGCGATCCCTTCCCCCCGTCACCCTGGATCGTTTCGCCAGGCGCCACCGGCTGACGATCACGCCCTACAACGGCGACGACACCATCGCCTACCTGCGCGCGGTCCGCTCGTGGCGGGGCGCGGGACTGGCCGCGGGCGGCGCCCTTTCCCTCTTCTTCCTGGGAAACGTGAATTTCCCCTTCTTGCTGTACGGGTGGCTCGCCGGCGTGCTCGTCTCCGAAATTCAGCTCGCCGCCACCCGGCCGCGATTCTTCGGAGAACGGCTCCGCCTCACGCCGCGGGCGCTCACCATCGGCTGGCGGTTGTCCGCGCTCCTGTGCTGGGGCGTCCTGGCGGTGCTCGTGGTCAGGTCGTTCTTCCGGGAGATGGAGATGCCCGATCGGATCTGGGTGGCGATTCCGGCTTTCGTGCTGCTGGCCGTACATCTGGTGCTGAGAGACCTGCACCGGCGCGCGGTGCCCGCTGGGACCAGCGACCTGGTCGGCGCCGAGTTCGCCGCCCGGAAGAGCTCGGCCAGGACGCTGATGGCCTTCGGGATCGCGGCGGCGCTCTGGCCCGCCTTCGGCTTCATCTCCGCCGAACTGCCGATGCCCGTGCGGCCGGTGACGCTCGCCCCGGTCGCGGTCCCGGACCCGGTCCGGTTCGCCAGGATCGTGGGTGAACCCGTCAGATGGGTGCTCTCTCCGGAGACCAACCGGGAAGCGACGTTCGGCGAGGCCGACCCGCGCGGACCCCTCGCGCTCAGCGGTGACGGCCACCACCTGATCTACCGTCAGCTCGGCACGGGCAAGCTCGTCCACCGCGACCTGCGCAGGACCGACGTCCGCGAGATCGCCGGCACCGGCGAGATCCTGCTCTCCCACGACGGCGCCTACGCCACGGTCGGCACCACGCTCGTCCACACGCCCACCGGATCGGCCACGCCCCTGCCCGGAGCGGCCCGCGTGATCGGCATCGGCGGCGGCCGGATCGTCGCGACCACCGGCCGCCGCACCCTGCCGGGCGCGCTCACCACCGAACTCGTCACCTTCGACCCGCAGGGCAAGGTCGTGTCCCGCGCGCCCTTCGACCCCTCCCTCGACGTACGGCTCTCGCCCGACGGCAGGACACTCGCCGTCGTCACCTCCGCCGACGTGCTGACCATGGACCCGGCCACCGCCGAAGTGCTGACCCGCGAGCCGCTGAAACTCCCCGGCCCCGGCTACGAGCTCGCCCTGCTGGGATGGTCCGCTGACGGCCGGCTGCTGCTGCGCGCCGACATGGAGGAGCCCCACGTGTCCGGCCACTACCTGGTCGACCCGCTGACCGGCACGGCGCGGCGCCTGGAGGAGTGGCCGGAACCCGGCCAGATCGTGGCCGCGGGGAGAATCACGTGATCCGCAGAGGGCTGGCCGCCGGCGTGCTCGTGATCGCGGCGTGGGTCGTGCTTCCCGTCTGGCAGCCGCAGGATCAGGGCCCGCCGATGGCCAGGAGCATGCCCGGCGTCACCGCCACCCTGCCCCCCGCCACCGAGCTCAGGGGCCCGGCCCCCGCACCCATGCGCTACGCCTACCAGCCGGAATGCCCCGACCAGAGCGGTCCCTGCCTGCGGTGGCATCTGGTCTCCACGGGCGGCGAGCAGTGGTGGCTGCCCGGCGCGAGCGGGGAGGACACGTTCGTGCTCAGCGACGACGGCACCCGCGCCGCCTACTGGCGTGGCAAGGGATACGTCCTGCACGATCTGATGACCGGCACGGTCACGCCGCTGCCGGTGAGGGGCGAGCAGGAGCCGATCTTCTCCCTCGACGGCCGCCATCTGGCCGTCGGGCGCGAGGTCGCCGACCTGGCCACGGGCCGCGTACACCGGCTGAACGGCGAGGCGCGCGGCTGGACGTCCAGCGGCGTGATCACCTCCACGCTGAAGCCCGACGACCGCACCCCGGGGCAGGTCAGCGTCACCTTCTTCACCGTCAGCTCGCCCGAGGGCAGGAGGCTGCGCAGGTTCACCGCCCCCGGCGACCTGTCCTCCGACGGCGTCCTGTCACCCTCGGGCCGCCAGTTCGCCACGTTGACGAGGGAGGTGACGCCCACGTCCGTGACCACGACGAGCATCCTGATCAGCAGGGAGCGCTCCGTGGCCCCGCGCCTGCCCACGGGCTGGACGATCACCGCGATCCTGCGCTGGACCGGCGAGGACACCCTCCTGGTACGGCTGCGCGGCCCCCTGAGCCGCATCGCCTACAACATCGTCGACCTGACCACCGGCCGCCCGCTCCCCGGAGGCGTCGAGGAGCGGGGCCTGTCCACGGTCATCGGCCGCCTGGACTAGTACGGCAGCGCCCGCGCGGTGAAGTTCTTGCGCAGGAACGGCGCCTTGAACTTGGGAAAGGCCACCGTCTCGACGTCACCGTCGGAGGTGAAGCGCATGTCCGGGTTGTTCTTGAGCCAGTCCAGCCAGGCCGTCGAGCAGAACTGGGAGCAGTCGCCCTTCTTGTCCATCGCCTTGATCCGCGGGATCCCGAGCGGGTCGAACGTCTTGGTGTAGGGCGCCGGCGCGGGCGTGTACCCGGCCAGGAAGACGCCGCTGTGGTTGTAGGGCCCGTCACTGCCCTTGCCGCGCAGCGCCCACTCCTTCTTGCGCGGCTGGCTCCCGTACGGCAGGGCCAGCGTCACCGGGTCCTGCGAGGCGAGCGAGTGCACCTGCTGCCGGATGGCGGCGATCTGCTCGGCCACCTCCTTCTGCGAGCGGGTGCCGAGGTTGACGTGGTCGAGCGTGTGGTTGCCGATGTCGAAGCCGTTGTCCTTGAGCCAGAGCAGCGTCTGCGCCTGCTCCTCCTTCAGGGACTTGCCGAACATGTCGCGGGTGACGTAGAAGGTCGCCACGGGACGGAAGCCGGGGTTCTTCGCCGCCACGTCCTGCAGGATGGCGACCGCCGTGTCGGCCCTGGGGACGCCGAGGTCGTCCAGGGCGAGCTGGGAGGGCGAGGAGTCGTCGAAGGTGAGCACCACGGGGTGCTTGCCGGCGGGGATGCCGATCTTCCCGGTCGCGTACTCGGCCGCGGTGACGGGCACGTAGCCGTCGCGCACCAGCCGTTCCAGGTCGGCGCGGAACTTCTCCGGCGTCCTGTCGTCGTCGGAGCCGGGGTTCTTCACGATCCGGTGGTACATGAGCACCGGGACCTGGCCCAGTTCGTTGGCCTTGACCTTGGCCGCGGCGGCGGCTTTGGCCTGCTTGGCCTGCTGCACCTTCATGGCCGCGTCGGCTTTGCTGACCGTCTGCACGGCCGGCTGCGAGCCGCAACCGCCGACGATCGCGCCCACCGCGACCAACCCGAGAACACCCAGACGCATCGGGAACCTCCCTCATGACGCGATCGTCAATTACGCCCTGTGACCTCCCCATCGCTCCGCGGAACCACTCCGAACCGCTCCAAAAGAGATCGCCAAGCCGGGGACCTGAGGCCGCCACGGCCAGGTCGCGGGCGGCGCGGCCACCGGATATCTTGATGTCAAGCAATCTCAGACGTGGAGCGGACATCCGGTGACTGATTCGACCATCATTTACACGCACACCGACGAGGCCCCAGCGCTGGCCACGTACTCGTTCCTGCCGGTCATCCAGGCGTACGCCGCCAAGGCCGGAGTGCGGGTGGAAAGTCGGGACATCTCCCTGGCCGGGCGGATCATCGCCGGCTTCCCCGAGCGGCTCACGGAGAGCCGGCGCATCGGCGACGCCCTTGCCGAGCTCGGCGAGCTGGCGAAGACGCCCGCGGCGAACATCATCAAGCTGCCCAACATCTCGGCCTCGATCCCGCAGCTGAAGGCGGCTATCGCCGAGCTGCGCCAGCAGGGCTACGACCTGCCCGACTACCCCGAGGACCCGAAGACCGACGAGGAGCGCGACATCCGCGCCCGCTACGACAAGGTCAAGGGCAGCGCCGTCAACCCGGTGCTGCGCGAGGGCAACTCCGACCGCCGCGCCCCCGCCTCGGTGAAGGCCTACGCCAGGCAGCACCCGCACAGGATGGGCGCGTGGTCGCCCAGCTCCAAGACCGACGTGGCGCACATGACCGCCGACGACTTCCGCTCCTCCGAGAAGTCCGCGATCCTGCCCGAGGCCACCGAGCTGCGCATCGAGCTGGTCGGCGACGACGGCGCCACGACGGTCCTGCGCGAGTCCGTACCCGTGCTGGCCGGCGAGATCGTCGACTCCTCGGTCATGCGCGTGGCCGCCCTGCGCGAGTTCCTCACCGCGCAGATCGCCCGCGCCAAGGCCGAGGACGTGCTCTTCTCCGTCCACCTCAAGGCCACGATGATGAAGGTCTCCGACCCCATCATCTTCGGCCACGTGGTGCGCGCCTTCTTCCCGAAGACCTTCGCGCAGTACGGCGAGGCCCTCGCGCAGGCCGGTCTCAGCCCGAACGACGGCCTGGGCGGCATCCTCGGCGGCGCGAGCGACGAGATCAAGGCGTCGTTCGAGGCCGAGCTCGCCGAAGGCCCGGCGCTGGCCATGGTCGACTCCGACCGCGGCATCACCAACCTGCACGTGCCGAGCGACGTCATCGTCGACGCCTCGATGCCGGCGATGATCCGCCAGTCCGGCCACATGTGGGGCCCCGACGGCAACGAGGCCGACACCCTCGCCGTCATCCCCGACAGCAGCTACGCCGGCATCTACCAGGTCGTCATCGACGACTGCCGCGCCCACGGCGCACTCGACCCGGCGACCATGGGCTCGGTTCCGAACGTCGGCCTCATGGCGCAGAAGGCCGAGGAGTACGGCAGCCACGACAAGACCTTCGAGATCCCGGCCACCGGCACCGTACGCGTGGTGAACGCCGCCGGCGAGACCGTCCTTGAGCACGCGGTGAGCCAGGGCGACATCTGGCGCATGTGCCAGACCAAGGACATCCCCGTCCAGGACTGGGTGAAGCTGGCCGTCTCCCGGGCCCGCGCCACCGGCGACCCGGCGGTGTTCTGGCTCGACGCGACCCGCGCCCACGACGCCAGCCTCATCGAGAAGGTCAACGGCTACCTGGCCGAGCACGACACCAGCGGCCTGCAGATCGAGATCATGGCCCCGGTCGAGGCGATCGGCTTCTCGCTGGAGCGCATCCGCAAGGGCGAGAACACGATCTCGGTCACCGGCAACGTGCTGCGCGACTACCTGACCGACCTGTTCCCGATCCTGGAGCTGGGCACCAGCGCCAAGATGCTCTCGATCGTCCCGCTGCTCAGCGGCGGCGGCCTGTTCGAGACCGGCGCGGGCGGCTCGGCCCCCAAGCACGTGCAGCAGCTGGTCAAGGAGAACTACCTGCGCTGGGACAGCCTGGGTGAGTTCCTGGCGCTGGCGGCCAGCTTCGAGCACCTGGCGCGCACGACCGGCAACGCGCGGGCGCAGATCCTGGCCGACACGCTCGACCGGGCGACCGCGACGTTCCTCAACGAGAACAAGTCGCCGGCCCGCAAGCTGGGCTCGATCGACAACCGCGGCAGCCACTTCTACCTGTCCCTGTACTGGGCCCAGGAATTGGCCGCTCAGACCGACGACGCCGTGGTGGCGGCGGCGTTCGCCGGTCTGGCCAAGACCCTTGCCGAGCAGGAGCAGGCGATCGCGGCGGAGCTGCTGGCCGTACAGGGCTCGCCGGTGGACCTCGGCGGCTACTACCAGCCGGACCCGGCCAAGGCGGCGGCCGTGATGCGGCCCTCGAAGACCTTCAACCAGGCGATCGAGAGCCTCTAGGCGACATCGGAAGGGCGGTGGGCTTCGGCCCGCCGCCCTTTGTCATCCTCCCCCGAGGAGCTGGAGCACGGCGGGCTTGAGCACACTGCCGTATTCCAGGAACATGCCGACGGCCACCAGGCCCACGCCGAATCCCCCGTAGACCACCATGTCGGTCTTCCTCGTCCGGACGGCCATGAGCCCGCCGTACCCGGCGAAGCGCAGGGCGGCGGCGACCATCAGCACGGCGCCGAGCGCGAACGCGCCCCACTCGCCGTCCACGAAGAAGATCGTGAGCATGGCAAGAGCCGCTCCCGCCAGGATCAGCGGAAACGGCCCCCACTTCTGATCATCGTTCGTCAATCGGCTTCCACTTCTGGTCGCGTTCCCCGATGTACTCACTATCGGGCCGGATGAGCCGGTTGTCCGCGTGTTGCTCGATCACGTGGGCGGTCCAGCCGGACATGCGGCTGATGGAGAAGACCGGCGTGAACAGATCGGTCGGGATGCCCAGGTAGTGGTACACCGAGGCGGCGTAGAAGTCGACGTTGGGGTAGAGGCCCTTGGTCTCGAAGACGACCTCTTCCATCTCCTTGGACATCCGGTAGAACTTCGGCTCGTCGCCGGACAGTTCCTCCGACATCCGGCGCAGGTGCGTGGCGCGCGGGTCCTCGGTCTTGTAGACGCGGTGGCCGAAGCCCATGATCTTCTCGCCGGCGCCCAGCTTGTCGCGTACGGTCTGGGCCACGCCGTCGGGCGAGATCGACTCCAGCGTCTTCATGACCTGCTCGTTGGCGCCGCCGTGCAGCGGGCCCTTCAGCGTGCCGATCGCGGCCACGATGGCCGAGTGCATGTCCGACAGCGTCGCGGCGCAGACGCGGGCGGCGAACGTCGAGGCGTTCATCGTGTGGTCGGCGTGCAGCACCAGGCAGGCGTCGAAGATCTCCGCCTCGCGCGGGGAAGGGGTACGGCCGGTCACCTGGAGCAGGAAGTTGCCGGCGATGCTCAGGGCCGGGTCGCTCTCCGGGACACCCTTGCCCGAGCGGGCGGCGTGGTAGCGGGCGACCAGCAGCGGCTGCTGGGCGGTCAGCCGGGCGGCCTTGCGCAGGTCGGCTTCCGGCTCGATGGAGTCGCGGTCGGGGTCGTCGGCGCTGGCCAGCGAGACCAGCGAGCGCAACGCCTCCATGGGCTTCTGCTTCTCGGCGATCTCCGCGACGTTGGCGGAGACCAGCGGGCCCAGTTCGCGCCCGGCGACGAGCTCGTCACCGTAGGCCTGGAGCTCGGCACGGTCGGGGAGCGTACCGCGCTGGAGCAGATGGGCGGTCTCTTCGAACGTCGCTCGGCCGGCCAGATCGTGGATGTCGTATCCCCGATAGAACAGACGGCCGGCCTTCCCGTCGATGTCGCTGAGCGCTGTGGACGCGGCTACGACGTCGGCCAGGCCTTTGGTGGGCTTGTCCATCGTGCTCCTTGGCTCGCTCCGCTCGCGGTTGTGGCGGAGTTATCCGCTCTTCGTGGCAGATGTCCCGCCACGAGTGTTTCCTCCGCTTATCGTGCCTGGAAGTCTACCCGTGAGCAGGCAAAACCGTCCGCAAAGGTCCAGACCAATTTCACGCTGGATTCTCCTTATGGCAAAGGCGATTCCGCATCCCCTCGTTTGGGTAAGCCGGAGCTGTAGTAATAGTTACGGCGGGCTACCCGAGGAGGAACTGCCGCCGTCTCACGCTGCGTCCGCTAACGGAAGGGAACTGCCGTGGAGGGGCCGTTCATACGCATCGAGGACACTGGCGAGGTCGTCCCGTTGCGCCCCGAGATCACGACGGTCGGCAGAGGTCGCGGTGTCGACATCCGACTCACCGATCCCAGCGTGTCTCGGCTCCATGCCGAATTCGTCCGGAGAGGACCCTACCTGTACGTCGTTGACCTGGGACTGTCCCGCAACGGCACGCGGGTGAACGGCAGGCCGATCGCCCGGAGGGTTCTCGACGACGGCGACGTCGTCTCCTTCGGCGCCGCGCGTGGCCGGATCGGCGGGGTTCCGCGCGAGGACTTCACCCCCGAGGTGGAGCTGAGAAGGGCGGCGGCCCCCGAGCTGACCCGCAGAGAGGTCGACGTGCTGACCTCCCTGTGCCGCCCCGCGCTGTCGGACGAGGCGTTCGTCGCACCGGCGACCGCAAGGGAGATCGCCGACGACCTGGTGGTGACCGAAGCCGCGGTCAAGCAGCACCTGCTGCGGCTGTACCAGAAGTTCAGGATCCCTGAGGGCACCAACCGGCGCACGCGGCTGGCCAACGAGGTCGTCGCGCTGGGTCTGGTCCGCCCCACCCCCGTGGTGCCGCCACAGCGGTCAGGCTCCCCCACCGAGCAACCATCGGCGGCGGGGCGCAGGGCTTCATAGGAATCGGATCGCTACCGGGGCTTCGGCGAGGGGTTCCGGCAGCACGAGTGGCCCGGAGCCCGGCGTTATCGTGCCCAGGACGCGTGGCCCGGCTGCACCTGTGCAGCTGGGCACGGTGGCCGGCAGACCGTGCGCGGTCAGCCAGCCGAACAGCGAGAAGGCGATGGCCTCCTTCGCGTCCGAGGGCACGCCCAGCTCGTCGCTGGGTACGAGGCGGGCCGTCGTGCGTGCGCGCAGCATGCCCATGAGCGTGGGGTTGCGCACGCCGCCGCCGGAGACGACGACGGTGTCGAGTTCGTGCCGCCGGATCTCGGCGGCCACGGTCTCGGCCGTGAGCGCGGTCAGCGTGGCCACGAGGTCGGGCCGCGCGATCTCCGCGCGCCCCGCCAGCGCCCGCCGCACGTACCCGGGCGTGAACAGCTCCTTGCCCGTCGTCTTGGGCGCCGCCTCGCGGTAGTACGGCTCGGCGAGCAGCGCCTCCAGCAGGCTCTCGTCCACCGTCCCCGCGGCGCCGAGCACCCCGTCCTTGTCGTACGGCGGCGCCGCGGCGTCGATCAGCGCGCCCGCCGGCCCGGTGTCGTAGGCGATGGCCGCCCCGGCCACGGTCAGGTTGGCGATGCCGCCGAGATTGAGCGCCCCCGAGCGGCCCTCGACCCCGTTGAGCATGAGCAGGTCGAGGTAGGACACCAGCGGCGCGCCCTGCCCGCCGGCGGTCACGTCACGCACGCGTACGTCGGAGACGACCGGCAGCCCGGTGCGCTCGGCGATCCAGGCGGGCTGGCCGAGCTGGAGCGTGCCCAGGACCTGCCCGCCGGAGACCCAGTGGAAGAACGTCTGCCCGTGCGAGCAGATCAGGTCGGCGGGCCCGGCGTCACGGGCGGCCTCGGCGAACTCCTGGCCGATCAGCGTGTCCAGCGCGCAGACCTCACCCATGCTCACGTCGCCGGGCGGGAGGGCGGCGACGATGCGGGCTCTCAGGCCGCCGGGGTAGGGCCGCTCGCCGGTGGCGAGGATCGTCCCCGAGAGCAGGCCGTCCTCCATCGACCAGTCGACGATGGCGCTGTCGATCCCGTCGTGGGAGGTCCCCGACATCAACCCAAGAACCCGCATAAATCTCCCTAAAACACCACGCGGAAGGGGTTGCTGGGCCGGGACGTCCTGCTCACCCGGTCCACCGCCACCACGTAGTAGTAGTCGCCCCGCTTGCCGTCCGGGTCGGTCCAGCGCACGATCCGGTCGCCGGGCACCACGGCCACCAGGTTGCGCGCGTCCTCGAAGGAGGTGAGCCGGGTGGCGGAGCGGAAGACCGCGAACTGGAACGGCTCCTCGCGCCCGGTCGCCACCATCTTGACCTCGACCCCGTCCCCGACCTTGCGGGCCAGCGCGAGCACCGGACGACCGGGCGCGCGCCCGCCGGCCAGGCGCGGCAGCAGCGGCGCCAGCGCGGGCCGCTGATGGTGGTCGTTGACCGCGGTGGTGACGGACTTGAGGCGGTCCGCCCGGACGTCGCCGGCGCTGAACCAGATGTCGCCGGTGATCTCCGGGTGGTTGCGGTTGAGCGTGAGGTGCTTGGACAGCTCGCCCGTCTCCTGCCACTGCGGCGCCTGGGCGGGGTCGCCCGCCTTGTACGCGGCCTGGCCGATCCACAGCATGGTGCCGGTGCCCTTGGCCACGTCCGACCACCAGGGCACGAGCTTGGCGTAGTCGGCGGGCGGCTGGCCGATGTACCAGTAGAGCTGCGGCGCGATGTAGTCGAGCCAGCCCTTCTTCACCCATCCGCGGGTGTCGGCGTGCAGGCCGTCGTAGGACTGGCCGCCGGCGGTGTCGGAGCCGAGCGGGTCGCTGGCCTTGTTGCGCCAGATGCCCGACGGGCTGATGCCCCAGGAGACCTCGGGCTTGGCCTGCCGTACGCGCTGCTGCATCTCCGAGACCATGAGGTCGACGTTGTTGCGCCGCCAGGCGGCCAGGTCGGGGTAGCCCGCCCCGTACTTGGCGAAGGCGGCGCTGTCGTCGAAGGCCGCGGTGTTGGTCGGGTAGAAGTAGTCGTCGAAGTGCAGGCCGTCGATGTCGTAGCGGGTGATCGCGTCGAGCATCGCGTCCTGGCAGAACTTGCGGACCTCGGGCATGCCCGGGTTGTAGTAGAGCTTGCCGCCGAACGGCAGGATCCAGTCGGGGTTCTTGCGGCCGGGGTGGTCGGGGTGGAGCTTGGCCGGGTCGGGCTGCATCGAGACCCGGTAGGGGTTGAACCACGCGTGGAAGGCCAGGCCGCGCTTGTGGGTCTCCTCGACGGCGAAGCCGAGCGGGTCGTAACCCGGGTCCTGCCCCTGAACCCCGGTGATCCACTCCGACCACGGCTCGAACGGCGACGGCCAGAACGCGTCCGCCGTGGGCCGGATCTGCACGAACACCGAGTTGAGCTTGCGCTCGACGGCCAGGTCGAGCCAGGCCAGGTACTCGGCCTTCTGCTCCTCGACCGACAGCCCCTTCTTCGAGGGCCAGTTGATGTTGACCACGGAGGCGATCCACATGCCGCGCATCTGACGCAACGGCGGCACATAGTCGGCGGCGGCGAAGGCGGGCAGGGGGACGACGGAGGCTGCGGCGGCGAGGGCGAGACCCTTGAAAACGGTCCGTCTGCTGGGCATTGGGGGGGTGGCCTCTCGGGAAGTGGTTGTGTCTGGGGCGACGATGACAGAAAATTACCTTCAGATCAACGATTGTGAAGGAAAATGCCGTATGTCGCCTGACCTCCACCGACTCGCCATGGCCGTGCTCCAGCCTGGCTTCGAGGGGACCACCGCCCCCGACTGGCTGCGCAGGGCGCTCGGCGAGGGATTGGGGGGCGCCGTACTGTTCGCCCGCAACCTCCCGAGCGAACGCCTCATCCCCCAGATCCGCGCCGAGAACCCCGACACCGTGATCGCCGTCGACGAGGAAGGCGGCGTCGTCACCCGCTTCGAGGCCCGGTCGGGCAGCTCCTTCCCCGGCAACCGCGCGCTCGGCGTGGCCGACGACGAGGCGCTCACCGAGCGGGTCGGCAGGCAGATCGGCCGCATGCTGGCCGAGGCCGACGTCACCCTCGACTACGCGCCCTCCGTCGACGTCAACGCCAACCCCGCCAACCCGGTCATCGGCGTCCGCTCCTTCGGCCCTGCCCCCGACCTGGTGTCCAGGCACGCCGTCGCCTACATCCGCGGTCTCCAGAGCGCCGGGGTGGCCGCCTGCGCCAAGCACTTCCCCGGCCACGGCGACACCATCACCGACTCCCACCTGGCGCTGCCCACCGTGCACGCCTCCGTGGAGGAGCTGTGGGAGCGCGACCTGCCGCCGTTCCGCGCGGCGATCGCCGCCGGGGTGCGCTCGGTCATGTGCGGCCACCTGCTGGTGCCCGCCCTGGACCCGTCGCTGCCCGCGACGCTGAGCCGTACCGTGCTGACGGGGTTGCTGCGTGAGGAGCTCGGCTTCGACGGCATGCTCGTCACCGACGCGATCGAGATGAAGGCCGTCGCGGCCCGGTACACGCCCGGCGAGATCGCCGTGCGCGCGCTCGCCGCGGGCGTGGACGCCATCTGCGTCGGCATCACCACCGAGCGGGGCCTGCACGAACTGCGGGACGCGATCGCGGCCGCCGTGCGCTCCGGCGAGCTGGCCGAGTCGCGACTGGCGGAAGCAGCCGCGCGGGTGCGCGCGATCGCCGAGTGGTACGGCAAGCAGGACCGTTCGGCCGCCGAGGACCCCGGCGTGGGCCTGGAGGCGGCCAGGGCGGCGCTGATCGTCACCGGCGCCGCCACGCTGGCGGGGGCGCCGCTCGTCGTCGAGGTCAACACGCGGCTCAACCAGGCCGTCGACCCCTCGACGCCGACCGGCCTGACCGCGGCGCTGGCCGCCCGGCTGCCCGGCACCGAGCGGGTCGTGATGGCCGCCGAGGGCGAACTGCCCGCCTTCGACGAGCGGCCCGTGGTGCTCGTGGTGCACGACTCGGCGCGGCACGACTGGGTCAGGGAGCGGATCGCGCAGGCCGTGCGGGCGCGCCCGGACGCGGTCGTCGTGGACACCGGCATTCCCGGCGAACCGGCGGGCGCCGCGTTCGTCGCGACCAACGGGCTCTCGCGCGTCTCGGCCGAGGCCGCGGCGGAATGGCTCACCACGTGAGCGAGCCGGCCAACCCGGTGGCGGCGGTGCGGGCCGTACTGCCGTCGCTGACTCCCGCCGCGCAGGCCATCGCCCGGATCATCCTCGACGATCCGGGCCTGGTCGTCAGGAGCACGATCACGGAGTTCAGCGCCGTCTCCGGCACCAGCGAGGCGACGATCGTGCGCACCGCCCGCGCGCTCGGCTTCGCCGGATACTCGCAGATGCGCTTCGCGCTGGCCGCCGCGGTGGCCAAGGAGCCCGAACGGCTGGTGCCCGGCGACCTGGGCCCCGACGACCCGCTCACCGACGTGATCGCCAAGGTGGCCAGGGCCGAGTACGAGGCGCTGGCCGACACCGCCGCCCAGCTCGACCCCGACCAGCTCGACGAGGTCGTGGCGGCCATCGTCAGGGCACGCCGCGTGGACGTGTACGGCGTGGCCGCCTCCGGCCTGGTCGCCACCGACATGTCGCAGAAACTCCTGCGCATAGGCCTGTCCACCCACCCGTTCTGCGACGCCCACCTGGCGCTGACCAGCGCGGCCCTGCTGCGCGAGAACGATGTGGTGGTGGCGATCAGCTGCAGCGGCGAGACCCCGGACGTGCTCGTCCCGGCTAAGACCGGGAAGGACGCCGGGGCCACGCTCGTGGCCATCACCAACAACCCGCGCTCGTCCCTGGCGCACATGGCCGACCACACGCTGGTCTCGGCCGGTCGCGAGACCGCGTTCCGGCCGGGCGCGCTGGCCAGCCGGATCAGCCAGCTGCTCATCGTGGACTGCATCTTCGTCGGCCTTGCCCAGCGCACCTACGAGACCGCCGACGCCGCCATCCGCGCCACGAGGGAGGCCACCGACCGCTATCAGGGCCGCTAACGCCGGGGGTTGGGGCCCCGGTAGGGCAGGGTCTGACTGTAGACGAGGTTGGTGTTGGCGCTGCCGAACTCGGCCAGGTCGTTGACGATCTCTTCCAGGTGCGCCATCGAGGAGGCGGCGACCTTCATCACATAGCAGTCGTCGCCCGTGGTGCGCAGGCACTCCAGGATCTCCGGGCGCTGACCGAGCAGCCGGTGCAGTGGCTCGTGGCGGCTGCCCGGGTACTTCAGGCGCACGATGGCGAGCACCGCGTAGCCGACCGCCGCGAGGTCGACCGCGGCGGAGTAGCCGGTGATCACGCCGGTCGACTCCAGGCGCCGGACCCGTTCGGTGGTGGCCGAGGCGCTCAGGCTGACCCGGCGCCCCAGCTCGGACAGGGGGATGCGCCCGTCGCGCTGGAGCTCGGCCAGGATCGCCCAGTCGGTGGCGTCGAGATTCACGGCCATGGGTCCAAAATACCGGCGGATTCCCGGTGATCGCCCGCGTATGCCGTTGGGTCGGCCTTCCGGCTCCAGGCCGCCCGTGGATAGCCTGATCACGTGGAACTTGGCGTCAACGTACCCAACTTCGGGCCCGGCACCGACCCTGGCACTCTCCGGCGATGGGCGCAGACCGTCGAGGGGCTCGGATACGGGCTGCTCATGGTCTCCGACCACGTGGCCATCACGCCCGACGTGGCCGCGCAGTATCCCGCGCCCTTCTACGAGCCCTTCACCACGCTGTCCTGGCTGGCCGGGGTGACCGAGCGGGTCAGGCTCGGCACCACCGTGCTCATCGTGCCCTACCGGCATCCGCTGCTGGTCGCCCGGATGGCGGCCAATCTCGACCGGCTCAGCGGCGGGCGGTTCGTGCTGGGTGTGGGCGCCGGATGGGCGCGGCAGGAGTTCGAGGCGCTCGGCGTGCCGTACCAGGCACGAGGAAAGCTGACCGACGAGCATCTGCGGACCATCCGCTCGGCGTGGGCCGACACCGGCGACTACGGCGAGGGGGACATCCCCATCTGGGTGGGCGGCGGCGCCGACGCGGCGCTGCGCCGGGCGGTGCTGCTCGGCGAGGCCTGGCACCCGCTGCGCCTCACCCCGGCCGCGTTGCGCGAGCGTCTGTCGCGGCTGCATGAGCTCGCCGACGAGCTGGAACGGCCGGCGCCCGCGCTGGCCCCGCGCATCGTCCTGCGGCTGACCGACTCCCCCGAGACCGGCCAGGACCGCCCGGCGGGCGTCGGCACGATCGGCCAGATCCTCGGCGACCTGGAAGAACTGCGCTCGCTCGGCGCCCAGAGCGTCCTGCTCGACCCGTTCAACGGCGACCCGGACGAGACCCTTCACCCAGAGGTGGCCTGGCAGGCCCTGGCCACCGTCTCCGCACGATGGGAGCACCTGTGACACCCGACGAAGAAAGCCTGCTGCGCCGCGCCATCGCGCTGGCGGCCAAGGGCAGGGCCTCGGGCAACCCGCCCTTCGGCTCGCTGCTGGCCGCGGCCGACGGCAGCGTCCTGGTCGAGGACCACAACACCACGATCACCGACCGCGACATCACCGCGCACCCGGAGCTCAAGCTCGCCCGCTGGGCGGCGCGCGAGCTCGACCCGGCCACCGCGGCGGCCACCACGATGTACACGAGCTGCCAGCCCTGCGGCATGTGCGCCGGCGCGATCGAGCGCTCCGGCCTCGGCCGGGTCGTCTACGCGCTGTCCGGCGCCCAGCTCGACGGCCTCAAGTCGGTCGTCACCTCGGCGGAGGTGCGCCAGGACGGCCCGGCGCTCTTCGACGAGGCCCGCGTCCCGGTGGAGGGCTACTACTGAGCCCGGATGAACTCGCGCAGGCGCCCCGCCTCCTCGGCCACGGCGGCGTCCTCCTCGTCCGACAGCGGGGTCAGCGGCTTCACGACCAGGTCCTGCCCGGCGACCGACCAGGTGCCGCGGACGAACCCGTCCACCAGGAACATGGGCACCCCGCCTGACGCGCCCTTGGCGAACCGCTTGCGGTGCTCCTCGCTGATCACCCGGGTGCGGTCGCGGTGGCCGAGCAGGGCGGTGTCGAACGCCGGCAGGAACCGTACCGGCACGGGCCGGTCGGGGTCGGCGATCGGGGCGCCGGGCAGGTCGAACAGCTCCTTGCCGCCCGGCCCCTCGTACACCGCCGGCTTCGGCCGCAGCCGGTCCACGATCTCGCGCAGCCGGGTCACGCCGGCCCAGGCCTGGATGTCCATCACGGTGGCCGGGCCGTACGCGGCGAGGTAGCGCAGCACCAGCGTCTCCAGCGCCGGTCCCGGCTCCATGGGCCGGCCCGTCCACTCCTCGGCCAGCGCCATCTCGATGCCCGTCCGGTTCCCCCACCGCCCCCAGGCCGCGGCGGGCGGCGTGTGCACCAGTGGCAGGAGCAGTTCCACCGCGTCGGCCAGCCGTCTGGGCACCGGTACCGGGAAGCGCTCGGCGAGCAGGGCGCCCAGCGCGCCCCGGGTGAGGCTGCGCCCGGCCAGCGCCGCCCGGCCCGCCTCGGCCAGCGCGGGCAGGTCGACTCCGGCGATCTCGTCGGCGTAGTAGGGGTGCGTGAGCGCCACCTCCACGATGGGCCGCACGCTCGGCCGCAACCACGCGAAGTCGGCGGCGTCGGCCAGGTGCATGGTCCTGCGCACCATCGTCGAGCGCACCACCGTGCGGCCGGCGACCAGCGACTCCAGGTCGGCACGGCGGAAACCCTCCACCCGCGACCACAGCCCGACGTACGGCCAGTTGGGCTCCTGGCCCTGCAGCACCACCACGTGCCGGATGACGTCGATCACGGACCTGCCGGTGCGCTCGGCCAGGAAGTGGCGTTCGAGCAGAGTCCGGTTGAGCTGGCGGAGGGAAATCGGCGTCATACCGCCATTAGTAGCAGCGAAGACCGACATAGGATTGTCGGGTACCGCTCCTTAACGTGGAGTCATGCTCATCAGCATCCACGCGCTGGTCCCCCGCGTCGAACGCCAGCACCGGCTGATCGAGGAGCTCAGGGCCACCGCGCCCCGGGGCCTCACCGCCGGGTCGCTGGCCGGGCGGCTGGGCGTCAGCGCGCGCACGGTCGAGCGCGACCTCGCCGACCTCCTGGAGGCCGGGGTGCCCGTCGTCTCCCGGCGCGGACCCGGAGGGGGCTACTCCATCGACGCCCGCTCCGTGCTGCCGCCGTTGATCTTCACACCCGGCGAGGCGGCCGCGCTGGTCGCCTCGCTGGCCGCCGTCGGGCCGCGCGCCTCGGCCGGCGCGCAGCGGGCGCTGGCCAAGCTCATCGACGCCCTGTGCCGGGACGGAGCCCCATGATCCTCGTGGAGAACCTCCGCAAGGCCTACCGGGGCGTCGTCGCCCTGGACGGGCTCGACCTGGACGTGGCGGAGGGCTCGATCACCGCGCTGCTCGGGCCCAACGGGGCAGGCAAGTCAACGGTGATCAGAATCCTGGCCACGCTCCTGCGGCCGGACTCCGGGCGGGCCGAGGTGGGCGGCAGGTCGGTGACGGCGCAGCCGTACCAGGTGCGTGCGCTCATCGGGCTGACCGGGCAGTTCACCGCGGTGGACGATCTGCTCACCGGGCGCGAGAACCTCGTGCTCGTCGGCCGTCTCTACCGCCTGTCGCGCAAGGAGGCCCACCGCCTGGCCGACGACCTCCTGACCGCCTTCGAGCTGGGCGCGGCCGCCGGACGCCGGGCCGGCACCTACTCCGGTGGCATGCGCCGCCGCCTCGACCTGGCCGCCAGCCTGATGACCCGGCCGCGCGCCCTCTTCCTCGACGAGCCCACCACCGGCCTCGACCCGCGCTCGCGCCGCACCCTGTGGTCGGCCATCCGGCGGCTGCCCGAGCAGGGCACCACGATCCTGCTCACCACCCAGTACCTGGAGGAGGCCGACCGCCTGGCCTCCGCCGTCACCGTCATCGACCGGGGCAGGGCCGTCGCCACCGGCACCCCTGAACAGCTCAAGGCCCGCGCCGGGGGCGCGCGCGCCGAGGTCGTCCTCGCCGACCCCCGCCAGGCCCCGGCCGCGATCGAGGCCATGAGCAGGTACGGCGCCCGCCCCACCCTGGAGGGCGAGACCATCACCGTCCCCGTGGCCGAGAGCGTGCTGCCCGACCTGCTGCGCGACCTCGACGCCGCCGGAGTGCCCATCACCGGCCTGGCCCTGCGCCGCCCCACCCTCGACGACGCCTTCCTCGCCCTCACCGGAGGAGACCGGTGAACCGGCTGACCGGCCCGCGATGGTGGCTGCGCGACGCCTGGCTGATGGCCGGCCGCAACACCAGGCGCATCGTGCGCGCCCCCGGCCTGCTGCTCATGTACGCGCTGATCCAGCCCGTCGTCTTCATCCTGCTGTTCGCCTACGTCTTCGGCGGCGCGATCGAGGTGCCCGGCGGCGACTACGTGCAGGCGCTCATCCCGGCCGTCTTCGTGCAGATGATCCTGTTCAGCTCGATCGGCGCGGTGGCCGTCGGCCTGGCCGAGGACATGCGAAACGGCGTCATGGACCGCTTCCGGTCACTGCCCATGACCCGCTCGTCGGTGCTGCTCGGCCGCATCGCCTCCGAGGTGCTGCGCGGCGTCATCACGCTGACCGTCATGCTCGGCTGCGGTCTGCTGGTGGGCTTCCGCTTCCACGGCTCGCCCGGCCGGATCGCGGCGGGGTTCGGGCTGCTGCTGGCGTTCGGCTTCGCCTTCTCCTGGGTGGCGGCGTGGATCGGGCTGATGGCCAGGAGCGGGGAGGCGGCCCAGGGCATGGGGCTGGTCTGGGTGCTGCCGTTCACGTTCGTCAGCTCGGCGTTCGTCCCCACCGCCACGATGCCGGGCCCGGTACGCGCGTTCGCCGACCACAGCCCGGTCACCGCTATGGTCGACACGCTCCGCGCCTGGTTCTCCGGCCGCGAGGCGGGCGAGGCCGCCCTCGTCACCGCGGTCTGGATACTCGCCCTGACCGCGGTCTTCATGACCCTGGCCGTGCTACGGCTGCGCCGTACGTCCGGCTGATTCCACGACGTTGGACAGCAGGAGGGCGCGCGTCATGGGGCCCACGCCGCCGGGGTTGGGGGTGAGGTGGCCGGCCACCTCGGCGACGTCGGGGGCCACGTCTCCGGCGATCTTGCCGTCCACCCGGGAGACGCCCACGTCGAGTACGGCCGCGCCCGGCTTCACCATGTCGGCGGTGATCAGCCCGGGTACGCCCGCCGCCGCCACCACGATGTCGGCCCTTCTGACGTGCCCGGCCAGGTCCTGGGTGCCGGTGTGGCACAGGGTGACGGTGGCGTTCTCGCTCCTGCGGGTCAGGAGCAGGCCGAGCGAGCGGCCCACGGTGATGCCGCGGCCCACCACGCAGACGTCGGCGCCCTTCAGCGGGATGCCGTACTCCTGCAGAAGCAGCACGATGCCGTGCGGGGTGCAGGGCAGCGGCGCGTCGACCATGTGGACCAGGCGCCCCAGGTTCACGGGGTGCAGGCCGTCGGCGTCCTTGGCGGGGTCCATGCGCTCCAGCAGCGCCATGGTGTCCAGGTGCTTCGGCAGCGGGAGCTGGACGATGTAGCCGGTGCACTCGGGGGCGGCGTTGAGCTCGTCGATGGCCGATTCCACCTCGGCCTGGGTGGCCGTCGCCGGCAGGTCCACGCGGATCGAGGTGATGCCGATCTCCTCGGAGTCGCGGTGCTTGCCCGCGACGTAGATCTGGCTGCCCGGGTCCTCGCCCACCAGGACGGTGCCGAGTCCGGGGGTGATGCCCCTGTCCTTCAGGGCTGCCACGTTGGTCGCCAGGTCTGCCTTGATCTTCGCGGCGGTGGCCTTGCCGTCGAGTTTCACTGCCGTCATGGCTCGCCATCCTGTCACGGCGCGAACTCCGCCGAGCCTCTGGGGATGAGCGTCACGGGGACGCGGACCTCGCGGGGTTCCGGGTGCGGCGACGACAGCAGGTCCATGACGGCGTTGCCGATGGCCTCCGGGTCCTGGGCCACGACGGTCAGCCCGGGGCGGAGCAGTTCGCCGAGTTCGAGGTCGTCGAAGGCCACCAGGGCCGGCCGGTCCTGAAGGTGGTCCAGTTGCCGCAGGGCCTCCACCGTCAGGCGGTTGTTGGCGGTGATCAGCGCGGTCACGGGGTCGGACGGGTCGAGCAGGGTCCGGAGGGCGGCGCCGACCGAGGAGGGGGTGGGGGCGCCGAGCCGTACCTCGTCCTCGTTGACCTGCAGGCCGCGCGCGGCCATGGCGGCGCGGAAGCCGGCCACCCGCTCGCGGGAGGTGAAGACGGCGGGGTCGTCGCCGAGGTAGCCGATGCGCCGATGGCCGTGGGCGGCGAGGTGGTCGACGGCCGCGCGGATGCCGCCGGTGTTGTCCGACAGTACGGCGTCGCAGGCGATCCCCTGGGCCGGCCGGTCCACGGCGCAGACCGGCAGCCCGTCGGCCATCTCGGGCAGGAGGTAGTCCTGCCGTTTGGCGATGGGCGCGATGATGAGCGCGTTGGGCCGGCGGGCGCAGAAGCCGAGGGCGACCTCGCGTTCGCGGGCGGGTTCGTCGTGGCTGGAGCCGATCATGACGACGAGTTCGCCGGTTTCCGCGCGGGTCTCGACGGCGCGGCCGATGGCGGCGAAGAACGGGTCGGCGATGTCGCGCACGACCATGGCGATCGCCTGGGAGCGGCCCTGGCGCAGCTGGCGGGCGCCTTCGTTGCGGCGGTAGCCGAGTTCGTGGATGGCCTGCCTGACCCGGTCGAGCGTGTCGGGGGCGACCGTGGACTCGCCGTTGACGACGCGCGAGACGGTCTTCAGGGCGACGCCCGCGGCCTGGGCCACGTCCTTCATGGTCGGACGGCGATGGAGCGGTGCTGACAACGGGGGACCTCGGATCGGACAGCGGTTTCGGGTAAGGGTAGGGGATGTGCCTGGCCAGCCATAATGACATCGTTGTCATTCAAGATCGGATGACAACGTTGCCATCGGTTCGGCGAGCGCTTATCGTGACGGCGTCAGCGTCGCCCCCAGCGAGGAGTCCGCCTTGCCCGCTCGACTGTTGTCCGTGGAATCTACCGATCTGTTCGTGGGGTCGGAGGCCGCGCCGTACCAGATCTTGAAGGTCAGAGCCGCTCAGGGCGAGCAGGAGCAGGCGCTGGAGGTGCGCGGCGAGGGGGTCGCCCAGGCGCGGCCGGCGCGGGTGGGCGCCGGCGACGGCGAGGTGGTCGTGGAGGTGCCGCTCGACGTCTCCGTGGCTCCCGGGGCGGTCGTGTCCATCGTTGTCACCCTGGGCGGGGAGGTGCTGGAGGCCGAGTTCACCGCCGAGGAGCCGGGGTGGACGATGTTCCTGGTCTCGCACTTCCACTACGACCCGGTCTGGTGGAACACGCAGGCCGCCTACACCAGCCCGTGGGAGTTCCTGTCCGGGGACTCCACGACCCGGCCGCTCTGGGAGCGCAACGCGTTCGCGCTGGTGGAGGCGCACATCGAGCTGGCGCTGCGCGATCCTGACTACAAGTTCGTGCTGGCCGAGGTGGACTATCTCAAGCCGTTCTTCGACACCCACCCCGAGCGCAGGAACGACCTGCGCGCGCTCATGGCCGCCGGGCGGGTCGAGCTCCTCGGCGGCACCTACAACGAGCCCAACACCAACCTGACCGGCGCCGAGACCACGATCCGCAACATCGTCTACGGCGTCGGCTACCAGCGCGACATCCTCGGCGGCGACCCGCGCACCGCCTGGCAGCTCGACGCCTTCGGGCACGATCCGCAGTTCCCCGGCTACCTGGCCGCCGCCGGGCTGACCGGCAGCGCGTGGGCCCGCGGCCCGTTCCACCAGTGGGGCCCGATCAGCAAGAACTTCAAGGAGGCCAAGAACGACGCCACCTTGATGCAGTTCCCCAGCGAGTTCGAGTGGATCTCGCCGTCGGGGCTGGGCGTGCTGACGCACTACATGCCCGCGCACTACTCCGCGGGCTGGTGGATGGACTCCTCGCCCTCGCTGGAGGAGGCCACGCAGGCCGTCTTCGAGCTCTACCGCGCGCTGAAGCCCGTCGCCGCCTCGAAGAACATCCTGCTGCCCGTCGGCACCGACTACACGCCGCCGAACAAATGGGTCACCGACATCCACCGCACCTGGGCCGAGCACTACGTGTGGCCGAAGTTCGTCTGCGGCACGCCGCGCGACTTCCTGGACGCCGTCCGCGCCGAGATCACGTCCTTCAGCCCGCAGACCCGGGACATGAACCCCGTCTACACCGGCAAGGACGTCTCCTACATCGACACCAAGCAGGCCCAGCGCGCCGCCGAGGTGGCCGCGCTGGACGCCGAGCGGCTGTCGGTGTTCGCCGCCCTGCTCGGCCACGGCGGCTACCCGCACACCGCGCTGGACAAGGTCTGGCGGCAGCTCGCCTACGGAGCCCACCACGACGCGATCACCGGCTCGGAGTCCGACCAGGTCTACATCGACCTGCTCACGGGCTGGCGAGAGGCGTACGACCTGGCCGCCGAGGCCCGCGACCAGGCGCTCGACGCCCTGACCTGCCAGATCTCCGCCGACGGCCGCGGCGTCGTGGTGACGAACACGCTGTCGTTCGCGCGCGACGGCCTGGTGTCGGTACGGCTCGCGCCCGGCCTCACCGTCGAGGGCGTGCCCTCGGTCACCGAGGACGGCACCACGACCTTCCTGGCCGGGGACGTGCCGTCGATGGGCTGGCGCACCTATCCGGTTGTTTCAGGAAACAGCGGGGTCTGGGTGGGCGACAGCGGTACCACGATCGAGAACGAGCGCTGGCGGATCCAGGCCGACCCCGCCCAGGGCGGCACGCTCACCTCCGTCCACGACAAGGCGGACGGCCGGGAGATCCTCACCGGGCTCGGCAACGAACTGCGCCTCTACGAGGAATACCCCGCCCACCCCGACATGGGCGAGGGCCCCTGGCACCTCATGCCCAACGGGCGCTCCACCGGATCGGGCACGACCGCCGCGACCGTCCGCGCGGAATCCAGCCCGCTGGGCCGGCGGCTGATCGTCACCGGCCGGGTCGGCGAGCTCGCCTACGAGCAGACGATCACCCTGCTGACCGGCTCCGACCGGATCGACTTCGGCACCCGCGTCCTCGACTACACCGGCGCCGACCGGCTCCTGCGGGTCAGCTTCCCCGCCGGCGTGCCCGGCGCGCTGCCGGTCTCCGACGTCGCCGGCGCCGTCGTCGGCCGCGGCTTCGCGCTGCCCGACGTGGACACCGCCGAGCACCCCTGGACGCTCGACAACCCGGCCAACACCTGGTTCGGCCTGTCCGCGACGGCCCGTGTCGACCTCGGCGAGGCGGGCTCGCGGGCGCTCGGCGTCGCCGAAGTGGTCGTCCCGTCCCCGGAGGACGCGCCGAAGGCGCGCGAGCTGGTCGTGGCGCTCGCCCGCGCGGGCGTGACCGCCACCACCTCCACCGCCTCCGGCAGCAGGTACGGCTGGCTGGACGTCGACTCGAACCTGCCCGACTTCCGCGTCATCATCGGCGGCCCGCAGGACAACCCGCTGGCCGACGAGCTGCTGTCCCGCAGCGACCCCGCCTACCTGGACGCGTTGAAGTCCGGCGCCCCGCTGGTCTGGGTACCGGCGGAGAAGCCGCTGGCCGAGGTGTGGCAGCCCAGCGCGGACCTGCGCGACGTACGCTCCCTGCCGGCCCTGGTCGTGGCCGGGCCGGTGAGCGAGCTGGTGGCCGACCTGGCCGACGCGCGGATCACGGCCGTCTGCCCGGCGGGCGCCGAGGAACTGGAGGACCGGACGGTGGCGCTGCTCACCTACGGGCTGCCCGGGTTCGCGGTGGATCCTGCCGGGGCGCTGCATCTGTCGCTGATGCGCTCGTGCACCGGGTGGCCTTCGGGGATCTGGCTGGATCCGCCCCGCCGTACGACGCCCGACGGGTCGGGGTTCCAGCTGCAGCACTGGACGCACGAGTTCCACTACTCGCTGGTGGCCGGGCAGGGCAACTGGCGGGAGCTGAACCTGCCGGCGGCCGGGCAGGAGTTCGTCACGCCGATGCTCCCCCGGGTGGTCGAGGCCCGGCAGGGCACACTGCCGCCTACTCACTCGCTGCTGAGCGTCTCGCCCGCCCGCGACGTGCTGTTCGGCACCGTCAAGGCCACCGGGAACCCGCACGCCCACGGCACGCTCGACCGGCCGGACGGCGTCACGATCCGGCTGGTGGAGTCGACCGGGCTGGGCTCCACGGCCTCCCTTGACTCACCGGTGCTCCCCCTGGACGGGCTCGTCCGCTCCGACCTGCTGGAATCCTCCCGCGTGCCCGGCGCCTCGCTGGAGCTGTCGGGCTCCGAGGTGGCGACGTTCATCGCGCCCGTTCCTCTGGGCGACGCGGAGTCCGGCGCGGTCACCGAGATCGCCCAGCCCGTCTACAGCCGCTACTGGCTGCACAACAAGGGTCCCGCCCCGCTCGGCTACCTGCCGCTGTCGGTCGCCGTCACCCCCGGCCTGGTCACGCCCACCGGTCCGTTCGAGGTCGAGGTGGTCGTCGCGGGCCGCCACGCCCACGAGGGCGTCGTGGACGTTCAGGTCCCGGACGGCTGGGCCGTGACTCCCGAGCGCCGTCCGTTCCGCCTGGAGGCCGACGGCCACGTGCGCTTCACCGCCACCGTCACCCCCGCCCCCGGCCAGGGCCTCCACTACGTCTCCGCCCGCACCCTCGCCCACGGCCAGCTCATCGAGGACGTCGCCACCGTGGCGCTCGGCGAGGCCCCCGAACTCCCGGTCGCCGGGACGCCGCCCGAGGACGACTGGGCCGCCGCCCAGGGCACCAAGGCCGCCGAGGGCCGCGCCACCGGCCTGACGGTCACGATGGCAGCGGAGTCGCTCTCCCTCCGTCCCGGCGCACGCGACACGGTCACGGTACGGCTGGCCAACACCACCGCCGGTGAGATCCGCGGCGAGGCCCAGCTGGCGGCGCCCTGGGGAACGTGGGAGATGCTGCCCCAGGTCATCCGCGGCTTCACCGTGCCCGCCGGGCAGAGCGTCGAGGTGGACTTCCCCGTGGAGGTGCCGCAGGACGCGGCGCCCGGCCATGCTTGGGCTCTCGCGAAGGTGATGTGGTTCGGCCGGTGCCAGTACGCGCCGGTCGTGCGGCTGGAGGTGACCCGATGAGCCATGGCCACGGACATGGGCACGGACATGAACACGGACACGGCGTCGAGCGGGCGCCCGTCCGCACCCGCCCGCCCGCGACCGGAGCGCCGTCCGCGCCCGGCGTGGGCGCGGTGATCGGCTGGGTCGGCGGCCGGCCGATCCCCCGCGAACCCCTCGACCGGCGCGTCGCCGAACTGCGCGACGGGCCGCTCAGCGCCGCGCTGCCGGTGCCGGGCGGCTCCGAGGACCGGCAGTTGGCCCGCTGGCTGACCCAGGTGATCCTGACCGAGGTGTTGTGCGAGGACGAGGCGCTGCGGCTGGGGTTGCCCCCGGTCGAAGGTCCCGCCCTGGACCGGCTGGCCGCGGTCGAGCTGGGCTCCATCAACGCCTCCGCCTACAACGGCAGCCCGTGGGTGAAGGCGCTGTTCGAGCACGTCCGGGCGGAGGTTCCGACGGCCTGGCGGGCTCGGTCCGCCACGCCTGCCGCGGAGGTCGCCGAGGTACGCCACCGCCTCTACGCGGAACGGCCCGCCGCCTGGTCTTCAGAGGAACTGGAGTCCCTGGGGGAGGTCGCGCTCGCCACCCTGCCCGCCGCCGTGGCCGAGGCCTTGGGCGGGCAGCCGTACGGAACCCTGGCCGGGCCGGTCGAGGACGCCCTGGGCTGGCACGTGGCCGTCGCCCTTCCCGCCTCCGGCCGGGCGGGCGTACCGGATGGGGGGCTGGAATCGGCCGCCCGGCGGCGAGCGTTCGCGCGGTGGCTGGACCGGCTGCGGGCCGAGCGGGTGGAGCTCGTGCCGGGTCTTGAACACCCGGGCGACCCGCGCCAGCCCGACAACCATCACAAGCACTGATGGGCAGCGTTCTCGCGATCGACATCGGCGGCACCAAGCTGGCCGCCGCGCTGGTCGACGACCGGGGGGCGGTGCTGCGCGACGGCACCGTCCCCACGCCGCGCGACGACGTGATGGACGCGCTCGCCGGCCTCGTCCGCAAGGTCACGGAGGGCGGCCCCCGGCCGCTGGCGGTCGGCATCGGCAGCGCCGGGCCGCTCGACGCGGTCGCGGGCACGGTCAGCCCGGTGAACATGCCGAGCTGGCGCGGCTTCCCGCTGCGCGACCGGGTGGGCGAGCTCACCGGGCTGCCCACGGTGCTGGCCGGGGACGCGCAGTGCTTCGCGGTCGGCGAGCACTGGCTGGGCGCCGGCCGGGGCAGCGCGTCGCTGCTCGGCATGGTGGTGTCCACCGGCATCGGCGGCGGACTGGTGATCGACGGTGTCCCGCTGCTCGGCCCCACCGGAAACGCCGGACATGTCGGCCACATGACCGTGGACCCGTACGGCGAGGAATGCGAGTGCGGCGGCCGAGGCTGCGTCGAACGCTACGCCAGCGGGCCCAACCTCGTCCGCTGGGCCCGCGAACACGGCTGGACCGGCGCCGACGCCAAAGACCTGGCCGCCGACGCCGGGAACGGCGACGCGACGGCCGTCGCCGCCTTCGAACGCGGCGCCCGCGCGCTGGCCGCGATGATCGTGTCCATGGCCGCCGCGGTCGAGGTGAGCACCGTGGTCATCGGCGGCGGCGTGGCCGGGGCGGGCGAGGTCCTGTTCGAGCCGCTGGAGCGCGCCATCGCGGAGGTGGCGGGACTCGCGTTCGTGAAGGCGGTCGAGGTCCGCCCCACCACGCTCGGCGTCCGGGCGGCCCTCGCCGGCGCCGCCAGGCTCGCCTGGACTACTCTCGCTCCGCCGCCTGAGCCTCGCGGCGCTCGATGATGCGGCGCGTGAACGGGATGCGCTCCACGGCCTTCACGCCCAGGTACGCGCCGAGGAAGGCGAGCCCCACCAGGACGAACGGACTGGTCGCGAAGTCCATCGTCGCCACGTAGGCGCGCAGGATCACATCGAGCATCGAGGCACTCCGGGAGAGGAAACCGGCACGGAGCCATCAGGGTAACCGGATTTTTGCCGCTCTTTGACCACAAAATCCACACCCGGGAGCCCAGGTGTGGATTCAGCGTGATCAGTGGAAGAAGTGCCGGGTTCCGGTGAAGTAGAGGGTGATGCCGGCCTTCTCGGCTGCGGCGATGACCTCCTCGTCACGGACCGACCCGCCGGGCTCCACGACCGCCTTCACACCGGCCTCGATGAGCACCTCCAGCCCGTCGGCGAACGGGAAGAACGCGTCCGAGGCCGCCACGGAGTCGGCGGCCCGCTCGCCCGCCCGCGTCACCGCGAGCCGGCAGGAGTCGACCCGGTTGACCTGGCCCATGCCCACGCCGACCGTGGCGCGGTCGCTGGCCAGCAGGATCGCGTTCGACTTGACCGAGCGGCTCGCCCGCCACGCGAACTCCAGGTCCGCCAGCACCTCGGGCGAGGCCGCCGCGCCCGCCTTGAGCTCCCACCGCGCCGCCGCGTCACCGGGCGCGTCGATCCGGTCGACCTGCTGCACCAGCAGCCCGCCGTCGATGCGCCGGAACTCCGTCGGGTTCGCCGGGCCCTGCGGGCAGACCAGCAGGCGCAGGTTCTTCTTCTTCGTCAGTACGGCCAGCGCGTCCTCGGCGAACGCCGGGGCCACCACGACCTCGGTGAACACCTCGGCGATCTGCCCGGCCAGCTCCGCCGTGACCTCGCCGTTGACCGCGATGACGCCGCCGTAGGCGGAGACCGGGTCGCAGGCGTGCGCCTTGCGGTGAGCCTCCGCCACGTCGGCGCCGGTGGCGATGCCGCACGGGTTCTGGTGCTTGATGATCGCCACGCAGGGCTCGGTGAAGTCCCAGGCGGCACGCCAGGCGGCGTCGGCGTCGAGGTAGTTGTTGTAGGACATCTCCTTGCCGTGGAGCTGCCGGGCGTCGGCCAGGCCGCCTTCGCCCTCGGTGTAGAGCCTGGCCTCCTGGTGCGGGTTCTCGCCGTAACGCAGCACCGCCTTGCGCTCCCAGGCCGCGCCCAGGAAGCCGCCGTCACCGGCGTACACGTCGGCGAACCAGGTCGCCACGGCCACGTCGTACGCGGCGGTGTGCGCGTAGGCGGCGCCGGCCAGGTTCCTGCGCTGCTCCAGCGTGAAACCGCCCTCCTCCAGGGCCGCGTGGATCCCGGAGTAGCCGGCGGGATCGACGACGACCGCGCACGTGGCGTGGTTCTTCGCGGCGCCGCGGATCATCGCGGGGCCACCGATGTCGATCTGCTCCACGCACTCCTCAGGAGAGGCGCCGGAGGCCACCGTCTGCCGGAACGGGTACAGGTTGACCACGACCAGCTGGAACGGATCGATCTCCAGCTCGTCGAGCTGCGCCACATGATGCGGCTTGGTGAGGTCGGCCAGCAGGCCCGCGTGGACGCGCGGGTGCAGGGTCTTGACCCGGCCGTCGAGGCACTCGGGGAAGCCGGTCAGCTGCTCCACCTTGGTGACCGGGATGCCGGCCGCGGCGATGGCGGCTGCCGTACCCCCGGTGGAGACGATCTCGACGCCGGCGGCGTCGAGAGCCCGCGCGAGCTCCTCAAGCCCCGACTTGTCGTATACCGCGATCAGCGCCCGCCTGAGAGCGATCCGTCGCCCAAGGCCTCCTTCGTCGGCCTTGAACGACAGTGTGCTCCGCTGATCTGTTCCCTCGCTGCGCTCAGTCACGCGCCCCTCCAATGATCACTGTCCGCCCGTGGACGGCCCAGCCTTCTCGGGCCATGCGGCCCACGATGTCGACGAGCAGCTCCCGCTCGACGGTCTTGATGCGCTCGTGCAGCGTCGCCTCGTCGTCGCCGTCGAGAACCTTCACGGTCTCCTGCGCGATGATCGGGCCGGTGTCGACGCCCGCGTCGGCCAGCATCACGGTGCAGCCGGTGACCTTGACGCCGTGGGCGAGCGCGTCCCGCACCCCATGCGCGCCGGGGAACGACGGCAGCAGCGCGGGGTGGGTGTTGAGCACGGGGTACGCCTCCAGCGTGGGCGCGCCGAGGATCTTCATGAAGCCGGCCGAGACCACCAGGTCGGGTTCGTGCTCCGCGATGCGCGCCGCGAACGCCTCATCCCATTCGGCCCGGCCGGGGTGATCGCGCAGCTTCTCCACGAACGTCGGGACCTGTGCGCGTTCCGCCCTGGCGAGCCCTTCGATGCCGTCCCGGTCCGCACCCACCGCCACCACACACGCTCCGTACGCCGGGTCGGCGGAAGCGTCCAGCAAGGCCTGTAGGTTGGTGCCAGAGCCGGAAACGAGGACGACGAGCCGCCCAGCCTTAGACACGCGCACTCCAATTGGAAGCCGGGATGGGCTGACAGCGTATCTGCTCACTCGCCCGGCGACGCAGAGGAGGTCAGGTGTCGACACCTGTTCAGGCGCCGGCAGGCCAGCAGCCCGCGGAATCCGCGGGACGCCGCGCGATCTGGTTGTCCATCGCAGCGCTGGCCATGACGTTCATGCTGCCCCTCGCCGGGCTGGTGATGGCCGTCTTCGCCATGATGACCGGCATACGGGCGCTGCCGTTGCTACGCGCCTCCAAGAAGCCCACCGGGACCGCGACCGGCGGCATCGCCGTCTCCACCGTGGCCCTGGTGCTGTCGGCCATCGCGACCGCGTTGCAGCTGTACCTGATGGACGAGTACTCCGCCTACCAGGAGTGCATGAAGGGGGCGGGGACGGTGGCGTCGCAGGGCGAGTGCTACACCCAGTTCCGGGACGCCACGGAGAAGAAGCTGCCGCCGGAGGTCCTCCGCATCCTCAACACCGTCCAGCCCTGACCACCCGGCCTGACACGCCCACGCAGCCCCGGACCCGCGAGCCTCCACCCCCGGCACCCCGGATCGCCTCCAAGGCAGCCTCGGGGTCGCCGGCTCCGGGGCCTCGCGGGCGCTCCAGGCCAAGCGCCCCGCGGCTCACCCACACGCTCTGGCATGCAGGGCTTGTCCCTGGCTCTTCGGGGTGGCGGCGCCCAAAGGGTCGGCCGGGTAGTTGTGCCTGGGTTCCGTGCCTGGGGTTGCTAGTCGCGGTCCCAGGCGTAGGGGTCGATGTAGATGACGTGGCCGCCCCGGTCGTCCGACTCGTCGATGATGTCGCGGCGCGGTGGGCGGTCGGGTTCGCGGCGGATGTGGGGGGCGGTGTCGGCCCCGGCCGCCGAGGCGTGCTCGTCCTGCCAGTCGTCGCGGATCACCGGGATCGCCTGCGTGTCCGCCTCGGTGGCGTCCATCCAGTGGCCCGGCAGCGGGCGCGCGTCGGCTTCTGCCAGGCCGACCTTGCTGGCGGCCTTCGCGAGTACGGCACCGGCCTTGCGCACCGGCGTGGCCGCCTTGTCCAGCGGCTTGCGTGCCTTCCTGTTCAGCAGCAACCAGTTGGCCACCCCGGCGGAGATGCCCGCCGCGACCCCGACCTCCAGGCAGATCGAGAGCGCCACCTCCCAGGGCGACGGCCCGACCGCGGCCAGCCGTCCACCCCGCAGCGGCCCGCCGGACAACGCCGCCAGCAACCCCGCCACCAGCCCGGTGCTCACCCCGGAGAAGAACCCCCACAGCGGAGCCACCTCATACGACGGCGACGGCGCGATCCGCGCCACCATGACCCCCGCCACCGCCCCGGCCGCGAACGGCAGCGCGATCACCGCCATCATCGGCGCCGGCACGGGCCCGCTGTCGGGCAGCGCCCCGAGCAGCGGCAGGCTGGGTACCATCCCAAGTTGCACCCCGGTGGGCGCGACGAGCGTACCCGTGCCGAAAGCGAACCCCGGACCGGCGATGTACGACATCGCCCACACCACGGCGTTGGGCAGGTAAAGCCCCTGGACGAGCAGCAGCAGCGCCCCGCCCACGAACCCGGTCGACAGTTGCCCGGACAGCGCCCTGACGTCGCCGAAGTTCAGGGCGACGGCCACGACCACGAGCACCAGCCCGCCGGCCAGCATGATCGCGGTGGCGACGGCCGTACCCACGGTGACCGCGCGCACCCGCTCGGGCAGCAGCCGCAACATCGACCGCCACGGCCCGATCGTCCGCGCGGTGGCCAGCGCCCCCACGACGAACGCCAGCAGAAAGTGGCTCAGCAGCGCCTCGCCGATGTAGGGCTGGGTGATGTCGTTGCGCGCGACCAGCGCGATCAACCCCGCCAGCAGCGCGTACGGCGCAGCCAGCGAGACCCCCGCCTGCGCCACCAGGATCAGCTGGGCGCGGCGGCGGGCGTTGGCCTTCTCCTTGGGCGAGTTCTTGGGCAGCCGGGCGGGCAGCCGCAACCGCAGATCGGCGTCCCTGGCCATCCACCGCCCGGCTTTGTACAGCAGGAAGGCCGGCAGAACGAGCAACCCCAGCGGCAGCAGCCCGACCCGCCCACCGGGAATCGCGAACCCGGCGTGGTGCGCCGCCAGCCAGAGCTGCGCCGCGGTACGGAACACCCCCGGCAGACCCGGCCCCAACGCCCCGCGGGGCGCCGCCATCCAGCCGATCAGGGTGAGGGTGGTGAGGACCGCCAGCCCGACGCCCAACGTGCAGGCGGCGGCCAGCATGCCCGACACCGGCAGCGGCCGCCTGGACTCGTCGTCGTCGCCAGTGACCCCGGGGATCTTGCCGAGGACGGCGCGGGGAGCCGTCCGTAGCTGGTCGAGTAGCGCCGTCACGGGAACCTATTTTCCTCAACTTTGACGCCTACACCCCCATCGCCGCGCCGTCCGGGCTGCTATTAGTCCCCTTTACGCCTTCCAACCAGCAAGATCTCCCACGAGGAGGTGGGGTTCCAGGCGCTCTCACGCCTCGCGATCCCTGAAGCGGATTGCCCGTCTGGGTTGCCCGGCGGAAGCGGCGGCGGGGCCGTACACCCGGGAAAAGCCGAAACCCCCGCGCGCCGGAAAGGCGACGCGGGGGCTCGGTGAAAGCGGTGCGGCTCAGCGGGCCTGCATGATCTCCCGCATCAGCCGGGCGGTCTCGGACGGCGTCTTGCCGACCCGGACGCCGACCTTCTCCAGGGCTTCCTTCTTGGCCTGCGCCGTTCCGGCCGAACCGGAGACGATGGCGCCGGCGTGGCCCATCGTCTTGCCCTCCGGCGCGGTGAAGCCGGCCACGTAGGCGACCACGGGCTTGGTGACGTGCTGCTCGATGTAGGCCGCTGCCCGCTCCTCGGCGTCGCCGCCGATCTCACCGATCATCACGACCGCGTCGGTTCCCGGGTCGTCCTGGAACGCCTGGAGCGCGTCGATGTGCGTGGTGCCGATGACCGGGTCGCCGCCGATGCCGACCGCGGTGGAGAAACCGAAGTCGCGCAGCTCGTACATGAGCTGGTAGGTGAGTGTGCCGGACTTCGACACCAGGCCGATGCGGCCCTGGGGCGTGATGTCGGCGGGGATGATGCCGGCGTTGGAGGCGCCGGGCGAGGCGATGCCGGGGCAGTTCGGACCGATGATGCGGGTCTTGTTGCCCTTTTCGACGGCGTAGGCCCAGAACTCGGTGGAGTCGTGAACCGGGACGCCCTCGGTGATGACCACACAGAGCGGGATCTCGGCGTCGATGGCCTCCTTGACCGCGTCCTTGGTGAACGCCGGGGGCACGAAGACGACCGACACGTCGGCGCGGGTGGCCTCCATGGCCTCCTTGACCGTGCCGAAGACGGGCAGGTCGAGGTGGGTGGTGCCGGCCTTGCGGGCGTTGACGCCGCCCACGACGCGGGCGCCGGCGGCGAGCATGCGCTTGGCGTGCTTGGTGCCCTCACCGCCGGTCATGCCCTGGACGATGATCTTGCTGTTCTCGGTCAGCCAGATTGCCATTACGCACCTACCGCAGCGAGCTGGGCGGCGCGCTTGGCCGCGTCGTCCATGGTGTCGACCAGTTCGACGCCCTTGAGCTTGGCGTCGTGCAGGATCTGCCGTCCGAGGGCGGCGTTGTTGCCGTCGAGGCGGACCACCAGCGGGTGGGTCACGGCCTCGCCGCGCTCCTCCAGGAGCTTGAACGCCGCGACGATGCCGTTGGCCACGGCGTCGCAGGCGGTGATGCCGCCGAAGACGTTCACGAAGATCGACTTTACGGCCGGGTCGGAGAGGATGATCTCCAGGCCGGAGGCCATGACCTCGGCCGAGGCGCCGCCGCCGATGTCGAGGAAGTTGGCGGGCGACGGCTTGCCGGCGAAGGCCTCACCGGCGTAGGCGACCACGTCGAGCGTGGACATGACCAGGCCGGCGCCGTTGCCGATGATGCCGACGTTGCCGTCGAGCTTGACGTAGTTGAGGTCCTTCTCCTTGGCCTTGGCCTCAAGAGGGTCCTCTGCCGCCTTGTCGGCGAACTTCTCGTGGTCCTTCTGGCGGAACTCGGCGTTGTCGTCGAGCGTGACCTTGCCGTCGAGCGCCTTCACCTGGCCGTCGGCCGACAGGATCATCGGGTTGACCTCGACCAGCGTGGCGTCCTCGTCGACGAAGCAGCACCAGAGCTTCTCGATGAGCTCGGCGGCGCCGTCCAGCGACTTCTCCGGCAGGCCGCCGGCCACGGCGATCTCGCGCGCCGTGGCGCGGTCGATGCCCTTGATGGCCGAGACGGGCACCTTGGCGACCTTCTCGGGGGTGCTGTGGGCGACCTCTTCGATGTCCATGCCGCCCGCTGCCGAGCAGATCGCCAGGAACGTCCGGTTGGCACGGTCGAGCAGGAAGGAGAAGTAGTACTCCTCCGCGATCGCGCTGGCCTCCTCCACAAGCACCTTGTGGACCGTGTGGCCCTTGATGTCCATGCCCAGGATGGCGGTGGCCTTGTCCACGGCGTCGGCGGCGTCGTCGGCCACCTTGACCCCGCCGGCCTTGCCGCGCCCACCGGTCTTCACCTGGGCCTTGACCACGACACGGCCGGTCAGCTGTTCAGCCGCCGCGCGTGCTTCCTCCACGGTGTGGGCGACGATGCCGCGCGGCACCGGGATGCCGTAGTCCGCGAAGAGCTCCTTCGCCTGATGTTCGAACAGGTCCACGAGGGTCCGTCCTTGCTATTCCGACTGAGTGTTCGACGGCCCGGGCCACCCCGTGCGTGCCGGGCGTTTTCCGCCAACGAAGCCTAGCCCCAAGCTTGACCTGCCCAGGTCATCGGGTCACGCGAATCCCGTGATGTGACGGTGATCTCACCCCGCGATGATGCCCTGGCATATGTCAATAAGGGGGCATAAATGAGGCGATTGATCGCCGTTGCCGCGGCGGCCGCCGCGATGGTCGTGGCTCCTCCGGCGTTCGCCCAGGTCAAACCGGTGGACGCGCTGAAGAAGCAGTTCGTCGCCGGTCAGGGCGTCAGGATCAAGGAGACCTCGCGTACCTGGGTGGACAAGCAGGACTACATCGGCGTCGTACGCGAGGGCGCCGCGGCCTTCGGGCCGAAGGGCGTCGTCGCCGCCGAGGGCGAACGCACCCCGGTGCTCGGCCCGGTGCTCAAGAAGCAGTTCGCCGCCCAGGCGAAGAAGGACCCGAAGGCGGCCGACATGGTCGACCTGCTGACCCAGCGGACGTACATGGTCAGCTCGGGCAAGCACTACTACATCCACGGCGGGCTCTTCTCCAGGGCGCTGCCCGACGACAAGTTCTGGATCCGCGGCGACGGCGACCCGTCCTTCGCGATCATGGGCGACCAGCTCATCAACGTGCTGGAACCGGCCACGCTCAAGCACCTGCTGGCCACCGGCAAGCACACGGGCCCGCGCTACCGCGGCTCGCTCACCTTCGCCCAGTTGCACAAGGTCTCGCCGTCCTTCCGCACCCTGATGCCCGGGATCTCGTACGGCGAGATCGGAAAGTCGCGCATCTCGTGGCGGCTGACTCTCGGTGAGGGGCAGCTCCCCCAGCGTCTGGCGATCGACTGGACGATGCCGCTGACCAAGAAGGCGACCATCAAGGGCACGACCGAGACCAGGTACTCCAACTGGGGCGCCGACATCTCCGTCAAGACGCCGACCGCCGAGTCGATCATCAGCCTCGATGACCTGGTCGACCACATCCTGAAGCCGCCGACGCCGATCGACGAGGACTACGTCGCGGTGCCGCCGAGCGACGACGGCACGGTGCAGTAGTCGCTCATGGGGCCGGAGTTCTGCATGGATTCTGCATAGAAACTCCCATAACAGATGGGTTTAAGGAGACCGTGCCGTGATCTCCGATTGCCAGGCTTCGGCCCCATGAAGCGCATCTTCGCCGGCGTCGCCCTCACCGTGGCCGCCGCAGCCCTCACCGCCGCCCCCGCTCAGGCGGCAGCGCCCAAGGATCCCGTCGTGGCGCTCAAGAAGCAGTTCGTCGCGGGAACCGGTGTGAAGTTCGTCGACCGCACCATCCTCGCCAACGGGGGTCAGCGCGAGATCTTCATGCGCCGCACCGGCACCTTCGCCTTCTCGAAGGCCGGCCTGGCCGCCTCGGACATCACGGGCAAGTTCAACTTCAAGCAGTCCGACCTGCCTGAGGACACCCCCGATCTGATCAAGGGCTTCTTCGCGACGGAGCGGACCATCCGCATCGGCACCACGTCGTACATCTCCGGCGGCATGTTCGGCACCCTGCTTCCCGAAGACAAGACGTGGATCAAGTTCCCCAAGGGCCCGACCGGCGGGCTCACCGGCCTCTACGGCCAGATCGTCAACATCACCGAGCCGAACACGCTGAAGACCCTGCTCAAGAGCGGCAAGGCGATCAAGGGTGGCTACGCGGGCGCCATCACGGTCGGGCAGCTGAACAAGGTCTCCGCCTGGTACCGGGCCTCGCTCTTCGATAAGCCGAGCAAGAAGCAGCAGAAGGTCGTCATCAGCTGGAAGCTGCAGCTTGACGGCAAGGGCCTGCCGAAGCGCCTGGTCACCACGTACTCGCCGGCCGCGATCGGCATGGACGCCGAGGGCAAGGAGACCCTGAGCGTCGACACCCGCTACACCGGCTGGGGCTCCAAGGTCACGGTCACGGCACCGCCCGCCGACGAGGTCACCACCGAGTTCAAGGACGGCACCAGCGAGATCCCCGACGGCCTGACGCTGCCCAACGGCGACGTCGTCGCCAAGTAGCTTTTCGGCAGTTTCCCGCAGTCACGGCGGGGCCGCGCCCACCGCGCCCCGCCGTACCCACGCCCGGCCTCGAGCGCCGGCCGGCAGTCTCACGTGGTCCCCGCCGTGACGCCGCCCCCTTGACCGGCCGACGGCGGTCACGCCAGGCGTGTGTCCCGGATCTTCGCCCACTCCAGCGAGTGCCGGATCCCCTCGGCGACCGAGTGCTCGGCCGTCCAGCCCAGGAGTTCACCGGCCAGCGTGCTGCGGGTGTAGGCGCCGGCCACGTCCCCGGGCCTGGCGCCGGTCTCGACCACCTCGACGGGCCGGTCCACGACCGCGTTGAACGCGTCCGCCAGCTCCCTCACCGTCGTGCCCTCGCCCGTGCCCAGGTTGATCACCCGAGCCCGCGAGATGACCGTGTCGAACCGCTTGAGCGCGGCCACGTGCGCGGTGGCCAGGTCCCAGACGTGGATGTAGTCGCGGATGCCGGAGCCGTCGCGGGTCGGCCAGCCGGTGCCGGTGATCTGGAAGGGCTCCCCCAGCTCGTACGCCTCGATCATCTTGCCCAGCGCGTGGCTCGGACGGCGCAGTTGCAGGCCGGTGCGCATCTTCGGGTCGGCGCCGATCGGGTTGAAGTAGCGCAGCGACAGCACGTCGATCGGCTGTGTGGCCGCGACGTCGGCGAACATCGCCTCACAGTGCGCCTTGGTGCGGGCGTAGGGGCTCTGCGGGCCGAGGGCGGACTCCTCGTCCACGGTGAAGTCGTCGCCCGCCCGGTAGATCGAGGCGGACGAGCTGAAGATCAGGCGGCGGCAGCCGTTCCTGAGCAGGTGGTCCACGAAGTCGAGGCTCTTGGAGACGTTGGCGCGGTAGTAGCCGACCGGGTCGGCCACCGAGTCGGGCACCACGATCAGCGCGGCGCAGTGGATGACCGCCTCGATGTCCGGGTGGTCGGCGAAGATCCGGTCGATCAGCGCGCCGTCCGCGATGTCGCCTTCGTAGAAGTCCCGCTCCTCGGCGAACTCTCTGCGCCCCGTCACCAGGTTGTCCAGGATGACCGGGGCGATGCCCGCGTCCTGGCACGCCGAGGCGATCGTGCTGCCGATGTAACCCGCTCCACCGCTGATGAGTACTCGCACAGCCCGCACCCTACCCACCGCGACTCAAGCGTCGCGCCAAGAGCCGATGCAAGATCGTTACACGGATCGGACGCACCAACCCCGCCCGTCACTTGTCTTACTTCTGGAACGCACCACCCTCTTTGTCCCCGGAGTATCCACGTGAGATTGCTCGTCGCCGTCGCGCTGGCATGCGGCCTGCTGGCCGTACCCTCTGTCGCGCACGCGAAGCCCGCCGCTGCTGCGAAAAGGCTCGACATCGCCGACATCACCCCGATGGGGCAGGACAAGGAGAAGGTCGGCGTCGGCTTCCCGATCATCGTGACGTTCGACCGCGACGTGCAGGACAGGGCGGCGGTCGAGGCGCTGCTCCAGGTGCAGTCGGAGCGGCCGGTGGACGGCGCCTGGCGGTGGGTGTCGGCGCGCAAGGTCATCTACCGCACCAAGTTCTACTGGAAGCCGCACCAGAAGGTCACCTTCACCGCCCAGCTCAGCAAGCTGGCCGGCAACGAGTCCGTCAAGGACGTCACCCAGCGCTTCGCCGTGGGCCCCGCCAACATCTCCGTCGTCGACACCCGCAAGCACGTCATGCGCGTCACCCGCGACGGCAAGCTCGCCAAGAAGATCCCGATCAGCGCGGGCAAGGGCGGCCTGGTCAAGAACGGCGTCGACGTCTACCTGACCACCAGCGGCATCCACCTCGCCATGAACAAGAAGCCCATCGAGACCATGACCTCCTCGTGGCTGGGCGTCACCGACCCCAAGGACCCCCGCTACTACAAGGAGGAGATCCCCTGGGCGGTGCGGATCTCCGACAGCGGCGAGTACGTCCACCAGAGCGCCGGCTACTACCATTTCCTCGGCCGCAGCAACCAGAGCCACGGCTGCGTACGCGCCACCCCGGCGGGCGCCAAGTGGTTCTACGGCATCGCGCAGCGCGGCGACGTCATCAAGATCACCGGCACGAAGCGCAAGCTCGACTGGAACAACGGCTGGAGCTACTGGCAGCTCAACTGGACCGAGTGGAAGAAGGGCAGCGCCCTGGCCCGCTGAGTTCCCGGGGGCGGGGGACCTCAGCCGTCGAGCGCCTGGAATGGCACGCTCGCGGGGAAGGGCCGCTCGAGTTCGAGAACGCCTTCATGTGTCTCGGCCAAGCGGTAGGTACGGCTTGGCCAGTCCAGGCGGTACTCCCGGATGGATCGCACATAGAACTCGTCATCCAGATAGACCACGAGGTAGATCGGGATGCCTTCGTGAGCGTACTCGGCGAGTTTGTCGACGGTGTCGGTGTATCCGGATCCGGGGGAAACGACCTCGACGACCAGCTTGGCGTCCGTGGTCGCGACCTTGCCACCTCGTTCGATGCACCCGTAGACAAGGACGTCGGGGCGACGGAAGGACAGCTTCCCGTCCAACCGGCGGCGTTTGACGAAGTACATGTCGATGTCAGTGGAAACCCGTTGACAGGGCTCCTCGGGTTTCGCGGCCTCCAGCGCATTGGCCAGACGGCGGCACACGTCGCCGTGCTCCGGTGCGCCGCTCTGGCGGAAGATCACGTTCCCGTCGATCACTTCGATGAGCTTGCGCACCTGATCGGGAAGGATGTCGTACCGGTCTTCTGTCAGGGTGAGCGTCTGGGGGTCCGACGCCCACTCGGGCAGGCCGTTCATCATCGTCTCCGGCACCACTCCATCGTAGGCAGATCTGTCTAGGGTCATCGCGGTTCCGCGGCGAGTGGCGGGGACCAGAGGCCGGTGGCGGTGCCGGTTTTGACGTGGTGCTCGTAGACGACGACCTTGTCGTGGATCACCGCCAGGCAGGCGCGCAGGTCGTCGATCCTGGCCTCCACCTGGCGTTCGTGTTCGCGCAGGAGCGCCAGGCGGTCGGGCTCGTTGCCGGGGCCCTCGCGGACCAGGTCGGTGAAGCGCTTGACGGTGGCGATCGGCATGCCGGACTCGCGCAGCCTGTTGCACAGCAGGAGCCAGTCGACGTCGGACCGCTCATAGGCCCGCTGACCGCCGAGGGTGCGGGGGATGTCGCGCAGGAAGAGGCCCTCGCGCTCGAAGAAGCGCAGGGCGTGCACGCTCAGGCCGGTGGCCTGTGACACCTCGCCGATCGTCAGGGACATATGCGGGCCTCTCCTAGCTTGACCTAGAGCACACTCTAGATTTTAGCCTCCTCCACATGACGACATTCGGGGCATGGAGCACGGCCGACGAAGTGCTCACCGGGATGGACCTGCGGGGTTCCAACGCGCTGGTGACCGGCGGGTACTCGGGACTCGGGCTGGAGATCACACGGGCGTTGAGCCGCGCGGGGGCGCGGGTGATCGTGCCCGCCCGGCGGACCGACATGGCCAGACGGGCTCTGCTCGGGACCGAGCGGGTGGACGTCCTGGCGCTCGATCTGGCGGATCTGGCGAGCGTCAGGGCGTTCTCCCCACCGGTCGCCAGCCTCGACATCGTGATCGCCAACGCGGGCATCATGGCCTGGCCGGAGACCCGGGTCGGGGACGGGTGGGAGGCGCACTTCGCGATCAACCACCTCGGGCACTACGCGCTGGTCAACCACCTGCGACCGGCGCTGGTGCCGGGGCGGACGCGGGTGGTGTCGGTGAGCTCGTCCGGGCATTTCCTGTCCGGTATGCGGTGGGACGATCCGCACTTCGAGCGCGGGTACGACCGGTGGACGGCGTACGCGCAGTCGAAGACGGCCAACGCCCTGTTCGCCGTACACCTGAACCGGATGGGGATCCAGGCGCATGCCGTACATCCGGGGAGTATCCTCACGCCACTCCAGCGGCACATCTCGCGCGAGGAGCAGATGGCGCAGGGGTGGATCACGGCCGACGGGCGACCCGCGGAGGGGTTCAAGACGCCCGCGCAGGGCGCGGCGACCGCGACGTGGGCGGCCACCTCGCCCGCGCTCGACGGGCTCGGCGGCACCTACCTCCAGGACTGCGCGGTCGCCGCGCCCGCGGCCACGGACGACATGCTCGTCGGCGGTGTCAAGCCGTGGGCCGTCGACCCGGTCGGCGCCGCGCGGCTCTGGCAACTCTCCGCGAAGCTGACCGGCATGGACGTCTTCACCTGATCGGCTCCGTTGAGTCGCGCCACGGCGAGGGCGCACAGGCATGGAGCCGGGCTCGGCCGGCGATTTCAGCCGCCGAGGTACGCCCCGCCGTTGACGTGCACGACCTGGCCGGTGATGTGACCGGCGCCGGAGGATGCGAGAAAGGCGATCGTGGCGGCGACGTCGCCGACCTGACCGGCGCGTCCGTTCGCGGTTTGGGCGACCAGCGCCGTACGGCGCTGCTCGGCCAGCCCGTCGCCGAAGAACTCGGTCTCCTCGACCAGCCCCGGCGCCACGACGTTGGCGGTGATGCCGCGACCGCCGAGCTGAAACGCCAGTTCGGCGTTCCAGGCGAGCACCCCGGCCTTGGCCGCGCCGTAACCCGCCGCACCCTTGGCCGCGGCGATCGATCCGAGGGTGACGACCCGGCCTCCGTCCGCCAGCCGCGGCGTGAGCGCCGTCGTCATCAGCACCGCGCTCACCAGATTGGCCTCCAGGTTGGCCAGCCACGCCGCCCGCAGCCCCGCCAGGCCCGAGTCCCCGGCGCGCCCGAAGTCGGTGTTGCCGCCCGCGTTGTTGACCAGTACCTCCACCCTCTCCGGCAGCTCGGGCAGCGCGGCCTCGATCTCGGCGGGCACCGTCGCGTCGAACGGCACGGCCCGCACCCCGTCACCCAGCTCGGCCACCGCTCTGTCCAGGACGTCCCGGCGGCGGCCGGTGATCACTACGTCCAGCCCGCCGGCTGCCAGCGCCGCCGCCGTAGCCTTCCCGATCCCCGTGCCGCCACCCGTAACCACGGCCGTACGTGTCATCTTCAGACTCCTTGTTTAGACCTAAACTTCTCCTTGTACGATAGGCAACGTGACCCAGCACAGCAACCCCGACGCCGTCGACGAGATCCAACTGGCCTGGCGCCGGGAGCGCCCCGGCACCCCTGTCGCGTCGATCGGGATCATCACCCGCGTCTGGCGCGCCGCCAAACTGCTCGGCGACGAGCGCCGCCGCACGCTGGCCCGGCTCGGCATCGACGGCGCCACCCTCGACCTGCTGTCCACGCTGCGGCGAAGCGGCCCGCCGTACACCATGACCCCGGCGGAACTGAGCGCCTCCTGCCTGGTCACGGCGGGCGCCATCAGCCAGCGCGTCACCCGCGCCGAGAAGGCGGACCTGGTGCGCACCACACGGGGCCCGCGCGGACGCACCCACACCATCACCCTGTCCGATGCCGGTCACCGGCTCGTCGAGGACACCGTCGACGCCCTGCTGACCCACGAAGCCGCCCTCGTCGCCCACCTCGACGAGGACCAGCGCGAACTCCTGACCGACCTGCTCCGCCACCTCCTGGACGGCCTCACCGAACACCTCAACGCCGACGAACGCCCCGGCCAGGTCGGCGACGACGCCCCAGGACCGTAACCGCTCCCGAGAGACGCCCTCCGTCCGAGCTGAGCCACCCGCGGGCCCCGGCACGAGAGTCCGATCACAGCGAGAACGAAACAGTTGGCAATCAGCCGTGCGTGTGCGCCCTAAGAAGTGGGGCCGATCTGACGCGGTGCCGGCGGACCGTACAGTTCGTGATAGACCTCGCGAAGCTCGTCGGCCTCGGGGATACCGCGCTGTTCGACACCTACGATGACCTCTTTGGCCCGCCAGTAATTCGAGGGGACGAGCAGCCGGGTCATCATCGCCTGGAGCGCGACATGCCCGGCCTCTCCCGGCTCGTCGGTGGCGAGCAGCGCAAGGGCAAGGTCAAGGCGTGCCGAGGCGGCGCGGCGCGGGCGAGGTCCACCGTCCTCCCGGGACTCCAGACGGTCGAGCACCTGACGCGCGCACTGCACGGCGGCCGGATCGCCGAGCCATGACAAGGTCGTGGCCATGTACGCCTCGCTCTTGGCCGGGTCATAGCGGAAGTGGTGCTCAGGCCGATCCGGCATCGGCATGGGCGATACCAGCGCCTGGGTACGGGTGAGCGCAGCCCGGGTCTCTGGGCCTCTTCCCATGCGTGCCCACGCGCGACCTTCTTGCCCGGTCGCCTGGATGAAGGCGGAGCTGTTGCGTGGTGCGACAGCCTGAGCCCCTCGGGAGAGAACCATGGCGTGGTGATACTCGCCCTCGGTGAGGGCCTGCCATGCCTCTGTCTCCAGACACCACGCCCTGATCTCCTGGTGCTCAGCGTGAGCGGCCAACTGGGCGGCAGTCCGCAGCCGCGCGGCGGCGGCTGGGTATTGGCGCAGGTCGATGTGGCAGGTCGCGCCCAGCAGAGACAGCCAGCCGGCGGCCACGAGAAGCCGGCGGTGCTCAGTCAGAGTCTTCTTGCCGTCGAGGAGGCGGTCGACATACTCCAGGTGTCGCCTCACACGTCCGAGAAGCTGGGCCGGCGGCGTGCGAGGGTAGGCGGACGCCAGGTCGTCCACCGCGAGTTCCAGCCGCTCAAGGGTCTCCGTACCAACGTCGCTCGCTGCTGCCCGGCGGGCGAGCTCCATCGCGTCGATCTCGTCGCCAGGGTCGGTGTCGTCGGCCCGGTCGCCGAAGAGCGCATGCTCGCTCAGCCCGTAAACGCGACAGTACAGCTCGGCGTACTCGTCGTCGGGCCGGTGCCTGCCCCTCTCGTGGTCGCGGATGCGGCGCACCACGCTCTCCACTTCGGGGAACGGCCTGCCCGCGACAGCCGCCAGCCGGCCCGCGAGGTCTCGCTGAGACCATCCACGCCTGGTCCGCTCGGTGTGAAGCCGACGTGACCAGGCGGGAACCTTGCTCATCACGGATACCTCCGGAGGGCGGGGCGGACACGACGGATGTCCAGGGTCCGCCTCCAGTGTCCTCTTCGCAGTCGTATCACAGGCCGATGAGATGGGTCTCGTGGATGAACCCGCAGGCAGTGCCACAGGCCAAGCACCGGAGTACTCGCTCGCCGAACAGGACGACCGGTGGCGTCGGCTCACGTGCTCACACCTCCACGACCGTGATGCCCGCTTCCGTCTCGCCGAGGTCGAGGCCCTGGTGAAGTTGTGGAAGCCATGGGCCGCGGGACAGACCGTGCTGTTCGTCCAGGGCTACGGCATGGTCTCACCGCAAGGCCGTCTGCTTGCCCGGGAGCAGATGTGAGCGGGATGTCGCGACTGCGTGTGCCGTACATCACCGCCTACGACGAGGAGTTCGCCGAGCGGCCGTTCACGCTCGTCCCCGACGCGTGCGCCACGGACGGCTGGAGGCTCGGGTTCGCCGGTGCCGGCGGGCGGGATTGGCTGTTCGGCGTGCTCTGGCATCGGCCGGGCCTGCACCGTGGAGGCCGCCCCGAATGGAAGATGGTCAACACGCTGCGGCAGCGTCGCTGCATGCTGCGCCTGCTCTGCCAGGTGTGCGGCGGCCCGGCCCGCGACGCGTCCACCGGCCGTGTCTCGTGGCTCCTGGCCGACCCGCCCGTGACTGGTTCGACCGGCAAGCCGTTCACTAATGCGCCACCCACCTGCCGCGGTTGTATCCCCGGAGCGCTGGCCAGCTGCCCGCGGCTGCGCCGCGCGGCCTGCGTGTACACCGCGCGGTCCGCCGAGCCGTACGGCGTGGTGGGCGACGCGGTGCAGCCGTCCCCGCAGGGCCTCGTGAAGGTGGAATGGGACCTGCACATCCCGCTGGACGCCTTCCACCGGCTGGAGTACACCCTCGCCAAGCAGCTGCTCGTGACGCTGGAGGACCTTCAGCCGTTCACAGCATGAGCGGTCATCCCCACACTTTGCCGGGGCGCCCGTGGAACCGGCCCACCCGTATCCCGTGCCGGGACAACGCCGGGGGCTGGGCTGTTCAACAGACCCCTTCAGGCGCGTAGCGCCCCTACGCGCCCTTCACCCACCGTGCCCGGCCCACGCCCGGGGGACCGGGGGTCGGAAGACCCCCGGCCAGGGGGCGTGGGGGAGCTGGGCTCCCCCACACCAACCAACCCGGAGCGAAGCGAAGGCCCATGCCCTCAGAGCTTTTCGAGGGGCGCGTAAGCCAGCAGCAACGTCTTCTCTCCCCCGCTCCCAAAGTCGATCTTGACCTTGGTGCGCTCGGCCACCCCGTCCACCGACACCACGGTGCCCAGGCCGAACGCGTCGTGCGTCACCCGGTCGCCCGGCGTCAGGTTCGGGACCGCGCGGGAGCTCTTCTTGGCCGGAGCCGGGGTCGGGTCGCGGCGGACCGCGGCGGTCCTGGCCGACTTCTCCGGGTCGGTACGCCAGTCGAGCAGCGTCGCCGGCACCTCGTTGACGAAGCGGGAGGCGGGGTTGAAGGACGGGGCGCCCCATGAGCTGCGTACGGCCGCGCGCGTGATGTACAGGCGCTGCTGCGCCCGCGTGATGCCCACGTAGGCCAGGCGGCGTTCCTCCTCCAGTTCCTTGGGCTCGCCCAGGGACCTGATGTGCGGGAAGACGCCGTCCTCCATCGCCGTCAGGAACACCACGGGGAACTCCAGGCCCTTGGCGGTGTGCAGGGTCATCAGCGTGACCACGCCCTGGCCGCCGTCGGCCTCGGGGATCTGGTCGGCGTCGGCCACCAGCGAGACCTGCTCCAGGAACTCCACCAGCGTGCCTTCCGGGTTGGCCTCCTCGAACTCCTGGGCCACCGAGATGAGCTCGTTGAGGTTTTCCAGCCGGGACTCGTCCTGCGGATCCTCCGACGCCTCCAGCTCCGCGCGGTAGCCGGTGGCGACCAGGATCTCCTCGGCCAGCGCGGACGGCGGCACGCCCTCGGCCTTGGCGATCAGCTCTTCCAGCATGGCCACGAACTCGCGTACCGCGTTCAGGGAGCGGGTGGCCATGCCGTAGGCCTCCTCGGCGCGGCGCAGCGCGTCCCAGAACGTGATGTTCTCCCGCGAGGAGAGCGCTTCGACCATCGCCTCCGCGCGGTCGCCGATGCCGCGCTTGGGGACGTTGAGAATGCGCCGCATCGACACCACGTCGGCCGGGTTGGCCAGCACGCGCAGGTACGCGAGCAGGTCCTTGACCTCTTTGCGCTCGTAGAAGCGCACACCCCCGACCACCTTGTACGGCAGGCCGGTCCTGATGAAGATCTCCTCGAACACCCGCGAGGCGGCGTTGGTCCGGTAGAAGACGGCCACGTCGCCGGGCTTGACGTCTTCCTCGTCGGACAGCCGGTCGACCTCCTGGGCGACGAACATGGCCTCGTCGTGCTCGTTGTCGGCGACGTACCCCACGATCTTGGGGCCGTCACCCTGGTCGGACCAGAGGTTCTTCGGCTTGCGGCCCTCGTTGCGGGAGATGACCGCGTTGGCGGCGGCCAGGATGTTCTGGGTGGAGCGGTAGTTCTGCTCCAGCAGGATCGTGCGCGCGTCGGGATAGTCGCGCTCGAACTCCAGGATGTTGCGGATCGTCGCGCCGCGGAAGGCGTAGATCGACTGGTCGGCGTCACCGACCACGCACAGCTCCGACATGTCGGACCCGGTGCGGACCAGCTCGCCGTCGGCCGTCTTCAGCTCGGGGTGGCCGACCAGCTCCCTGATCAGGATGTACTGGGCGTGGTTGGTGTCCTGGTACTCGTCGACCATGACGTGCCGGAAGCGCATCCGGTAGTGCTCGGCCACCTCGGGGAAGAGCTGGAAGAGCGTCACCGTGTTCATGATGATGTCGTCGAAGTCCATGGCGCCGGCCTCGGTCAGCTTGAGCTGGTAGGCCTTGTACGCCTGGGCGAGCGTCTTCTCCAGGTGGTTGTTCGCCCGGTCGATGGCGGTCTCGTAGTCGATGAGCTCGTTCTTGTAGTTGCTCACCTGGGCCGAGAAGCCGCGCGGCGGGTAGCGTTTCGGGTCGAGGTCCATCTCCCGGCAGACCATCGCCATCAGCCGCTGCGAGTCGGCCTGGTCGTAGATCGAGAAGCTCGACGGGAAGCCCAGCCGCTTGGCCTCCTTGCGCAGGATGCGCATGCAGGCGCTGTGGAAGGTCATCACCCACATGACCTTGGAGCGGGGGCCGATGAGCTTGTCGATGCGCTCCTTCATCTCTCGGGCGGCCTTGTTGGTGAAGGTGATCGCGAGGATCTCGCCCGGGTGGACCTTGCGCTCGGCCAGCAGGTAGGCGATGCGGTGCGTCAGCACCCTCGTCTTCCCCGATCCCGCGCCCGCGACGATGAGCAGCGGGCTGCCGTGATGGATCACGGCCTCGCGCTGCTGCGGGTTGAGGCCGTCGAGCAGTGGGTGGTCTAGAGAGACTTGGGTCGGCACGCCCCTAGGTTAGGACGCCCCACCGACAATCGTGACTCGGAATGCCGACTGGGGCCCTCTGGTTGTGCCCAAGGAGATATCGGAAAGGGGACGCCATGCTGGCGGAGAACCAGGTCAACAGGGTGCTGGTGGTCACCGCGCACCCGGACGACGCGGATTTCGGCGCGGCCGGAACGGTGGCGCTCATGGTCGATCGGGGCGTCGAGGTCACCTACCTGCTCGTCACCGACGGCGACGCGGGCGGCAACGAGCGCGCCCAGGACAACGCCGGCATGGCCGAACTGCGCCGCTCCGAGCAGACCGCCGCCGCCAAGGCGGTGGGCGTGACCGACGTGCGCTTCCTCGGCTACTCCGACGGCACCGTCGTGCCGTCCCTGGAACTGCGGCGCGACATCGCCCGGGTGATCCGGCAGGTACGCCCGGACCTGGTCATCACCCACCATCCCGACCGTAACTACGAGTTCATCGCGCCGAGCCACCCGGACCACCGCGCCGTCGGCGGGGCCACGCTGGACGCCGTCTACCCCGACGCGCGCAACCCGTACGCCTTCCCCGAGCTGCTGCGCGACGAGGGCCTGACGGAGTGGACGGTGCGGGAGGTGTGGCTCAACGGCGGCTCCACCCCGAACCACTGGGTCGACATCACCGACTCCCTGGACCGCAAGGTGGCGGCGCTGCTGTCGCATGTGAGCCAGGTGTCGCACCGTGAGGGGTTCGAGGCTTTCGTCCGCGACCGCTTCCTCCAGAACGGCGCCACCGCCGGCCTCCCCACCGGCCGCTCCGCCGAGTCCTTCCAGATCGTCCCCACCGCCTAAAACCCCTTCCATCCTTTACGGCGCAGCCACCCCCACCCCCACCCACCCCACATGGCTGAGGGCCTCCAGGGAGACGCTTCTGCCCCCGCACAGGGCCGGGCACCGTAACGACGCCCCCTTACCCACCCGACCGGGAACACCCCGGGCACAACTACCCGGCCAGAGCAGAGTCTCAGGAAAAGGGGTGGGCGGGTTGTCAGGTGGTGGGTGTTTCCGGGGCGGTCGGGAGGCGGGTCGACAGGCGGGCGAACAGGTAGCCCAGGGAGTTGGTCGCCAGGTGGAGGAGCACCGGGGCGGCCAGGCCCGCGTGGCGGCGGAGTTCGCAGAAGGCCACGCCCGCCACCCCCGTCGACACCACGCTGCCCGCCACCACCCGTGCCGTGTCGAGGTGGCTGGGGGACTCGGCGGCGGTCAGGGCGCCCAGGGCCGGGTTGGCCTTGGCCATGTCGATCGACGGCAGGATGTGCCACAGGCCGAACACGGCGGAGGATCCGGCCGTCGCGGCGGCGGTGCCGTGGCGGCGGCGCAGGGCGGCGTACAGGACGCCGCGGAAGCCGACCTCCTCCAGCAGCACGGTGCCGAACGGGACCTGCACCAGCGCCTCTTCGAGGACCCTGGCGCGGGTCAGGGACAGGGCGCGGTCGTCGTGGAACAGGGGGCGGGTCCTCGGGTGGGAGATGCCCGCGGTGTAGACGACGGCCACCGCCGCGAACAGGACCCCACCGGCCACGGCGCCCTTGCGGCCGTGCTGGAAGCCGAGCTCCTCCCAGGTCAGCCCGGACCTGCGGGCCATCGCGACCAGCGCGGCGGTGGCGGCGGCGGAGGTGACGGGGCCGAGGCGGGGGGCGATCCGGTTGTTGAGGATGTTGGCCGCGGTGAGCACGGCGAGGGAACGTAGCAGCACCCCTGCAGGCTAACTGGCGGCCGGACTGTGCCAGCCCGCGGGAAAGCGGGCGCGACGGCGCTCGTCCGGCGTCATCCCGCCCCAGATCCCCTCGGACTCACCGGCGCTCAGCGCGTAGTCCCGGCACTGGTCGAGCACCTGGCACCCGGCGCAGACGGCCTTGGCCCGCGCCTCCTGCTCGGGGCCCGGCGCGAGCGGGAAGAACAGCTCAGGATCGCTGGTACGGCAGGCTCCCCTGCGCAGCCAGCTGATCTCTCCCAACGGCATGGCACCACGCTAGACCGGGTCGGCGCCGGCGCGCATCATCCCGCGGGCGTACTTCTCAGCAGCCGCCTACTCCATCGCGGTATCCGACGGCGAAGGAGGCTTGGCGCTGCTCGGCCGTACCGTGTGCCTGGGGGTTGAACCAGTCCTCGTCGGGGTCGCCGGCGGCGGCGAGGTTGAGCAGGAGCTCTTCCTCGTCACCGGGTTCGGCGCGGAGGGCGCCGGACTTCACCAGGGCCGCCAGGGTGCCGCCGGCGTAGCAGTCCGCCTGGAGTTCCTGCTGCACGTTGAGCTGGAACGACGTTTCGAGCTGCGCCTGCACGGCATGCCCGAACTCATGCGGGATGATCAAATACACGGAACCATCGCCCATCTCCTCCCACAGGCCGCGCATCCACCGGGCGTCGTAGGCGATGAAGTGGCCGGCCGGGCAGTAGAAGGCGTTGTTCGGCACGGACGGCTGCCCGCCGCACCTCGGCCCGCCCTCGCCCTCGTAGGCCACGAACTCCGTGACCGGCCGGTACGTCCGGCCCAGCGCGGCGAACTGCTGCTTCCAGTACTCCTCGCTCAGCACCCGGGCCGAGTTCACGTCGTCCTCGAAGGTGTCCTTGCCGGTGGCGTCCATGGACGGGGCGCGGACCAGGCCGCAGGCGGTCAGCAGCGCCAGCAGCACGACGAGCGCGAGGGGACGCTTCACGTGGTTCACAATGCCCAAGTGTGCCCGGGTTCACTCTGCGGATTGGCCGCCAGTGCCAATCTCAGGCATTCGGCCAGATCGTCGAGGTGGCCGGCGCCTTCCAGGAAGCGGGCGAGGGCGACGGCCAGGCGGCAGCAGTGCTCCGCGCGGCCTTCCGCCGCGGCCTGCCGTACGGCGGAGACGAGGCCGGGGCGTTCGCTCTCGAACCAGTCGGCGGGGTCGCCGACGGCGACGCCCTTCGGCGACCAGCGCCCTTCCGGCGGGCCGCTCCCGCCGCCGAACCGCAGCCCGTTGGCCTGGTCGGCGAGCACGAGCCAGCCGTCGAGCAGCCGTCCCAGCGCCTCGGCCCGCTCGCCGCCGCCTGCCCCCTCGTCGCCGCCGGCCCGCCGAGCGGCGAACGCGCGGACGACGTCCTGCAGCCGGTAGCGCGCTGGGCCGGTGCGTTCCAGCAGTTTGGCCTCCACCAGGCGTTCCGCCAGCTCTTCCGCTTCGGCGAGGTCGGCGTCCAGGAGCGCGGCGCAGACCCAGGGCGCGAAGTCGGGGGCCTCGACCAGGCCGGTCAGCCGCAGCAGCCGCTGCGCGGCCTCGGGCAGCCCGGCGTATCCCAGGCCGAGCACCTCGGCGGCCGGCCAGCCCAGGGCCGAGGCCGCCTCGGAGTCCTGTCGCTCGGATCGCCGCTCGCGATCGGGGTGCTCATGGTGCGGGTGCTCGCGTTCCGGCTGCTCGGGGCGCGGCTGCTCGGGGCGTGGGTCTCGGTGGATCGCGTGGCCGGACAGGCGGTCGGCCATCCAGCTCACCCGCAGCCGGGGCTCGGCGGCCAGGCGGGCAGCGGCCACGCGGATGGCCAGGGGTGAGCCGCCGCAGTGCCGTACCAGATCGCGCGCCGCGGCGACCTCGGCCGCCACGCGGCCCGCGCCCGCGATCTTGGCGAGCAGCGTCATCGCGGGGCCGCTCTCCAGCGGCGCGAGCTCGACGAGCGAGAGGCCGGCGCGGGGCGTGCTCGGGCGGCTCTGGCGTACCCCGAAGCCGGACATCCCCGCCCAGGCCGGCCAGATCGGCCGGGCCGGGAGGGGCCCGGACCCGGGCGGTCCGGCGGTCGCGTCGCCCAGACCGGAGCGGAAGGCCCCCTCCGCCATTCCTCCCGGTTCCGAGCGAAACGCCTCATCCGCCAGACCTCCGAGCCCGGGCAGAACGGAGCCCGCCGACATCCCGCCCAACCCCGGCAGCCGGGAGCCGCCGGTCAGCTCGTCGAGGCCGGAGCGACTGGTGATGAGCACCGCGCAGCGCGGGGCCTCGGGCAGGAGCGGGCGGGCCTGCGCGGCGTCGGCCACGTCGTCGAGCACGATCAGCGCCCGCCGCCCGGCGAGCTTGTTGCGGTAGAGCTCGGCGCGTTCCTCGATCCCGTCGGGCACCGCGTGCCCGGGTACACCCAGCCGCCGCAGGAACCCGGCCAGCACCTCGGCGGGCCCGCTGCCGCGCAGGCTCGCGAAGAGCTGGCCGTCGGGGTAGCGGCTGCTGACGCGGTGGGCGACGTGCACGGCGAGCGCGGTCTTGCCGATGCCCGCCTCCCCCGACACGACGGCTCCGGCCTCGCGGCTCAGCAGCGCGGCCAGCGCGCCGGTCTCCTCCTCGCGCCCGGTGAAGTCGGGCAGGTCGGCGGGCAGGCGGCCGGGCCGTTCCGGGACGCCCGCCTCGCCGCGCAGGATCGCCGCCTCGATCTCCAGCAGCCGCTCGCCGGGCTCGAAGCGGGCGCGGGCGCCTTCCAGAGCGATCAGCGCCTCGTGCTCGCGGCCGCACCGGTAGAGGGCGATCACCAACTGCCCCCACATACGCTCGCGCAGCGGGTGCCGCGCGACGAGCACGGCCAGTTCGTCCGCGACGGCCACGTGCTTGCCGAGTCGCAGCTCCAGGTCCAGGCAGTCCTCGAGTACGGCGAGGCGGCGCTCGTCGAGCCGTTCGACCTCTCCGGTCAGCGGCCCGAGCTCGATCCCGTCGAACGCGGGCCCGCGCCACAACGCCAGCGCCGAGCGGTAGCACCTGCTCGCCTTCCAGACGTGCCCTGCCCCCGCGAGGGCACGTCCTTCGTCGGCCCGCGCCAGGAACGCGAGCATGTCCAGCTGATCGTCGGCGACCCTGAGGAGGTAGCCTCCGGGGGTCGTCACGATCGTCTTCGGGGACAGCCCGACGTCGGTCATGAGCCTGCGCAGACGTCCCACGCAGTTCTGGGCCTGCCGCCGTGCGGTGGGTGGCGGCCGCTCGCCCCAGGCCAGCCTGACGATGGTGCCGATCGAGACCACCTGGTTGGCGCGCAGCAGCAGCAGAGCGAGGAGCTCCCGCTGACGCGGTCCGGGGGGCTGCGCCAGCCGTTCACCCAACGTGATCTCGAGCGGGCCGAGAACGCGGAACATGGCGCTCAGCCTCACCCATCGCCCCCGCCCCGGTCACCCTCTTTCGACCAGAACCGAAAGACCCTGCTTATGACACCGATATGACGAAATTTCTGGTCATAATGGCGGCACGATCCACCGAAGAGGCCGGTCGCATGTTACGCATTCACTTCACCGGGGACGACCTCGCTCGTACCCGCCTGGCGTCCTCCGCCGATCCGCTCTGGGAGACGGTCTTCAGTCTCCATCGCCTGTACGGCCGGCGGGGCCGTACCTTCTTCGCCGACTGGCTCACGCAGGTGGCCCCACGCCTGTCCGCCGAACCGCTGGGCGGGCTGCGTTCGCTGGCGCCGCCCCGGCCCTACTTCCCCGACTTCCTCACGCCCGGCAACGGGGGCACGCTCGACGACGGGCTCGACAGCCTGCTGTCCACGCCGGGCACCAGGGTCAGGGACGAGGTTTCCAGGCTGCCGGGCCGTACCGGCTGGGCCAGGGACCTCGCGCGCGCCGACGCGCAGGCGATGGACGAGGTCGCCGGCGCGCTGCGCTCCCTGCACCGGATCACCGTCGCCCCCTACTGGGCCCAGGTGCGCAACCACGTCGCCGCCGACCACGCGCGGCGGCTGCGCGCCTTCCACTCCGGCGGCGTCGAGGCGGTCCTGTACAGCCTGCGGCCGATCATGCGCTGGCAGCCGCCGGTCCTGCACGTGGAGTACCCGGTCGACAGGGACCTGCATCTGGGCGGGCGGGGGTTGCTGCTGATCCCGTCGTGGTTCTGCTGGGGCACGCCGGTCAGCCTCGCCGACCCCGGCCTGCCGCCGGTGCTCGTCTACCCCGTGGAGCACCGGGGCGCGTGGCTGCTGCCCTCGGGCGACGCGGCGGACGACGCGGTCTCCGGGCTGCTCGGCCCCACGCGCGCGGCGGTTCTGCGCGCCACCAGGAGCGCGCGCTCCACGACCCAGCTCGCCCGGCTGCTGCACATCTCCCCCTCCTCGGCCAGCCAGCACGCCTCGATCCTGCGGGCGGCCGGCCTGATCACCAGCAGCCGCGAGGAGAACTCCGTCATGCACACGATCACCGAACTGGGCGAGAGCCTGCTCACCTAGACGGACCAGGTGTGGACGGGCTCGTTGGTGTGCATGCGCTCGATGTACTCCAGCGTCATCCTGCGCAGCGCCTCGTGCCGGTCGCCGCCGATCGCCTCGACCTTCTCCACCTGCCACGTGGCGCCCGTACGCCCGGTCAGGCAGCGACCCTCGATGACCCCCAGCAGCCGCTCGGCGACCGCCTTGTCCACGCCCCAGCGTTCGAGCCCCTCATGGGCCATCGGCAGCAGGCGGCGCAGGATCAGCTCGACCGCCGGCACCTCCCCCGCGCCGGGCCAGTAGAGGCGGGCGTCGATGCCGTGCCGGGCGGCGGTGTTGAGGTTGTCCTCGGCCGCGGCGAACGACATCTGGCTCCAGATCGGCCGCTCCGCATAAGGCAGGACGGCCATCATGCCGTAGTAGAAGGCGGCGTTGGCGGCGACGTCGAGGACCGTGGGGCCCGCGGGCAGCACCCTGTTCTCGACGCGCAGGTGCGGGGTGCCGCCGACCACGGCGTAGACGGGCCGGTTCCAGCGGTAGATGGTGCCGTTGTGCAGGGTCAGCTCGGGCAGGTGCGGGATGAGGCCGCGTTCCAGCAGTTCGCGCGGGTCCTCGTGCTCGACCAGCGGCAGCAGGGCCGGGAAGTAGCGGACGTTCTCCTCGAACAGGTCGAACACGCTGGTGATCCACCGCTCGCCGAACCACACCCGCGGCCGCACGCCCTGCTCCTTCAGCTCGGCCGGGCGCGTGTCCGTGGCCTGCTCGAAGAGGCTGATCCTGGTCTCGCGGTGCAGCTCCTTGCCGAAGAGGTACGGCGAGTTCGCCGCCACGGCCACCTGCGCGCCGGCGATGGCCTGGGCGGCGTTCCAGTGGGCGGCGAAGGCCTCGGGGCTGACCTGGAGGTGGAGCTGGACGCTGGTGCAGGCGGCCTCGGGCGCCACGCTGTCGGCATGGGTGTCGAGCCGTTCGACGCCCTCGATGAGCAGGTGCAGGTCCTCGCCCCTGGCCGCGAAGATCTGCTCGTTGAGCAGGCGGAAGCGCGGGTTGGCCGACAGCGTGCCCTCGCCGATGTCCTGCTCGCGCAGGGTCGGAAGGATGCCGATCAGGACCAGGTGGCCGCCCTCCGACCGGGCTCTGGACTCGGCGTGGTTGAGGCGGGAGCGCACGTCGTTCTCCAGGGCGAGGGCGCCCTCGCCGTCAAGCCCCTGGGGTTCGATGTTGATCTCGATGTTGAACTGGCCCAGTTCCGTGGCCCAGTCGGGCTGGGCGATGGCGGCCAGGACCTGCGCGTTGCGCATGGCGGCCTCGCCGTGTTCGTCGACGATGTTGAGCTCGATCTCCAGCCCGGCGAGGGGGCGTTCAAGCTCGAAGCGGGATTCGCGCAGCATCTGGGCGAAAACATCCAGACATCGCCGTACTTTTTCCCGATATGTCCTACGGTCTTCCCGGCTGAACACGACGACTGGCACGTCCCTGCCCATACCTCGAAATGTCGCACGATCTAGCCTCAAACACCAGCCCACCCCCCGGCAGCACCGCGCCCCACGGCCTCCACCCGGCATGCGCCGCCCCACCCACCGGCTCCCACCTTCGGGCTTCCACCGCCGGGTTACGGCCCGTGGCTCTCGCGCCGCGAACCCCGGAAGCCGCCGCGGGTTCCGCTCGTCAGGCCGGCGCGCCACAGGCCACACCGCCCGGCGCCACGCGATCCGCCCATGGGTTGCCGCCGCATCCGGTGCCGCCTCGTCCGGTTGGATTTCGCCCTTCGCGGCCATCGCCCCGTGGTGTCCCGCCCCGCGGGTCACCGGCTCGGGCGCCTGGCCGGCGGCGGCGTGGGGTCAGACCAGGCGGCGGGCGGTGGCCCAGCGGGAGAGTTCGTGGCGGTTGGACAACTGCAGCTTGCGCAGCACCGAGGACACGTGCGTCTCCACGGTCTTCACCGAGATGAACAACTCCTTGGCGATCTCCTTGTACGCGTACCCGCGCGCGATCAGCCGGAGCACCTCCCGCTCCCTCTGGGTCAGCGAGTCAAGCTCGGGGTCGATGGGCGGCGCCTCGGAGGAGGCGAAGGCGTCCAGGACGAATCCGGCCAGCCGGGGCGAGAAGACGGCGTCGCCCTCGGAGACGCGGCGGATGGCGTCGGTCAGCTCCTTGCCGCTGATGTTCTTGGTGACGTAACCGCGGGCGCCGCCCCTGATGACGCCGATGACGTCCTCGGCGGCGTCGGAGACGGACAGGGCGAGGAACCGCACCTGGCCGCCCGAGCCGAGCACGCGGCGTAGGACCTCCTGGCCGCCGCCGCCCGGCATGTGGACGTCGAGCAGCACGACGTCGGGCTCCATGTCGGCGATCGCCTTGACCGCCGAGTCGACGTCCTCGGCCTCGCCGATGACCTGGATCGAGTCGCCCAGCTCGGCCCGCACGCCGGAGCGGAACAGCCTGTGGTCGTCGACGATCAGGACCTTAATCACGCTTCGCCACCTTCATCGTCAACATCACCTCTGTGCCCTCACCCGGCTCGGTACGTACCCTGGCGCTGCCACCGTGCCGTTCCATTCTGCCGATGATGGACTCCCTGATGCCCATCCGGTCGAGCGGCACCTCGTCCAGATCGAAGCCCTTACCCCGATCCTTCACGAAAACGGTGACTTCTTCACCCTCCACTTCCGCGTAAACGGAGATGGACTGGCTCTCAGAGTATTTGGCGGCGTTGACCATCGCCTGCCTGGAGGCCTTCAGGAGGGCGGCGAGCTTGCCCTCGGCGTCGATGTCGATGTCGCCGACGCAGACCACCTCGATCTGGACGCCGTGCGCGTCCTCCTCCTCGGCCGCGATCCTGCGTACGGCGGCGGCCAGCGTGGCGTCGGCGTCCTGTTTGGGCTGGTAGAGCCAGTTGCGCAGCTCGCGTTCCTGCGAACGGGCGAGCCTGGCGACCTCGCGCGGGTCGTGGGCGACGCGCTGGATGAGCGTGAGCGTGTGGAGCACCGAATCGTGGACCATCGCCGCCATCTCGGCCCGCTCCTCCTGCCGGATGCGCTCCCGCCGTTCAAGCTGGAGCTCTTTCCACAGGCCGGCCAGCCAGGGCGCGACGATCACCACGAGCCCGACGACCACCACGACCGTGAACAGCAGGCCTGGCGTGGCGTCCTGCAGCTCGTCCTGGGCGACGAGGAAGCCGACGCCGCCCGCGACCACGAGGACGACGCCGATCAGCGTGCGGACCCGGTTCTTGCGAATGCTCTTGGTGCCGCCCGCGACCCATTCCCTGCGGCGGTCGGGGTCGGCCTGCTGCCAGAGGATCAGCGCGCCGATGCCGCCGATCGCGAACGGGATCATGCCGATGCCGCCCTGCGAGGCGCCGCTGATCCAGCCGAAGGCGAACAGCGCCACCCCGATCGCGACGAACGCCGCGAGCTGGCTCCAGTCGCGCGCGGGAGGCGGTCCCTCGTACTCCTCCCGAGGGGTCACCATCCACAGAACGGCATAGGCCACCGCGCCCACGCCGTCCACGACGGACAGCAGCACGAACGCCAGCCGGATGACCACGGGATCCAGCTTCAGCTGGTCGGCCAGCGCGTGCGCGACGCCGCCGACGAGGCGGCCCTCCATACGCCGGCGCATGCGGCGATAGGGCGCCTCGGCGGTGCCGGGCTCTGCGAGAGTCTTCTGGTCAGCCATAACACCGACATAGTCACATGTCGGCGGGGGTGCGGGCATCAGGGAACAACCCCCAGGGTCGGCTCAGGGGTGTCCCGGATGCGAGCGCGCGCGGGTGCCGTCACGATGGAGTACATGACGGAAGCTCCATCGAACGAGGCCCGGGTCCTGCGCCGCAGCGGCGAAGGGCGCATCCTGACCGGGGTGTGCGCCGGGCTGGGCAGGCACACGGGGATCGATCCGGTGGTGTTCCGGGTCGGGTTCGCGATCCTGCTGTTCGGCTCCGGTGTCGGATTCTTCCTCTACATCGCGGCTTTCATGCTGATGAAGGACACGCGCGGCCTGCCCGGCATGATCGAGCACTGGACCCGGCGTGACTTCGACGGCGAGGCCGTGCTGGCGATGATGACCGCGGTGCTGGCCTTCGGGCTCGGCATCAACCTGACCACGGTCTGGCTGGCCACCGGCACGCTGGTGGTCGGCCTGGTGCTGGTCATCTCGCTGCTGACCGCGCATGCCAACGGGGTGGACCTGCTCGCGCTGGCGCGTTCGATGCCGGAACGGCTGAGCCGCAGGCAGACCGCCTCGCCCCAGCCCACTCCGCCGGTGCCGCCGCCCTACAGCCGCCCGGAGCCGGGCCGGTCGATGGTGAACGTGGCGTTCGCGGCCGAGGCGGCGGCTCCGCCGTACACGCCGCAAAGGCCTTATACCCCGCAGAAGCCCTACACCCCGGACAACGCGGAAGGCTCCCCGGAGGCGGCGGACGGCACGCCGACCCGCGAGCAGCCCGCGACCGGGCAAGAGCCCATGGCCGGGGAAGGGCCTGTGACCAGCCACGAGCCCGTCACCAGGCAAGAGCCGCCCACCCGCGAAGAGCCCGTCTCACCGGACGAGCCCACCACGCACCACGAGTCCGTCGAAGAGCCGCCCACCCGCGAGGAGCCGATCCGCTACGGCGAGCCGCTCCCCGAGGAGCCCCGTGAGCACCGGCCCCCGCGCGTCCACGCGGCGCAGGACCGGCCGCGGACCCGCGAGGAGGCGATGATGCGCGTCGAGGCGATGATGCGTGAGAAGCGCGCCGCCCGCATGGCCGGCGGCGAGCGGGTGAGCCCGCTGCCCGCGGAGGGCGTGCCGTCCATCCCGCACCGCGAGCCGTTCGCTCCGCACGGCCCCTACCAGCCACTGGACCCGGCCAAGCGGGCCGGGTACTCCCCCTACGACCCCGCCCTGTACGGCAGGCCGGTCCCGCCGCCGACGAAGAAGAAGCGGCCACGCTCCTTCATCGGCGTGATCACCGTGCTCCTGGCACTCATCATTGGAGGGATCCTCGTGGCTGTCCAATCAGGGTCGGCCCAAGGCGTGAACCCGACCACCGTCGGCGCGGCGGTGCTCATCACGATCGGCGCCGGACTGCTGGTCGCGGCCTGGTGGGGACGTGGAGCGGGCCTGGTGGCCCTGGGCACTCTGGTGGCGGTCGTCATCGCCAGCGGCCTGATCGTCGGCGGCCTGCCCAAACGGGTCGGCGACTACGACTGGACCCCGCTGACGATGGCGGAGGCCAGCAGAAACTACGACGTGGGCGTGGGCGAGGGCCGGCTCGACCTGTCCGAGCTGAAGCTGGATCCGGGCGCGACGGCGGAGTTCAACGCCTCGGTCTCGGTCGGCGAGCTGATGGTGATCGTGCCACCCTCGGCGCGGGTGGAGGTGCACGCGACGGCGAAGGTCGGCGACATCACGATCGACCAGTCGCTGCGCGGCGGCGTGGACGTGGAGTTCGACAAGATACTGGCCCCGGAGACGCCGCCGAAGGGCGCGGTCTCGACGATCGTGCTGAACCTGCGCGGCGGCATGGGCGATGTGGAGGTCCGGCGTGCGGCGTGATGTGGACAGGCCGCGCCAGTTGCACAGGACCGACTGGATGGCGTTGCTCAGCGGCCTGCTGTTCGTGGTGCTGGGCATTCTGCTGGCGACCGATTCGATCACGGACGCGGCGGTGCTGGTGGCACTGATGGTGGTCGGGCTAGGTTTTGCGGGGCTGGTGGCAGTCGTCGCGAGGATCACTCGCCGTAAGTGACCCTTGACCGGGACAAACACGGGCGTACGTTGGCGAGTGTCCGCCTTGCCCCCCTGAGAGGGAGGACGTATGCCCCGTATCACCGTCACCGTCGACGACATCGCGTACGAGGAGGAAGTCGAGCCGCGGCTCCTTCTCGTCCATCTGCTGAGAGACCGGCTAGGCAAGACCGGGACCCCGATCGGCTGCGACACCAGCAACTGCGGCGCCTGCACGGTGCTCCTGGACGGCAAGTCCGTCAAGAGCTGCTCCGTGCTCGCGGTCCAGGCCGACGGGTCCGCGATCACCACCATCGAGGGCCTGGCCGCCAACGGGACGCTGCACCCCATGCAGCGCGCCTTCCACGAGGAACACGCCCTGCAGTGCGGTTACTGCACGCCCGGCATGGTCATGGCCGCCATCGACATGCTGCGCGACGACCCGGAGCCGTCGGAGGAGTCCATCAGGCACGGCCTGGAGGGCAACCTCTGCCGCTGCACCGGTTACTGCAACATCGTCAAGGCGGTACGGCGGGGCGCGCAGGACATGGCGGTGAAGACGCCATGACCGAGGTGGGCACGGCCAGGCGGCGCAAGGAGGACACGCGCCTGCTCACCGGCCGTACGCAGTGGACCGACAACATGCAGCTGCCCGGGATGGCCTACGTGGCGTTCCTGCGCAGCCCGATGGCGCACGCGCGGATCACCAGGGTCGACGTGTCCGCGGCCCGCGGCCTGCCGGGCGTGATCGGCGCCTACGCCGGCGCGGACTTCGCGCAGGAGCAGGGCAGCCTGCCGTGCGCGTGGCCGGTCAGCGAGGACGTCGTCATCCCCGACCATCCGCCGATGGCCCTGTCCGAGGTGCGCTACGTGGGCGAGGCGGTCGCCTGCGTGGTGGCGACCGACCGCTACAAGGCGGCCGACGCCCTGGACGCGATCGAGGTCGACTACGAGCCGCTGCCGCCGGTGCTCGACATGAACGACGCGCTGGCCGAGGGCAGCCCGAAGGTGCACGAGGCGGGCAACCAGGCGTTCACCTGGAAGTTCGCCCAGGGCGACATCGACGCCGCGCTGCGGGACGCGCCGGTGCTGATCGACCGCACCTACATCCAGCAGCGGCTCATCCCGACCGCGATGGAGCCCCGGGCGGTCATGGCCGCCACGGACGGGGAGAGCTTCACGCTGTGGAGCGCCACCCAGATCCCGCACATCCTGCGGGTGATGCTGGCGCTGACGACCGGCATCCCCGAGCACAAGCTGCGGGTGGTCGCCCCCGACGTGGGCGGCGGGTTCGGCTCGAAGCTCCAGGTCACCGCGGAAGAGGTGCTCTGCCTGCTGCTGACGAGGAAGACCGGCAGGCCGGTCAAGTGGACCGAGTCGCGCTCGGAGGGCAACCTGACCGTGCACCACGGCCGCGACCAGATCCAGCACGTCACGCTGGCCGCCGAGGCCGACGGCCGCATCCGCGGGCTGCGGGTGGAGCTGCTGGCCGACATGGGCGCGTACCTGATGCTGGTGACGCCGGGCGTGCCGCTGCTCGGGGCGTTCATGTACAACTCGATCTACAAGATGGACGCCTACGACTTCGGCTGCACCGGCGTCTTCACCACCAAGATGCCCACCGACGCCTACCGGGGCGCCGGGCGGCCGGAGGCGACGTACGCGATCGAGCGGGTCATGGACGAACTGGCCGCCGAGCTCAACCTGGACCCGATCGAGGTGCGCAGGCGCAACTGGATCAGGCACGAGGAGTTCCCGTACACCACGATCGCCACGCTGACCTACGACTCGGGCAACTACGAGGCGGCCACCGACAAGGCCCTGTCGTTGTTCGGCTACGACAAGCTCAGGGCGGAACAGGCCGACCGCCGCGACCGCGGCGATCCGGTGCAGCTCGGCATCGGGGTGTCCACGTACACCGAGATGTGCGGCATCGCGCCGAGCCGGATGCTGGGCTCGCTCAGGTACGGCGCGGGCGGCTGGGAGCACGGCTCGGTCCGCATGCTGCCGACCGGGAAGGTCGAGGTCGTCACCGGTTCGTCGCCGCACGGCCAGGGTCATGAGACGGCGTGGAGCCAGATCGTGGCCGACGCGCTCGGCGTGCCGTTCGACGACATTTCGGTTGTCCACGGCGACACGGCCATCTCTCACAAGGGCATGGACACCTACGGCTCGCGCTCGCTGGTCGTCGGCGGCATGGCCGTGCTGGCGGCGTGCGAGAAGGTCAAGGAGAAGGCGAAGAGGATCGCGGCGCACGTGCTGGAGTGCGCGCCCGACGACGTCGAGTTCAGCGAGGGCACGTTCAGGGTGCGCGGCACCGAGAGCGGCAAGACCATCCAGGAGCTGTCGCTGGCCACGTTCGCGGCCCACGACCTGCCGGACGGGGTCGAGCCCAGGCTGGACGCCGACGCCACCGTCGACCCGGAGAACTTCTCCTACCCGCACGGCACCCACCTGTGCGCGATCGAGGTCGACACCGAGACCGGCATGACGAAGATCCGCTCCTATGTGGCCGTGGACGACGTCGGCAAGGTGGTCAACCCGCTGATCGTCGAGGGCCAGGTGCACGGCGGCATCGCGCAGGGCGTGGCGCAGGCGCTGTACGAGGAGGCCGTCTACGACGCCGAGGGCAACCTGCTGACCTCGACGATGGCCGACTACCTGGTGCCGTCGGCGGCGGACCTGCCGACGTTCGTCACCGACCGCACGGAGACGCCGGCCACGTCCAACCCGCTCGGCGTGAAGGGCGTCGGCGAGGCCGGCACGATCGCCTCCACGCCGGCCGTCGTCAACGCCATCGTGGACGCGCTGCGCCCGCGGGGCGTCCACGACGTCCAGATGCCCTGTACGCCCGAGCGAATCTGGAGGGCACTGTCATGATCCCCGCGCAGTTCGACTACCTGCGCCCGGCGACGCTGGAGGAGGCCTGCCAGGCCCTGGCCGCGGACGACGAGGCGAAGGTGCTGGCCGGCGGGCAGTCGCTGCTGCCGCTGCTGCGCCTGCGCCTGGCGTACCCGACCACGCTCGTGGACATCGGCCGCCTGCCGGGCCTCACGGGCGTGCACGACCGCGGTGACCACGTCTTCATCGGCGCGCTCGCGACGCACGACGAGGTCCTGCGCTCGCCCGTGGTCCGCGCGGGCTGCCCGCTGGTGGCGCTGGCCGCGACCACGGTCGCCGATCCCGCGGTACGGCACCGCGGCACCTTCGGCGGTTCCCTGGCTCACGCCGACCCGGCGGGCGACCTGCCCGCGGTGGTGCTGGCGCTGGACGGGGTCCTGGTGGCCAGGTCGGCGCAGGGCGAGCGGGAGATCCCCGCCGCCGACTTCTTCGCCGACTACCTGGAGACGACGCTGGAGGCCGGCGAGATCCTGGTCGGCGTCAAGATCCCCAAGCTGGCCGGCGAGTGGGGCTTCCACTACGAGAAGTTCCGCCGCACGGTTCAGGCGTGGGCGATCGTCGGGGTGGCCGTGGCCGTGCGGCGCTCCAACGGCTCGATCCAGGAGGCCAGGATCGGCCTGAGCAACATGGGCGCGACCCCGCTGCGTGCCCGCGCGGCGGAGAGCGCCCTGCAGGGCGTGGAGCTCGGCGAGGCCGTACGGCAGGCCTGCGAGGAGGCGTCGGCCGACACCGCGCCGCCGGCCGACCTGCACGCGCAGCCGGACTACCGCCGGCACCTGGCCAGGGTCCTGACCCACCGCGCGGTCAGGACGGCGGCGGGAACTCCGTAGGCCCTTCGGGGGCGCCCCTTCCGGGGTGCCCCCTTTCCGGCGTAATGTCGCAAACAGGAGGCGTCGATGGCGATGCGGTTCGAGCACGAGTTCACGGTTCCGGTCCCGGTGGAGCAGGCGTGGGCGGTGCTTCTCGACGTCGAACGGGTGGCCCCCTGCCTGCCCGGCGCGGCGCTCGACCTCGTCGAGAGCGACGAGTTCACCGGCAGGATGAAGGTGAAGGTCGGCCCGATCACCGTGACCTACCGGGGCACGGCCCGCTTCGAGGACGTCGACAAGGACGCCCACACGCTCGCGCTCAAGGCGTCGGGCAAGGAGGCCAGGGGCTCGGGCACCGCCTCCGCCACGGTCGTCGCCAAGCTGACCCCGGCCGGCTCGTCGACCGCGGTGAGCGTGGAGACGACGTTCAACGTGACGGGGCGGCCGGCGCAGTTCGGCAAGGGCGTGATGGCCGAGGTCGGGGCGAAGCTGATCGACCGGTTCGCGGCCAACCTGGCGGAGCTGCTGGCCGAGCCGGGGGTGGAGGCGGCAGCCGTACCGGGGAGTGCCGTGAGCGATGACGAGGAGCGGCACCTGAGCGCGGTCCCCGACCCGGCGGGGGTCGCGGACGCGCACCCGAGCGGGACGCTGCGCACCTCGCGCACGGCCGACGAGGAGGCTCTGGACCTTCTGGAGGTCGCGGGAGCGCCGCTGCTGAAGCGGGTCGCGCCGCTCGTGGGCGGGGTCGCGCTGGTGGCGCTGATCATCTGGCTGATCAGGCGTTTTTTGCGGTAGTTAAGGCGAGATCAGCGGTAAAAACACCATCAAGTCCGGACACATCACCCGAAGAGGGGGAATGCCTGAACCCGAGCGTTCGACTTCTCGGGGGAGATGGGCATGCCGGACTGCACCGTTGTCATCATCACCTTCAACGATGCCGAGCGGGTGCCCAGGGCCGTGCGCTCCGTGCTCAGGCAGACCCTGCGCGACATCGAGGTGATCGTCGTCGACGACGCCAGCACCGACGGGACCGCGCGCGTCATGGGCGCCTTCGAACGCGCCGACCCCCGGGTGCGCTACCTGCGGCGCGAGCTCAACAGCGGCGGCTGCGGGGCCCCGCGCAACGACGGCATCGACGCCGCGTCCGCCCCGTACCTCATGTTCCTGGACAGCGACGACGAGCTGCCCAGGCACGCCTGCAAAAGCCTGCTGACCGAGATCGAACGCACCGGCGCCGACTTCGTCTCCGGCCAGATCTCCCGCTACTACGAGCCCAGCGGGCGGCTGGAACGCTACTACCCGCGCCTGTTCGCCCGCCGCCGCATCGTGAACGGCATCGCCGAGGACCCCGAGCTGTTCCTCGACTCCTTCAGCACCAACAAGCTCTACGACGTCACGTTCCTGCGCCGCAACGCGCTGCGCTTCCCCGAGGACATCCACTACGAGGACCACGTCTTCGCCACCGAGCTCTACGCGACCTCCCGGCGCTTCGCGGTCGTCCCCTGGGTGATCTACCACTGGCACCGCGCGGCGGAACACACCTCCATCTCCCTGAGCATCAAGGAGATGGACAACGTACGGCACCGCATGATCGCCGCCCAGCGCAGCGACAAGATCCTGCGCGACCACGGGCGCGAGGACCTGCTCCCCGAACGCCAGCACCGCTTCCTGCGCCAGGACCTTCGCGTCTACCTCAACCCGCTGCCCGCCCGCGACCTGGTGTGGGTCAAGGAGTTCGCCGCGGTCGTCCGCCCCTACCTGGCGACGATCCCGCACGAGGTCATCGACCGGATCGAGCCGATGGCCAGGGTCTGCTGCCACCTGATACTCGACGACCGCATCGACGACCTGCGGGTCGCGGTCCGCTCGCTCACCGGCGCCGCCGCGCCGCCGCGCGCCGCGATCCGGCACGAGGGCCGCACCTACTGGGGCACCACGCTCACCCCCGGCATGGACATCACCCGCCTGCGCCTGGCCGAACTGCCCTTCAGCGCCGCGCGGCTGCGCCACGAGGTCACCGAGATCGCCGCGGACGCCGGCAGGGTCGCGATGACCGTCCACACCTACGACCCTTTCGGCGCGCTGCCCACCGAATGGAGCGCCTTCCTGACCTACGGCGGGCACCGCTTCCCCATCCACCCGCATCCCAGCGGCGACGGCTACGTCAGCGAGATCGTCTTCACCCCCGAGGGCAAGGGCGACCCGCGCATCGGCTTCACCCGCGAGCGCGACGGACACACCACCACCGACCGGCTCCTGGTCGACCCGAACCTGGAGCCGATCCCGCTCAACGGCTACACCGTCCAGGCCGCGGGCTCGTCCGCCTTCCTCCGCGTCACCGCCCCGTCCGTCCGGCGCAGGCTGGCCGGCAAGATCAAACGCGAGGTCCTCTCCCGGGTGAGCACCCCGGCCATGAAGCTGCGCGTCTACAAGGCGCTGATCAAAGTCGTGCCGCGGCGTAAGGACCTGGCGCTCTTCGAGTCCGACTGCGGCAAGGGCTACACCGGCTCCCCCCGCGCCATCTACGAGGAGCTGCGCCGCCGGGAGCTGCCGATCGGGGTGATCTGGTCGGTGGCCCGCGGCAGGAAGAACTTCCCCGAGGACGCCGGTCTGGTCCGCCGGATGAGCTGGCGCTACATCTGGATCATGGCCCGCGCGGGCATCTGGGTGGACAGTCACGGCTTCCCCCTCGACTACCCCAAGCCGCGCGGCACCCGCTACCTGCAGACCTGGCACGGCCAGGGCATCAAGTCGATCGGCTTCGACGCGCCCGACCTGCGCGCCGACTTCGCCGGCCCGCGCGACCAGTGGCGGGCCGCCGTCGCCCGCTGGGACGCGCTGATCGCGCCGAGCGCCGAGTTCACGCGGGTCTTCGTCCCGTCCAACGGCTACACCGGCCCGCTCTTCCGGTACGGCACGCCCCGCTGCGACGCCCTGGTCCGCGGCGAACCGGTGCCCCGGGTCTGGGAGGAGCTCGAACTACCCCCCGACAAGAAGATCCTGCTCTACGCCCCGACCTACCGCGACACCGCCAAGAGCAGCGGCAGGTCCGTCCGCGTCGACCTGGAGGCGATGGCGGAAGAGCTGGCCGACGACTGGGTGATGATCCTGCGCACCCACCCGGTGGAGCGGTACCACGTCCCCCAGCACGTACGCCACTTCGTCCGCCCGGCCGGCGCCTACCCGGAGATCAACGACCTGATGCTGGCCTCCGACGCGCTGCTGACCGACTACTCCTCCGTCATGTGCGACTACGCGGTGACCGGCCGGCCGATGCTGTTCTACATCGACGACTGGGACCAATACCGCCTGGCCGAGCGCGGCGTCTACCACGACCTGCCGTCGATCGCCCCCGGGCCCTGCCTGACCAGCACCCAGGACGTCATCACCTGCCTTCGGGCGCTGCCCGCCGTACACACGTCGTTCTCGGAGAAGTACGCGGCCTTCCGCGAGCTGTGGTGCGCCGACGAGCGCGGCAACGCCTCGGCCCGGGTCGTCCAGGACTTCTTCGCGGTGCCGCTCGAGCAGCCCGTCACCGACCGGTCCGTGGTCTGGGGGACGCGGTGAGCATCGTCTTCGCGTGCATGGACGCCGACACGTTGGGCGGCATCCAGCAGGTCACCCACACGCTCGCGCAGGGCCTGGCCGTACGCGGCCACGACGTGCACGTCATCGGCCTGCATCGGTCCACCACGCCCTTCCGCTACGTGGCCGAGCCGCGCTACCGCAAGCATGTCGTCGGCCGCGGCCCCATGGGGCCCGAGGGCCGCCTGGCCCGCCGCGCCGCCGACCGCCGGCTGCGCGCCGTCTTCGAGTCGATGACGCCCGGCTTCGCCGTGCTGACCTCGCCCGGCGTGGTCACCCGCCTGGTCCCGATGCTGCCCCGCCGCCTGCGCCCGATCGGGCAGTACCACGGCTCGTACGAGCACGCCCGCGGCTCCTGGCACCTGGGCTCCATCCGCAGGCACTACCCCGATCTCGACCAGGCCGTCTTCCTGAGCGAGGACGACGCCTGGCTGTTCTCCGAGCACGCGCTGCTGCCGAACACCTGGTCGCTGCCCAACCCGCTGGCCGCCTGGCCGGCGCGGACCTCTCCGCTGACCAACCCCAGGGTCCTGGGCGTGGGCCGGCTGGAGGGCGTCAAGCGCTTCGACCGCCTGATCAGCGCGTTCGCCCGGACCGGCGAACCTGAGTGGGAACTCCACCTGCTGGGCGACGGCGCCGAGGAGTCGCGCCTGCGCGCCCACGCCGAACGCGAGGGCGTCGCCGACCGCGTCGTCTTCCGCGGCAGGGTGCCGGCCGCGCAGATGCCGGCCGAGTACATGAACGCCGCCGTCCTGGCCCTGACCAGCGAGCACGAGGGCCTGCCCGTCGTCCTGCTGGAGGCGGCCGCGCACGGAGTCCCGTCGGTGGCCTTCGACGTGTCGGGCGGCGTCCGGTCGACCGGCCCGGAGCTGGTCCCGGCGGGTGACGTGCGGAAATTCGCCGCCGCGCTGTCCGACCTCATGTCCTCGCCTGACGAGCGCCGCCGCCTGGGCGCCGCCGCCCGCGCCAGAGCCGCCGCCTTCCGCCTCGACCACATTCTGGACGGCTGGGAAACCCTCTTCACCCACATCGCGCGCTAGGCTTTCGCCAGGTTCACGAGCGGGAGTTGCCGATGCATGTTGGACCAAGCCACGCCGCACAACTGGACACCCTCGACGCGTACTTGGCCCTGGATGAGGAGACTCGCCGGGACATCGAGGTTGTCGACGGCGTCGCCGCGACGCGCGAGCAGCGAAGCCGCGGGCACCAGAAGACGGGACGCCGACTGGCCGAGGCCCTGGAGAACGGCATCGAGAAGCACCGCCGCTCGTTGTCACGGTCGGAGAAAGCGCCATGCGTGGATGTGAACACGGAGATCGAGGTCATCCTGTGGGATGTCCCGCTCCGCCTCAGAAAGCCTGACGTGGTGGTGCATACATGTCTGGAACCCGGCGAGTGGCTCCGGGCGGAAGACGTCATCATCGCTGTCGAGGTGCTCTCGCCCCACTCTCAAGCTCGTGACCGGATCCACAAGGCGGGCGAGTATGCCAAGGCGGGTATTCCGCACTACCTGATCGTCCAGTTCGATGATCAGGGTGCCGTCTCCATAGAGCACCACATTCTGATCGGCGGCGGCCCGTACTCCAAGAGCAAGACCACGCACCGCGACGTGGACGCGCTGGCGCTGAGCATGACGACGCCGTTCGTTCTCGACATCGACTGGTTGCAACTCGACATCGCGCCCATCGCCTGACCCGGTACGGCGGAGCGGCTCCGCCGTACCGGGGAGAAGGTCAGACGCGTTCGGTCAGCGGGGCCTCCGCGCGCTGCTGCGGGATGCCGGCCAGGGCGCGCTGGCCCGAGGTGAGCAGGGCGGCGACCGGGCTGGGCTCGCGCAGGCGGTTGATGCGGTCGCGCATGCCCTTGCGCATGCGTGAGGCCCTGCGCTTCTGCATGGTCTTCTGGAAGGCCAGCACGTGCTCCTTCGCCGCCTTCTCGGTGCCGCTGAGCTCGTAGCCCATGGACTCCAGGCGCTCGCCGAGCACCTGCTCGCACAGCGCGATCTCCCAGTCCTCCAGGCGGGTGGACCAGCTGCCGACGCGGGACTTGGTGACCTCGCCGTGCGTGTTGCTGTGCCACACCTTGTGGACGGGGACCGCCACCTGGGCGGCCTCGCGCGGCGAGAGCATCGCCTGGTCGAAGTCCTCCTCCAGGAAGTGGCAGAGCTTCTTCATCTCGGTGGCCGGGTCCTCGGTGAGGTCCTCGTAGCGCAGCTCGTAGTAGCTGTCCTCGGGCATCGACTTGCGCAGCTTCGCCCCGGCGTCCATGGCCTCGGCCCAGGTGGAGACGGCGTGGAAGGAGTCCAGCGTGTACCAGGGCATCTCCTTCAGCGACGACACGCAGTCGCGGCCGTCCCTGATGAGGTGGACGAACTGGGCGTCGGGGAACAGACGCAGGAGCAGGTCGACCTGCTTGACGTAGCTGGGCCGCTTGTCGCCCCAGCGGGCCTTGCCGAACCGGTCGGCGTACATGCGGAAGGCGGTGCCGATGACCGAGCCGAGTGAGCCGGGCCCGTCGGCGGACTCCTGGACGTAGTCGTCCTTGTCGATCTTCAGCTCGCGGAACTTGGTGTTCTTGTCGGTCGCGATCCACTGCGCCAGCGCCTGCCGCGCCGAGGCGACCCGCAGGTCCCCGAAAACGCGGCGCCGGTAGTAGGCCGGCACCAGGAAGCGGGTCTCCGGCGGCACCGCGATCCGCGGGTGCGAATGCAGCATGAGCTGCAGCATCGTGGTCCCTGAACGTGGACACCCGATGACGAATATCGGCCGATCCGACATAGCTTCGATACCCCCGAAAACTTAGACGAGAACGTGCTCTCGGCTCTCCTGGGAGGACACGACGGCGAAGCGCCGCGCGAAGAGCCACATGCGATACACCAGGAAGATCTCGTTGACCAGCAGCAGCACGCTGGCGGCTGCCGAGACCGGGATGAGCGCCGCCGCTCCGATGAGGGGCGCGACCACGAACACGGCGGCGTGGAACTCGATTCCGCTGATGAGATGGGAGCGCACCCGCCTGCGCGCCAGGTACTTGTTGAGCCTGCGCATGAACGACGGGTGGCGCGCGGGCCGGACGACAACCTCCTCGGACACCGTGGGCTTGGGCGGCATGCCCTCCCTGATCGCCTCACGGACTCGCTTCATCTGCGGCGCGTTCACGTACCTGAACAGATCCAGGACGGCCACCGCCGCCCCCAGCACGATGAACTCGACGTTGTGCGTGAGCATGTACTGCCCGATGGCCAGCCCGGTGGCGCAGAACACCACCCGGACCCGGTCCCCCACGTAGTCGAGCCACAGGCCGAAGGGCGTCCCCGTGCCCTTCAGCCGGGCGATCTTCCCGTCGACGCAGTCGATCATGAAGCTGAGGTAGAACACGACCGCCCCCGCGGCCAGTTCGTCAACCGCGAAGCAGGCCGCCGACACCAGGCCGAGGACCAGCGAGAAGACCGTGAGCGCGTTGGGTGTGACGCTCGTGCGGTTGGCGACGGTCAGCGCGACCCGGCAGGCGACCGGGTCCACGAAGTACACGGTCCACCAGGAGTCTCTCCGCTTGCGTGTCGCGTAGACGTCATCGAGCGAATAGGTCCTCATGGATTCCAGCATGGCCACTCAGGGTCGGGAACCGATTACTCTCTGGAACTACTGGAAGATGTCCATGCCGCTTCTTGACCATCCCGGAAGACTCGGCCGAAGATCCGGCTCACCACGCGCGCCGTCGCGCCGCCGTCGTCGAGCTCGCAGAACCGCTCACGGAACCCCCGGTACGCCGCCGCGTACCCGGCCGCGACGGCGTCGAGGTCGGCCAGCGCCCCGATCAGCGCCTCGGAGTCGCGCACCAGCGGCCCCGGCGCCCCCGCCTCCAGGTCGAAGTAGAACCCGCGCAGCTCGTCCCGGTAGCGCTCCAGGTCGTAGGTGAAGAAGACCATGGGCTTGCCGGTGACCGCGAAGTCGAACATCACCGAGGAGTAGTCGGTGACCAGCGCGTCGGCGGCCAGGTAGAGCTCGGCGACGTCGGGGTGGCGGGTCACGTCCACCACGAACCCGTCGCCGGCCGGGATCCCGGCGGTGACGTTGCTGTGCCCGCGCACCAGCAGCACCGTGTCCCCGCCCAGCTCCGCCCTGGCCCGGTCGAGGTCGATGCGCAGGTCGAAGCGGTAGCGGCCGTGCGCGTGCTCGTCGTCGCGCCAGGTCGGCGCGTAGAGCACGGCCCGCTTGCCGTCGGGCACGCCCAGCGCCCTGCGCACCGCTCTGCCGCGCTCGTCGGCGCCGGGCGCGAGCAGCGCGTCGTTGCGCGGGTAGCCGCACTCGACGACCTCGCCCTCGAAGCGGAAGGCCCTGCGCATGATGGGCGTGCTGAAGGCGTTGGGCGAGACCAGCAGGTCCCACTGGCGCACGTCGGCGGCGAAGCGCTCCAGGTAGGCGGCGCCCTCCGCGCTGAGCACGGCGTCCATGTCGAACCCGATGCGCTTCAGCGGCGTACCGTGCCAGGTCTGCGCGTAGACCTGACCCGGCCGCTTGCGGAACCAGGCGGGCAGCGTGCTGTTGGCCACGATGTAGCGGGCCGTGGCCAGCGCCTCGACGTGCTCCCTGCTGCCACGCACCACGGACCGCGCCCCCACCGGTACGGCGAAGCGTCCCTCCCTGCGCACCCAGACGAGGTCGAGACCGCTGCCGGCCAGCGCCTCGAAGATGGCCCGCGGGCTGTCGGAGCACTGCTTGCCCTCCCAGCTGTCGAACACGACGCACTCGCGCACCGGCTCGCGGCGCAGCGCCGGGTAGACCTCCTGCTCCAGCAGGCGGCGGGCGTACCGGCCGCGTTCGTCGTCGGCCAGCGCCTGCCTGACGTTGAGCAGGAGCGCGCCGGTGGCGGACGAGCGCGGCGCGAACTCCAGGTCGTCGTGCACCCGGGCGGCGGGCAGGGGCGCCGCCCCGTCCGTGACGACCGGGCCGCCGCGGTCGTCGAGGAGTTCCCAGGCGCCGGGCAGCATCCCGGCCGGGTTCAGCACGGCGCGGAAGCGGTCGTCGTCCCAGGTGACCTCGAACGGGTGGGCGTCGCCCTCGATCCGCCGGCCGGCCCGCAGTCCGGCGGGGCCGCCGAAGTGGTGTCCGGTGACGACCAGTTCGCCGGCGGCCGTCCAGTGGGCTTCGGCCAGGACGGGGCGGTGGGGGCGCAGGACGAGGTCGGCGGAGCCGTACCCGGTCTGGGTGAGGACCGCTTCCTGCTCGCCGGCGCGCACGCGGACGGGCGGCAGGTCGTCGGCGGCGAGCGGGAGTTGTTCCTCGCCCGCCTCGAAGGACAGGCTCCAGCGGCTGTCCTCGCCCTCCCACAACATGGGGTCGGCGAGCGGGCTCCTCGGCGGGTCGGCGAGCTCGGCGGCGGGGATCGTCACGGTGAAGGCCTGGTGGCGCTCGTCCTCGGGGGTGAAGGCGGCCGGGCGGCGCACCTCGGCCCCGTCGCGCCGCCTGGTGGCCACGAGGACCGGCGGCTCGGCGCTGGCCAGGCGCCTGATCCAGCCTTCGACGAGCAGCCCGTCCTCGACCGGACGGCAGGCGGTGACGACCGCTTTCGGCTTGCGGACCCGGATCTGGAAGCGTCCCGCCTCGGTGAACAGCGGGCGTACCCAGCAGCGCTCGCCCACCGCGCGGGCGGCCGGGCGGCGCTCGGCGACGTCGGGCGACAGACCGGCGAGGCCCTCCCTGGCCTGTCCCCCGGCGGTGACGGCCACGCGCAGTTCCCACGTGCCGGGAGCCCAGCGCTCCCCCGTCTTCAGTACGCCTGCGGGCACCGCGGCCGTGAAGCCCGCCCAGTCGAGACAGACGTGCGACTGCCCGGAGGCGGCGGTGACGTCGGGCCGCCGCTCGCGCGTGAGCTTGAGCGTGAGGCGGGTGCCGGAGCGGGTGTCCTGCAGCCACGCGCGCAGCCCGTCGCGCTCGGCCATCTCCAGCCGCTCGATGTAGGCGTGGCCGCGGATGCGCAGGGTCTCGCCGTGCCAGGCGGCCGCGTCGACCTTGGCGCGCAGGGACAGGTCGCGCTCGGCGCGCAGGAGCGGCTCGGGCAGCCGTGCGCCGGTCTCGGGCAGGTCGTGGAGCAGACGGCGGCGCAGCAGGCCCCGGCGCACGATGCCGGCGGGCTCCTTGGCGCGGCGCTCGGCCTCCAGCGCCCTGAGCAGCCCTTCCAGGTCACCGTCGGCGGCCAGCGAGAACTTCAGCCGGTGGGTGGGGCCGAGCTCGGCGATGACGGCCGCGTCCACCGTGTCCAGGTATCCGGTGGCGAGGTCCAGCAAGGTGCCGCGGTCTTCGGGAGAGGCGGCGGGCAGCGCCTCGATCACCCGCCGGACGTCGCCGATGAGAGCGGTCCGGTCGAAGGCGTTCTTCAGCTCGGGCGCCTCGGCGGCGAAGAAGCCGGCCACCTCGTGCAGGCCGCCGACACGGCTGCGGAGGTTGGCCAGGTCGCCGTCGCGCTGGGTGATGGACGGCGCGCCGGCCCCGTCGCGCTGGCGGTAGTAGTAGACGACGTCCCTGACCACGTCGGCGGTCCCGGCCGCGACGTGGGCGCGCATGGTGACCGGCACGTCCTCGTACAGGCCCGGGGGGAAGGCGAAGCCGCGGGCGTCCCAGAAGGTGCGGCGGAACACCTTGTTCCACGCCGAGCGGTCCCACAGCAGGCGGTTGTCCCTGCGTACGTGGGTGCGGGGTCGGTCGGCGTGGAACAGTCCGCGTGGCAGCCACGAGCGGTGCACGCCGGTCGTGCCGAACGTGCGTACGTCGCCGGAGGCGAGGTCGGAGCCGGTGCTCTCCAGCGAGCCGACCAGCAGGTCGTAGGCCTGGGGCGGCAGGAGGTCGTCGCTGTCGGCGAAGGCGAGGTACTGACCGCCCGCCCGACGCGCCCCGGTGTTGCGCGCCGGCCCGAGCCCCTGGTTCTCCTGCTGGATCAGGAGGAAGCGGGGGTCGCGGGCGGCGTACTCCTTGGCGATGACGGCGCTGCCGTCGGGCGAGCCGTCGTCGACCATGACGACCTCGATGTCGGTCAGCGTCTGCCGGGCGAGCGACTCCAGGCAGGGCCGGAGGTATCGCTCCACGTTGTAGAAGGGGACGACAATACTGATCTTCGGGCAACCCATGGGTCCAGCATCCTGAGGACGTACCGGGCGTGGCGCCGGCATCGCGATCAGCCGGGGCTCCCGTTGCCGAGATTTGGCGTCTCAGCCGAGAATCCGGTCCACCGCCCTGGCCGCGGCGTTGCCGTCGTCCAGGGGGCAGTACTTCTCCAGGAAGGCCGCGTCGTAGCCGACCTCGGCCGCCCTGACCGCCGCGACGAGTTCCCGCGTGGTGGCCGCCACCGGGCCCGGCGTCCCGGCGGCGTAGTCGAGGTAGAGGCCGCGTACGTGGTCGCGGTAGTTGGCCAGGTCGGGCGCGAAGAAGACCATGGGCCTGCCGGTCACCGCGAAGTCGAACAGCGCGGCCGAGTAGTCGGTCACGAACACGTCGGCCAGGCCCAGCAGGTGGGCCATCTCCGGGTAGGCGCTGACGTCGATCGCGAAGCCGGGCTCGCCGAGCGGCTGCATGGCGCCCGCGGCCCTGGAATGGGCGCGGACCAGGAGCACGTGGTCCTCGCCCAGTCCTTCGCGCGTCTCGGCGAGGTCCAGCATGAGGTTCATCCGGTACAGGTCGCCCCGGCCGATCTCGTCGTCGCGCCACGTGGGCGCGTACAGGACGATCTTCTTGCCCGGCGGGATGCCGAGCCGCTCGCGCAGGCCCTCGGCGGGCGGGCGGCGCAGCAGGTCGTTGCGGGGCTGGCCGACCTCGGCGATCTCGCCCCGGTAGCCGAAGGCCCGGCGGAAGACCTCGCTGCAGTACGGGCTGGGCGACAGCAGCAGGTCCCACCTGGCGACGTCGCCGGCCAGACGCCTGGCGTAGTCGATGGCGGCGGGGAACGGGTGCCGCCTGGCGTCGTGCCCGATCGTCTTCAGCGGGGTTCCGTGCCAGGTCTGGACGTATTTCTGGCCCTCGCGGGCGACGAACCACTCGGGAGCGCAGTCGTTGGAGACGATGAGCGCGGCCCTGGCCAGCGCGTCGACGTGCGCGGCGCTGCCGCTGAGCACCGTGCGCACGCCGGGGGGTGGCTCGAACCGGCCGTCCGCGGTGACCCAGACGCACTCCCGCGCGTCGCCCCTGCGGCGCAGCTCCTCGAAGATCGCGCGGGGGTTGTCGGAGTACTGGCGGCCCTCCCAGGATTCGAAGACGGCCAGGTCGAGGGCGGGCAGGGCGCGCAGGCGCGGATAGTCCTTCTCCAGGGCGCGCTGCAGCGCCGCCTTGCCCGTGGCCGCGAGGGCGCGGACCCGCAGCTCGGCCGTGTCCTCCGCGTCCGACTGCAGGCGCAGGTCGTGGGCGTCCACGGTGACCTCGGCGCCCGCCTCGCGCAGCGCGCTGTTGGTGAGGCCGATCGCGGACCGGCCGGCGTCGGTCGCCGCCGTGAGCTGCCAGGTTCCCGGGGCCAGCGGGAGGCTCTGCCCGAAGACCGGCATGGCGGCCGGGTCGAGCTCCACGGTGAAGTTCTGGTCCTCCCACGTCACCGGCAGCTCGTGGACGCCGCCGCCGGCGGTGCGCTCCAGCCGGAAGACGGCGGGCCTGGCCGTACCCCGGTAGTGGCCGCGCAGGGTGAGGGAGCGCGCGTCGGTCCACTCGGCCGACAGTACGGCGGGCCGCCGCTCCCTGCTCGTCGCGGTGAGCGCGCCGGTCCGGGTGGCGCTCAGCCAGCGCTCGCCGCCGGGGGTGGCGCCGGAGCCGTCGGCCCAGTGCTCCGCGGCGAAGATCTTGAAGCGTTCCTTGCCGCTCTCCAGCCACACCGCGCCGGAGAATCCGGCGTCGTGCGGGATGAGGACGCGGAAGGCGGTCCTGTCCTCGCCGCGCAGGAACTCCACCGGCAGCCGGGTCGTGGTGTCGGCCGCGGTCAGCTCCCCCGTACGGACCGCGGTGAAGACGCGGCCCCGCAGTTCGAGCCCGCCGGGCAGGTCCGCGCAGGACTCGGCCACGACCCGCACCGCCCTGGCCCGCACCACCAGGTGACCCTTGCTCCTGATCGTCTCGACCTTGGCCGAGCGCGACAGCCAGCGGTTGAGCGACTGGGCGGGCAGCACGCGGGCGGGCAAAGGCAGCGGCAGTTCGGCGTGCGCGCGGCCGTTGCGCACCTCCACCAGGACCTCCCAGGTGGTGGCCGAGCTCGCCGGCGTCCAGAGGCCGGTCACGTCGAGGTCGGCCTCGAAGCCCGAGTCGTCGTAGACGCCCGGCTCGCAGCCGTGGGCCTCGCTGACGTCGGGCCTGCTCACCCTGCGGACCGGCACCTCTACGCGGCGGCCCTCACCGGGCTGCAGCCACATCCGGATCTTGGAGCCCGTGGCGTCGAGCCCCTCGAAGTAGGCGTGCCCGCCGACCCGGAATCCCGCGCCCGCCTCGCTGACCCGGTCGGCCTGCGCGAGCAGGTTCACCTCGGCGGGCCGCACGCGGAACAGCCGCGCGGGCACCCCGCTCTTCCCGCGCAGCGGATGGTCGACGTAGAAGTTGGGCCAGCGCCGCCGGACGGCGAACGCCCGGCCGGTGCGGCGGTCGGTCAGCAGCCTGGTCAGCTCGTCCGCCTCGCGCGTACGCACCAGGTGGTAGGCGAGCCGCTCCAGCCACGGCAGGGACATGGAGACGTCGCGCGGGATCGCGGCCAGCAGCGGCTCCAGCCGGTCGAAGAAGCGGCCGCGGTAGTCGTCGCGGCCGCCGTCGGTGAACTCGAACGCCTTCAGGAACGGCACGAGGTCGCTCCGCAGCACGTGCTCGTCATAGAGCGGCAGCAGCGCGGTGTGGTCGCGGCGCAGGAAGTCGCGCATGGTCTCGATCGTGGAGACGCGGTCCTCCAGGTGCCCGCGCTCGCGCCGGCTCTGCGTGATCGAGCGGGTGCCGGAGTCGCGCTGGCGCCAGTGGTAGACCACGGTGTTCAGGACGTCGACCGTGTCGGCCAGCACGTGCGCGGGGACCGCGACCGGCGTGTCCTCGTAGTAGCCGGCGGGGAAGGCCAGCTCGGCGGCGTCCCAGAACGCGCGCCGGTAGACCTTGTTCCACACGGTCCTGTCGGTCATGAGCACGGGCATGCGGCTGACGTGGGTGCGTTCGACGGTCGCGGCGAACATGTCGGCGTGCAGCGGCGAGCGCCACGTGCTCACCGAGTCGAAGCAGCAGACGTTCCCGCAGGCCAGGTCGGAGCCGGTGCGTTCCAGGCTCTCGATCAGCGTGGCGTACGCCTCCGGCGGCACGTAGTCGTCGCCGTCGGCGAAGGCCAGCAGGCGGCCGGAGGCCAGCGCGATGCCGGCGTTGCGGGCCGGTCCCGGGCCGCTGTGCCGCTGCTGGATCAGCGTGAAGCGGCGGTCGCGGCCGGCGAAGTCCTTGGCGATCACCGGGCTGAGGTCGCTCGACCCGTCGTCGACGCAGATCACCTCAAGATCCGGGAACTCCTGGGCCGCCAGCGAGGACAGGCAGTGCTCCAGGTAGGGCTCGACGTTGTGGAACGGTACGACGACGCTGAGCACAGGCGTCACGAAGCTTCCTCCCGATCGACGTGCAAACCGCATGTCAGCATGGCCAGAAGCGACACGATCACCGGGTCGCTTGGCGGGGAGCAGAGGAAAACCAGGCGATCTATTGACCTTCGCCGGCCGGCCTCCGCAGCCGCTTGGACAGCACCGCCACCAGGATCGGAAGCAGCATGATCCCGATCATGATGGGCGCGGCCATGTACCTGAACAGCTGCGCCGGGATGGCCGCCGTCACCGCGAGCTGGTGCCCCGCCACGACCACCGCCAGCACGAGCGCCGCCTGCCGCCGTCCGGCCCAGGCCAGCGCGGCCGCCGCGGCGTAGACCAGGTAGCACCAGGTCGCGCCGCGCCACAGCAGCCACTCGAACTGCTCGGTCAGCGACAGGCCCCTGACGAAGACCGCGGCGTCGTGCAGCGTCTGCGAGAGCGGGCGCGTGGCCAGGATCGGCCGGTACGGGCTGGCCGCCATCGTCTGGCCGGAGGCGCGCCAGCCGTACAGGTCTTCGGGGACGTTGGGCATGCCGACGAGCACGCGCTCGCCCGGCTGGGCGGGGAAGGCCACCCAGGCCACCGAGCCGCGGCAGAGCCGGGCGGCGGTGACCGCGTCGGGGGCGCGCTTGATCAGCCGCACCCACAGGCCGACGAGCTTCTTGTAGAGCCGGTCGGCGCGGGCGACGTCGAAGCCGGCGCTGAGGGTGGTGTCGGCGTTGAGGCAGTTGGCGTTGGACTTCCAGTGTTCCAGGGGCGCGATCCGCGCCATCAGCGCCAGGTCGCGTTCCTGGAAGGCGGCGGGACGGCGGGCGTAGGTGACGGCGATGTCGGAGTAGGCCGTGGCGTAGCTCAGCCAGGGGCGGACCGGGTCCACGCTCATGGCGGGATACGCGTAGGCGGTGACCAGGTAGACGGTCGCCAGGGGGACGGCGGCGGCGCCGGCCAGCCGTACCCGCGTCCCGGAAAGCAGGATGACGGCGAGGGCGAGCGCGATGGCGGCGAACAGGAAGCCGTTGTTGCGCAGCAGGCACAGCACCAGCACTTCCACGCCCAGCGCGACGATCAGCGGCCACGAGCGGCGGCGCAGCGCCAGGCGGCCCAGCGTCGCCGTCATGAGCACCAGGACCAGCGCGAACGGCACGTCCTTCCACACCGTGACCACGAACGTGCCGGTGGCGGGCAGCGCGGCCACCGCGAGTGCGGCGGCCAGGCACCACGCCCACGGGACGCCGAAGTCGCGCACCACGCACGCGAGCACGGCCAGCGTGAGCGCGGCGGCGGCGGCCTGGACGAGGGTGAGCGCGGCCAGGTCGCCGGTCGCGGCCAGCGACAGCCACACCAGCGCGTCGTAGAGGACCGAGTGGTCGGCGCGCCAGTTGCCGGTCGTCACCTGCCACACGTAGGTGATGGAGTCCCAGCTCATCAGGCCGGGATAGAAGGCCGCCCACCACAGCAGGTAGACGGCCAGGCAGCCGGTGAAGACGAGGGCGGGCAGCCGGTCGATCCTGGACGGCTTCGCCGCGATCGCGGTCCGCTCAGACGGGGACGCTTGGATGGTAGTCAGGTCGCTCACTCCGATGGCTCACCGCGGGGAAGACCCAGTAGCGGCAGAGGACGAAATTGACGGCCACGCCCACGCCGACCATGGCGGTCTTCGCGACCAGGTAGTGCGTGCCGAGCTCGACCAGCCCGAGCACGCCGACCAGGGTGAGACCGTAGTTGACGGCGCACAGCGTGCAGTAGCGCAGAAACTGGCGGCGCATCCGGCCGGGCGCGGCGGCGAAGGACACCGACCGGTTGAGCGCGAAGTTGACGACGAGCGCCAGCAGGAACGCCAGGAGGGTGGCCGGGGCCAGGCCGACGGCCAGGACGCTGTGCAGCAGGTACAGGGTGCCGAGATCGACGGTGTAGCTCAGCCCGCCGACCAGCAGGAAGCGCAGCAGGCTCCTGAGCGTGGTCATGCTCAGCGGTGCTCGCGGCTGGACAGTCGCAACAGGGCGACCTCCTCGGCCAGCGTCCGCGTACGCTCCTCCAGGCGGCCGAGCTCCGAGCTGAGCTGCACGTTCACTCCCAGAAGCACGAGGCTGCCGAGGAAGAACAGCAGGTTCGCCGGCACCTGCACGCCGAGCATCGCGGCGGCTCCGGCCAGCACCTCGGGGAACAACGCGATCACCACGATCACCCCGGCGAGCAGCACCCAGAACGTGGCGTACTTCTCGCGCAGCTTCCTGCGGCGCAGCATCTCGAAGACGATCGAGACCGTGACGACGGCGCCGACCAGGCCCAGCATGTAGACGCTCATACTCCGGCCCTCTCCGGAACCTCGGCGGCGGAGACCGGTTCCCAGCGCCTGATCAGCGCCAGGCCCAGCGCCACACCGGCCCTGACCAGGTAGACGAGCGCGCGAAGGCTCGACTGGCTGGCCGTGCCGTACTCGCGGGGCCGCATCTTGACCGGGATCTGCCTGATCACGCAGCCGCTGCGGACCGCGATGACCAGCGACTCCACGGTGTCGCCCAGGTACTCCACCGGGTAGTGGACGGCGAAGATCGCCATCGCCTTCCGGTTGGCGGCCCTGAAGCCGCTGGTCACGTCGGTCAGCCTGGTCCTGGCCAGACCGGAGACGACCATGGCCAGCAACCGCATCGCCAGGCGCCTGGCGAACTTCGCGCTCGTGTACGTGCCCGCCCCCGCGAAGCGCGATCCGATCACGATGTCCGCCGACTCCACGGCGGCGACCAGCTTGCCGATGTAGCGCGTGTCGTGCTGGCCGTCGGCGTCGACCTGAAGGGCCACGTCGTACCCGCGGTCCAGCGCGTAGCGGTAGCCCGCGCGCATGGCGCCGCCGACGCCGAGGTTGTAGGGAAGGCGGAGCACGGCCACGCCGGTCGCTTCGGCCAGCGCCGCGGTGGAGTCCGCCGACCCGTCGTCCACGACCAGGATGTCGGCGTAGCCGCAGGCCCGTTCCAGCTCGTCGATGACCAGCCGGATCGACTGTTCCTCGTTGTACGCAGGAATGATGATCAGTACCCGCATCGCTTCCCCCTCCCTGTCAGGAAGCATGGGCGTCCAGGGCCGCACACGCTGCGCCTCGGCATGGTCCTGGTTCACTCCTTGCCGAGACTTGACGATCGGGCAGCCTGATCGCGACGACGATCCCGCCGGGCAGGTCGCGCACGACGGCGAAGTGCCGGGGCGAGAACTGGACCGGGGAGAACTGCGCCGTGCTGCCGTCGGCCAGCACGGGCCGCCACGTCCAGGCGGCCTTGCGCGCCCACAGCACGAAGACGTCGATCCCGCCGAACCTGCTCGCCCGCGTGGCCGCGGCGAACCGCTCCGGGTCGGTGATGGCGGCCAGCCGCTGGAGCTCGGCGTACCTGTCGTCCCAGCGCACGACGCTGAGGGCGGCGGTCCTGACCACGGGCAGGTAGCCGGGCCAGGGCAGGTAGGAGTAGAGGCGCTCGTCGACGGCCAGCGTGCGCGGGCGCACGTGCGGGCCGTAGTGCTCGCGGACGGCGCGGCGGATCTCGGCGACGGGGAAGGCCGAGGGCGGCGCCGTGCCCAGCTGACGCAGTTCCTCCTGCCCGGCCGCGCCGGTGGCGGGCATCCTGCCGTCGGGCAGCGGCTCGGCGTGCGCCCTCGCGGCGTGCACGCCCTCGGCGTGCGAGGCGACGGCCGAACCCACCGGCACCGGCGACCAGGCGCGCCACAGGTGGCTGCCGGACCACACGACGCAGACGGCCAGCGCCACCTGCGCCCATGGCTTCACCGGCAGCTTCGGCACGAGCCAGGTCAGCGACAGCACGCCGGAGGCGAGCAGCAGGCCGTGCAGCAGGTGCATGGAATGGTGCGCCATCCCGGTGTGCCCGGTGAACACGAAACCGACGGCGTAGGCCCCCTGGTAGGCGTACGTGCCGGCGATGAGCAGCGCCATCGGCAGGCCCCACCAGGTCCGGTTGCGCAGCACGACCGCGCCGACCAGGCCGGCGGCCTCGACCGCGCCCAGGAAGGAGGGTTGCATGAACGGGAAGGAGGAGGCGGCGACGGCCGGTGTCGCGTACAGGTCCGCGACGTTCTGGCCGCCGGTCGTGGCCAGCGTGACCAGGTACGGCGCCACGTACCAGGCCGAGACGGCCAGTCCGATGGCCACGACCCTGGTGAAGTACCACAGCAGGCCCCACCGGTCGGCGCTCTGCCAGAAGGCGCAGACGACCAGGGCCAGCAGGCCGGCTATGCCGTACAGGAAGAAGCCCAGGTAGAGCTGGACGATGAGGCCGAGCAGCAGCCCCGAGCCGAGCCAGTGCATCCGCCCGCCCGGGCGGGCGGCCAGCGTGCCGAGCGCCCAGGGGATGAAGACGGCCAGTGCGAAGACCTCGTAGGCCTTCCACGGGTAGGAGAACGCGACCAGGCTGAAGACGGCGAGCGCCAGCGCGACCGGGGCGGTGGTGGTGCGTCGCCACAGGGCGTAGGCGGCGACGACGGCGGCGGAGGTCCAGACGATCTCCGCCTCCGCCAGCAGGTGCCAGGCGGGGATGCCGGTGAGCGCGGCGGCGCGGCCGATCAGCCAGGGGTAGAGCGGCGGGTACTCGGCGGCGACGCCCTCCACGATGCCGTCGCTGCTGGCCGCGACCACGCTGAACCTGGTGGCCATCGAGGCCATCCTGGCCATGTCGCCGGAGAGCCCGTCGAAGCCGAACGGCGTGCCGTGCAGGGCCACGCGCATGGCCAGCGCCGTCCACGCGGCGAACGCGGCGGCGGCCACGTCGTAGACGGCCGGGCGCCGCCACATCAGCGCCACCGCGAGCAGGGGTACGGCCAGCATGAAGCCCACGGCCAGCGGGAACAGAGTACCGCGCAGCGTGAACGGGTCGGCGCCGGCCAGAGCGGGCACCAGGAGCGCCGGCGGCAGGAGCACCGTGTACACGCCGAAGGCGACCAGCGCCGCCCTCCCCGCCCGGACCGCGGGCTCCGCGGCGGTTGCGACCGGCGAGAGGCGAGGAGTGAGCAGGCGCACGCCCTCGACCCTCTCGCCGATCGGCGCCGGTGCGCCGCGGATTGACCTCCCGACATACCAATGGTGGGGCAATCAATTCCCCCGGCGGTGATTCCGTCGCACGATGCGAAAAGTGGATATCGCGGATATGCCACACTTGCCGGGGGTTCGCGAAGGGGAGGTGGTGCCCGGTGGTCGGGCGTGGAGTGGCGGTGCCGGCGGGGCTCATGGCGGGACTCGTGGCCGGACTCGTGGCGGGACTCGTGGTGGGAACAGCCCTTCCGGCGATCCCCGCGCAGGCGGCGAAGGTCAACTGCGCGAAGGCCAAGTGCCTGGCCCTGACGTTCGACGACGGACCGGGCAAGACGACGCCCGAGCTGCTCAAGGTGCTCAAGAAGGCGAAGGTCAAGGCGACGTTCTTCGTCATGGGCAAGCAGGTGGAGCGGCGGCCGGCCGTACTGAGGAAGACCGTCGCCGACGGGCACGCGATCGGCAACCACACCTACGGGCACCCGTCGTTGCCCTCGCTCATGGACGAACAGGTCACGACCGAGCTGCGGCTCACGCAGGAGATCGTCGAGCGGGTGGCGGGGATCACGCCGAAGATGTTCCGCCCGCCGTACGGGCACACCGACGAGCGCATCGTGGAGCTGGCCGCGCAGGAGGGCATGTCGCAGGTCATGTGGACCGGCACCACGCTCGACTGGCAGTCGCGCGACGTCAGGAAGATCAAGGCGGCGGTGTTGCGGCTGGCCAGGCGCGACGGGGTCATCCTGATGCACGAGACCGTCCCGCAGACCGTGCGGGCCATGCCGGAGATCATCAAGGAGCTCAAGAAGCGCGGCTACACGCTCGTCACCGTGCCCCAGCTGGCCGGCGGCAAGAAACTCGCGCCGGGAATGGTATATCCGTAATAGCCGGGTAGGGTTTGCCCCCAAGGTGCACTCTCCCCGGCCTCAGGACTCATGCGCGTTCTCCGTTCCACGTTCCTGCCCATCCAGATCGTGCTGCTCTGCTGGTGGGCGGCCTTCTACCCCGGCCTGTTCAGCCGTGACTCGGTCCTCTATCTGAGCCACACCCTGGCCGGACCGTGGATCAGCGACCACTCGGTCCTCTACGACTCCGTGCTGTGGCTCAGCATGCGGCTCACCGGCGATCTCGGCGCGGTGACGCTGCTGCAGACGACCGCGACGGCCCTCACGCTCACGTTCCTCGCGCGGGCGCTGATCGCGCTCGGGGCGCCGCCGCGCTGGACCAACGCCATGGCGATCCTGCTGGCGTTCCTGCCGCCGCTCGGCGCGTTCTCCGTCGCGCTGTGGAAGGACGTGCCGTTCACGATCTGCGCGGTCGCGATCGCCGGCGTCTGCGCGCGCGTGGCCGCCGACCGCGACCTCACCAACGGCCGCCTGGCCGCGCTGTCGGCCCTGTTCACGCTGCTGGGTCTCTTCCGCGCCAACGGCTTCCTGGTCGTGGCGATCGCCGTCGCCGCGCTCCTGCTCGTCGTGCCCCTTCTGAGGGTACGGCTGGCGCTGCTCGGCACCGCGGCGGCCGCCATCCCCCTGCTGCTCAGCAACCTGATCTTCCCGCTGATCGGGATCTCGGCGCCGAGCAAGACGTACGTCTACCACACCGCCTTCGGCGACATCGCGGTCGCCTTCCACGAGCGTCCCGACCTGTTCGACAACAGCGACCGGGCCATGCTCGCCACGATCGCGCCGCTCAAGCGCTGGGACAAGGGCGGCACCTGCCACACGATCAACCCGCTGATCTGGCGTGGCGACTTCAGCTGGCCGCAGGCCGACGCCCACGCCACCGAACTGCTCGACCTGTGGAAGCGGCTGCTGGTTCAGGAGCCCGGCCTGGTCGTGGACACCCGCCTGTGCAGAGGCGCGATCGCCTGGCAGCTCTGGGCCGACGACGAGGAGACCGGCGGCGACACCTACCGCTTCTCCCGCCGCCCCAACGCCGACTCCTACATCGGCGAGGACCAGGTGCCCGACTACCGGGGCCGCGAGGTCTTCACCCTGCGCCCGCTCAACGAGGGCCTGCACACGCTGGCCGGCACCTGGCTGGACGTCACGCTCAACAAGGCCGTCGACTGGATGCTGTGGCGCGGCGCGCTCTGGTCGTACCTGTCCTACCTCGCGCTCGCGCTGGCCGCCTGGTCGCTGCGCAACCGGTACGTGCTCGGCGTCGGCGCCATCGTCCTCGGCCAGCAGCTGGCCATCCTGGCCAACATCTCGGCCCAGGACTTCCGCTACATGGCCACGCCGATCTTCGTCGGCGTCATGCTGCTGCCGCTGCTGGCCTCTTCGTTCAAGCGCCGGTCGTAGATCTCGCGCGCCCGCGCGACGCAGGCGCTGTGCTTGCGCGACCAGTTGGTCACCGTCAGCAGCGCCTCATACAGCTCCAGCGCCATCGGCGTGGTCTGGTACTCCACCTTCGGCGGCACCGTCGGATACACCGTGCGCTCCAGCATGCCGTCGCGCTCCAGGTTGCGCAGGGTCAGCGTCAGCATGCGCCGGCTGACGCCCTCGACCGTGCGCTCCAGCTCCGTGAACCGGACCGGGCCCCGCGAGGCGACCACGATGATCTGGATCGCCCACTTGCCGGCGATCCGGTCAAGGATCTCGCGCGGCGGGATCGGGCACTGGCCCGAGTCGATGAGCGCCTGAGCGTCCGCCAGCGTCTTGAGCTGGTCTGGTACAGCGGTGTTCCCCTGGGACATGAAAGTGCCTTCTTCCATAGGCCCTGATGGTCACACACGATGTCCACTGTTACAAGTCGTTCCCTAAGGAAGCATCGTGAAGAACAAGTGGACCGCCCTCGCCCTCCTCACCACCACCCAGTTCGTCCTCATCCTTGACTCCACCATCGTCGGCATCGCGCTGCCGCTCCTCGGCCAGGACCTGCGCATGGGCCAGGAACAGCTGTCGTGGGTGCACACGGCCTACTCGCTCGTGTTCGGCGGCCTGCTGCTGCTCGGCGGGCGCCTTTCCGACTTCTTCGGCCGGCGGCGGGTGTTCGTCGCCGGGATGTTGCTGTTCGCGCTCGCCTCGTTGCTCGGCGGACTCGCCTCCGGCGGGGCGCTGGTCGTGGCGATGCGGGCCGTACAGGGGATGGCCGCGGCACTCGTCGCGCCCGCCGCGCTGTCGCTGGTGATGACCATCTTCAACGGCGATCCCGACCGCGACCGGGCCATGGGCCTGTGGGGCGCGGTCGGCGGCGTGGGCGCCTCGACCGGCGTCGTCCTCGGCGGCGTGCTGACCGACTGGCTGGGCTGGCGTTCGGTCTTCTACGTCAACGTCCCGGTGGGCGTCGTCGTCGCCGTCCTCGCCCTCAGCCTGCTCCCCCGCGTCGCGCCCTCCGGCGCCCGCGGCTTCGACGTCCTCGGCGCGATCACCTCGACGGCCGGCCTCGGCCTGCTCATGTACGCCGTCGTGGAGTCGTCCCTGCCCCTGGGCGGCCTGGCCGTCGTTCTCCTGGCGTTGTTCCTGGTCATCGAGTCGCGCTCCAAGAACCCGCTGATGCCGCTCTCGATCTTCCGCAAGCCGTTGCTGCGCGCGGGCAACACGATCATGTTCCTGGTCGCCGCCGCCGCACAGCCGCTGTTCGTCATCCTCACCCTCTACACGCAGTACGTCCTCGGCTACTCCGCCACCGAAGCCGGCCTGTCGGTCGTCGCCATCTCCATCGCGATCGCCCTGACCGCCTCGACCGTGGGCGGCCGATTCGTCAGCCGATTCGGCATCCGCGCCACCGCCGTCACCGGCATGACCCTGATCACCGCCGGAGCCGTCGCGTACCTCCGCATCACCCCCGCCAGCACCTTCCTCGGCGCGCTGCTCGCCCCCGAACTCCTGACCGGCATCGGCTTCGGCCTGCTGGTGGTGGCCGTCACCATCGCCGCCACGGCGGAGGCCACGCCGGAGGAGGCGGGGCTGGCCTCAGGCCTGTTCAACGTGACCCCGCAGGTGGGCATCTCCATCGGCGTCGCCGCCCTCGTCTCCCTGGCCACCACCGCCTCCGGCCCCAACCCTTCGCCGGAGGCGCTGACCTCGGGATACCAGGCGGCGATCATGGCTTCGGCGGGCATCGCGGCGGTGGGGCTGGTGGCGGCGATCGTGATGCTGCCGGGCAGGCCCTCGAAGGGAACGGCGGCGCCGCTCAAGGCGAGAACACGAGCTTGACCAGCAGGTCGATGAGCTGCTCTCGCTCTGCCTCGGTCAGCGGGGCGAGGAGCTCCTCGTGCATCGCCACGAGCGCGGCTTCCAGCCGGGCGAACTGCTCCCGCCCCGCCTTCGTCATCGAGATGACGTTGCGCCGCCGGTCGTCGGGGTCCGGCGTCCGCTCGACCAGCCCGCGCTCGGCCAGTTCGTTGATGACGGCGACCAGATCGCTGCGATAGATCCCGGTCCGGTCGCTCAGCTCGGCCTGACTGGCCGGTCCGGACTCGTGCAGGGCGACAAGGGCGCTGTAGTGCCACTTGCGCGCGCCCAGCTCGGCGAACCCGGAGGTCACCACCCGGTCGGCCTGGGCGGCGGCGAGGCCCAGCAGTCTGCTCGGCACCCTTCTGAGGCGGGCCGGGGTCTTCTCCATGGGCCAAGGCTATTGCGTTAGTGGCACTAACGATGTAATTTCGTTCGTGCCACTAACGTTTATCTGACTAACGGAGTACAGATGCCCACCATCGAGGTCCTCGGCTCGACCATCCACTACGAGGAGACCGGCTCCGGCACCCCCATCGTCTTCCTCCACGGCAACCCCGCCTCCTCCCACATGTGGCGCAAGGTGCTCCCGCTGGTCGGCGGGGGCCGGTTGCTGGCGCCCGACCTGATCGGCATGGGCCGCTCGGGCAAGCCCGGCATCGACTACACCTTCGCCGACCACGCGCGCTACCTGGACGCATGGTTCGACGCCCTCGGCCTGGAGGACGTGATACTCGTCGGCCACGACTGGGGCGGCGCGCTCGCCTTCGACCGGGCCGCCCGCCACCCCGGCACGGTACGCGGCGTCGCCGTCTTCGAAACCTTCATGCGCCCCCTCTCCTGGGCCGACCTGGGCGAGGGCCCACGCGCCCGCTCCGAGGCCATCCGCTCCCCCAAGGGCGAGGAACTGGTGCTCGGCACCGACTACTTCATCCAGACCGCCTACACCGGCGGCGTCCTCACCCCCGTGAGCGAGGAAGAAAAAGCGGCCTACCTCGCGCCGTACCCCACCCCCGAGAGCCGCCGCCCGATCCTGGCCTGGGCCCGGTCCATCCCGCTGGACGGCGAGCCCGCCGACGTGGCCGACCGCGTCGCCCACTACGGAAAGTGGCTCACGGCCAGCCACGAGACCCCCAAGCTCCTGCTCACCTTCGACGGCTCGCCCGTCCTGCTCATCACACCCGAGGTGGCCGAGTGGAGCAGGTCCGCGGTGGCGGCACTGGAGGTCGAGTACGCCGGCGCCGCGGGCCACCACGCCACGGAGGACCAGCCGGAGAGGATCGCGGCGGCGATCGCCGCGTGGGCCGACCGCAACAAGCTCCGCTGACCGAACGCCACCCATGCCCTGTCAGCGATGTTGTCCGCCGGCCCTTCCCCCGGCCCCGCCAGGGGAAGGGCTCATGGGCGTCGGCCTTCAGCGCAGGTCGGCCGGATCGACGGCGTTCGCCACCGCCCGGTACCCCGTGTCGTTGAGGTGCAGGTGGTCACCTGAGTCATAGGCAGGGTCGAGCTGGTCCCCGTCGGAGGACGAGGCAAGGACGCGGTCCAGGTCGAGCACCGCGTCATACTCACCCGACGTGCGGATCCAGGCGTTGACCTCGTCCCGCTTGGCCTCGCTGACCGCGTCGTAGTACTGCGAGCCCTTCATCGGCGGCAGCGTCGCGCCGATGACCCGCACACCCTTGGCCCGCGCCTGCCGGATCAGCTCACGGTGCCCGGCGATGACCTGCCGCGCCGAGACATCCGTGGGCGGCGCGCCGATCGGAGAGGGCGCCCGGCTCATCCCGATGTCGTTGATGCCTTCCAGGACGATGACCGTGCCCACGCCCGGCTGGCTCAGTACATCGCGCCGGAACCGCGACGTGCCCTTGTCGCCGAGCTGCATCGAGTCGACCGTCACCCGGTTTCCACCGATCCCCTGATTGAGTACGGCCCGCGGCCGACCGGCGGCGGCCAGTCGCTCGGCCAGCTCGTCGGGATAGCGGTTGTCGGCGCCCGGCTTCGACCCGTAGCCGTCGGTCAGCGAGTCCCCGAAGGCGACCACGCCCCGGCGATGCGTACCGCCGATGACGTCGACCCCGCTCAGGTAGTACCAGGACACTGTGGTCTCGGTGAACGCCGCGCCGCCCACGTCGGCCCGGTGGTCGCCGCTCGCGCGGTAGCTGGGCGCCATGGCCTGGGCGTGGTAGGTCGCCGGACCGGTCGGCGCGGCGAGGTAGAGCGTGACCGTGACCGAGCTCAAGGCCTCCACCGGCAGCGGCACCGGATCACTCGCGATCTCGGCCCCGGCCGGGACCGAGAAGGTCCTCGCACCGTTGACGGTGAGATGCCGAACCGACCCACGCCGAACGGCGGCGCCGTCCGCGGTCCGCGCGACCGTGGCCCCCGCGACCTTCAGCGGGGTGGTCCCGTAGACGTTGGACAGCCGCACCCGGGCCGCCACACCGCCCACGCTGATCCGGACCACCTGGCGAACCGTCTGCTGGGAGAAGCCCTCCTCTGACCAGTTCGGCGTGTAGTTGACGCCCGGCCGCTGCGGCGAAGCGGTCCAGGTGGCGGCCCAGCCACGGGTGCCGCTCTCGGCGGACGCGACCCCCGTTCCCGTGGTCACGGCGGCGAGGACGAGGGCGAAGGCGATGGCGAGTCGTCGGGGTTGGACAGGCAAGGGATGTCTCCTCACGAAAGTCGCGCACGTGGGGGCACGGGCGCCTCACATGGGGAAATCATCGCCGCGGAGCCGCCCGCGATCATCGCCCTGGGGGCGTTCGTCCGGCTACGACGTCCAGGGCAGATCCGGGCCCGGCACTACGACGTGAGGAGCAGGCTCGATTGACTTCTTAGAGCCTCTATGTTTACTTAATGACTCTAAGAAATCTAGAGCCTCTAAGGCATCTGCCGTTCTGACCGTCAAGGAGACGTGCGCGTGAAAGTGATCATTGTGGGCGGCGGCATCGGCGGGCTCGCCACGGCCGCCGCCCTTCACCAGCGTGGGATCCAGGTGGAAGTCCTCGAACGCGCCGCCGAGTTCACCGAAGTGGGCGCCGGACTGAGCATCCAGCCCAACGGCCTGCGCGCGCTGGACGCCCTCGGACTGGGCGAGCGTCTGCGCGCCGGCGTCCTCGCCGGGCCGCCCGCGGGCATCCGCGGCAGCCGGGGGGACTGGCTGGTCCGCCACGATGTCGACGACCTCAAGCGCCGCTTCGGCCCGTGGGTGACCGTGCACCGCGCCGCACTGGTCGACCTGCTGAGAGCGGCCGTGCCGCCCGAGGCTCTGCGGGCCGGCGTCGCCGTACAGGATGTGCGGCCCGACGGCACGGTCCGCCACAGCGGCGGCGTCTCCGCCGCGGACGTCGTGGTCGGCGCCGACGGCGTGCACAGCGTGACCCGCGCCTCCCTCTGGCCCGGCCTCGCCCGTCCGCGCTACGTCGGCTACACCACCTGGCGCTTCATCGGCCCGCCCCAACCCGTCGAGGAGAGCGTGGAGACGTGGGGCAGAGGCGAACGTTTCGGGTACCTGCCGATGCCCGACGGCCGTATCTACTGCTACGTGATGGCCAACGCCCCGGCCGGCTCCGACATCGGCCTGGACGAACTGCGCGAACGCTTCGCCCGCTGGCACCGGCCCATCCCCGCGCTGCTCGAGTCCGTGCACGAGGAGGCGGTGGTGCAACGCGACACCTACGAGCTGCCGACGCTGCCCACGTACGTCTCAGGAAACGTCGCCCTTCTCGGCGACGCGGCCCACGCGATGACGCCCAACCTGGGACAGGGCGCCTGCCAGGCGCTCGAGGACGCGGTCACGCTCGCGCACGCGCTGGACACCCTCGGGCCGCACGCGGGGCCGGCCGCCTACGACCGCGCCCGCAGGCCCCGGACCCAAATGATCGTCCGCCGCTCCCGCCAGGTCGGCGCCCCCGCGCACTGGACGTCCGCTCCCATGACCACGCTGCGGGACGCGGCCCTCCCCCTCCTGCCCAAGATGTTCTTCAACCGCTCGCTCGCCCCCACCTACACCTGGACGATCTGATGACCCTCCCCCGTCTCCTGATCATCGCCGTCGCGGCGATCACGACCTTCGGAGCCGTACTCGCCGACCTGGTCATCCCCGACCTCGCGGCGCAACACGCGTTCAACCCGTCGTGGCCGCCCCACGCCAAGTTCCACGATGCCCAGTACATGGTGATGACCGTGCTTCTCGGCCTGACCGGCCTGGCCCTCGCGCTCCGGCGAGACCGGAGCACCTTGCTCCACGCCGCCGCCATCCTGGCCGTCCCGTGGCTTGGCATGGTCGGCGCGCTCCTTTTCCCCGGCACCGCCACCTACGACCCGGAGTTCGCCGACCGCACCGTCTTCGTCCTCGGCCTGCACGGGCAGGTCTTCATGGCGATCGTCCTGCTCGCGGCCCTGCTCGTCGCGGCAGCGGCGACCCTCCGCGAGCCCAGAGACACCGCCACCCGGTCATGAGCGCGGCACTCTGGCCGGGCGGCGTCGTCGAATGATCCCTCGCAGGCGAGCCCGGCGGCTGCGGTCTCGAATCATCGGAGTGAAGCTCCCGTCCCCGGCGCGGTGATCGATCACGCGGATCTCGCCGGGTGGTGGCCACAGCACAGTCCAGCCCGAGACGGTGCGCCTCGGGCTGGACCGCTACATGTCAGGCGTCGTCGCCGCAGTTGGGCGAACGCACGAACGTGGTCGTGGCGGCGGCCGAGGCGTTGCCGGAGCCGTCCACGGCACGGACCGTGATCGTGTTGTCCCCCACGGGCACGATGCCGATGGTGTAGGCCCCGGCGCCGCGTACCCAGCCATCGTGCGTGCCGTTGACCAGGACCTCGTAGTCGATCGCGGACTGCGGATCGGCGTTGTCACTCGACTGCGTCCAGGTCAGGTCGACGGTGAAGCACGCGTACCTGGCCGTCTTCGCCACCAGCCCGGTGGGAGCCGACGGTGCGGCCACGTCCGTACGCGCAAGCGTGTCGAGCGTCAGGGTGTTCGACGAGGGCGACACGCCTATGGCCGTTCGAACCGCCCGTGCCACATACGTGTGCGACGACTGCGCGGTGAGCCCCCGCAACGCCAGACCGATCGTCTCCGTCCCGTCGAAGGGCCCGGCGGGGATCGTGGCGACGACCGCGCCCCCGTCGAGTACCTCGTAGTAGCTGATGTCCCAGCTGTCGTCCGGCTGTTCGAAGGCGAGACCGACCCGCGCGGAGGCCACCTCGGTGGCCCGCAGGTTCGCCGGTCCGGGCGGGATCACTCCCGGTCCGCGCGTGGTGATCGTGAGGGTACGGCTCGCCGGCGAGGTGTTCCCGGCGTCATCGGCGGCGATGACATGGAAGGAGTACGTGGCGCCCGGAACCAGCCCGGAAGCGGTGTAGCGCTGGAGCCGCGTGGTCGTGACCAGAGCCCCGTTCTGGTAAATCCGGGCACGAAGGACGCCCACGCTCCCGGACGTGTTCTGGGACCAGTGGAAGGAGATCTGGGTCGCGGTGACGGTGTCGACGCGCAGCGGCTCAGGCGCGGACAGAGCGACGGCCGCCGAGCTCGGAGGGGACAACATCACCGCGGCCACGGCCACCGCGGCGAGGATGGTGGCGAACCTGTGGAGGCGCTTGATCATCTCTGGTTTCCCTTCGTGGGCGGCACCTGCCCGTAATACGTCCACACGCCACACGATGGATTTCCCCACAGGAACCCAGCCGGGTCACCCGGGCCGCCCTCCACCCGGTCCCGCCTGTTCCCTCGGCCGCTCTGACCCCCTTTCGACGGTGCTCGGCAGTGGAAAGCGCCTTGAGCCAGGCGAGATTTGCTGTTTGTCGTGGCAGGTGCGGCTCCGACCCCGGCGGTCCGCGACGGCGCTAGTGTTGGATGCCCATCGAACATATTGGCATTTTTGGGTACGCCACCGTTGCCGATGACGCTGGGCTGGGAACTGGCGGGGATCGTCGTCAACCCCGGCACGAGCGGATTCTCCGTCGGCGAGCGGGTGTTCGGCATGTCGCATCAACTGGCGACCGGGCGCGGGTCATGGGCCGACCTCGTCGCCATCCCGGCTTCCTCCATCACCCAGGCGACCACCCGGCGCGGCGCGAGGTTTCACGGGATGACCTGACCCCACCCGACGCTAGGTGACGCGGTGACACCCCACCCCACCCGACGCGAGGTGACGCGGAGTGGCCTCACCCCACCCGACGCGAGGTGGCCCGGTGCCACCTCACCCCACACAGCGCGAGGTGACGTGGAGTGGCTTCGCCCCACGCGGCGCAGGGTGGTGCGGGGTGGCGCGAGGTGACGCGGAGCGACGCCACCCCACGCGGCGCAGGGTTGCGCGGAGTGGCGTCACTCCACCCGGGAGGATGGGGCCACGATTCAGCAGGAGTGAGTGAGGCCCGTCCTGCTGGGCGAGAGGACACGGGTGGTCGACGCGGCCGGGACAGCGGGCGGCCACGATCACCAGGTCGGGCGGCGCATTGGGCAGCTCAATCCACACGATGTCTTCGCCGACCTTGAGCAACCCCCAGGGCCTCGCCGCGTCGGTTCCCGTCCGTCACGTTGGCCGGGAGGTTCCTTCGGGGTCGGCCCGCCTCGCAGCGGAAGATCCCCCATGCCGGTCAGGTCATCCGATGCCACCGGTACGGGAGTCGGCCAGCGTGACCATCGTCTTGAGCAGCGTCGTGTATACAGGGCCGGGGTCAGCGGATTCCTCCCAGCTCGGCTCTTCCCCGGCCGCCGGACTGGTTTCCGCCTCGGGAAAGAACAGCCACCACAGGTTGTGCCAAGGGTCGAGGAAGCGGGCGATGCCGTACCCGCCGTAGAAGGAAGACGCCGGAGTGATGACGGTCGCCCCGCGTTCGACCGCTCTGCGCATCGTCTCCTCGGGGTCGGCGACGTACACCTGAGTCAGGGCCGGGGTGAACGGCCAGTCGGCCTTACGGTCAGCGACCATGAGCAACGAGTTGCCGATTTTGACTTCGGCGTGGATCAGCGTTCCGTCTCCGGCGTAGAAGTCAGGGGTGCGGGCTTCCTCCCGCTCAGTCGCATCGAAGACAGCGACGAGAAAGTCGATGAAAGGCGCGGCTCCGTCAACGACGATGAACCCGTTCACGGTGTTCTCGCCCTGGGGTTCGGGAGTTTGCTTGGTCGTCTCCATGCGGTGAAGGCTAGAGATGATTGCGGTCAGCTTCTTACCGCAATTGGCGCCCCGAGGACTCGCTGCCGGGTCCAGCTCGTTGGCTTGGGTCGCCCCTGTCGCGGACGTTGCCAGGGGCCGTGCCAAGCCGGCGGCACATGGTTCGGTCGGTCGGCACCGGTTGACGCCTTTGGCATCTGCCCGGTGGTGACCGTGGATGATGCCGTCTCCGAGAGCACCCTGGGTAGCTGGATAGCGAGCGGTGGTCGGGCTTCCGCTGCCCAACCACTTGGCCGGGCAGCGGGTGGGCCTCAGAAAGACGCGCGAGCCACGCGAGAATCTAGCCCTTGGCTCTTACTCCCACTCGATGGTGCCCGGGGGCTTGCTGGTCACGTCGACCACCACCCGGTTGACCTCGCGGACCTCGTTCGTGATCCGGGTCGAAATGCGCGACAGCACGTCGTAAGGCACCTTGGCCCAGTCCGCGGTCATCGCGTCCTCAGAGGTGACCGGCCGCAGTACCACCGGGTGGCCGTAGGTGCGCCCATCGCCCTGCACCCCCACCGACCGTACGTCGGCCAGCAGCACCACCGGGCACTGCCAGATCTCCCGATCCAGCCCGGCCCGCGACAGCTCTTCGCGGGCGATCGCGTCGGCCTCGCGCAGAAGGTCCAGCCGCTCCTTGGTCACCGCCCCGATGATCCGGATCCCCAGTCCGGGCCCCGGGAACGGCTGCCGCCACACCATCGCCGACGGCAGTCCGAGTTCTTCGCCCGCCCGCCGTACCTCGTCCTTGAACAGGGTCCGCAGCGGCTCCACGAGCTGGAACTGCAGGTCGTCGGGGAGCCCGCCCACGTTGTGGTGCGACTTGATGTTGGCGGTGCCGGTGCCGCCGCCCGACTCGACCACGTCCGGGTACAACGTCCCCTGGACCAGGAAGTCGACGGGGCCGTCCGCCATGATGGCCCGCTGCTCGTCCTCGAAGACGCGGATGAACTCGCGCCCGATGATCTTGCGCTTCTCCTCCGGGTCGGTCACGCCGTCCAGGGCCTTCAGGAAGCGGTCGGCGGCGTCCACCACGCGCAGCTTCACCCCGGTGACGGCCACGAAGTCGCGCTCCACCTGCTCGGCCTCGCCCTTGCGCAGCAGGCCATGGTCGACGAAGACGCAGGTCAGCCGGTCACCGATGGCCCGCTGGACGATGGCGGCCGCCACGGCGGAGTCGACGCCGCCGGACAGCGCGCAGATGGCGCGGCCCTCGCCGACCTGCCGGCGTACCGCTTCGACGGCGTCTTCGACGATGTTGAGCATGGTCCAGCTCGGACGGCATCCGGCCGCGTCGAGGAAGTGCTTGAGCACCGCCTGCCCGTGCTCGGAGTGGAGGACCTCGGGGTGGAACTGCACGCCGTACAGGCCGCGAAGGGTGTCCTCGAACGCGGCGACGGGGGTCTCGGACGTCGAGGCGGTCACCACGAAGCCGGCGGGCGCGGTGGCCACGGCGTCACCGTGGGACATCCACACCTTCTGCTTGTCGGGCAGGCCCGCGAAGAGCACGCCCTCGCTGAGCACGTCGAGCGCGGTGCCGCCGTATTCGGCCACGCCCGTGCGGGCGACGTCGCCGCCGAGGGAACGTGCCATCGCCTGGAAGCCGTAACAAATGCCGAACGTCGGCACACCCGTCTCGAACAGCCCATCCGGTACGGCCGGCGCCCCGTCGGCATAGACCGACGAAGGCCCACCCGACAGGATGATCGCCTTGGGCTTCTTGGCCAGCATCTCCTCGACCGGCATCGACGAGGGGACGATTTCCGAGTAGACGTGGCATTCGCGCACGCGGCGGGCGATGAGCTGCGCATACTGCGCACCGAAGTCGACCACGAGCACAGTGTCGAACTCAGACACGAGACAGACCCTCCAACAGCGAATGCGGTACACCCAGTGTATCGGCCCCCGCACCCCGCCCCGCTGCGGACGGCGCCGCGGTCACTCGTAGCCGGGCAGCGGCGGAAGGGCGCCGTCGAGCAGGGCTTCGAGCTGCTCACGCAGCCCCTTGGCGTACTCGGGGTGCGTGAGCAGGAGGAAGCGCTCCTCGTGGATCGCCTCGACCACCTGCCTGGCAACGTCCGCGGGGTCGATGCCCCGCTCCATGATGGCGTCGATGATGCCCTGGGCGGCGTAGTCGTCGCGGGTGCGGCCGACGAGGAGGTCGGCGGGCCGTACCCGCTCGGAGGTGTTGATCTGGGTGCGCACCGCGCCGGGACACAGCGCGGTCACCTTCAGCTTGGAGCCGGTGATCGCGAGGTCCTGGGCGAGGGTCTGCGACGCGGCGAACGCCGCGTACTTGCTGACGGCATATCCCGCCGTGTACGGCGCGGCGAACAACCCCGCCACCGAGACGGTGTTGACGATGTGGCCTTCGGTGTCCTGTTCGATCATGCGGGGGACGAAGGCCTGGATGCCGTGGAGCACGCCCCAGAGGTTCACGCCCAGGAGCCAGGCGAAGTCCTCCGTGGTGCGGTTCCAGATGTGGCCGCCCTGGAAGACGCCGGCGTTGTTGCACAGCACGTGGACGGCGCCGAGTTCGCCGAACGTGCGCGCGGCCAGGTGCTGGACGGCGGCGTCGTCGGAGACGTCGGTGATCTGCGTGAGCACCCTGCCGCGCCCGGCCAGCGCGGCGGTCTCGGCCAGCCCGCCCGGGTCGACGTCGGCGAGCATCAGGCTCATGCCCTCCTCGGCCAGGCGGACCGCGAGCGCGCGGCCGATGCCGCTCGCCGCTCCGGTGACCACTGCGACCTTGCCGGAGAGTTCCCGCACGCCAGCCTCCCGAGCGCTCGCTTGGCACCAAGAACGTTATCAGAGCGAGTGGCGCACCCAGATGTTCGGTTCGACGTAAACCGCGTGATCGTGGGTGACATCGCAGTGCACGGGAACGAGCGCTCCCGGCACCTCGACCGGGCCCTCGGCGTCGAACGGCAGGCCGGTCCACTCCCGCCACTCGCCGAGCGTGCCGGAGATCGTCATCGAGCGGTGGGCGACCTTCTCCACCGTGGCGCCGGCGCGGACGTGCACGCGCAGCCAGGCGTCGTACGGCAGGCCGTCCGCGCGGGTGCGGAAGGCGTACTCGGTGGCGGGGGTGCGCGGTTCCAGGTGCTTCTGGCTGGGTCTGACCGGCGCGAGCAGTTCGGAGTAGCCCAGGCGCGCGGCCCGCTCGCGCATCGCGGCGACCATGTGACGGGACAGTCCGGCGCCGAGCAGGTCCTTCCTGATCGTGATCTCCAGGGCGGAGAGGGCGTCGGGCGTCGTGCCCCTGTCCCTGGTCAGCCAGCCGCGCCTGATGACCGCGTCCCAGCCGTCCTCGGGCAGTTCGCCGTCGCGGGAGTTGAACGGGATCATGCAGCCGCGCGCCACCATCCGGCCGGGCTCGTCGGAGTCGTCGGCGACCAGGATGTACTCGGCGTAGTGGGTGGTGGCGACAGCGTAGAAGAGGTCCGCGATCGGGTCGTTGAACATGAACTCCGGCCAGGCCGTGTCCATGTCCCACAACGACTCGGCGAACTCGGGACGCTCGGCCAGCGTGGTGATCCGGAGGGACATGGCGGACATTCTCACAGTTCGGAGGGCCGTTGCACCGCCTGTTTTTCGGTCTTGAAGATCAAGGTGGTCTGCAGGTGGACGATCTCCGGCCGGACCAGGAACTTCTCCAGTACGAGCCGGTGCAGGCTGGTGGCGTCGGCGACCGCCACGTGCACGAGGAAGTCCTCGGGGCCGGCCACGTTGAACAGCGTGATGGTCTCCGGCAGGCTCAGGACGAACCGGCGCAGCGGGTCGGACAGCTGGGCGGTGTGCGGGCGTACTCGCAGCGCCAGCAGGGCCTCCAGCGGGCGGCCGAGGCGGGCGATGTCGACGTCGGCGCGGAAGGCGGTGATCACGCCACGGCGGCGCAGCGCGCGTACCCGCTCCAGGGCTGTGGAGGGTGCCACGCCGAGCTTTTCCGCCAGGTCCTTGTTGGGCAGCCGAGCGTCGTTCTGCAACTCGGCCAGAATCGCCAGGTCAATCGAATCGAGTTCGGCTGCCTGCCCCGATTGGTCCCTCATATTCGGTAAATCTAGCCACATGCCCTGCTGAGCGCGGATATTTCGGGGTATGTGGGATGTTGAGGCTTTTACCAAAGCTGCCGCCGTCACCGTGAGCGAACTGGCCGCCTACGTCGAGGAGAGCCAGCGCGGCCAGGTGCCCGTGGTCCGGCAGCGGCCGCCGGCGGAGATCGCCGGGAGGCTACGCCTGGCCGAGCTCATCCGGGAGGGCGGGCTGAGCACGGAGACGTACCAGGACTTCCTCCACGCCTTCCTGAGCGAGGGGACCCGACTCCACCACCCCGCCTATCTCGCCCATCAGGTCGCCTCTCCCGACTTTCCCGCCGCGCTGGCCGACTTCATCCACGGCGCCACGAACAACCCCATGGCCATCTACGAGATGGGCGCGGCGGCGGCCACGGTGGAGTTCGAGGTGGTCCGGTGGATGCTGGAGAAGGCCGGCTTCCCGCGCGGCGCCGGCGTGCTGACCCACGGGGGTTCGCTGGCGAACCTCACCGCCCTGCTGGCCGCCCGCGCGCACGCCGCGCCCGAGGCGTGGGCGAACGGCACCCCCGACGACCTGGTGATCCTGGCGCCGCCGTCGGCGCACTACTCGGTCTCGCGGGCCGCCTCGATCATGGGCCTGGGCCAGAAGGCGGTGGTGGAGCTGCCGACGGACGAGCTGGGCCGCCTGGCCGTCGCGCGATTCCCCGAAATCTCCGGAAAACGGCCGATCGCGCTGGTGGCGTCCGCCTGCGCCACCGGGACCGGCCTGCACGACGACCTTCGCGCGGTCGGACAGTGGTGCCGCGACCGGGACATCTGGTTCCACGTGGACGGCGCCCACGGCGCCTCCGCCCTCCTCAGCCCCGCCCACCGCCACCTGCTCGACGGCGTCGAACTGGCCGACTCCCTCATCTGGGACGCCCACAAAATGCTCCGCACGTCCTCCCTGGCCGCCGCCGTCCTGGTCCGCCGCGAAGGCGCCCTGGACGCCGCCTTCCAGCAGGACGCCAGCTACATCTTCTACGGCGACCAGGGCTTCGACCTGATCGGCAGGACCGTCGAGTGCACCAAGGCCGAACTCGGTCTGAAGATCTTCCTGAACCTCGCCTGGCGGGGCGAGCGGGGCCTCGGCGACTTCGTGGCCGGCCGCTATGCCGCCGCCCACCGCTTCTGGGAGCTGGCTCGCCGCCGACCGGGATTCGCGCTGCCGTACGAGCCGGAGAGCAACATCGTCTGCTTCCGGTACGGCGCGGCCGACACGGCCGGGATCCGCGAACGCATGATGGCCGACGGCACCTTCTACCTGACCTCAACCGTCCTGAACGGCATACGCCACCTCCGCGTCACCGTCATGAACCCGGCAACCGACGACAGCCACCTGGAACACCTCCTCGACGAAATCACCCGCCTTGCCCCGCCTGGCACGAGGGATAGCACGTGACGCAGGACTCACGGACCAAGCCGGGAGAACCCTCACAGGGGCAACCGGCGGCGGGAGAGCCACCCCCGAAAGACCGTGTAGCCCAGGAGACGCGGCGCGACACGGCCAACAAGCCACGGCACGGCAGCGTTGGGCCGGACGGTGGGACAGGCAGCAGACCGCCCGAGAGGGGCCGCTCGGGAGGTGTGGCTCAGGAGGGGGTGGGGTGGGGCCCGGCAGCGCGGGCTCCGGGTTCCGCGCTGCCGGGAGTTTCAGAGCCGGCCGTCCAACCCCGCCATGAAGTCCTCGAACAGGTGCCGGTGGATCGTGTGTTCGGCGCCCTTGACCACCCTCACCTCGAATCCCTTCCCCACCAACTCCTCCTGGAACTCCGGTGACACCAAAAACGACGGATCAGCCACCTGCGCCCCGGGTGCGTGGCCGCGATCAGCCGCCTGTGCCATCAGGTCGGTCATCGGGGTGCCGTCCTCCAGCACGGGCAGCCGGAAGGCGGGGTCGGAGCCGATCGCCCGGCCGGGCATGAGGCGGTCGACGGCGGCGCCGAGCGTGAGGCCGCCGAGCGAGTGGCCGAGGGCGAGCGCGGGCCGGAGAGGGCCTGATGTTATACGTATAAGCGCTTGATAGCATCCCACGATGGACGGGACAAGAGTGTGACCTCGAACAGACCGCCGACCAGCGTGGACGTGGCCAGGGCCGCCGGCGTCTCCCAGGCCACCGTCTCCTACGTGCTCAACGACAACCCCAACGCCCGGGTGAGCGAGGAGACCAGGCAGCGCGTGCGCGACGCCGCAGCCCGGCTCGGGTACGTGCCCGACGCCAGCGCCCGCACTCTGCGCACCGGCCGCAGCGGCATCGTGCTGGTCCCGCTGTCCCCCGCCCGCACGGGCGGCCTCGTCCGCGATCTGCTCGACGACCTCGGCGAGGAGCTCCGGCCGCGCGGCTACACCCTCGTCCAGTACGGCGAGCGCCACCTCAAGGGCGTGCCGGCGGCCAAGGTGTGGGCGGGACTGCGCCCGACGGCGGTCATCGTCGAGGCCGACCGGCTCACCAAGGCCTCGGTCGACCTGCTGCGCGCCTCGGGCACGCGGGCCGTGATCGGCTTCGCCGACGCCCCGTCCCCGCTGGTGCCCACGGTGGTCATGGACCACGAGTCGGTGGGCGCCTGCGCCGCCCGCCACCTGGCCGAACGCGGACGCAGGCGGCTGGCCGCGATCGTCCCCCGCGAGGAGGGCGTCGACCTCATGGGCGCGGGCCGCCTGCGCGGCGTACGCCAGGTGGCGCCCGGCGCCGAACGCATCGACCTGGCCTTCACCGAGGAGGCCGCCCGCGCGGTCGCCACCAGGCACGACCTGCCCGACGGGATCTTCGCCTACAACGACGAGTACGCGCTGCTGCTGATGAGCGCGCTGCAGGACGCCGGCGTGCGGGTCCCGGAGGACGTGGCCATCGTCGGCGCGGACGACCTGCTGCTCGCCTCCCTGGTACGCCCCCGCCTGACGAGCGTCCATTTCGACACCACGGCGACCCCGGCCGGAATGGCCGCCTTCATCGACGAACTGGTCCGCGGCGACCGCACCGCGGAGCCGGGGACGGTCATCAGCGTCTACGGCCCACGTCTGATCGTCAGATCCAGCTCGTAACAACTTGGCCGCGCGTCTTGTCACGCGGAGACCGGCGACCTACAGTCCAGAGCAATCGTCGGTGATACGTATCACCACTGCTGGAAAGGTCCTGGTCGATGACCCATGTTCAGGGCAAAGCCCCCACGGCAGATGAGGATCGCGGATTCCGTCTCGGCCCGCTCTATCTCACGCTCCCCCTCGCCAACGTCGCGGTCATGTTCCTCTGGATCGGCGTGGGCGCGTTCCTGCTGCCCCGCCACGTCCAGCTGATCACCGGGACCAACGACGTGGCCGCGCTCGGGCTGGCCAACTCGATCGGCCCGCTCATGGCCACCATCGCCAACCCCATCTTCGGCCAGATCTCCGACCGGACCCGCTCCCGGTTCGGCCGCCGCTCCCCCTGGATCCTCGGCTGCGTCGCGATCGGCGTTCTCGCGCTGCTGCTGCAGGCCAACGCGGCCAGCGTGCTCATGCTCGGCATCAGCTGGGCCGGCGTGCAGCTCATCATGAACGGCTACCAGGCCGCGATCACCGCGATCCTGCCCGACCGGGTCCCGGCCCGCCGCTACGGCACCTTCTCCGCGTTGTTCGGCCTCGGCACGCCGGTGGCCACGATCGCCGCCGCCCTGATGTTCATGAGCATGCCGCAGCTGGCCGACGGCGGCGCGTACTACGTGGTCATGGGGGTTCTGGTCGCCGCGGCCCTGCTCATCGTGCTGGCCAGCCCCGACCGCTCGTCGACGGAGCTGCCGCGCCAGCCGTTCGACATGGGCGAGTTTCTCGCGGCGTTCGTGCGGCCGCTGCGTCACCGGGACTTCCTGTGGGCGTTCGTCGGGCGCTTCGGAATCATGCTCGGCTACATGATGATCTTCACCTTCAACCTCTTCCTGCTCGAGGACTTCATCAAGATCCCGAAGGCCGAGGTCGTCTCCAAGATGGGCATGCTCATGCTCGTCGGCCAGGTCGCGACGTTCCTGGCGGTGGTGCTGATCGGCCCGCTGTCGGACAAGGTGGCGAGGTTCCGGATGTTCGCGCTGATCGCCGGTCTGGCCTCGGCGATCACGCTGGGCATCCCGCTGCTCATGCCGTCCTTCGAGGGCATGCTCGTCTACAACGTCCTGCACGGCGTCGCCTTCGGCATCTTCATGGCCGTGGACATGGCCTTGGTGACCAAGGTGCTGCCGAACAAGGAAGAGGTCGGCAAGGACATGGGCGTGCTCAACATCGCCAACGCCGGCCCGCAGATCGCCGCCCCCGCCCTCGCCGCCTTCCTGGTGACCATGGGCGGCTACACCACGCTCTTCCTGGTCGGGATCGTGGTCTCGCTGATCGCTTCGCTGGCCGTACTGAAGATCAAGGGTGTGCGTTAGCGTCGAGTTCATGACCGAACTCGATCCCCGGCTCCGCGCTGTCACCGACCTGATCATGGCCGAGGCCCGCGAGATGGGCGGCAGGCACGAGTACGACGGCCGGACCCAGGACCTCTCCCCCGAGGGCGTCCGGTCCGGCCTGGCCCGCCTGGGCGAGGGCACGCTGCCCGACGACCCCTATGACGCCGAACACCTCACGGTCTTCGAGACCGGGCTGCGCGTGCAGTTCGGCGAGCTTGAACTGCACCGCCGCAACCCGCTGCCGCACCTGTCCAACCTCGACCTGGCCTGCTACGACCGCGACTACGCCCCGGAGGCGGAACGCGCCGCCGCCAGGGCGGCTCACCTGGCGGAGTGGCCGGCGGCGGTCCATGGCGCGATCGCCGCGCTCGACCAGGTCAGCGCCCCGGTCGCCACCGCGCTGGCCGGAGCGGTCAAGGGCCTGGCCGCGGGCGTCACCGACGCGGCCGCGCTCGACGCCCACCGGCTGCTGGTCGCGCACGTCGAGCGTGCCGCCGCCGTCGGCGACCCCGACGCCTCGCTGGGCGGTCCCGCACTGGCCCGGCTGATGGGCAGCACCGAGGGCATCGACGTCGACCTGGGCCGGCTGGCCGAGCGCGCCGACGCCGAACGCGACCGCCTCCACACGCTGCTGGCCGAGGCCGTCGCCAAGCTGGGCGAGAGCGGCAGGCCGCTGGACGTCGCCCGCGAGCTGGTCAGGCAGCATCCCGGCGCCGACGGCGTCATCGAGGCCGCCAGGATCGGCACCGAGAAGGCCATCGCGTTCACCCGTGAGAAGGACCTCGTGCCCTACCACGACGGCGAGTGCCTGGTCGGCCTCGCGCCCGAGTCGCGCCGCTGGGCGATGGCGATGATGTGCTGGAACTCCCCCGGTGAGCCCGAGGGCCCCAGCTGGTACTACATCACCCCGCCCGACGCCTCGTGGCCGGTCGAGGAGCAGGAGGAGTGGCTGGAGGTGTTCAGCCACACCACGTTGCCCGCGATCAACGTGCACGAGGTCGCGCCCGGCCACTTCTCCCACGGCCGCGCGCTGCGTCACGCGAAGGGCGACGTGCGCAGGCTGCTGCAGTCGATGGCGTTCGCCGAAGGCTGGGCCCACTACGTCGAGGAGCTGTGCGTCGAGGAGGGTTTCGAGGCCGGTGACCCGCGCTTCGAGATCGGCGTCTGGCTGGAGGCTCTCGTACGGGTGACCAGGCTGGCCTGCGCGATCGGCGTGCACACCGGGCAGATGACGGTGGAGGAGGGTGCCCGCCGCTTCGCCGCCGACACCCACCTGTCCGGGCCCGCCGCGCTGTCGGAGGCCCGCCGCGCTTCCTTCGATCCCACCTACGGCCGCTACACGTGGGGCAAGCTGCTCATCCTCGACCTGCGTGAGCGGGCGCGCGAGGAGTGGGGCCCGGCCTTCACGCTGCAGCGCTTCCACAAGGCCATGCTCGACCTCGGTTCGCCGCCGCTGGGGCTCCTCAAGACGATCCTGTGACGGCCCACTCTCCGGGGGCGAGCACCCGCACGCCGTCCACGTCCGCGAACGCCTCCGCCAGCGTCGCCCGCCCCTGCGAGAAGTGCGCCCAGTGCTCGAAGTGCAGCGGCACCACGTGCTTCGCGCCCAGGATGCGGGCGGCCTCGGCGGCGTCGCGGCTGTTGAGGGTGAGGTCGGCGTCGGGGATGAGCGGGGTGCGCGCGGCTCCCGCGAACAGCACCGCCACGTCCACCTCGCCGATCCGCCCGGCGATCTCGCGTACGACGTCGAGTGAGGCGTTGTCGCCGCTGACGTAGACGGTCGGCAGGCCGTCGCCCCTGAGCACGAACCCGGTGACCTCGCCGACCAGGTGCTCGGTGCCGTCGGGCCCATGCTGGGCGGGCACGCCGGTGATCGTCAGCGGCCCCAGCTCCACCTCGCTCCAGTTGGGCAGCGCCTGGGCGGCGATCCGCGTGGCGGCGCTCGGCGTGGACAGCACGAGCGGCGCCGACGCGAGCAGCTCGCGTCCCGAGTCGTCAAGGTTGTCGGGATGCTGATCGTGGGAGAGCAGGACGGCGTCGATCGCGCCGATCTCGGCGACCGCCACGCCCGGACCGTCGGTCTTGGTCAGCCCGCTGCCGACGGGGTAGTGGCCGGGCGGGTCGAAGGTCGGGTCGGTCAGCAGGCGCAGCCCGCCGATCTCCAGGATGGCGGTCGGGCCGCCCACGTATTGGATCCGCATACCGCGTTACGACATGCCGGGCCGCCGGGATATTCCGTACAGCCGCAGCGCGGCCGGGGCGGCGGCGGGCACGACGGGGGCGCGCGGCGCGACGGGCTCCATCCGCGTGTACGGCGCGCCCAAAGGCGGCCTGGCGTCCGGCTCACCGGCGTTCGGCCAGAGCGCGATCGCCCGCTCGGCCTGGGCGGTGATGGTCAGCGACGGGTTGGCGCCCAGGTTGGCGGAGATCGCGGAGCCGTCGATCACGTGCAGCCCCTCGTGCCCGTACAGGCGGTGGTAGGCGTCGATCACGCCGTTCTCGGCCGAGGAGCCGATCGCGCAGCCGCCCAGGAAGTGCGCGGTGGCCGGGATGTCGAACAGGTCCAGCCAGGAGCCGCCGGGCAGGCCGCCGATCTCCTCGGCCGCGTGGCGTACCGCGTCGTGGCCCGCCGGAATCCACGTGGGGTTCGGCTCGCCGTGTCCCGGCGTGGCGCGCAGCCCCCAGCGGGTGCGGGTCACCGAGATCGAGTTGTCCTTGGCCTGCATGACCAGGGCGATGAGGCTCCGCTCCGACCAGCGCCGCAGGTTGAGCAGGCGCAGCGCCCTGAGCGGCTGCGCGGCCAGCTCGCGGCCGAAGACCCGCCACCGGTTCTGGCCGCCGTCCACGAGCAGCGTGCGCAGCAGGCCCATGGCGTTGGAGCCGTTGCCGTAGCGCACCGGCTCGATGTGCGTCTCGGCGTCGGGGTGGATCGAGGAGGTGATGGCCACGCCGCCGTTGAGCTTCTCGCCGTGCACGGCCAGGCGTTCGAAGCCGAGCAGCGCCTCTGAGTTCGTCCTGGTCAGGACGCCGAGCCGGGCGGAGATCCGGGGCAGCGCGCCGTTGGCGCGCAGCTTGTGAAGCAGCCGCTGGGTGCCGTAGGTGCCGGCCGCGAAGATCACCTGCCGGGCGGTGAAGGTACGGCGGAGCCGTACCGAACCCGTCTTGCGGACCTCCACCACGTAACCGCCGGAAGGGCGCGGACGGACGGAGGTGACCGTGCACTCGGGGTAGACGCGGGCCCCGGCCTTCTCGGCGAGGTGGAGGTAGTTCTCGGTGAGCATGTTCTTGGCGCCGTGGCGGCAGCCGGTCATGCACTCGCCGCACTCCACGCAGCCGTTGCGCGTGGGTCCGGCGCCGCCGAAGTAGGGGTCGACGCCGTCCTCGCCGAAGTAGACGCCGACGGGGGCGAGGCGGAAGGTGTCGGCCACGCCCATCCGGGCGGCGACCTTCTTCATGATCTCGTCGGCGCGGGTCGTGGTCGGGTTGACGACGACGCCGAGCATCCGCTTGGCCTGGTCGTAGTGGGGCGCGAGCTCGGCCTTCCAGTCGGTGATGCCCGCCCACTGCGCGTCGGCGAAGAAGGGGTCGAGCGGCTCGTAGAGGGTGTTGGCGTAGACCAGCGAACCGCCGCCCACCCCCGCCCCGGCCAGCACCATCACGCGGTCGCCCCGGTCGCCGCCGAGTACGTGGATGCGCTGGATGCCCTTGAGCCCGAGCCACGGCGCCCACAGGAAGTCGCGTACCCGCCAGGAGGTCTTGGGCAGCGTGGCGGCGGTGAAGCGGCGGCCCGCCTCCAGCACACCGACCGTGTAGCCCTTCTCGGTCAGCCGCAGCGCCGAGACGCTGCCGCCGAAGCCGGAGCCGATGACCAGGACGTCGAAGTCGCTCATGTGAGCCGCAGCCTCCGCATGGTCTTGAGCGCGGTGGCCATGAACTCGGCCCAGGTGTCGTTGCCGAGGCCGAAGGGCGCCTCGAAGCCCAGCAGCGTGCTCTGGGAGGCCACGGTCTGCGCCTCGGTGTAGCGCAGCAGGCCCTCGGCGCCGTGCCTGCGGCCGAGGCCTGAGGACTTCATGCCGCCCATGGGCGCGTCGTAGGAGGCGTACGCGGAGGCGTAGCCCTCGTTGATGTTGACCGTGCCGGCCTTCAGCCGGGTGGCGACCGATCGGCCCCTGGCCAGGTCGCGGGTCCAGACGGAGGCGTTGAGCCCGTAGACGGTGTCGTTGGCCAGGGCCACGGCGTGCTCGTCACTCGTGAACGGGTAGAGGGCGACGACGGGGCCGAAGGTCTCGTTGGCGCACAGCTCCATCTTCTCGGTGACGCCGGTGAGGATGGTCGGCTCGTAGAAGAACGGGCCCAGGTCGGGCCGGGCCCTGCCGCCGGCCAGGAGGGTCGCGCCCTTGACGATCGCGTCGTCCACGTGGGCGCTGACCGTGTCGAGCTGGCGGCGGGAGGTGAGCGAGCCCATCTGGACCGACCAGTCGAAACCGGCGCCGAGCTTGAGGTTCTTGGTCTGCTTGGCGAAGCGCGGGGCGAAGTCGTCGAAGCGCGACTCGTGCACGTAGAGGCGTTCGATCGACAGGCAGAGCTGTCCGGCGTTGGTGAAGCAGGCGCGGACCGCGCCGTGCGCTGCCACGTCGAGGTCGGCGTCGTCGAGCACGATCATGGGGTTCTTGCCGCCGAGCTCCAGTGAGCAGCCGATGAGCCGCTTGGCCGCCTCTTCGGCGATCTTGCGGCCGCCGCGCGTGGAGCCGGTGAACGCCACGTAGTCGGCGCCGTCGAGCAGTGCGTCGCCGATGTCGGCCGGCTCGCCGAGCACGACCTGCCAGATCTCGCGCGGCAGGCCGAGCTCGGCCAGCAGGTCGACGGTCCACAACGTGGACAGCGCGGTCTGGGTGTCGGGCTTGTGGACGAGCGCGTTGCCGGCCAGCAGCGCGGGTACGGCGTCGGTCACGCCCAGCGAGAGCGGGTAGTTCCACGGGGTGATCAGGGCGACGACGCCCTTGGGCTGGCGCAGCTCGGTGACCTGGGTGGCCACGGGGAAGATGCCCTTGCGGCTCTTGGGCGCGAGCAGGCGGGCGGCGCGGCGGGCGTAGTGCAGCGCGCAGCCGGCCACGTCGAGCACCTCCTCGAACGCGTGCTTCCTGGCCTTGCCCGTCTCGTTCTGGACGATGTCGAGGATCTCGTCGCGGCGGTTGAGTATCTCGTCGTGCAGGCGCAGGAACGGGCGGGCGCGCTCGGCGACCGGCAGGGCGGCCCACGCCATCTGAGCCTGCCTCGCCTTCTCGTAGGCGGCGCGTACGTGGTCGCCGTCGGAGATGGGAAGTTCGGCGATCTGCTCGCCGGTGAAGGGGGCGGTGATCTGCCGGGTCACATGCATGACCGAATGATATTCCGGATAGCTACTGGCCGGTAGTTTTGTCGTCCATCCCTATATGAGGCCAGAATTCGAATCATGCCGTCTTTCTCGCCGCTCAGACCAGGGGACCCAGAAGGGTTGGGACCGTACCGGTTGCTGGGCCGGTTGGGCGAGGGCGGGCAGGGTGTCGTCTACCTCGCCAACGACCCGGCCGGCAACCACGTCGCCGTCAAGTGGTTACGCTCCGAGCTGGCCGGCGACTCCGTCAGCATCGAGCGGTTCATGCGCGAGGTGCAGGTCGCCGAGCAGGTCGCGCCCTTCTGCACCGCCACCGTCCTGGCCAAGGGCGTCGAGAACGAGCGGCCCTACATCGTCAGCGAGTTCATCGACGGACCATCGCTGCACCGGATCGTCCAGGAGCAGGGGCCGCACGCCGGATCGGCGCTGCACCGCCTGGCCATCGGCACCGCCACCGCGCTGGCCGCCATCCACCAGGCCGGGATCGTCCACCGCGACTTCAAGCCGGCCAACGTCATCATCGGCTCGGACGGGCCGCGGGTGATCGACTTCGGCATCGCCCGCGCGCTGAACGCCACCTCGACCCTGACCAGCATGGCGGTGGGGACACCGTCGTACATGCCGCCCGAGCAGTTCATGGGGCAGCCCGTCGGGCCATCCGCCGACCTGTTCGCGTGGGGCGCGACGATGGTCTACGCCGCCACGGGACGGCCGCCGTTCGGCAACGACACGATGCCGGCGGTCATCAACCGGGTGCTCAACCAGCCGCCCGACCTCGGGGCGCTGGACGGGGCGCTGCGCGAGGTGGTGGGCGCCTGCCTGCAGAAGGACCCCGCGCTGCGGCCCGCCGCCGAGCAGGTCATGATGCGGCTGCTGCAGCATCCGGTGCCGTCGGCCGGGGGCATGCTGGCGCAGGGCGCGGCGGCGGCGACCATCCATCCCCAGCCGACGCCCTACCCGACGGGTCCGGGAAGCCAGGGGCCTTTCGCCACCGGGCCGGGCAATCCCGGACAGAGCTGGGCGGCGCCGAGCCAGTCGGCACCGGGCCAGGCCGCCCAGAACATGGGCGCCCACAGCACGGGCGGGCAAGGCATGGGCGCCCACAGCATGAGCGGCCACGGCATGAGCGGCCAGGGCATGGGCGGCCAGGGCATGGGCGGGCCGCCACACTGGGGGGCGGCGCCGACCAACCAGTCCGGGCGGAAGCGGCGGGCGCCGCTGCTCATCGGGATCTCGATCGGCGTGGCGCTCCTGCTCCTGGGGGGCGTGGCGCTGGCCGTACCGTGGAGTCAGGGCGGGACGACCGCGTCCTCGTCGTCACCGAAGCCGAGCGCCAAGAAGCGCACGAGCACCAAGCCCACACCCACCGCCGAGATCAAGCGGACGAAACTGCCCGGCGCCGGCCTCTACCTGTACGAGAGCACCACCGACCCGATCACGCTGACCTCCTACGAGATCTACGACAAGGGCGACAAGAACTGGGTCGACTACGCCAGGGACGGCCTCGACGGCGGATTCGAGCGCTACGGCGACAACGAGGAGACCCTGCTGTCCCCCGACGGCACGATGATGGCCAGCAGGGGCCAGAACTACACCTCCGACGGCTACGACTACATCGTGATCACCGACCGGGCCGGCGGCGGCAGGACCACGGTCAAGACCGTGCGCCGCCCCGAGATCAGCAGCATCGCCAGCTGGTCGAAGGACAGCAAGCGGATCCTGCTCAACCTCGAGAAGAAGATCGGCGGCAACTGGATCTACCTCGGCTTCGCGATCGTCGACGTCGCGACTGGCAAGGCCCGCCTGAGCAAGGTCAGCGACGCGCAGGTTCGCGAGTCCGGCTACGGATGGGACGCCCAGGAGAAGGGCGTGATCGCCGTCTACGGCAAGGACGCCGGGCTGCGCTTCTTCGGCCCCTCGGGCAAGGCCGTGCGCGACTTCGCCGAGGTGGGCGAGCTGCCTTCGGGCACGCAGGACGTCTTCTCCCCCGACGGCAGCATGTTCGTCACCAACTGTCCGGGCGGCGACGACGGCGACCACTGCCTGTGGAACGCGGACACCGGCAAACAGGTACGCAAGTTCACCTCGGCCTGCGACAAGGTGCTCGGCTGGCACGACAACACGAACCTGTTCTGCTGGGAGCAGGACGACGCGCCGCGCGACGAGATCCAGGTGGTCGGCTTCGACGGCAAACTCAGCCGCAAGCTGCTGGACGTCTCCGACGACGTGGAGTTCAGCCCGAGCTTCACCATCAATCCGACACGAGGCTCCTGAACCGCTTCGCCCGGCTATCCGTCATGGAGGACATGAAGACGCTGATCCGCACGGCACTGACCGTCGCCGCCCTGGCGACGGCCGCCGCCGCCTGCACCTCCACCGCCCAGACGCCGGAGCCGGCGCCCCTGGATCTGAGCAAGGACGTGCGCCTGGTCGCCTACTCCAGCTGCGACGACATGCTCGCCGGGCTGCGCCAGAAGGCGGCGGAGAACGTCGGCCCGTGGGGGTTCGGCCCGGGGATCCAGCCGTTCGGCGCGCGCGAGATGGTGCAGTCGGACACCGCCATGACGGCGAAGGCCACGCCCGAGCACTCCACGACGAACGTGCACGAGGCCGGTGTGGACGAGCCCGACCTGGTCAAGACCGACGGCAACCGCGTCTTCACGGTCACGAACGGCAGGCTGCGCGTGATCGACACCGCGACCAAGAAGGTGACCGCCGAGCTCGAACTGGTCAAGCAGGACCAGCCGGGCGGCTTCATGAGCGGCGACCTGCTCATCTCGGGCGACCGCGTGCTGGTGATCTACCGCGGCGGCATGGCGATGCTGGAGAAGAGCTTCGCCCCGCAGATGCAGACCGCCTACATCCTGGTCGACCTGTCCGGCAAGCCCAAGGTGCTCAGCACCGTACGCCCGCAGGGTGAGCACGTGGACGCCCGCATGGTCGGCTCGACGGTCCGCATCGTGACCCGCAGCCAGCCGGACATCAAGTTCCCGCAGCCGAAGGACCGCGTCGGCGAGGAACAGCTCAAGAAGATCAACCAAGAGGTCGTCCGGCAGGCTCCCGTCGAAGCCTGGCTGCCCAAGATCGAGATCACCGACGAGAGCGGCACGGTCAAGAAGGACTCGGTGGCCTGCGAGCGGGTCAGCCACCCGGCCGACTACACCGGCACCTCGCTGCTGACCGTGCACAGCCTCGACCTGGCCCAGGGCGTGACGGCCGCCGGGACCGACCCGATCAGCCTGGCCGCCGACGGCGACACCGTCTACGGCACCGGCCAGTCGCTGTACGTGGCGAGCAACCCGCGCTGGTGGTGGCCGAGCGGGCCGGTGATGCTGGAGGACACCCCGGTCGAGCCGCCGCCCACCCCGGCCGCCACCCCGGACACCGCCTCCGCCACCCCGGACACCGCCTCGACCGCCCAGGCGCCCGCCGAGGAGCCCTCCCCGACCGAGCCCACCCCCACGGCCACCGCCACCCCGACCACCACGGCCACGCCCACCGCCACCCCGAGCGACGTGCCGCCCGTCGATCCCACCGAACCGGCCCGGCCAACCCCGGTGATCCCGCCCGAGGAGACCGAGCTCCACCGCTTCGACGTCGGCCAGGCCGGCGCGCCCAAGTACGTCTCCTCCGGCAAGGTGCCCGGCCGCCTGCTGAACCAGTACTCGCTGTCGGAGTTCGAGGGCAACCTGCGCGTGGCCACCACGCAGTCCGACCAGAAGACCAGCTCCAGCAGCGTCTACGTGCTCAAGGCCGACACCCTGGCCAGGGTCGGCGAGGTCGGCGGCCTGGGCAAGGGTGAGCGCATCTACTCGGTGCGCTTCATCGGCCCGGTCGGCTACGTGGTCACCTTCCGCCAGGTCGACCCGCTCTACACCCTGGACCTGCGCGACCCGGCCGCCCCGCGCGTCACCGGCGAGCTGAAGATCACCGGCTACTCCGCCTACCTGCACCCGGCGGGCGACGGCCGGCTCATCGGCGTCGGCCAGGAGGCCAGCGACAAGGGCCGCACGCTGGGCACACAGTTGTCGTTGTTCGACGTCAGCGACCCGGCCGGCCCGCGCCGCCTGTCGCAGATGTTCCAGAAGGACTCCGGCTCCGAGGCCGAGTGGGACCCGCACGCGTTCCTGTACTGGCCCAAGACGGGCCTGACGGTGATCCCGCTGTCCGGCTACAAGGACAACACCACCGGCGCCATGGTGATGAAGGTGGACCAGAGCGGCGTCACCAAGCTCGGCATGGTCAAGCACCCGAAGCAGACGCAGAAGGAGTACTCCTACCAGCCCGGCATCCAGCGGGCGATGGTGATCGGCGACGAGCTCTGGACCGTCTCCTACGAAGGCGTCCAGGTCAACGACGCCACCACGCTCGCCGAGAAGGCGTGGATCCCGGTGACGTAAACGGATCTGGACAGTCCCCAACTAATGGTGAAAAATCCACTGACACCGTGATGTTGGGGGTGCGGATGCCTTTCGTGGGACGAGAGCGAGAACTCGACCAGGTGTCGGCCGTTCTCGCCCGCCCACCCGCGGTCGTCCTGATCGACGGCGAGGCGGGCGTGGGCAAGACGCGCCTGCTCCACGAACTGTCCAGCCCCCTGCTGGTCGGCAACTGCCACCCCATGCGCTTCCCGTTCGGCCCGATCGTGGAGGCCCTGCGCGACGCCGAACTCCCGCCCGGCCTCAACCCGGTCACCGGGGCGTTACGCCCCCTGTTACCGGAGTTCTCCCACCTCCTGCCGCTCGACCCGCCTCCTGTCCAGGACCCGCAGGTCGAGCGGCATCGTTTGTTCCGGGCGGTGCTGTCGCTGGTCGACGCGCTCCAGCCGATCACCCTGGTCGTCGAGGACGTGCACTGGATCGATCCCGACACCCGCGAGCTGCTGGCCTTCCTCACCCGCTGCCTGCCCGCCGGGGCCAACCTCCTGCTGACCTTCCGTCCAGAGGACGCCTCCTTCCCCGTCGCCGCGTTCCGCTCGCACCTGCCGCCGCACATCCGCCACTCCCAGCTGTCCCTCGCGCCGCTGGACGCCGAGGAGACCGCGCTGCTGGCCAAACATCTGCTGCCCGATCCGCCGGATCTGTGGCCGCTGACGCTCGGGGTGCCGTTCGCGATCGAGGAACTGGCCCGCATGCTGGCCGAAGGCAAAGGCTCCGGGACACCGCCGGCGTTGCGCGACGCCGTACTGCTGAAGATCGAGGCGCTGCCGGTCGCGGCGCGGCGCATCGTGCAGGCGGCCGCGGTGCTCGACGAGCCGGCGAGCGAGCGGTCGCTCGCCGCCGTCGCCGGCCTCCCGCCCGAGCAGAGCGAGCGCGGTCTCGCCGAGGCGGTACGGCGGGGCCTGCTCCACCAGCCGGTCCCCGGCCGGTACGGCCTGCGCCAGCCCCTGGCCAGGCAGGCGGTCTACGACTCGATCACCCCCGGTATCCGGCGCAGGCTGCACCGCAGGGTCGAGGCGCCGGCCGAGACGAAGGGCGCCGTGTCGCCGCGCGAGGAGCAGGTGATCGGCCTGGCCGCCCAAGGGCTGACCAACCGGGAGATCGCCGAGAGCCTCTTCCTGTCGCCCAGGACCGTCGAGGTGCACGTGGCCAACGCGCTGCGCAAACTCGGCCTGACCTCCCGCAGGCAACTGCCGGGAAGCAGCGGCTAGCCCCGCCGCATGGCGTGCGGCGGGGCTGCGGTCATGCCTTTCCTAGTGTGTGAACGCCTGCAGCTCGGCGGCCCTGATGTGGCCGGCCAGCGGGCTGGCGGTGGTGCAGTCGGTGGCGGAGTTGGGGTCCTGGTCCTGCTCACCGGCGTAGACCGGGTTGCCGGTGCACTGGCTGGACACCGTACGCAGGATGAGGTGGGTGGCCTTCGACGACCGCACCCGGAACGACTCGATCAGCAGGTCGGCGCCGCGCGGGCGGGGCCTGGCCGTCTGGAACGCGTCGGACGGGCTGGTGTAGACCTTGCGGAAGCTCGCCGGGTTGGCGCAGTCGGCCCCGGTGGAGGCGTCGCAGGCCAGGATCTCGAACGAGCGCAGCGCCGAGAAGCGGTTCTGGCCGCCCGGGTCGGCCGGGTCGCCGATGTTCGGCCGGAGCATGGCGCTGACCTGGACCCGGCCCACGCGCACCGGCGCGGTCCCGGCCAGGTCGACGATGACGTTCTTGCCGGCCACGGGGCCGGTCAGCGAGGCCCAGTTCGTGGCCTCCGTCTCGTCGATGAGCTTGGCCTGGTTGACGCCGTCGCCGGAAGCCGTCGCGCCCGCCGCGGCGGAGGCGTGGTTACGGCTCAGCGACAACGGCAGCGGCAGCTTCACACCGGGCGGCACCGGCAGCGAGAAGCGCGTGTGGCCGAAGCCCGGCGCGACCGCCACGAAGTCGTACTTGCCGGGCACGATCTGGAAGGTCTCGTCGATCGCGGTGGCCGGGTCGGTGTCGGCCACCGGAACCACGCGGCCCTCGTAGTCGCCCACGTACAGGCGGACCGCCGCGTCCTTCGCCTCGCCGACCGGCTTCAGCGTGAACGTGGCGTTCTTGGCGTGCGGGGAGACGAAGCTGGGCACCGGGTCGGGGTCGGCGGTGCCGTTGCTGGTGGCGCCGTCACCGAGGCCGTGCTCGGCGAAGGCGTTCCACATGATGTCCTGGTTCTTGCCGTCGAAGCGCAGCCGGTCGGCGGCCAGCATCGCGTCGCGCATGTCAACGTAGCTGAGCGTGCCGACGGCCGTGAGCAGGAACGCGTCGAAGTGGAGCTGGATCCAGCGGCGGTTGCCCGGGCACTTGTCGATGGCCCTGCGGCCTTCGGCGCAGTCGCGCTGGACGCGGGTGGAGGCGTCGCCGTACCTCTTGAGGAAGGCCTTGCGGACGTCGAACTGGGTCGAGGACCAGATCTCGCCGTCGGCGTGCACCTGCTGGCCGACCAGGTCGTAGGCGATGTTGCTGTAGTTCAGGTCCGACTTGGACATGTCGTAGTTGCGGATGCCGCGCTCGGCGTCGCCGGTGGCGTAACCGCCGGTGACGTACGGGGTGTTGCCGCGCGGGCGGAAGCCGTTCTCGTAGAGGTACTCCATCGCGAACAGGTCGGACATGCTCTCGCCCATCGCGCCGGCCTGCGCGCCGCTGAGGCCGGCGTTGGGGCCGGCGACCATGCGGTTGGAGATGGCGTGCGTGTACTCGTGCCCGATGACCGACATGTCGTAGTCACCGTCGACACACGGCGAGTAGAAGGAGCCGGCGATCGGCTGCCACATGTACATGTTCGTGATCGGCGCGACCCCGTCGGGACCGGTGATCTGGTTGGCGTTGTCGCGTACGCTCAGGACCTTCGCGCCCGCCTGGGCGTTGCCCTGCTCGGGGTCGCCGCCGAGGCCGCCGCGGTCGCCGTTGCTGACCTGCATGTTCCACGCGGTCTCGGTGAAGCCGAGCCGGTAGGACCAGTCGTGCATGCGGTTGTGCATCGCGCCCAGGTTCGAGATCGCCGACTCGAGGTCGGCCTCGCCCGGCTGGTCGAGCACGGCCGGGTTGCACGACGCCTTGTACCAGGCGTTCGTCCACGGGTAGACGTACTTGCGGCTCGGCGTCAGAACGTTGCTGCGGGTGCCGACCGTGAACGGGTCGCCGCTGGCGCGGTTCTCGAACGTGCGGGCCGCGTTGCCGAGGCTGGTGTTCGTGGGCGTGTCCGTCGCGTGGTCCACGTCCCACGCCTTGCCGGTGGCCGGGTCGCCGCCGACCACGAGGGCGCAGCCGGGACCGGGAGTGGAGCACCAGCGCTGCCGGTTGTCGGTCGAGGAGTAGTCGGCCGGCGGGTTGGCCGGGAACACCGACCACTCCGGGTCAAACTGGTCGGCCAGGCTCTCGCGCAGCAGGATCGCGCCACTGACGGCATCGACGTGGGTCGTGTAACCGACGTCCTTGCCGATGAGCACGACCTGGAACGCCCGGTGCACGCTCTCACCCGCGGGCACCGCCACCGCGGTGACCTGCTTGGTCGTCGCCGAGGCCACGTCGATCTCGGCGTCCTGGGCGGCGATCTCCAGCGCCCGCTGCTCGGTGATCACGGCCGCGGGAGGCGTGGCCGTGGAGCGTGACAGCGAGGAGGAGGCGTAGACGGCCTTGCCGCCCTGGACGCCGACCACGACCATCCCGTCCGCTCCGGCGGGCAGGTCGCCGAACTTCTGCCGCAGCAGTACGGCGAAGCCCGAGCCGATGGGATTGACCGCCACCTTCTCCAGCGAACCCAGAGCCTCACCGAAGAGCTGCGGGTTGGCCGCCAGATAGGCGCGCGCCGCCTGCTCCGGATCGGATGAGAGCCCCTCGGCCAGCGGCGTGTCGGCCGTGACCACGGAAGCGGTGCCGAGAGCGTTCCAGCGGACGGTCTCCTTGCCGCTTCTCCTGGCCTGGGCGGGCGGGCTGACCTCGCCCTTCCTGTTGTCGATGTCCGGCTTGCCGTGGTCGTCGCCGTGTACGGCGGGCGTCGCCGGCGGGGCCTGCTGGGCCTGTTCACCGGAGGCGACGCCCGCGCCGGATAAGGCGAGGGCGCCGGCGAGTAAGGCGAGTACCGGGATGCGTCGTCGCATGAAGGTCCTCCTGATCGGGATCAACAGCCAACATCGATCACGATCAGGGGCGACGCCTATACGTAGGACCTACGTAATGCGAATACTTACTCATCCACCACGCCGACGGCAGGCGGACGCCGCCAGCCGCTGGGACGGTTCGCTCATGACCGTTCCGGGACCGGGACGATCTCCGGCGCGCCCAGCCGGATGGCGTCGGCCGCCTGGTCGGAGTCCTGCTCCTGCGACAGGCGCTCGGCCTCGACCCGCTTGGTGTAGTACTCCACCTCGCGCTTGACCTGCTCGTCGTCCCAGCCGAGCGGCCCGGCCAGCAGTTCCGCGGCCTCGTGCGCGACGGCCAGGCCGCGATGGAAGGTCTCGATCGAGATATGGGTACGCCTGGTCAGCACGTCATTGAGGTGTCTGGCGCCCTCGTGGGTGGCGGCGTAGACGATCTCGGCGCGCAGGTAGTCGTCGGCGCCGTTGAGCGGGCCGCCCAGCGACGGGTCGTCCTCGATCAGGGCCAGGACCTCGTGGATGAGCGAGCCGTACCGCTGGAGAAGGTGTTCGATCCTGGCCACGTGCAGGCCGGATTCGGCGGCCAGGCGCTGACGGCCGTTCCACAGCGCCTGGTAGCCCTCGGCGCCCACGAGCGGGATGCGGTCGGTGCACGAGCGCGGCACCCGCTGGTCGAGGCCGTGCGCCACGGCGTCGACGGCGTCCTTGGCCATCACCCGGTACGTCGTGTACTTGCCCCCGGCGATCATCACCAGTCCGGGCACCGGGTGGGCGACGACGTGCTCGCGCGACAGCTTGGAGGTCTCCTCCGACTCGCCCGACAGCAGCGGGCGCAGCCCCGCGTACACGCCCTCCACGTCGTCGCGCGTCAGCGGCACCGACAGCACCGCGTTGACGTGGTCGAGCAGGTAGTCGATGTCCACGCGGGAGGCGGCCGGGTGGGCCTTGTCGAGCGTCCACTGGGTGTCGGTGGTGCCGATGATCCAGTGGCGGCCCCACGGGATGACGAAGAGCACCGACTTCTCCGTGCGCAGGATGATGCCGGTGCGCGAGTGGATGCGATCCCTGGGGACGACCAGATGGATGCCCTTGGAGGCGCGTACGTGGATCTGGCCGCGGCCGCCGACGAGCTCCTGGATATCGTCGGTCCAGACGCCGGTGGCGTTGACCACCTGCTGGGCGCGCACGTCCAGCTCGGCCCCGCTCTCCAGGTCGCGTACCCGGACCCCGGTGACGCGCTCGCCCTCACGCAGGAAGCCGACCACCTGGGCGCGCTGGGCCACGTGCGCGCCGTAGGAGGCGGCCGTGCGCAGCAGCGTCATCACGTAGCGCGCGTCGTCGACCTGCGCGTCCCAGTACTGCACGGCGCCGGTGAACGAGGTCTTCTTCAGCGCCGGCGCCAGGCGCAGCGCGCGGCTGCGCGACAGGTGCCGGTGGCCCGGTACGCCTCTGTTCTGGCCGGAGGCGAGGCCGAGCGTGTCGTACAGGGCCACGCCCGCGCCCACGTAGGGCCGTTCCCACCCGAAATGCGTCATCGGGAACAGGAACGGCACCGGCCGTACCAGGTGCGGCGCGATCCGCTGCAGCAGCAGCGCCCGCTCCTGCAGCGCCTCGCGGACCAGTTCGAAGTTGAGTTGCTCCAGGTAGCGAAGGCCGCCGTGGATCAGCTTCGACGAGCGCGAGGAGGTGCCGGAGGCGAAGTCCCTGGCCTCCACCACGCCGACCCGCAGCCCGCGCGTGATCGCGTCGAGCGCCACGCCGGCGCCCACGACACCGCCGCCGACCACGACGAGATCGAGCTCTCGCTCCGCCATGGCCGCAAGCGCCGCCGTCCGGTCGTCCGGCCCGAGTGCGCCCTTACCCGACATCTGTCCCCCTGCCGCTCGTCCTGGCCGTCGGCTCTCCCTCCGACCCTATTCCCCCCTTCTCCCTGCTTTACGGCGCCGCCTCGTTTCGTGACCTGGTTCCTCCAGGCTTGTCGGCCATGACCACCACCACCTTCACCGCCGACGACGGAACCACCCTGGCCTGCCACGAGCTCGGCCGGGGCGAGCCGCTGGTCTGCCTGCCGGGCGGGCCCATGTCCGCCTCCGGCTACCTCGGCGACCTGGGCGGGCTGTCGGAGGAGCGGCGCCTGGTCATGCTCGATCCGCGCGGCACGGGCGGCTCTGCCGTACCGGAGGACACCTCCACCTACCGTTGCGACCGGCTCGTTCCCGACGTGGAGGCCCTGCGCCGCCACCTCGGTCTGGAACGGCTCGACCTGCTCGCGCACTCCGCCGGCGCCAACCTCGCCGTCCTCTACACCGCCCGCCATCCCGAGCGTGTCCGGTCGCTGACGCTGGTCACACCCAGCGTGTTCGCCGTCGGCCTGATGCCGTCGGGGGCGCGGCGGCGCGAGTTCGCCCTGCTCAGGAAGGACGAGCCCTGGTTCGCCGGCGCCTACGCCGCCCTGGTGAACATCACCGAAGGCCGCGGCGGGCCCGACGACTGGCCGGCCATCGCGCCGTTCTCCTGGGGACGCTGGGACGACGCCGCCCGTGCCCGCGTCGCCGCCGAGGACGCGCTGCGCAACGACGAGGCCGCGCGCGTCTACGGCCAGGACGCCTTCGACCCGCCGGCCACGCGGGCCGCCCTGGGCGATTTCGAGGGGCCGGTGCGCCTGCTGGCCGGCGAGTACGACATGGGAGCCATGCCCGAGGTCGTGCGGGAGATGGCCCGGTTGTTCCCGCGCGGCGTCATGGCCGTCCAGCCAGGCGCGGGGCATTTCCCCTGGCTGGACGACCCTCAGGCGTTCCTCCGGTTCATGCGGGAGTCGTGAGCACCCGCAGCAGGTGTGTCACCTCGCGGGCCACCGCCTCGCGGCCGGCCTTGAGATACTTGCGGGAGTCGACCACCTTCTCGTCGCCGGCCAGGTAGTCGCGGACCGCGCCGGTGAACGCCTTGTTGAGGTGCGTGGCTATGTTGATCTTCTTCATGCCCTGCCGTACCGCCGCGCTCAAGGTCTCGTCGGGCACGCCCGACGAGCCGTGCAGCACCAGCGGGACCGGCACCGCCGCGTGCAGCTCGGCGATCAGGCCCAGGTCGAGGACGGCGTCCTTCGTGGTCATGGCGTGCGAGCTGCCGACCGCGACGGCCAGGGCGTCCACGCCGGTGCGGGCCACGTAGTCGACCGCCTCGTGCGGCTTGGTGCGCGCGCCGGGCGCGTGCACGCCGTCCTTGCCGCCGACCTCGCCGAGCTCGGCCTCCACCCAGACACCCCTCTCATGGCAGTACGCCGCCACCTCGGCCGTGACCCGCACGTTCTCCTCGTCGGGCAGCGCCGAGGCGTCGAACATCACCGACCCGATCCCCAGCTCCACCGCCTCCTCCACCAGGTCACGCCGCGTGGCGTGGTCCAGGTGAACGGCGACGGGCACCTTGGCCAGCTCGGCCACGGCCATCGAGGCGCGGGCGATGGGCGCGAGCGCGCCGTGGTAGCGGACGCAGTTCTCGCTGATCTGCAGGACCACAGGCAGGCCCAGGGCCTCGGCGCCGGCCACGATGGCGGTGGCGTGCTCCAGCTGGATCACGTTGAACGCGCCGACGCCGGCGGGGGAGCTGGCGATGATGTCGCCGATTCCGGCGAGGGGCATGACGGGCTCCTTCAGATCGGGATGTCCCGGCGGGAACCGGGCGTTCGCTGGGTCGTGCGGGTCTGCTGGATCGGGCGGTTCTGCTGGGTTGGGGTTGGGTGAGTGGGGTTAGGAAATGTCGATCTTTGGGTGGATGTCGGTGTAGACGTTGTGGTCGAAGTCGCCTGCCACCGAGGCGGCGACCGCGGCGGCGCCGAGGGCCGCGGCTCTGCGCAGCCGTTCCGGCCAGGCCGCCGCCTCGACCAGGCCCAGCGCCAGCCCGGCCACGAGCGCGTCGCCCGCGCCCGTCGGGTTTCCCTCCACCGTGTACGGCATGCGGGCCCGGAAGTCCCCCTCCGGCGTGACGGCCAGCAGGCCGTCCTTGCCCATGGAGACGACCACCGACTCGGCGCCCCGGGAGCGCAGTGCCTGGGCGCCTTCGGCCGGAGTGCCGCCGGGTACCGCCCTGGCCAGCTCCTCGTGGTTGGGCTTGACGATCGTGGGCCGTCCGGTGGGTGCGTGGCGCAGCGGCTCACCGTCGGCGTCGACGATGGCGGGCACGCCGTGGCGGGCGGCGATCCGGGCCAGCGTGGCGTAGAAGTCGGCAGGCACACCGCCGGGCAGGCTCCCCGAGATCACGACCGCGTCGGCCGCCTTGACCCGCGTCTCATACGACATCACGAAATTTCGCAGCTCTTCGGGCGTCACCTCGGGCCCCGGCTCGTTGAACAACGCCGTCCGGCCCCCGGCGGGCGCCGCCGTACCCGAAAAACCTCCCGCACCCGTAAAACCTCCCGCACCCGAAGAACCTCCCGCACCCGGCAGATCTCCCGCACCCGACGGATCACCCCCGCCCGAGGGATCTCCCACGCTCGGCAGATCTCCCGCGCTCGACGGATCCTCAGGGTGTGCGGAGATGACCAGTGTGGTGCGGGACTCGCCCGCGATCGGGGTGAAGGCGTGCGCGAGCCCCGCGGAGTCCAGGTCGGACAGGACGGCCTGGCCGGTCGGGCCGCCCGCGAGGCCCACGGCCAGCACGTCGTGACCGAGGGCGGCCAGCACGCGGGCCACGTTGACGCCCTTGCCACCCGCCCGCCGGTGAACCGCCGAGACGCGGTTGACGCCGTCCCAGTCCACGGCCCCGACCCGGTAGGTGGTGTCCAGGGCGGCGTTGAGGGTGACAGTGACGATCATCAGGGCTCCGTGGTCCAGATTCCGCGCCGCATCACGCCCTCCACCTCAAGGTCGGAGGAGAGCACCACCAGGTCGGCGAACTTGCCCGCGGCGATCGTGCCGAGCCGGTCCGACAGTCCGAGCACGCGTGCCGGGGTCGCCGAGGTCACGCTCACCGCCTCGGGCAACGTGAGCCCGGCCATCCGCACCGCGCGCCGGAACGCGACGTCCATGGTGAGCGTGCTGCCCGCGATCGTGCCGTCGGTGGCCAGCCGGGCCTCGCCGCCGGCCACGTTGACGTCCATGGCGCCGAGCTTGTAGACGCCGTCGGACAGGCCGGTGGCCATCATCGCGTCGGTGATGAGCGCGGTACGGCCCGGCCCCGCGACGTCGAAGGCCAGCTTGATCATCGCCGGGTGCACGTGCACCCCGTCGTTGATCAGCTCGACGGTCACCCGCTCGTCCTCCAGCAGCGCGGCGATCGGCCCGGGAGCGCGGTGGCCCAGCGCGGGCATCGCGTTGTACAGGTGGGTGGCGACGCTGCCGCCAGCCTCGATCCCGGCCTGGGTCTGCTCGAACGTCGCGTCGCTGTGCCCGATGGCGGCGATCACGCCGGAGCCGACGGCCTCGCGGATGGTGTCGAGCGCACCGGGCAGTTCCGCGGCGATCGTGACCATGCGCACATGCCCGCGCCCGGCCTTCACCAGCCCGGCGAACTCCCCCGGCGACGGGTCGCGCAGCGCGGCCGGGTCGTGCGCGCCGCAGCGGTCCTTGGAGATGTAGGGACCCTCGAAGTGGATCCCGGCCAGCACCCCGTCGTCACACAGGTCGGCCAGCGAGGCGGCCGCGGCGGCGAGGCCGGCCACAGGCCCGCTGACCAGGCTCGCCACCATCGTGGTGGTGCCGTGCCTCTGGTGCAGGGCGATCGCGTCGCGCGCGGTCTCCTGGTCGCCGGTCGGGAAGGAGCCGCCCGCACCGCCGTGGTTGTGGATGTCCACGAACCCGGGCACGACGTGGCGTCCGCCAAGACTGTGACCGTCACGCGGAGCCGGGCCCTGGCCGACGTGCGTGACCCGGCCGTCCTCGATGGTCAGCCACCCGTCGTGAACCCCCTCGGGGCTCACGATGCGGGCGTCGGAGAGAGTGACGGATGCAGTGATGCTCATGAAGAAAGGATCACAGATCGCGTGAGGTGCAGGGGCTCGTCCGGGTTGAGCCCGCGGGCGAAGGCGCGCGCGACGGCCACGCGCTGGGCGCGGACGAGTTCGGCCATCGGGTCCAGCTCGGACTCGAAGAACCCGCCGCCGGTGGCCTCGACCTGCTCACGCAGTCCTTCCGGGGCGGAGCCGAGCATCCAGGTGACCCGGCCGGGTCCGGCGATGCTGATCGGGCCGTGGCGGTACTCCATGGCCGGGTACGCCTCGGTCCACGACCGGGACGCCTCGCGCATCTTCAGCGCCGCCTCCTGGGCCAGGCCCACCGACCAGCCGGAGCCGAGGAAGCTGAACTGCTCGGCCTCGATCAGTTCGTCGGGCAGCGGCGCGGCGACCGCCTCCGCCACGTCGGCGATCGCCTTCGTGAGGTCCTCGCCGAGGCTCGCGCGGAGCATGGCGAGCTGGGTGGTGGCGAAGCGGGTCTGCACGACGGACTTCTCGTCGGCGTAGTCGAGCACGATCACCTGCTCGGCGGCGCTCATGATCGGGGTGTTCGGGTCGGCGGTGATCGCCGTGGTCCTGGTGTCGCCGAGCTTGCCGAGCAGCTCCAGCACCTCGGTGGTGGTGCCGGAGCGGGTGAGGGCGAGCACGCGGTCGTAGCGGCGGCCGGTGGGCGCCTCGGAGGCGGCGAACGCGTCCGTCTCGCCCAGCCCGGCCCGCTCGCGCAGCGTGGCGTACGCCATCGCGATGAACCAGGAGGTCCCGCAGCCGACGACGGCGACGCGCTCTCCCGGCCGCGGCAGCGCGTCGACGGGAACGTTCTCGACGGCACGACGCCAGCATTCGGGCTGAGAGGCGATCTCTGCCTCGGTGTGGGTGGTCACCACTTACCTCCCCGGGGGTGATTGTTTCTGCGTTTTTTATACCAGAATGGAGCAGGAAACTGCACTGTTCGCTCTGACCTCCCTGGTTGTGCCACGCTTGCTCCTGACGGATCACCTAGGAGGCAAATCGTGTCCAGGTATGACAGATGGAACGCGATTCTCGAATTGCTCGCCCAGGAGGGCCGTCTCTCCGTAGAGGAAGCCGCCCAGGCGCTCGAGGTCTCCACCGCCACCATCCGCCGTGACTTCGACCAGCTCGCCCAGCAGCAGATGCTCATGCGCACGCGGGGCGGCGCCGTGGCCCAGAGCGTCAGCTACGACCTGCCGCTGCGCTACAAGACCGCCCGGCACGCCGACGAGAAGCACCGCATAGCCGCGGCCGCCGCCGAACTCGTCAACCCCGGCGCCGTCATCGGCCTCAACGGCGGCACCACCACCTCGGAACTGGCCCGCACGCTGGCCACCCGTTCGACGCTGGAGTCGGGCTTCACCATCGTCACCAACGCGCTGAACATCGCCTCGGAACTGACCGTCCGCCAGCACGTCAAGATCGTGGTGACCGGCGGAGTGGCCCGCCAGCAGTCCTACGAACTCATCGGCCCGCTGGCCGGAGGCGTCCTCGACCAGGTCACCCTCGACGCGGCGTTCCTCGGCGTGGACGCGCTCGACGCCGAGCTCGGCGCCTCGGCCCACCACGAGGGCGAGGCCAGCGTCAACCACCTGCTCGTCAGCCGCGCCGCCCAGGTGGTGGTGGTCGCCGACTCCTCCAAGATCGGCAAGCGCGCCTTCGCCCGCATCTGCCCCCTGTCCGAGATCGACACCCTCGTCACCGACGAACAACTCTCCGACGCCCTCTTCGACCAACTCTCCGAAGCGGGCGTCAAGGTGATCCGCGCCTGATTCCGGCTTTCCTCTCAGTCGCCTCTCCGTTGGTCCGCCGCCCTGTCCGGGCGCCCATCCGTTACGGCAAGCCGCCCCGCCCCCACCCGCCGTCGTGCGCGGGCCCCGATCGTGGGGGTCGCTTCTCACGTCGGACGTGGTCCCCACCGCAACGGCCCACGTCGGCCCCTCAAGGCCCGACTCCTTGGCCGGGCCCTGGCCCCTGAAACCGGCCCACCCATGCCCGGACACACCCGCGCTTGCCCGGCGGCGTCCCGCGGTTACCCGGCTGTAACCGGGCGCGGGGCATTCTGGGACACCATGCGGGTGCTGATGGTCGAGGACCACGAGGAGCTGGCCCTGACGGTCGCCGCCGGGCTACGGCGCGAGGGCATGGCCGTGGACGTCGTCTTCGACGGCCACGCGGCGCTGGAACGCGCGGCGGCCAACGCCTATGACGTGGTCGTCCTGGATCGCGACCTGCCCGGCGTACACGGGGACGAGGTCTGCAGGGCGCTCGCCGCCGGCGGCCGCCCGGCGCGGGTGCTCATGCTGACCGCGGCGGGAACGATCTCCGACCGCGTCACCGGCCTGGACATCGGCGCCGACGACTACCTGCCGAAGCCGTTCGCCTTCGCCGAGCTGGTCGCCCGGGTACGCGCGCTGGCCAGGCGGGCGCTGCCCGCGCTGCCGCCGGTGCTGGTTCGCGGCGGGCTCAGGCTGGATCCGTCCACCCGGGTCGCCACCCGCGACGGACGCCGGCTGACGTTGAGCCCGAAGGAGTTCGCGGTGCTGGAGCTGCTGCTGGCCGCGCAGGGCGCGGTGGTCTCGGCTGAGCAGTTGCTGGAGCGCGGCTGGGACGAGTTCGCCGACCCGTTCACGCAGACCGTGAAGGTGACGATCAGCCGTCTGCGCCGCAAACTCGGCGACCCGCCGCTGATCGAAACCATCCCCCAGGCCGGATACCGCATAGGAGGATCTCTCAGCCCATGAAGACCGTGCGGTTCCGCCTGACCGCGCTCTACAGCGGCCTGTTCGTGCTGGCCGGGGCGCTCCTGGTCGTGCTCACCTATCTCCTGGTCGAGCACTCCCCCTTCCCCGGCCCACCGGCCGCCCCCGTCCTGCCGGGCGGCGGCGCCTCGACGGCGGTGACCGTCCGCGAACCCGCGCTGGGCGCCCTCCGGGACCCGGCCGTGTCCAGGCGCCTGCTGGTCAACTCGCTGATCGCGCTGGGCGCCATGGCCATGGCCTCCCTCTGGCTGGGGTGGCTGGTCGCCGGGCGGGCGTTGCGGCCGCTGGGCGTGATGACCGCGACGGTACGCCGCATCACCGCCGACCGGCTGGATCGCCGCCTGTCGGCGACCGGGCCCGACGACGAGCTCAGGGAGCTGGCCGACACCTTCGACGAGCTTCTCGACCGGCTCGACGCGGCCTTCACCGCGCAGCGCCGCTTCGTGGCCAACGCCTCGCACGAGCTGCGCACGCCGCTGACCCTTCAGCGGGCAATGGCCGAGGTGGCACTGGCCGATCCGGACGCCGACGTGGTGGCGCTGCGGGCCGTACTGGAAAGGCTGCTGGCCGCGGTCGCCGAGCCGTTCCTGGACCATGCGGGCGTTCGCGCGACCCTGGCTCCCGCGCCGGTCTCCGGTGACCGCGCCCTCCTGGAACGCCTGGTCGCGAACCTGGTCGACAACGCCGTGACGTACAGCGGGCCGGGCGGCCTGATCGCGGTGGAGACCGGCGCGAACGACGCCACGGCCACCCTCCGCGTCGCGAACTCCGGCGCGGTGATCCCGCCCGAGCAGGTTCCGATGTTGGTGCAGCCGTTCCGGCGCCTGGAGCCGGGGCGGCGGGCCTCGGGCGACGGCCTCGGGCTCGGCCTGTCGATCGTGGCCGCCATCGTCGAGGCCCACCAGGGCACGCTCGACCTCAGCGCACCGCCCGAGGGCGGCCTGAGCGTGGGCGTCACCCTGCCACGCCGTCCTTGAGGCGTTCGTGCGCCTCGTCCCAACCGGCGGGGGCGGCGGCCGTCCAGAACTCGAACGCCGATGCCGCCATTCCGCTCTTGTACGCCTGGACGATGCCGCGGTGCGGTTGCGCCCCGGCGTACGCGCCGAGCGCCGCGCGGTCCGTCCACGCCGACAACGTCCAGAAGGTCTTCCTGAACGGCGCCGCCTTCAACGTGGCCCCCACCGCCCCCGCGCTACGCCGGGCCTGCAGCAACATCCGCATCGCCTGGAACAGGAACCCGGGCACCTGGGCCAGGCTCTTCAGCTCGAATCGGGACGCCATCACCTGTACGTCGCCCGTGTGACCGGCAGCGGGTCCCGGCACCCATGGAGTCATCATGCATTAGATAGTAGCACTATCTAATGAGATGTCAACGGCCGATCAGACGCTCCACCAGCACGTCGACCAGCTCGTGCACCTCCTGCTCCGAGAAGAGGCCGGGCAGCGTCAGCCGTTCCATGATCAGCCAGTTGAGCGCGAGCATCAGCGTCACCACCGTGGCGGAGTCGCCCGGCAGGCCGGAGGCGACGTGATTGGCGATGTTCTGGTCGACGTCAGCGCGGATGCGCTTGGTGACGACCTCCCGCAGCTCCGGGCGGCGCGTGGACTCCAGGCGCAGTTCGAGCAGGGCCAGGAAGCCGGTGTTGAAGGCCATGACCCGGTCGACCAGTTCGTGCATGAGCCGGGCGAAGTGCGCACGATCCTGATCCCCCACGTCCAGCTGGGCCATGGTCTCGTCGTCGGGCAGCAGCCGCTCGTAGATGCGGCCACCGGCCTGGGTCAGGAGGTCGTCGCGGCTGGTGAAGTAGTTGGACGCGGTGCCCGTCGGCACCTCGGCCGCCGCGTCGACCGCGCGGAACGTCAGCCCGCGCGCCCCCTCCTTGGCCAGCACCTCGATGGCGGCGTCGACCAACGCCTGCCGCCGCTCCGGGTTCTTCCGCACTTGACACCACTCCACCTGTAGTACTACGTTGAAACCACTTCAAGCAGAGTACTACATACGGAGTTAAGAATGCGAAAGCTTGTCTACTACGTCGGCGTCTCCATCGACGGCTACATCGCCGGCCCCTCCAACCAGTGGGACTTCTACCCCGTCTCCGACCAGATGTCGGCCTGGATCAACGCCCGCTACCCCGAGACCCTGCCCACGCACGTACGCGCGCACGTCGGCCTCGAAGGCACGCCCAACCAGCGCTTCGACACCCTCGTGATGGGCCGCGGCACCTACGACCCCGCCCTGGAGATCAATGTCACCAGCCCGTACGCCCACATGCGCCAGTACGTCGTCTCCACCACCCTGGGAAAGATCGACGACCCCACCGTCGACCTGGTCACCGAGGACCCCGTCGGGCTGGTCAGGCGCCTCAAGGCCGAGGACACCGGCATGGACGTCTGGCTGGCCGGCGGCGGCAAGATGGCGGCCAGCGTGCTCCCGGAGATCGACGAGCTGATCATCAAGAGCTACCCGGTCGTGGCCGGCGACGGCGTGGCGGCCTTCTCCGGCGGCTTCGACCCGACGCTGTTCACGCCCACCCACCGCGAGAGCTTCGACAACGGGGCCCAGGTCACCTGGTTCACCCGTGGCTAGCCGTACACGGAAAAGGACCCGCGCCCCGAGGGGGCGGGTCCTTCGTGTCGCGGACGTCAGCGCTGCACCGGCGCGACCACGACCTCCACGCGCTGGAACTCCTTGATGTCGGAGTAGCCGGTCGAGGCCATCGTGCGCTTCAGCGCGCCCATGAGGTTCATCGAGCCGTCGGCCACGCTGGAGGGCCCGTGGAGGATCTGCTCCAGCGTGCCAACCGTGCCGAACTCCACCCGGCGCCCGCGCGGCAGGTCGGGGTGGTGGGCCTCCGAACCCCAGTGGAACCCGTGGCCCGGCGCCTCGGCCGCCCTGGCCAGCGGCGAACCGACCATGACCGCGTCGGCGCCGCAGGCGATCGCCTTGGCGATGTCCCCGGAGGTGCCCATGCCGCCGTCGGCGATCACGTGCACGTACCGGCCGCCGGACTCGTCCATGTAGTCGCGGCGGGCGGCGGCCACGTCGGAGATGGCCGTGGCCATCGGCACCGCCACGCCCAGCACGTTGCGGGTGGTGTGGGAGGCGCCGCCGCCGAAGCCGACCAGCACGCCTGCCGCGCCCGTGCGCATGAGGTGCAGCGCCGCCGTGTGCGTGGCGCAGCCACCGACGATCACCGGGACGTCGAGCTCGTAGATGAACTGCTTGAGGTTGAGCGGTTCGGCCTTGCCCGAGACGTGCTCGGCCGAGACGGTGGTGCCGCGGATGACGAAGATGTCGACGCCCGCGTCGATGACCGTCTTGTGGTACTGCACGGTGCGCTGCGGCGACAGGCGCACGGCGGCGGTGACGCCGGAGGCGCGAATCTCCTCGATGCGCCGGCCGATCAGCTCTTCCTTGATCGGCGCCGCGTAGATCTCCTGGAGCCGCTTGGTGGCCGCGGCGGAGTCGAGCGCGGCGCACTCCTCCAGCAGCGGCGACGGGTCCTCGTAACGCGTCCAGAGCCCTTCGAGGTCGAGCGGCGCCAGGCCGCCGAGGCGGCCGATCTCGATCGCGGTCGCCGGCGAGACGACGCTGTCCATGGGCGCGACCACGACAGGCAGCTCGAACCGGTAAGCGTCGATCTGCCAGGCGATCGAGACCTCTTCCGGGTCACGGGTACGCCGCGAGGGCACGAGGCCGATCTCGTCGAGCGCGTACGCCCGGCGGCCCGTCTTGCCCCGGCCGATCTCCACCTGAGTCATGTTTTACCTTCTGTGGTAGTTGGGAGCCTCAACGGTCATCTGGATGTCGTGCGGGTGGCTCTCCTTGAGGCCCGCCGCGGTGATCGGCATGAGCTCGCAGTCGGAGTGCATCTGCGCGATCGTGCGGCATCCTGAGTACCACATACCCTGGCGCAAACCGCCCACCAGCTGGTGGGCCACCGCCGAGACCGGGCCGCGGTAGGGCACCTGTCCCTCGATGCCCTCGGGGATGTACTTGTCCTCGCCGCCGACGTCCGCCTGCGCGTAGCGGTCCTTGCTGAAGGACATGCCGCCGCGCTCGCGGTTGCGGACCGCGCCGAGCGAACCCATGCCGCGGTAGGACTTGAACTGCTTGCCGTTGATGAAGATCAGCTCGCCCGGGGACTCCTCGCACCCGGCGAGGAGCGAACCCAGCATGACCGAGTCGGCGCCCGCCGCGATGGCCTTGCTGATGTCGCCCGAGTACTGCAGGCCGCCGTCGCCGATCACCGGCACACCCGCGGGACCGCAGGCGAGCGAGGCCTGATGGATGGCGGTGACCTGCGGCGCGCCCACACCGGCCACGACGCGGGTGGTGCAGATCGAGCCGGGGCCCACGCCCACCTTGACCGCGTCGGCGCCCGCGTCGACGAGCATCTGCGCGCCCGCCCTGGTGGCGATGTTGCCGCCGATCACGTCGACCTTGCTGTTGGCCTTGACCGTGGCGATCATGTCGGCCAGTCCCTTGGAGTGACCGTGGGCCACGTCCACGACGACGACGTCGACACCGGCCTCGATCAGCGCCTTGACCCGCAGTTCGGCGTCGGGGCCCACGCCCACCGCCGCGCCCACGACCAGGCGGCCGCCCGCGTCCTTGGTGGCCAGCGGGTACTGCTCGCTCTTGGTGAAGTCCTTGACCGTGATGAGCCCGCGCAGCCGTCCGCCGCCGTCGATCAGCGGCAGCTTCTCGATCTTGTTGCTGCGCAGGAGCGAGAAGGCGTCGTCACGCGACACGCCCACCGGCGCCGTCACCAGCGGCATCGGCGTCATGACCTCGCGCACCGGGCGGCTCTGGTCGGTCTCGAAGCGCATGTCACGGTTGGTGACGATGCCGACGAGGATGCCGTCGCGGTCGGTGACGGGCACGCCCGAGATCCGGTACGTGGCGCACAGCCTCTCGACGTCGGCCAGCGTGTCGTCCGGCGTACAGGTGACCGGATTCGTCACCATCCCCGCCTCCGACCGCTTGACCAGGTCGACCTGCTGGGCCTGCTCCTCGATCGACAGGTTGCGGTGCAGGATGCCGATGCCGCCCTGCCGGGCCATGGCCACCGCCATGCGCGCTTCGGTCACCGTGTCCATGGCCGCGGAGACCAGCGGGATGGCGAGCGTGATGTTGCGCGACAGCTGTGTGACGGTCTCCGCCTCCCCCGGTTGGAGATCCGAATACCCCGGCACGAGCAGCACGTCATCGAAGGTCAACCCCGTTTGGGTGAATTTGGACATGCTGCGGCCCCCTCCTGCCAATGCGCTGATGCGACAAGTTTAGGGCCTGCCTGCAAACGGAACCGCGCGGGTCCGCAAGATGGGGGTGAGAATGCGCCGGGGGGACGATGACCCCCACGGACCGCCGTCTCCCCGGCGCCCCCGGAGAGGCACAAAAGTGCCGGAGGAACCGGCCGGTCGGTGATCCGCCCGGTTCCTCCGGCCACCGGCATCTGGTCGGACGCGCTCTACGCCACCGAACCCCCCTCCGCGTCCTGATGGCCGCGTCGCCCGACCCTTGATGCCGACGCTGGGTTAAGCCTGCGTTACTCATGGGCACACCGCAATGTGAAAACGTGCAATTGCACGAAGTTGCACCCCCGCCGAAGGAGTCAGAGCAACACCCGGACAGAGGTCTGGTGCCGGGTTATTCTCGCCGCACGCCCGTGTCCCCCCTACGGAGCCCCCCACATGCGTAACGAGCCCGCCACCGTTTCCGATCCACTCGAGACGCTGGGCCTCGACCCGGCACAGACCGCGCTGTACACCGCGGTCCTACGCCTGCACCGCGCCACGCTGGCCGAGCTCGCCGAGGCCATGGACGGCCCGGCCGACAGGGTCGGCAGGCAGCTCGAGGACCTCGTCCGGCTGGGCGTGGTGGACGAGAGGTCCGGTGAGTACCTCGCCCGGCACCCGGCCGCCGCCCTCGGCCGGCTGATCGCCGAGCGGCTGGACCGGCTGGCCGAGGAGAGCCGGCGCATCGACTCCGCCCTGGGCTCGATCCGCGGCCTCATCCACGACTACGACGCCGGCCGCCACTACCAGAGCGGCCCCTTTCCGGTCGAACTGGTCAGTGGGGCCGACGTGCTCTACGAGAGCGTGGTCGGCATGGCCGTACAGGCTCCTCCGCTGGAGTTGCTGATCGCCATCCCCGACGAACGCACGATGACCGACTTCGTCCGCAAGTTCGCCGACCCCTGGATCGACGCCCAGCGGCGCCGCCTGCTCAGCATGCGCGCGGTGATCCCGGTGGCGACCCTGGCGCTGCCAGGTGTCCGCGACCAGCTCACGCGCCTGCTGGAGTCCGGCGGAAGGGTCCGCACGCTCGACCGGGTACCCAGCTGGTTCATGACCGCGGGACCCGAAGCCGCCGGCCTGCCCGCTCTGTGGGGCGGCGGCCTGCCCGACCACGCCTACAACTTCTACCTCGTCCGCGCGAACATCGTCGTCGGCGTCCTGCGCTCGCTCTTCGAGGAGCTGTGGAGCCGCTCCGTCCCCCTGCCGTGGGGGCGGCGGGGCGACGGCATGGTCCAGGTGCTGCGGCTGGCCGCGCAGGGCATGTGCGACGACTCGATCGCCCGCCAGCTCGGCGTCTCGGTCCGCACCGTCCGCGCTCGCTTCGCCGACGCGATGGCCGAACTCGGGGCACAGTCCCGCTTCCACGCCGGGGTCGAAGCCTCCCGCCGCGGCTGGCTCGGCTGACCCGGCCTTTCCGGTACGCCCCGCGCCGCCGGCAGGCACGCCGTCCGAGGGACCGGAGGTGTCGACGGACCTGAGCGTGGTCGGTGCTTTGGCAGGGGGTTTGCCGGTGTTTCGGGAGCTGTGGCCCCGGGGTGAATGCGGCACAAGTGGTCGGTGCGGTGCTTATTAGTGCCCAGGCTGCGTTAGGTCACTATGGTGGAAAGGTGCTGGAAGACGTCCCCCGCGACCCGTTCGCGGACGATCCGAACGATCCTTCCTCGGCCATGGGCGAATTCGACGACCCGGAGCCGCTGACGGCGGCCGAGCGCGACGAGGCCATCACCGACCTGGCCGACGTGGAAGTCTTTCGCTCGCTGCTGGAGCCCCAGGGCGTCCTCGGACTGGTGCTCGACTGCCCGGAATGCGGCGAACAGCACTTCTTCGACTGGGAGCTGCTCCGCGGCAACCTCCGCCAGATGATCGACAAGGGCCGGCCGCAGGTACACGAGCCCGCCTTCCACCCCGACCCCGCCGACTACGTGACCTGGGAGTACGCGAGGGGCTACGTCGACGGCGTCATGGACACCGAAGAGCGCCGCTGATCGTCGAGGTCGTGCCGCAAGGCCGCGAGCAGCCGTAGCGCCGGGTCCGTCGCGTCAGGCTGGTACCCGAGCGCCAGAGCATCCAGAAACGCGTCGGTCTGCTCCTCGGCCGTCAATCCCCCGAGTTCCCACTCCCCGGCCACCGGCCCAGAGGAATCCCCCGCGTCGGCCACCGCCCCGCAGGCCACGACCACAGGCCCGGCCGGCTCGGGCAGCCCAGAAGGACATACCGGCAAGCCCCCGGACACAGGATCGTCCGAGAGCTTGGGTGAGCCGTCAGCCGCCGCGCGGGCCGAGCCGCCGGATGACGGATCGGCCGGGACGTGGGACGACGGGCCGGTCGAACTCGGGGGCGTCCGGTCACCGTACGCGGCCGCGCCCTCCACGTGTTCCTCCGGCGTCAAGCCGACTCCAGCTCGGCCATCTGCCGCAACCTGGCCAGCGCCCGATGCTGGGCGACGCGGACCGCTCCTGGTGACATGCCGAGTACATTACCGGTCTCTTCGGCCGACAGTCCTGACACCACCCGCAGCAGCAGGAGTTCGCGCTGGTTGGCGGGCAGCCGGGCCAGCAGCCTGCGCGCGTGCTCGACCTCGATGTAGCGGACCACGGTCTCTTCCGGCCCCGGGCCCTCGTCGGGCCCGTCAGGAAGATCCTGCGTGGGTACGGCGGAGCGCACCGAACTCCGCAAGGCGTCGGCCACCTTGTGCGAGGCGATGCCGAAGACGAAGGAGGCGAAGGGCCGGCCCATGTCCCGGTAGCGCGGCAGTGCGGACAGCACCGCGATGCAGACCTCCTGGGCCACGTCATCTGCAATGTGATATTGCCCAGAAACCCGGCCCAGCCGGGCACGGCAATAGCGCACCACCATCGGCCGCAACTCGCCGAGCAGGGATTCGATCGCAGAACGATCGCCCGCAACGGCGAGGCTCGTCAGTTCTCTTAGGTCGGAGTCATCCGTCCGTGCCGGAAGTCTCGACGCGAGCCTTACCCCAATTTTGGCGTCGGCGACGCTTCCCTCGCTCACGTTAGGCATGATGCCCGCCCTGGTCCGGCCTGTCGTCATGGCGAACGGCTACGGATTGGTCACATTGAAGAGACGATAACTACCCGTAATCGGACGACCACACTAAGCCTTTCTATGGAGTCGGAATATTTCACCCGATTCCCCGAAATGCGCGAAAATTGTCACGGGCGCGAGACGCTTTACTCCATAGGTTGGTTTACCGCAATAACCCAACTTTCCACATCTGGACATCCACCGGTCGCCGCCTCTACGCATGAGATCGCCCACCGGACCTCATGCGCTACATACGCCTCATGCTTATAAAAACTCATATACAGGCATGAACCACCCAGACGGGCACGATGCGCGCGTAACGGCGGCCGGCCCCGCATCACCGGAGGAGCGTCACCCTGGACGGAGCCCGGCCCTGTGCGGCGGGTGGGGGTAGGGCGGCTGGGCCGTAGCGGAAGGGCCGCAGAACACGCCCCAGCCCCGCCAGGGGCGCCCCCAGCACGGACGCCCACCCCGAGAACCCGCCCTTCACCCCGAACGACCGGCCCCACCACCGACGCACCCCTCGAAACGGACGTCAACCCTCGAAGACAGCCCGCGAACACCGCAGGAACGCGAAACGGCCCGCACCGGCGAGCGGTGCGGGCCGTGGCGACCTCAGGGCCGTGGCGGCCTCAACGGGCCTTGGCGACCTTGAGAGGTCAGTGGCGATCCAGGAAGCGATCAGTGGCCGTGGCCGTGACCGTGACCGCCGCCGCCGGCGGGGGCCTCCTCCTCGGGCTTGTCGACCACCAGGGCCTCCGTCGTGAGCAGCATGCCGGCGATGGACGCCGCATTCTGCACCGCCGAGCGGGTGACCTTGACGGGGTCGATGACGCCCTGGTCGATCAGGTTGCCGTACTCGCCGGTCGCGGCGTTGAGGCCGTGGCCCGCGGACAGCTCCGCCACCTTGTGGGTGACGACGTAGCCCTCGAGGCCGGCGTTCTCGGCGATCCAGCGGGTCGGCTCGACCAGCGCGCGGCGGACGACGCCCACGCCAGTGGCCTCGTCCCCGGTGAGGCCGAGGTCGTCCAGCTCCTTGCCGACGTGGATCAGCGCGGTGCCGCCGCCGGAGACGATGCCCTCCTCGATCGCGGCGCGCGTCGCGGAGATCGCGTCCTCGAGACGGTGCTTCTTCTCCTTGAGCTCGACCTCGGTGGCGGCGCCGACACGCAGCACGCACACACCGCCGGCCAGCTTGGCCAGGCGCTCCTGCAGCTTCTCGCGGTCCCAGTCGGAGTCGGACTGCTCGATGGCGAGCTTGATCTCCTTGACCCGGTCCTCGATCGCCTGCGCGTCGCCGGCGCCGTCCACGATGGTGGTGGCGTCCTTGGTGACGACGATGCGGCGGGCCGTGCCGAGCACCTCGAGACCGACGTGCTCCAGCTTGAGCCCGACCTCCTCGGCGACGACCTGGCCGCCGGTGAGGATGGCCATGTCCTGGAGCATCGCCTTGCGACGGTCACCGAAGCCCGGGGCCTTGACGGCCACGGAGGTGAACGTGCCGCGGATCTTGTTGGTGACCAGGACGGCCAGGGCCTCGCCCTCGACGTCCTCGGCGACCACGAACAGCGGCTTCTTGGTCTGGGCGACCTGCTCCAGCAGCGGCAGGAAGTCCGCGATGGAGGCGATCTTGCTCTGGGTGAGCAGCACGTAGGCGTCCTCCAGGACGGCCTCCATGCGCTCGGGGTCGGTCACCATGTACTGCGACAGGTAGCCCTTGTCGAACTGCATGCCCTCGGTGAACTCGAGCTCCATGCCCATGGCGTTGGACTCTTCGACCGTGAGGACGCCGTCCTTGCCCACCTTGTCGAACGCCTCGGCGATGAGATCGCCGATCTTGGCGTCCTGGGCGGAGATCGTCGCGACGTTGGCGATCTCCTTCTTGTCGCCGACCTCGCGGGCGCTGGCGATCAGCTTGTCGCTGATGGCCTTGGCGGCCTTGTCGATCCCGCGCTTCAGCGACAGCGGCGAGGCGCCGGCGGCGACGTTGCGCAGACCTTCGCGGACCATGGCCTGGGCCAGGACGGTCGCGGTGGTGGTGCCGTCACCCGCGATGTCGTTGGTCTTGGTGGCCACTTCCTTGGCGAGCTGGGCGCCGAGGTTCTCGTAGCGGTCTTCCAGCTCGATCTCGCGAGCGATGGTCACGCCGTCGTTCGTGATCGTCGGAGCACCGAACTTCTTGTCGATGACGACGTTACGGCCACGCGGGCCGAGGGTTACCTTCACGGCGTCCGCGAGGGCGTTGACGCCGCGCTCAAGAGCGCGCCGCGCGTCCTCGTCGAACTCCAGGATCTTCGCCATTTGGTTGAAAGTCCTCTCCTAGCGTCGAAAGCCCCGGTCGCCTCTGCTGAGAGCTGCGTCCGGGGCCCGACACATACCGGCTTACTTCTCGATGATCGCGAGAACGTCGCGGGCGGAGAGCACGAGGTACTCCTCGCCGCCGTACTTGACCTCGGTGCCGCCGTACTTGCTGTAGAGGACGATGTCGCCCTCGGAGACGTCAAGCGGAATCCGCTTGTCGCCGTCCTCGTCCCAGTTGCCCGGGCCCACCGCGAGGACCTTGCCCTCTTGCGGCTTCTCCTTGGCGGTGTCTGGGATGACCAGGCCGGAAGCGGTGGTCTGCTCGGCCTCAAGCGGCTGGACCACAATGCGGTCGCCGAGCGGCTTAACGGGAACCTTAGTGGCGGTCGTCACGATCGGACCTCCCCTTCAGATTTGAATGATCTAGAAGAGGCGACCAGCGGGGCCTGCCGTCGCGGGTGGTAGACCTGCCTCGTCGCACGTTGGCACTCTCAAGGGGAGAGTGCCAACACGAAACATATGCAAGAGGGGCTTGACAGTCAACACGAACCGGCTCAGCGGGCGTAAGAGCCTTCCCGCAGCTCGGAGAGGATACCCGGCCTGCTGGGGGCCCATCCGAGTGCCGCACGGGTTCGCGCAGAGCTGACACGCTGGCTGAGCGCGAGCGCTTCGGCGAACGGCAGGCCCACGACCCCCGCCGCCTCCTCCACCGGCCACGACAGCACGTCCGCGCCCTCATCGGCCCCCGCCGACCGGGCAGCGGCCGAGGCCACCAGGGCCAGCGGCACGTGCTCCTCCGCGATCCCGTGGTAGATCGCGCCGGGCCGCCCCTTCTCCACCGCCGTCACGATCAGCTCGGCCAGGTCGTCCACGTGCACGAACGTCGAGCCTTCCCCGCCCTCGCCCACGTGCACCCCGCGCCCGCGCTCGGCCGCCCAGCCGCGCAGCATCGCCGCGATACCGCCGCCGCGCCCGTGCACCAGCCCCGGCCGCACCACCACGCCGCCCGCGCCGAGCACCAGATCCTCCACCTTCGGCCGGTACCCCACGATCGGGATCGGGTCGGCCGCGCTCTCCTCGTGCCCGTCCTCGGTCGCGCCGAGGACCCACACGCCGCTCACGTACACCACCGGCCTGCCCGCGCCGAGCAACGCCCCGATCACCTGGAGGTCGGTCGCCTCATCGCCGGTGAGCTGCGCCGCGTGCACGACCGCGTCGACGTCCGGCGTCACGGCCGCGGTGATCGACGCCGCGTCGGACAGGTCCCCGTACCTCTCCTCCGGTACGGCGGGCAGCCGCCTGCCCCCGTCGGCGGCCGGCCGTACCAGCGCCACGACCTCATGACCGCGGCCGGCGAGTTCCTCGACGAGCGCGCCCCCGACGTACCCCGTCGCGCCCAGCACCAGAATCTTCATCGCTCTTCCACTCCAAACACTTCGACATCGAAACTTTCGACGTGGTGGACAGTAGCCCGCACCCTCGAACATTTCAACCTCGAAGTTTTTGATAGTGTGCGCAGCATGCGAGACGCAGTGGACGCGATCACGAAGCAGTGGGCCGCCACCCGCCCCGACGTGGACGTGAGCCCGATGGGTGTGGTGGGCCGCCTGTCCCGCGCCTCGCGCCTGCTGGAGCGGGGCATCAAGGAGTTCTTCGCCGAGCACGGGCTGGAGCCGTGGGAGTTCGACATGCTCGCCACGTTGCTGCGCGGCAACCCGGAGCACACCATGTGCATGAAGGACCTGGCCGCCTCCGCCCTGGTCAGCCCCGGCGCCCTGACCAACCGCATGGACCGCCTGGTGGAGCGCGGCCTGGTGCGGCGCTGGCCGCTGGAGAGCAACCGCCGCATGGTCCTGGTGGCGCTGACCGAGGAGGGCGAACGCCTGGCCGGTGACCTCCTGGCCCTCCACGTCGCCAACGAGGCGAGACTCCTGTCCGCCCTCACCCCCGCCGACCAGAAAGCCCTGGCCGAAACCCTCCGCAAACTCCTGGTCTCCCTGGGCGACACGGAGCTGTGAATGGGGGACATCTCTCCTAGAGGAAAGCGCAGCAGAACGTGGTTCGATGACCACGAACGGCGACGACACCGACCTTACAGTGAGTGATGTGACCGCCACGATGGACCGCACGAGAGACGTACTCGCGAACTGGCCCTACCCGCCGGACGGCGGCTGGACGTCCGACGATCTCGATCTCCTGCCTCAGGACGGGCCCAACGGCGAGCTGGACCTCTTCAAGCGCGTCGAACTCATTGACGGAGCCCTCATCCTCATCTCCCCCCAACGCCGCTTCCACGAACGCGTCATCTCGAGCTTGCGCTCTCTCCTCACCGCGCAGGCTCCCGAGACCCTGGCCGTAGCAACGCAGATGGACGTCAAGATCAACAGGAGGCAGCGCCCCTGCCCAGACGTCGTGGTGATCGACGCGGCGGCCGACAGCGACAGCGCGACCTCCTACCCCTCGGAGGCCGTCCACCTTGTCGTTGAGGTGGTCTCCCCCGAGTCCCAGTACCGGGACCGGGAGGTAAAGCCGCGCATGTACGCCGACGCCCGCATCAAGCACTTCTGGCTGGTCGAAGAAGAGGAGGGCAAGCCCGTCATCTACACATATGTGCTGGACGAGGTCACGCACTTCTACCGCGCCGACGTCACCCACCACGGCAAGCTCACCGCCAAGTCCCCGTTCCCCGTCGAGGTCGACTTCGCCGACCTGCTGACCTGAGCGCGTGCACTAACGTCGGATGACGTGGACCTCGACGCCTTTCTCGACCTGCTGACCCCCCGTGGCCGCAAAGCTCTGGACGAGGCGGTCGAGCTGAGCGGGAGCGATCCGGTCAAGGCGGCCACGCGGCTCAGGAAGACCTACGACAGCGCGCTCACCTCGGCCGCGCTCACCCAGGCCGGGCTCAGGGCGCGGGCGGTGGCGAAATTCGGGGACGACGCCCGGCTCATGTACTTCACGCCCCACGGGCTGGAGCAGTCCACCCGGGCCGAGGTGGCGGCGCATCGGGCGCGGCGGCTGACCGCGGCGACCCACGGGCCCGCCCGGGTGGTGGACGCCTGTTGCGGGATCGGCGGGGACGCGCTGGAGCTCGCGCGGGCCGGGCATCTCGTGGACGCCGTCGAGCTCGATCCGCTCACCGCCGCCGTGGCGCGGGCCAACGCCGAGGCGCTGGGGGTCGGGGAGCGGGTACGCGTGCGGGTGGGGGACGCGGCGGAGGTGGCCCCGGAGGAGTACGACGCGTTGTTCGCCGATCCGGCCCGCCGTACCGCCAGGGGGAGGACGTTCGATCCGCAGGCCTACTCGCCGCCCTGGCCGGTGGTCATGGATCTGGTGGGGCGGGCTCGGGGGTCGTGTCTGAAGGTGGCGCCGGGGATTCCGTACGAGTACATACCGGAGGCGGCCGAGGCCGAGTGGGTTTCGTACAAGGGAGAGGTCAAGGAGGCGGCCCTCTGGACTCCCGGACAGGCGGGGCGCAGGGCGACGCTGCTGCCGGGCGGGCAGACGCTCACGCCCACGGGCGTGCGGGCGGCGGTGGGCGAGCTCGGCCGGTACGTCTACGAGCCCGACGGGGCGGCGATCCGGGCCCATCTGGTGGGCGAGGTGGCCGAGATGGTGGGCGGACGGCTGGCGGATCCGATGATCGCCTACATCACCGGGGACGAGCCGGTGGACACGCCCTGGGCGGCCAGGTATGAGGTGGACGAGGCGCTGCCGTTCTCGCTGAAGCGGCTGCGGGCGGCACTCCGGGCCCGCGAAATAGGAAATGTCACCATCAAGAAGCGCGGCTCCGCCGTGGACATCGAACGATTGCGGCGAGACCTGAGACTTTCCGGTGACAAGTCCGGAGTAATCATCCTCACGCGGATTATGAACCAACCTTTTGTTCTCATCTGCCTGGGGCTCCCACCTGCATAAATGACAAAACAGGATCTTTTCCAGTCACCCCGACGGACCTTGATCCAAAGGCTAAGGTGGACGGGCGGGAGTTCTCCCCCCTATAGCGGATTACCGCGTTCTCCTTCAGTCATTGCATACCGGACCTATCCCACCGCTGCGCGGCACTCCGTCGGCGAGTGAAGGAGCTTTCGGTGGATCATTCCAATCACACCACCCTTTTGCAGGCAGGCGGCCAGACCGCCATATCCGACAGGATGCGGGAGCTACTCGCGCGCGCCGCCCAGGACCACGTCTACGAGCAGCGCACCCAGGGGGCCGTGCTCGACGAGATCCGCCAGCGGCTCGAAGGCATGGAGTGGCTGCTGCGCGAGGTGCGCGAGCGCGAGCTCGGCGGGCTGAGCGGCACGCTCGAGTCCGTGAGCGGCCGCCTCGACGACATCTCCACCAAGCCGCCGGTCTGGGCCGAGGGACTGGCCCAGCACGTGGAGGCGGTACGCGACCACGTCGACGCCGTCGGCGAGCAGATCGGCAACGTCGACGCCCGCGTGGAGAACGTCAGCCAGCGCGTCAGCCCCGTCATCGAGCTGCCCAGCCTGTGGGCGGACGTCGGCACGGTCGGCGAGAGCGTCGACGAGGCGCTCAAGCGGTTGCAGACGGTGCTCGACGGCACCGAGGGCATCGCCAAGCGGCTCGGCGACTTCGCCGGGAAGCTCGGCCAGCTCAACGCCAGCATGGAGGCGGCGGCCAGCCGCTTCACCCGGCTCGACAAGTCCATCGGCGAGCTCACGGCCCGCACCGAGCGGGTCGAGGGCGGCATGGCCGACCTTTCCGGCACCCTCACCGCCCGCATCGGCGCGGTCGGCGAGGAGCTCAAGAGCGCCGTCGAGCAGGTCGACGCGAGGGTGGAGACGGCGGAGGAGCGGCTGTCCGGCCGCTTCGACGGCCTCGACAGCCGGGTCGACCGGGTCGACGGCCGCCTGATCGCCGTCGACGGCCGGCTCAACAGTGTCGACGGCCGCATCGAGACCGCCGACGAGTGCCTGGCCGACATCGACACCCGCCTCGACGGCATCGACGGCAGGGTCGGCGGCGTCGACAACCGCCTCGTCGGGCTCGACAAGCGCGTCGGCGAGCTCGACACCCACATCGGCGACCTCGACAACCACATGGGCAAGCGCATCGGCGACCTCGACGGCCGGGTCGACGCCCGCTTCGAGACGCTCGACGGGCGGGTCACCATCGTCGACGAGTGGCTGGCCGCCGCCGACCAGCACCGCTCCGACACCGCCACGCGCACCGAGGGCCGCTTCAACAAGCTCGACAACGCCTTCGAATCCCTCGACGAGCGCCTCGGCGAGGTCGAGGAGCACGTGGTGGCCCGCTTCGACGGCGTGGACACCCAGCTCACCCGCGGCACCGAGCAGCTGGAGGGCGTCGACGACCGGGTCGAGGCGGTCAACCAGCGCGTCGGCCAGCTGCCCGCGACGCTGGCGATCGCCGAGCGGGTGGGCGAACTGCTCGACTCGCAGACGACCGAGCAGGTCAGGCGCTTCGACGCCATCGACGAACGCCTGGCCGCCGCCTCCGCCGAACTCTCGGCCACGATCGAGGCCCGCCCGGACCGCGACGAGCTGACCCAGTCCGTCACCGACGCCTCCACCGACCTCACCAAGCGCCTCGGCGCCCTGGAGGAGACCATGCTCGCCCTCGCCGAGGCGCTCCTCCGCCCGACGCGATCCAAGGACTGACTCAAAGGGCCTTTGGAGCAGCTACGGCAGAGCCCACGCACCCGCCCCGCCATACCTCTGACCGCCCGTCGAGCGATGGTCGTGAGGGCTCACGGGGTGCTCGCCGTGACAACTCCGCTCTTGACCGGGTTCCGTGCGCCGCGCTGGCCGCCGTCCAGCGCGGCGCCGAACCCCCACCGCGCGGCGCCGGAATACCCCTGGGGGCCGTCACACGTGCGACCTCGGGCGCGGCGACGTCCCACGTGAAACCCGGAACCTCACAAGACCCGCATCGGTGGCGTGAGGAACCGCGGCCCCGGAGCACAGAACGCCGCCGCCCTGGCGGGTGGTCGCCTCACACGTGAACGGTCGTGATGGGCAGCGACGAGTCGGCGGGGATGTCCAGCGCCGACGGGGTGATCCCGGCCGCCACCAGGTCAGAGCCCAGCGCGGCGACCATGGCGCCGTTGTCGGTGCAGAGTCCGGGGCGGGGCACGCGCAGCCGTACGCCCGCCTTGTCGCAACGCTCCTGGGCCAGCGCGCGCAGCCGTGAGTTGGCCGCGACGCCACCACCGATGAGCAGGTCCTTCACACCGTACTTCTTGCACGCCTGAAGGGCCTTGCGGGTCAGCACGTCCACCACGGCCTCCTGGAAGGAGGCGGCGACGTCCGGCACGTGGATCGAGTCCTGGGCCTCGACCCAGCGGGCCACGGCGGTCTTCAGGCCGGAGAAGGAGAAGTCGAGGGTGCCGTCGTCCATCTTGCCGCGGGGGAAGCTGATCGCGGCGGCGGAGCCGTCGCGGGCGGCGCGGTCGATGTGGGGGCCGCCGGGGAAGGGCAGGCCGAGCACCCGCGCGACCTTGTCGAAGGCCTCACCGGCGGCGTCGTCGACGGTGGAGCCGAGGGAGATCACGTCCTGGGCGACGTCGGGGACCAGGAGAAGCGACGAGTGACCGCCGGACACCAGCATGGCGATGCAGGGTTTGGGCAGCGGCCCGTGTTCGAGCTGGTCGACGGCGACGTGGGCGGCCAGGTGGTTGACTCCGTAGAGGGGGACGCCCAGGCCGAGCGAGTAGGACTTGGCGGCGGCCACGCCCACCAGCAGCGCCCCGGCCAGTCCGGGACCGGCGGTGACCGCGATCGCGTCGATGTCGGAGAACGTCAGGCCCGCCTCGGTCAGCGCCCCCTCCACGACCGGCGTCATCGCCTCCAGGTGCGCCCGCGAGGCCACCTCCGGCACCACGCCGCCGAACCTGGCGTGCTCGTGCATGCTGGAGGCGATCGTGTTGGCCAGCAGCGTGTGCCCGCGTACGATCCCCACCCCGGTCTCGTCGCACGAGGTCTCGATGCCGAGGACCAGGGGTTCGTGCTTGTCAGCCATCCAGCTTCCTTCTCATCATGACCGCGTCGGTGCCGTCGTCGTAGTAGCGCCGGCGCAGGCCGATCTCCTCGAAACCGAACCGTTCGTAGACCGCCTTGGCCCGCGGGTTGTCGGACCTGACCTCCAGGAAGATCTCCCTGGCTCCGCGCCGGCGCGCCTCGCCGAGCAGTTCGGTCAGCATCGCGCCGCCGATGCCCCGGCTCTGGTGGTCGTGTAGCACCGCGATGGTCTGCACGTCGGCCTGGTCGCCGGCCGCGGCGAGCCCCGCGTAGCCGACGATCTCGCCGTCGTCGCGCAGCGCGACGACGTAGTGCCGGGTGCGCGGCTGGTCGGCCAGCTCGCCGCGCATCATCCCCTCGCTCCACGCGTCCAGCGGGAACGTCGCGCGCTCGATGGCCATGACCGCGGGCAGGTCCGCGTCGGTCATCTGCCGCAGTCTCACGCCCGCTCCCTGGTCCGCCTGGGCTCCCTGTCGGTCACCTTCTTGGGTGCCTTGGGCTCGACCGCGTCGGGCCGCCGCAGGTAGATGGGGCGCGGCTCGTCGAGCGGCTGCCCCGCCGCGATGCGCTCGGCCGCCAGCGCGGCCAGAAACCCCGCCAAGGGGTACGGCGGCGCCACCGCCTCCCCCAGCACCTCCGGGTAGAGGTCGGCCCCGGCGACCGGCAGCCCGTCTCGCGGAATGTCGGCCGGCCTGTCCACGAACGGCCCCTCGGCCCGCGTGCGCGCGTCGTCGTAGCGGGCCCAGAACAGTTCCTTGCGCCGCGCGTCGGTCACCACGAGGAAGGGCTCGTCCCGGCGGGTGCCGTAGGCGAGGGCGTCGAGCGTGCAGACGCCGTAGACCTCGGCCAGCCCGAGCGCGGTGCCCAGCCCCTGGGCGGTCATCAGCCCGACCCGCAGCCCCGTGTAGGGGCCGGGGCCGGTGCCGGCGACGATGGCGGTCACCTCGCGCAGCCGCACCCGAGCCTCTGCCAGCACCTTCTCGATGGTGGGCACGAGCAGCTCGCCGTGGCGGCGCGCGTCGACCGTGGTGGACTCGGCGAGCACGCGGTCACCGTCGTGGAGAGCGGCGGTGACAGCGGGTGTCGCGGTATCGAAAGCCAGGACCAGCACGAACAATGAGCCTACCGGCCCCGCGTCATGACCATCCTGTCCGCTCGCGAAGCCATTCGACGGCGACCTCGCCCTGCGCCGCCTGGAAGGCTCTGACGGTGGGGATGCCGGGTGGCGGCGGCTGACGGCTCTGCCGTACGAAGAAGCCGGCCAGGGCGGCGATGACGCAGGTCACGGCCGGGTCGGGGTCGGCGAGCAGCTCGCCGGGACGGGGGCCGCCCTGCATGGTGACGGAGGGCAGCATGGCCAGCCGGTCGAACCAGGCGGCGCCCAGACAGGCGTAGGGCCAGTCGACGACGTAGACGCGTTCGTCGGTGAGCAGGACGTTGTCGGCGCGCAGGTCGGCGTGGACGAGCGTGTCGCCGGCGGCGGCGCTCTCCCAGCCGGACTCCAGCTCGGCCAGGGCGTCGAGGTTGCGGACGATCCACGGGTCGAGCCCGTCGTGGTCCTCGCCGTGGCCGAGCCGCCGCCAGCCGCGGAACATCTGGCCGAAGACCTCGGCGATGGGCGGCGCGTCGATGGGGGCGGGGGTGAGCGAGGCGGCGAGTTCGTCGGCGGCGGCCAGGACGCGGTCGAGTTCGTCGCGCCGCCACGGCATCGCCGGTGGGCGGCCGTCGACGTCCTCGAAGAGCAGCACCACCCAGCCGTCCTGTTCGAAGGAGGTGAGCATGCGCGGCGCGGGGACGCTGGGCGGCAGCGCGGCGGCCACGCGGGCCTCGTCGCGGTACAGGGCGGTGGCCCGGTCGTTGACGCCGGGGCCGACCGCCTTGACGAAGGCGCGGCGGCCGGTGTCGAGCAGGAGCCGCGAGGCGGTGGCGGGAGAGAAGCCGCCGGTCTGGGTGACGGCCTCCGCCACGCGCCCGCCGAGCAGGTCCTCGACTCGGGCGCGCACCGGCGCGGCCACCTCCGACCAGGGGACTCTTACTCCGGAGGCATCAGGCGCGGGAGGCATAGACGATGACGTTATCGTCGTACTCGCCCTTGGCGTAATCGAATTTTCCGCCGCAGGTGACCAGCTTGAGCCCGTCCTCGACGTAGACGCGCTTGGCTGGGAAGTCGTTCTTGTGCACCTGCTCGACCGAGTCGACCTTGTACTCCGCGGTCTTGCCGTCGCTGCGCTCCACGCGGACGATCTGGCCCTTGCGCAGGTGCTTCAGCTTGTAGAAGACGGCCGGGGCGGTCTTGGTGTCCACGTGTCCGACGATGACGGAGGCGCCCTTCTCCCCCGGGACGGCGCTCTTCTCGTACCAGCCGGCCAGCTTGGGCTTCTCGTACGGCGGCAGCTCGACCTCGCCGTCCTTCGTCAGCCCGAGCTTCATCAGCGGCGCGTCCACGTCGATGGAGGGGATGCCGATGCTCTCCGGGACGACGGCCTCGGCCTTCTTCTCCACGGTCTTGCCGAACGCCACCAGCACCAGGCCGGTGATCGCGCCCGCCAGCACGATCCGTCCCGCACGGGCCATGCTCAGGCCCGGCGGCGCTTGAGGATCAGTATGGCGCCGCCCGCCAGGGCCAGGCCGACGATCACGCCTACGGGGCCGATCGGCATCGAGGAGTCGTCACCGGCGTCCTGGCCGAACGTGCCGCCGCCGCCCGCCCTGGGCGCCTTGGTGGGCACGCCGGTGGGCGTGTCGTCGGTGGCCCTGACCACGCGCAGCGTGGCCCTGCCGGTGTGGCTGGTGCCGTCGCACTTGACGTCGACGGTGTAGTTGCCGCGTTTGACGGTGCCGGAGACCGACGCCTGCCCGCGTACCCAGGGGACGGGCGCGGGGGTGGCCGTGGCGTTGGCGGGGCTGGCCGACGGGGTGGCGGGCGGCACGGGGTTGAGCGTGACGCCGGACAGGAACGCGTTGGAGGAGGCGGTGCCGACGTGCGCGGGGCCGCCGGTGGGCACCGGGCAGTTGGCCAGGATCCAGACCTTGGAGGTCTCGCCCGCGGTGACGCGGTCGGGGTTGAGCTGGACGTCGATGGGCGCCCGTGTGGCGCTCGCCGTGGCCTGTGGGGAGGTGGTCGCGGTGGTCGTGGGGCTCGCCGAGGGCGTGGCCGTGGGATCGGTCGAGGCGTCGGCTGTGCAGCCGACGACGCCGAACATGACGATGGCACCTGCGTACGCGACTTGCCTGACCCTGAGCACGGCCGCACCCCACTCCGCCGACTTCCCTCAGCATCCACCAGAATTGCGGATACCGCCCCACCTGATACCCAGAAAATCTAGGTAAATCCATGACCAATGATCATGATTTACGCCAATGTCGATACTCGTCAAGGGTGCCAGGGTTGCCGGGGCCTGAGGAGCGTTTTACTCTTCTGCGCGATCAGACGGCGTGTCGGCCCAGCGCTCGCCGACCCCGCGCAGGGTGACCAGGCGGACGTCGTCGCCGCCCTCCCGGTCGATGTGGATCTCCAAGCGGTCCTCCGACAGCCCCTCCACCAGGCCCTCGCCCCACTCGACGATGGTGACCGACTCCTCCAGCGAGGCGTCCAGGTCGAGGTCGTCGACCTCCAGATCCCCGCCCAGCCGGTACGCGTCCGCGTGCACGAGCGGCGGACCCTCGCACAGCGACGGATGCACGCGGGCGATGACGAACGTGGGCGAGGTGATCGGGCCGCGGACCTTCAGGCCTTCGGCGATCCCCTGGACCATCGTGGTCTTCCCGGCGCCCAGCGGGCCGGACAGCACCAGCAGGTCTCCCGCGCGCAGCCGGGCCGCCAGCCGCGTGCCGTACGCGCGCATGTCCTCGGCGGTGGCGAGCCTTTCCACTAGATCTCCTTGATCAGATCGCGCAGCGCCTCGTTGACCACGGCCGGGCGCTCCAGCTGGATGAGGTGCGAGGTGTCGGGCACCTCGGTGAAGCTCGCCCTGGGCAGGGCCTCGGCCATCGCCCTGCCGTGCTCGGGCGGGGTCAACCAGTCCTTGTCGCCGACGAGGATCGCGGTCGGCACCGGATCGAGCACGTGCAGCGCCGAGAGCTTGTCGTGGTCCATGAGGGCCGGGTAGAAGTTCGCGAACACCTCGGTCGGGGTGGCGCGGATCATCGACTCGGCGAAGTCGACCAGCGTCGGGCTGACGTTCTTGGAGTCGCCGAAGCCGACGAAGCGGGTGATCAGGAAGGCGATGTCGCTGCCGGCGTGGCGGGTCTTGTCCACCAGGGAGCCGCGCTTGCCGAGCAGGGAGATCGTGCCCGGTGCGATCTTGTGGACCGCCTTGGAGACCATCGCGGGCAGGCCCAGCGTCAGCTCGGCCAGCTTTCCCGCGCTGGTGGCCATGAGCGAGACGGCGCGGATCTTGTCGCCGAACAGCTCGGGGTGGCGGTCTGCCAGCGCCATGATGGTCATGCCGCCCATCGAGTGGCCGACCAGCACGCACGGGCCGGGCACGAAGCGCTCCAGCACCTCGGCCAGGTCGTCGCCGAGCCGGTCGATCGTGCTGTCCTCGGGGGTGGCGCGCTGCGAGCGGCCGTGGGATCGCTGGTCCCACAGCACCAGGCGATGCTCCTCGCGCAGGTCGCGGCGCTGGTAGTGCCAGGACTCCAGGTTGAGGCAGTAGCCGTGGCACAGCACGATCGTCAGCGGCGCGTCCTCGGGGCCGTCGATCTGCACGTGCAGGTCGATGCCGTCGGAGGTGGTGTGGGTGCGCTCCCTGCCGCGCAGCTCGCCGAAGGGCTCGCTGGCCTCGGAGTCGGGGCGCAGCCTGATCCGGCCCACCGCCAGGCGCTTGGCCAGGGCCAGCCCCGCGACGCCCGCCGAAGCGGCGCCGACGATCGCGCCGGCGATCCCAACCTTCCGCCGTGTTGTCGTCGTCATGTCCCCTCATAAACTCTCGGCACGCGTGCGCCGATCTTCGTCACGATCTCATGCGTGATCGTGCCGAGGTTATCCGCCCATTCCTGCAAGGTGGCCTCGCCGTCCTTGCCAGGACCGAACAGGACGACCTCGTCCCCTGCGTCGATGACGTCGTCCTCGACGTCGATCATGAACTGATCCATGCACACCCGGCCGGCGATCGCCCTGCGGCGGCCTCCTGCCAGCACCTCGACCCGCCCCGTCGCGTGTCTGAGGATCCCGTCGGCGTACCCGAGGGGAACCAGGCCAAGCGTTGTCTCGCGATCTGTGACATAAAGGTGCCCATAGGACACTCCGGAATTCTCCGGCATGCGCTTGGCCAGGGCGAGCCTGGCCACCAGGGTCATCGCCTGGCGAAGACCGAAATCACCCAGCTCGGGGATCGGGCTCAGGCCGTAGAGGGCGATGCCCGGCCGTACCAGATCGAAGCGGGCGCGCGGCACGTCGACCAGCGCGGCGGAGTTGGCGATGTGCCTGATCACGTGGGACCCGCTGAGGCCGGCCTGGTCGGCCATCTTGAGCGCCTGGTCGAAGGCGTCGAGCTGCGCCTCGATCGAGGGGTGGCCGGGGATGTCGGCACAGGCGAAGTGGGACCAGAGGCCCACGACCTCGACCGCGCCCTCGGCCCGCAGCGCCGCCGCGGCGGCCAGCAACTCGGGCCAGGCGGCGAGTGGCGCGCCGCCCCTGCTCATGCCCGTGTCGGCCTCCAGGTGCACCTTCGCGGTGACGCCGGTGGCGCGCGCGGCGGCGGCGATCTCCCCCAGCAGCCCCGTCTCCGCCGCCGACAGCTCGACGTCCGCGCGCAGCGCCTCCTCGTACGGCCCGCCCCGCGTCAGCAGCCACGACGTGACCGGAGCGGTGATCCCCGCGGCCCGCAGGGCCAGCCCCTCGCTCAGCGTGGCGGTGCCCAGCCGGCTCACCCCCGCGTCGAGCAGGGTCCGCGACACCCGCACCAGCCCGTGTCCGTAGGCGTCCGCCTTGACCACGCCCATCAACGCGGCGCCGTCGGCGTGCTCGGCGAGCACGGCGACGTTGTGCCTGATGGCGGACAGATCGATGCGGGCCTCGGCCGGAGATGTCATCTTTCCAGTGTGTCAGCTGGACTCGATGCTTGAGCGAGGTTCGATCGCAGCCCGCTTGCGGGGGCGGCTACGACAGCGACCTGATCGCCGCCGGGATCGCGGCGGCCACGTCCGCGGTGACCAGCGGCGCCCCGTCGGCGGCCAGCCGTCCCGCCAGCCCGTGCAGGTACGCCCCGCACGACCCGGCGTCATAGCAGCTCAGCCCCTGGGCCAGCAGCGCCCCCGCCACCCCGGCCAGCACGTCGCCGGTGCCGCCCGTGGCCAGCCGCGCGGTGCCCGTACGGTTGACCCGCACCGGCCTGTCCTGCTCGGCCACCAGCGTCGTGGAGCCCTTGAGCAGCACCGTCACGCCGAGGTCGGCCGCCGCCCTGCGGGCGTGCTCCAGCCTGCCCGCCTCGACGCGCTCGCGCGGGACCCGCATCAGCCGCGCCAGTTCCCCGGCGTGCGGCGTGATCAGCACGGGCGCGCTGCGGCGCAGCAGCGTGGCGTCGCGCGAGACCAGCGTGAGCGCGTCGGCGTCCACCAGCACGGGCACGTCACTGGCCAGCACCCTCCTGGCCAGCTCGTGGGCGAAGTCGCCGGTGCCGAGCCCTGGGCCGAGCACCCAGGCCTGCACGCGGCCGACGCCGTCGAGCGAGGGCTCGCGCAACTCGGTGACGACCGCCTCCGGCCAGTGGGAGCGCACCTGCGCCACGGGCGCGGCGGTGCCGGCGTAGCGCACCATGCCGGCCCCGGCGTGCAGCGCCCCGCCGACGGCCAGCACCGCGGCCCCCGTGTACTCCTCGCTGCCCGCGGCCACCCCCACCACGCCTCTGCGGTACTTGTCGGACTCGGCGCCCGGCTCCGGCAGCAGATCGGCGACGTCCCCGTCGGTGAGCGCCGCGACGTCCGGATCCGGCAGGTACGCGCCCAGCCCGATGTCGACCAGCTCCAACCGCCCGGTGTGACCGGCGCCGGGGTCGATCAGCAGCCCGGTCTTGCAGGCGCCCATCGTGACCGTCACATGCGCGCGTACCGCGGGCCCCGGCACCCGGCCCGTGCTCGCGTCCACCCCGGACGGCACGTCCACGGCGACCACCAGCCCCGGCCCCTGGTTCACCCGCGCCACGGCCCGCGCGTACGGCTCCCGCAGCGCCCCCGCCACCCCGATCCCGACCAGCCCGTCGACGACCAGGTCCGCCCGGTCCACCGCCTCGATGCCGCGCACCCGCCCACCGGCCTGCCGCAGGGCCGCCAGCCCGGCCTCGTGCACCCTGCCGCCCGCCAGGACCGCCTCGACCTGGGCGCCGCGCCGCGCCAGCCGTACACCGGCATAGAGGGCGTCACCGCCGTTGTCGCCGCTGCCGACGAGCAGGACCACCCGCGCCCCGTAGACGCGCCCGAGCATCGCGGCGCAGCAGGCGGCCAGCCCGGCGGCGGCGCGCTCCATCAGCGTCCCGTCGGGCAGGCGCGCCATGAGCGCCTGCTCGGCGGCCCTGATCTGATCGGCGGTGTAGGCGGTAAGCATGATCAGAAGCTATCCCTCCGCGATCACGTAGGCCATCGCCACACCCGCGTCGTGGGAGAGCGAGAGGTGCCAGCGCTTGACGCCCAGGCCGTAGGCGACCTCGGCGGCCTTGCCGCGCACGCGGAGCTCGGGCCGGCCGTTCTCGTCGCAGACGACCTCGGCCTCCAGGTGGCCGAGGCCGGGTGGCGCGCCGAGAGCCTTGGCGACGGCCTCCTTGGCGGCGAAGCGCGCGGCCAGGGAGTGGACGGCCCGGCCCTTCCGCTCGTCCTCGGTGAACAGCCTGCCGCGCAGCCCCGGGGTGCGCTCCAAGGCCGCCGCGAACCGCTTGACGTCGACCACGTCCACGCCGATGCCCAGGATCATGTCCCCAGGCTAGGGCAGGCGGGTCGCGAGGCCGTCGAGGATGCGGTCCACGCCGTAGCGGAAGTCCCGGTCGCGCATCGCCGCGGGGCCGCCGCCGTTCTTCAGGATGTGCTCGTCCAGCGCCTGGAGCCGGGGCAGCTCCCGATTGGTCTGCGCGGCAGCGGCGCGGATCTGGGCCTCCAGCTCCTCCTCGGTCTGGCCGAGCCTGGCCAGCATCGACAGCAGCGCCGCCTCGGAGGTCGACATCCCGATGACGTAGGAGATGAGCGTGCTCATCGCCTGGCTGGCCTCGTCGAGCTCGAACCCGGCCAGGGTGAAGATGGCCAGCATGCGGTCGGTCTGGCGCATCAGGTTGGGGCCGAGCTCGGCCAGGCCGACCTGACCCAGGACCGAGGCCACCCACGGGTGGCGCAGGATCATCGAGCGCAGGCTGTCGGCGCACTCGGTCGCCGCCGCCCGCCAGTCGCCCTCCGCCTCGGGCACGCGCAGCTCGCCGTACACCTCGTCGACGACGAGCTCGATGAGCTCGTCCTTGTTGGCGACGTGGCGGTACAGGGAGGTGGCGCCCGCGTTGAGCCGGGTGCCGAGCGTGCGCATGCTGAGGTTGTCCATGCCCTCTTCGTCGAGGAGCTTCACGGCCTCGGCGACGATGCGCTCACGGCTGAGGGCGGGTTGCTGCTGCTGGCGGCGTGGGCGGGTCCACACCGAGGGAATGGGCTGCTTCTGGGCGGGCATGCGAAGCTCCTCTCACGTGCCCGCCAGCATAGCGCACGACGTGCGCGAGGTGCGAACATTCCGGATGCTCGCGCACGTCGTTCACATCAGAAGCCGCCCCGATGCCAGGGTCCCCAGATGGCGAACGACACGCCCTGGTTCGACTGGATGTTGACGTAGAGGGTCCGCCCGCCGGGGCCGAAGGTCGAACCGGCGAACTCCGCACCCGGGTCTCCGGTAACGGGCGCCAGCCGGGCGAAGTCGAAGATCTCGCCGCGCCTGGTCAGGCCGCGCAGGAAGTTGTCGCCGCCGCCGTCCTCGCACAGCACCAGCGTGCCGCGCGGGCTGACGGTGACGTTGTCGGGCAGGTCCAGGACGGTCGAGCCGGGCGACTCGTAGGCGAGCTTCAGCCGCCCGCTCCACGTCTCGTAGGCCCAGACCTGCCCGCGGCCCTTCCCGAACCCCGACGGCGGCGTGTCGCCGGTGGCGCCGCCCTGGGTGGAGACGAAGTAGACGGTGCCGTGGTGGTGGACGGCGCCCTCCAGCCTGGAGAAGATCGCCGCGCCCTGGTCGAGCCCCTGCCGGCTCACCGCCCGTATCGCCGTGTCGTTGTCCGGCCTGCCGGTGAACCGGGGGTCGGGCTCGGCGATCTCCACCCACCGGGTCCGGTAGACGGCGCCCGCGGGCTGGCCCGCCGACAGATCCTTCCCGTCCTCATCCCGTACGGCCAGCATCTCCAGCCGCCCGCCGTCCAGGATGCGCCCGGCCCTGAGCGGATGCTTCGGCGGAAGGTAGCGGTAGAAGCCGGACGGGAAACCGAAGTTGTCCTCGGTCAGGTACAGGGCCCCGCTGACCGGGTCGAAGGCCGCGGACTCGTGCGCGAAACGCCCCGCCGACCTGATCGGCACGGGCCGCGCGACCCCGGTGATCGGCACCTCGAACACGTAGCCGTGCTTCTGGGTGAGCTTGGAGTTGTCACCGCCGGAGAAGTCGTTGCCCACGTCCGGGCCGTTGACCGTCTCCTCGCAGGTCACCCAGGCGCCCCACGGCATCGGGCCGCCCGAGCAGTTCATCATCGTGCCGTTGAGCGAGGGCCCGCCGGCCAGCACCTCCCCGTACGGAGTCACCCGCAGCGTCGCGGTGCCGCCGCCGGCGGCCGGGTCGTAGGCCCTGGCCGGGTCGCCGAACGCGCCGACGGGACCGTTGACCTCGTGGTTGCGGACCAGGATCGTGCTGCCGCGCGGGCCGCGGAAGGCGGCCATGCCGTCGTGCCTGCCCGGAACCCGGCTGCCGTCGGAGAACGTCTCGCCCGCCGCGTTGAACGAGCGGTAGCGGAAGCCGTCCGGCAGGAAGAGCCTCACCTGGCCGTCCCGGGCGTCGGGCACCGGCCTGAGCGGGCCGTACCCGGTCACCGGCAGCGCGCCACCCCGGGCGCCGGCCTCCGCGACCCCGGCGAACGGCCCGGCGACACCCGCCGCGACGGCTCCCGCTCCGGCGAGAAAGCGACGTCGATCCATGATGCAGACCTTCCGTGACGTTGTTCACCGGATGTTAAGGTGCGCGGAAGATCGCGGCCTATGTCAGACCTCGCCAAGGCAGTACATCATTCCCCGTGCCAAGCACCGGTAATCCCCGTGTTTTGTCCACAGGCTGTGGAGAGGTTCGCGGGGCACCCCTGGCGACCCGGTTTGTACGCCGTCGCTACGCTGCCAACGTGAACAACGGCTACGTGGAACTGAGCAGGGAGCAGTGGAGCGATCTCCGCAGAAACACGCCCTTGACTCTCACCGCAGACGAGCTGGAAGCCCTTCGCGGCGTCGATGATCCCATCGACCTCGCCGAGGTCACCGACATCTACCTCCCCCTCACCCGACTGCTCAACCTGCACTACACCGGGTCTCAGGAGCGCAGCAACGTGCTGAGCGCCTTCCTCGGCAAGCCGGGGCCGCGCGTGCCGTACGTGCTGGGGATCGCCGGAAGCGTCGCGGTCGGCAAGTCGACGACGGCGCGGTTGCTGCACACGCTGCTGGCCCGCTGGCCCGAACACCCCAACGTCGGGCTGCTGACCACCGACAGTTTCCTCTACCCCAACAAGGTCCTCGAAGCCAAGGGCATCATGCACCGCAAGGGCTTCCCGGAAAGCTACGACCGGCGGGCGCTGGTGCGGTTCGTGGCGGAGGTGAAGGCGGGCATGGGCGAGGTACGCGCCCCGATCTACAGCCACCTTGAGTACGACATCGTCCCCGGGGCCCACCAGATCGTGAAAAGCCCCGACGTCTTGATCATCGAGGGGCTCAACGTCCTCCAGCCGGCTCCCCCGACCTCGCTGGCGGTCAACGACTACTTCGACTACTCCATCTACGTGGACGCGAAGGTCGAGGACATCAGGACCTGGTACGTCGACCGCTTCCACAAGCTGCGCAGAACCGCCTTCGAAGACCCCAAGTCCTACTTCAAGTACATCGCCGAACTCTCCTACGAAGAGGCCACCGACTTCGCCGTCAACGTCTGGCGCGACATCAACGAGCGGAACCTGGTGGAGAACATCGCCCCCACCCGCGGCCGCGCCGACCTGGTCCTGCAGAAGGGCGCCGACCACTCGATCAGGCGGATACGGCTGCGCCGTACGTGAGATCCCCGCCCCCGCTCTCCCCCAGCACGTAGACGGCGAAGCGGCCCTGGCAGCCCTGGTCGTCGATGTCGGCGAACCAGCAGTCCTCGCCGTCGACGTGGCAGATGCGTATTGACATGGCCACAGCCTGAAGGGACCCGTTCAACAGAACGTCAACGTCGAATCTACGACAATGGCCCCGTGCTACATCTTCGATTGATCTGCCCTCCCGGCCGTACGGACGAGGTGCTGAGGGTGCTGGCGGAGTGTCCGGGCGTCACCAACATCGTGGTGCTGCCCGGCGCCGCCCGCGAGCCCGCCGGCGACCTCGTCTTCTGCGACACCGCGCGGGAGTCGGCCAACGAGGCCCTGTCCAAGCTCAAGTGGCTGGAGGACGAGGGGTCGATCGCGATCGAGCACATCGACCTGGCCCTGTCCAAGGTCGCCGAGGAGGCGGTCGAGGAGGCTCCGGGCGACCCCGACGACGCCGTGGTGTGGGAGGAACTGGCCCACCGGGTGCACAGCGACTCCCGCATCACCTGGGCGTACCTGGCCTTCCTGGCCATCGCCACCCAGCTCGCGGGCATCGGCGCCCTGCAGAACTCGCCCATCCTCATCGTCGGCGCGATGGTGCTCGGGCCGGAGTTCGGCGCGGTGGCGGCGATCTGCTTCGGGCTCCTGCGCCGGCGGTGGCGCCTGGTGATCGAGGCGCTGCGGACGTTGTTCGTCGGCTTCACCATCGCTATCGCTATCACCTTCGCCTGCGCGCTGGTCTCCCACTGGCTCGGCTGGATCGACATCACGAACCTCAACATCAACGACGAGGTGAAGTTCATCGTGAAGCCGGACCGCTGGTCATTCATCGTCGCGCTGCTGGCCGGCGTCGCGGGCGTACTGTCGATCACCTCGGGCAAGTCCTCGGCGCTGATCGGCGTCTTCATCTCGGTCACCACCGTGCCCGCCGCCGGCTACCTGGCCGTGGCGCTCGCGGTGGGTGACTGGGCGGAGGTGGCGGGGCCGGTCTGGCAGCTGGCGGTCAACATCTTCGGCATGGTCCTCGCCGGGACCGTGACCCTCCTGATCCAGCGCAGAGTCTGGCCTCAAGTAGGACGCCCCTCCTCCCCGTGAAGGAGGCCACCCGGTGGCCACGGAGGGTAGTGTCCGGATCATGCACATCCTCGCTACCGAGGGGCTGACCAAACGCTTCCCGACCGTCACCGCGCTCGACCGGCTCACGGTGGACGTCGGGACCGGCGTGACCGGCCTGGTCGGCGCCAACGGCGCGGGCAAGTCGACACTGATCAAGATCCTCCTGGGCCTGCTGCCGCCCACCGCGGGCGGCGCCAAGGTGCTCGATCTCGACGTGACCACGCAGGGCACGCAGATTCGCCGCCTCGTCGGCTACATGCCCGAGCACGACTGCCTGCCGCCCGACGTGTCGGCCACCGAGTTCGTCGTCCACCTCGCCCAGATGTCCGGGCTGCCGCGCACGGCCGCCCGCGAACGCGCCGCCGACGTCCTGCGCCACGTGGGGCTGGCCGAAGAGCGCTACCGCGCCATGGGCGGCTACTCCACCGGCATGAAGCAGCGGGTCAAGCTGGCGCAGGCGCTCGTACACGATCCAAAGATGATCTTCCTCGACGAGCCCACCAACGGCCTCGACCCGCGCGGGCGCGACGAGATGCTCGCGCTGATCCGCCGCATCGGCACCGAGTTCGGCATCAGCGTCCTGGTCACCAGCCACCTGCTCGGCGAGCTGGAACGCATCTGCGACCACGTGATCGTCATCGACGCCGGCCGCCTGCTGCGCTCCTCCGCCATCACCGAGTTCACCCAGGCCACGCAGAGCCTCACCGTCGAGGTCGAGGAGGGCGTGCAGCCTCTGGCCGAACGGCTGGCGGAGCACGGCCAGCAGGTCACCCAGCACGGCCGCCTGCTGCTGGTCAAGGTGAGCGGCCCGGAGACGTTCGACGCCATCCGCGACGCCGTGGTCGACCTCGACCTGTGCCTCATCCGGATGGAGCAGGGCCGCCACCGCATCGAGGACGTCTTCAGGGAGGAGGCCGCGGATGTCGTCTGAGATCTATGACATCGGCTACCGCCACTACGACGGGCCACGACTGGGCCCCGGTTACGCGACGCGGGCGCTGACGCTGCACAGCCTGCGCGGCATCTTCGGCCTCGGCCGTACGGCCCGCAGCAAGATCATGCCGTTCCTGCTGGCCATCATCATGCTGCTGCCCGCGGTCGTGAGCATCGCCATGATGGCCCTGCTCCAGCAGCGCGGCATGGCCTACAGCGCGTTCGCGGTCATCATGCAGGCGGTGATCGCCATCTTCCTGGCCGCGCAGGCGCCCACCGTGGTCGCCCCCGACCTGCGCTACCGCGTGCTGCCGCTCTACCTCTCGCGGCCGGTCGCGGTCGCGCAATACGTCAGCGCCAAGGTCATCTCGATGACGGTCGCGCTGTTCATGCTGGTGGCGGTGCCGCTCACACTCATCTACGTCGGCGAGCTGCTCATCGACCTGCCGGGGCCGCCGCAGACCAAGGAGTACCTGGGCGCGATGGCCATGGCGCTGCTGCTGGCGGTGCTGCTGACCGCGTTCGGCCTGGCGCTGGCCTCGCTCACGCCCCGGCGCGGGCTCGGCGTGGCCTCGGTCATCGCCGTCTACCTGCTGTCACTGGCCGCCGTACCGGTCATCTACGGCACGCTGTTGTCGCTGAACGAGGAAGCGGCCGCCAAATGGGCGTGGCTGCTCAACCCGTTCTGGCTGGTGGACGCGGTCCAGGTGTGGTTGTTCGGCACCACGCCCAACTCCGAAGGCGGATATCCGCCGGGCCCCGCGCCCGCGCTGATCACGCTCGCGCTGATCGCCTTCGCCATCGGCGTGCTGGCCCTGCGCTACCGGAAGGCGGCGGCCCAATGAAACTCGAGCTCTCCCAGGTCTCGCGCTGGTACGGCAACGTGGTGGCGGTCAACGACGTCACCATGACGATCGGGCCCGGCGTGACCGGCCTGCTCGGCCCCAACGGCGCGGGCAAGTCGACGCTCCTGCACATGATGGCCGGATTCCTGGGACCGTCCGGAGGCAGCGTCACGCTCGACGGCACCAAGGTGTGGAAGAACCACCACATCTACCGCAACATCGGCCTGGTGCCCGAGCGCGAGGGCGTCTACGGCTTCCTCACCGGCTGGCAGTTCGTGCTGTCGGCCGCCAAACTCCACGGCCTGTCCGACCCCGTCAGCGCCGCCCAGAAGGCGCTGGCCACGGTCGAGATGGAGGGGCCGAAGGACCGCCGCGTCGAGACCTACTCCAAGGGCATGCGCCAGCGCGTCAAGGTCGCCGCCGCCCTCGTCCACGACCCCGAGGTGCTGCTGCTCGACGAGCCGTTCAACGGGATGGACCCGCGCCAGCGCATGCACCTGATGGACCTCATCCGCGCCATGGGCACCGCCGGCAAGACCATCCTGTTCAGCTCGCACATCCTCGAAGAGGTCGAGCGGGTCGCCCAGCACATCGAGGTGCTGGTCGCCGGACGCCACGCGGCCTCCGGCGACTTCCGGCAGATCCGCCGCCTGATGACCGACCGCCCGCACCTGTTCCGCATCAAGTCCAGCGACGACAGGAAGCTGGCCGCCGCGCTCATCGTGGACGCCTCCTCAGGCGGCGTCACGCTCGGCCCCGACGGCCTGGAGGTGCAGGCGGTGGAGTTCCGCCGCTTCGCCTGGCTGCTGCCGCGCGTCGCCCGCGCAGAGGGCATCAACCTGCACCAGGTCTCCCCCGTCGACGAGGACCTGGAGAGCGTCTTCTCCTACCTGATCAACCGGAGCACCTGATGAACACCGTGGTTGCCGGGATCACCTACCGCGCGCTGCTCGGCAGGCGGCGCATCCTGCTGCTGCTCCTGCTGCCGCTCGCGCTCGTCGGGCTGGCCGTCCTGCTGCGCCTGACCGGCGGCGCCGACCAGCGCTCGGCCATCCTGCTCATGCAGAACTTCGCGATCGCCACCATGCTGCCGCTGCTCGGCCTGATCGCCGGCACCGGCGTCATCGCGCCCGAGATCGACGACGGCACCATCATCCACCTGATGTCCAAGCCGATCTCCCGGCCGGTGATCGCCCAGACGAAGTTCCTGGTGGCCGCCTCCATGCTGGCCGTCTTCGCCGCCGTCCCCACCTATGTCGCCGCCTGGCTGCTGGTGCGCAACGAGGACGGCATCGCCTTCGGGTTCGCCCTGGGCTCCCTGCTCGGCGGCATCGCGTACGCGGCGCTCTTCCTGCTGCTGGGCGTCCTCACCCGCCACGCGGTCACGATCGGCATCATCTACGCGCTGATCTGGGAAGGCATGGTGGGCAGCTTCGTCAAGGGCGCCCAGAACTTCTCCATCCAGCAGTGGGCCCAGGCGATCGCCGACCAGATCTCCACCTCGGCGTTCATCGACCAGACCGCGGTGACGATCGGCTGGGCCGTACCGGCGATCGTGATCGTCACGGTCGGCGCGGTCGTCTGGGCGGGGCTGCGGCTGCGCGCCTTCTCCCTCACCGGGGACGAGTGAGACACTCCCCTGCATGGGGACGGAGATCATCGTCGCGTTGATCGGCCTGGCCGGCGGTCCGCTGACCGCCGGCCTCGGCTTTTACCAGTGGCGCAAGGGCCACCAGGCCGCGACCACCCCGGGCCCGCCACCACCGGGAAAACTCTCCCGCTCCGAGGCCTGAAGGGTCTCGGCCGCAATGGCCTGCTCGACCGGCTGACCGACGACATGCGCCACATCAATCTCCTCAACCACCCCGAACCCCTCAACATCGAGAGCCTGTACGTGCAGCTGCGCGTCCACGACCGGCAGCCGCTGCGCTTCATGCACCACGAGGAACTCCAGGAACTGCGCGGCCGCGCTCCGGGCGGCCTCAGCAGGCTCACCAGAGCCCGCAAGAAGGACCGGCAGGCCGAGATCCTCACCCCGGAAGAGGCCTTCACCCGCTTCCGCCGCATGGTCGACCTGGGCGACCCCGGCGCGGGCAAGACCACGATGCTGCGCTACCTGGGCTTCAAGGCCGCCACCGACGAGATCCTGCCCGCCTTCGATCGACCGCCTGGCCGCCCGCTACCCCAGCGCCCGCATCGCCGTCACCTGCCGCCGCGCGGGCTGCGCGGCCAGCTGCCCGCCTTCAGGACGCTGGAGGTACTCGACTTCGACGACGCGAGACGGCTGATCGAGCGGATCGGCGACGTGGGCGAGGACGTGGAGACCGTGCACGAACTCCTGAAGGTCATCGAAGAGCCGGGCCTCGCCTGGGACCCCGACGTGGCGACGGAGGCACTGGCCGAGGTGAGCAGGCGGGCCCAGGTGTGCGTCTACCCGACGGGCGCGTGGAATGAGGAAAGGGGCACGGCGCCCGCCGTACCCCTTGGAACCTCTACGAGCAGGACGTGCGCACCACGTCGGCCAGGCGGCCCGCGACCTGCGAGGCCTGGTCCTCCGACGAGGCCTCGACCATGACCCGGATCATCGGCTCCGTACCGCTCGGCCGGATGAGCACCCGGCCGGTCTCGCCCAGTTCGGCCTCCGCCGCGGCCACGGCGGCCACCAGTTCCGGCACCGACGCCTTGCCCTTGTCGACGTCTTTGACGTTGATGAGGATCTGCGGCAGCGCCGTCATCGCCGAGGACAGCTCACGCAACGTCTTGCCGGTCCGCGCGACCACCGACAGCAGGTGGAGCGAGGTCAGCAGGCCGTCGCCGGTGGTGGCGTGGTCGAGCATGATGACGTGGCCCGACTGCTCACCGCCGAGGTTGTAGCCGTTGGCCTTCATGCGTTCGAGAACGTAGCGGTCGCCCACCGCGGTCTCGATCACGTTGATCCCGGCCTCGCGCATGGCCAGCTTGAAGCCGAGGTTCGACATCACGGTCGCTACCACGGTGTCGTTGGCCAGCGTGCCCTCGTCGTGCATCGCCCTGGCCAGCACCGCCATGATGCGGTCGCCGTCGACGACCGCACCGGTGTGGTCGACCGCGAGGCAACGGTCGGCGTCGCCGTCGTAGGCGACCCCGAGGTCGGCGCCGCGCGAGATGACCACCTGCTGAAGCTTGTCCAGGTGGGTCGAGCCGTAGCCGTTGTTGATGTTGAGCCCGTCGGGCCTGGCGCCGATCGCCTCCACCCGGGCGCCCGCGCGGACGAGCGCTTCCGGCGCCACCATGTGCGCCGCGCCGTGCGCGCAGTCGACCACCACGTTCAGCCCGTCAAGGCTGCCCTGGACGGTGGTCAGCAGGTGGGAGATGTAGCGGTCGGCCTCGCCGTAGGCGTCTCTGACCCGGCCGACGGCCGAGCCGACGGGCCGGTTCCACGCCTCACCGAGCCGCCGCTGGATCTCGTCCTCGACCGCGTCGGACAGCTTGAAGCCGCCCCTGGCCAGGAACTTGATGCCGTTGTCCGGCGCCGGGTTGTGCGAGGCCGACAACATGACGCCGATGTCGGCGCCGAGCGCGGCCGTGAGGTGGGCGACGGCCGGGGTGGGCAGCACGCCGAGGCGCAGCACATCCACTCCGGACGACGCGAGGCCGGCGACCACCGCGGCCTCCAGGAATTCACCTGAAGCCCGGGGGTCCCGGCCTACGACCGCGACAGGCCTCTTGTGGCCTGTCGCGGTGAACGCGCCTGCATCGCCGAGGACGTGAGCCGCCGCGACCGAAAGGTCCATGGCGAGCTCGGCCGTGAGGTCGCGACCCGCGACCCCACGTACCCCGTCGGTGCCGAAAAGGCGCCCCACTTAGCGCTTGCTGTACTGCGGAGCCTTGCGGGCCTTCTTGAGGCCGTACTTCTTCCGCTCCGTGGCGCGGGCGTCACGGGTGAGGAAGCCGGCCTTCTTCAGCGGCGGGCGGTTGTTCTCGACGTCCAGGACCGCCAGCGCGCGGGACAGGCCCATGCGCAGGGCACCGGCCTGGCCGGTCACGCCGCCGCCGTCGATGCGGGCGATGACGTCGAAGGCCTCCTCGGCACCGAGCACCACGAAGGGCTCGTTGACGATCTGCTGGTGGACCTTGTTGGGGAAGTAGGCATCCAGCGAACGACCGTTGATCGTCCACTTGCCGGTGCCGGGGACGATGCGCACGCGGGCGATCGCCTCCTTGCGGCGGCCGGTGCCGTACGAGTTGCCCGTGGTGACGGGCTTACGCACGGGGGCGTCGGCGCTGGCGGCGGATTCGGTGGTGTACTCGGACGGGAACTCCTCGGTGGAGAAGTCCTCCTGCTCGGCCTCGACGACGGCCGTCTCGACACCGGTGGGCTCAGCCACGGTTCTCCTCTAAATCTTTCGAACTACTACTGGGCGATCTGGGTGATCTCGAACGGCACGGGCTGCTGGGCCTGGTGCGGGTGCTCGGAACCCGCGTAGACCTTGAGCTTCTTCGCCATCTTCCGGCCGAGGGAGTTCTTGGGGAGCATGCCCTTGACGGCCTTCTCGACCGCCCTGTCGGGGCGCTTCTCCATGAGCTCGCCGTAGGTCACGGAACGCAGACCGCCCGGGTAGCCCGAGTGGCGGTAAGCCTTCTTCTGCTCAAGCTTGTTACCGCTCAGCGCGATCTTCTCCGCGTTGATGACGATGACGAAGTCACCGGTGTCGACGTGGTTGGCGAAGATCGGCTTGTGCTTGCCGCGGAGCAGGGTCGCGACGTGGCTGGCCAGCCGGCCCAGCACGACATCGGTCGCGTCGATGACGTACCACTGACGTTCGACGTCAGCGGGCTTCGGTGAGTACGTGCGCACGGTCGTTAGCCTTATCTTGCTCGGCGTCTTCTTACCGCTGCCGGAATCGGTCAGCGCCTTTGTCGGTCGGTGCGGGCGCACGACAGCCCGGACCTTCCGTCTCCCTGCCTCAACAGGCTTCATGGGAGATGACGCCGGACGCGCCGCGCATCGGTCGCTCTGGACCTATGCACACAACGATTGACTAGGCTACCTCACTTCAAGAGCTACCGGTAACCAGCGCCGAGTCTACCCGACACAGAACGGTTCTATTTCGTTTCCCGGCAATCCCTTCTTTACCACCACCGCTCATCCCTATCGTTGGCTCCGGTATGTGGCAGAGCATTCACACCCGGCTGACCCAGCGGACATTCCGGCGCCGGAACCACCTGGGGGTGCTGGCGTGCCTCTCTGCCGCGGTCTTCGCCGGTGTGCTGATCGGCCGCCTGACCGACGCCGAGCCGCAGGCCGAGCAGCTCTACCTCAACGACAGCGTGCCGCCCGCGGCGGCGACAGCCGTACCGACGCCGAAGAAGCAGCCTTTCGCGGCCCCGATCCCGCGCGAGACCACCCCGTCGCAGCCGCACGGCCGCGCGACCGCCAAGCCGCTGCCCTCGCCGTCGAGCGAGATCTCCGGATTCTTCCCGCAGGACCACCCCACGCAGATCCTCGGCGATCCGGTGGTACGGCTGGAGCCCGAGTTCGCCCGGCGCGTCGTCGTCCTCACCAACAGCGCCAGGGTCAAGAAGGGCTGCCGGCCGCTGCGCGTCGACACGCGCCTGACCCGATCGGCCCGCGCCCACTCCAAAGAGATGGCCACCGAGGGCAAGCTCGACCACGTCTCGCCCGACGGCTCCTCGCCGTGGGAGCGGATGGAGCGCGCGGGCTACCGCCAGGGCGCCGCGGAGAACATCGGCAGCGGCTACACCACCCCCGACGAGGCGGTCAGCGGGTGGCTGACCAACCGCTCCCACCGCGGCAACATTCTCAACTGCGACATCGTCGCCATCGGCGTAGGAGTCGCCAACGGACCGACCGGCCTGTGGTGGACCCAGGACTTCGGCTACCGCTGACGCGGTAATCTCCCGGCATGGGTTTCCCCAAGAAGCGATCGACCGGCGGCGAAGACGAGGCCTCGGCCACGACCGAGACCACACGGCAGAGCACCATGTGGAGCCCCTATGACGAGGGACCGCGCTCCCGGGGGCCGCTGTGGTTCGCCCTGGGCGGGCTGGCCGTGCTCGGGCTGCTCGCCGGCGGCCTCGTCATCATGTGGAACACCAAGACTCCCGGCCAGGCCGAGACGGCGCGCCGTACCTCCGCGCCGCTGCCGTCGGCGCCGCCCGGCGAGTTCGGCTTCGCCGGCGAACGCAAGACCGACCCGGAACCACTGACGGTCAAGGAGCTCTTCGCCCAGAAGAAGTTCACGGTGGACGGGCGCTCCTACGAGATGACCATCACCAAGAGCGACAAGAAGTGCGGTGACGCCGCCAACGGCGAAAAGCTGGTGAAGGCCTTGAAGTCCGGCAAGTGCACCCAGGTGGTACGCGCCAGCTTCCGCGACAAGGCCGGCAAGGTCATCGGCACCGTCGGCGTCGCGAACCTCAACACCACCGGCTCCGCCAAGAAGGTCGCCTCCGCGGGCGGCAAGGACAAGCGTTCGGTGTACGTGAAGGCGCTGCCCGGCAAGGACGCGGTCACCAAGTACATCGGATCGGGCTCCGGCGCCGCCGAGATCTGGGTCCACGGCCACTACGCGATCATGGTCTGGTTCCAGAACAAGGACGGCTCCGAGCCGACCAAGAAGACCTCGAAGGTTCTCGCCCAGGCGGCCGACGACATCGCGAAGGCGACCGCCTTCAAGGCCCTGGACGCCCGCTCCCTCAGCGGCTACCCCGGGACCTGAACCACCCACAGCCCCCCATAAGCGGACAAACAAGGCGGTCGATCCGGCCGGGAACGCCCATACCGGCATGACGATCTCGACCTTCTCGCTAGGCTCCCCCTTATGCGTGGCCAGGAACCCGGGTCCGAGCACGAGCGCGCCGAGACCGACAGCTCGGTCGCTCCGGCGACGACACCGCCGCCGAGCTTCGGCCAGCTCCTCTCACCCGCCGCCGACCAAACCACCCCACCCATCCTGTACGGCGAGGCCGTACCGGAGGGTGGCGAGGGCGACCAGCAGGAGACGGCGGAGCGCCTGCCCTGGCCAAGTGCCGGCGGCGCCGCCATCCCCGTCTACCCGGGCCCACCCCCCAACCTCCCGGCCCCCGAACCGCCCCTGCCCGGCCATGGAGGGCTGCCAGGTCAACCGCCCCCGCCCGGTCAGCCACCCCTGGACGGCCGGCCACCTCTGCCGGGTCAGCCTTCCCTGCCCCAGCCCCCGTTCTGGCCCGAGGCCCCCCGCGCCACCACCCCGGAGCCCCGCCATGACCCCACCAGGCCGATAGCCGGACACCCGCTCGACAGCGGCCCCCAGCCCATGGCCGAACGGTTCGGCGACAACGGGCCCCAGGCCATGTCCGGACCTCCCGGCGCCAGCGGCCCCCAGCCCGCGCCGACGGACGCGCTCGGGTACCCACCGCCGCCCGGCCCCTCCGCGGACACCAACCCGGCCAACCCCGTGCCCGGGGCGCCTCATGCCGACGTCCAGCCGTGGAACGTCGCGGCCCCGACCCCGGCCCCGGCCCCGACTGCGGCCCCCACTCCGGCACCGGCACCCGAGCCCGTACCCACCGCCGACCTGCCCGAGCTGCCCGCCTTCCCCGGCGCGAAGCCGTGGGAGGTCCCCGGCGAGGAAGCCGAGTACGACTGGTTCGCCGACCCCGAGCCCGACGACCCCCAGCTCACCCGCACCTCCTGGCCCAAGCCGGACCTCCCGTCCGACACCCCGCCGCCTCCCGGCGAGCCCACCTGGGAACCCCCGCCCGGCTTCACCGCCGCGGCGGCAGGCATGCAGGTCTGGCCGTCTCCGGTGACCGACCCGGCGGCACCCCCATGGCCCGCGGCGACCGGCGAACCCATCCCCGGCGCCGACTACGACGCCCTGGAGTCCCCGGCCCCCTGGCCGGGCGCGCCAGCCGTACCCGCGAACCCCCAGGACGTCCAGCGCCCCGCCACAGCCCCCATAGGCAACCCACCTCAGCCCCCCGGCAGCCCGCTCCAGCCACCCGCGCACCAGGGCGCCGCACCGAACCAACCGCCCGGACCACAGAACACCGGACCGAACCAGCCCCCCGGGCACCAAGGCGCCGGACCGAACCCACCACACGGACACCAGAGCGCTGGGCACAACCAGCCACCCGGACCACAGAGCGCCGGACCGAACCAGCCGTTCGACCCGGGCCTCACCCTCCCGGTGGCCCGCCAGGCCGATCGCGGCGACATCCCGGTGTGGCCGATGAAGCAGTCCGACGACACCGGTCCGCACCAGATGCCCGAGCTCCCGTTCCCGCCGGAGGTCTGGGGTCCGAAGCCCGCGCTGCCCGCACCGAGGCAGCCCATGGCGCTGCCGCCGGCCGACTCGGACACCCCGCCCCACGGCATCCCCGCCTTCCCCGGCCCCCGCCCTCCGGCGACGGACAGCCCCCACCCGGACCCCGCGCGCCCGCAGGCACCGGTACCGGTCGGCCCGCCCAGCAGCTTCCAGCCCCCGTCCCGCCAGGCCTTCGGCAACCAGCCCTTCGCCGGTCAGCAGGCGCACACCCAGCCGGGCAGCCTGTTCACCCCGGGCGGCCCCACCGCGCCCCCGCAACCCGGCCCCCCGCAACCACCGGCCAAGGGCAGGAAGGTCCTCCTGGCCGCGCTGGGCGTCCTGGTTCTGGCAGGCGTGGCGACCGGCGCGTTCTTCGCCTACCGGTCGATCAACAGCTCCAAACCCGCCGACGCCGCGGCCTCACAACCCCCGGCCACCTCGCAGCCCTCCGCCACGGCGCCCACCGACCCACCGGACGACACCGCAGGCGCCTCGGTCCTGAACTCCGAGCAGACCGACCCCAAGAAGCTCGCCCTCACCGAGGCCTTCCCCGCCAAGAAGATCAAGATCGGCGGCAGGTCGTTCACCAGGGTCAAGACCAGCATGGCCGAGAACTGCGAGAAGGTCGCCGCGGGCCCGTTCGCCGACGCGCTGCGCAAGCAGGACTGCAGCCGCGTCCTGCGCGCCACCTACGTCGACAGCAAGCGCCGCTACGCCGTCACCACCGGCCTCGCGGTCCTGCCCACGAAGGAGGCGGCCGTGGAAGCCGACCAGGCCAAGAACCTGAGCCGCAACCTCTGGTTCCGCGCCCTGCCCGGCTCGGCGGGCAGCGGCGGCGACCGCATCCACATCGCCGGAGGCTACGCGGCCGGCCTGGTCTGGGGCCGCTACATCGTCTTCAGCTACGCCACCTACGCCGACGGCCACACCCCGACGGAAAAGGAAACCGGCCTGGGCAAGATCAGCGGCGGCTTCCGCGACCAGACCGCCAAGGTCCTGGAACGCCGCATAGCCGCCAGCTGACCCCCGCACAGACGCGCCCGCATGGGACGTTCGTCGCCGCGAGTGAACACCCATGCCTGGGACGCAGGGGTGGGGGTGGCTGCAGGCAGGAGAGCAGCGGCGAGCGCGCGCAGGGGGCTCCTGGGCGTGACGCTCAGCCGGAGTGCGGGTACGGCCGACTTGGCGCTTCCCGGAGTTGCGGGTGCGGGCAAGACCCGGCTGGTCCCGAGGCGGGGCGTCGCGTGGCATGGGCGGGCGCCGGCCGTACCGCCAGATGCGGGAGCCCGGGGAGTGCGGCGAAGGTGGTCAGAGGGTGCGGACGCGGCGGGTGGCGGCTGCTCTGGTGGCGAGTTCGGCGGGCGCCGGGTAGACGACCTCCTCCAGGCACAGCCCGTGGGCGGGCGCCACATGCACCCCCGAATCCCGTACGGCTGCCGCCAGCACCTCCCCCGGCCACTCCACCGGCCGGCGCCCATCACCAGCCGCCATCAACGACCCGACCAGCGCCCGGACCATGGAATGGCAGAACGCGTCCGCGACCACGGTGGCGACCAGCAGCCCGCGCCCATCTCGCAGCCATTCGAGCCGCTGCAGTTCCCGAATCGTCGTGGCGCCTTCGCGCTTCTTGCAGAACGCCGCGAAGTCGTGCTCGCCCAGCAACCGCACGGCCGCGGCGTTCATGGCTTCGACGTCCAGCGGCCTGGCATGCCAGACCACCTCCCGCCGCACCAACGGGTCCACCCCACCGGGCGCGTCGCACACCCGGTACGCATACCGCCGGGACATAGCCGAGAATCGCGCGTCAAAGCCCTCAGGAGCCACCGAGACGCGAAATATCCGTACATCTGCCGCTAGTACTCCCGCCAACCTCCGCACCAGCGCAGCGAGCCTCTCAGCTCGCCCCGCAGGCGCGCCGGCCCGGGGATCCAGCTGCCCCAGCGACTCCTCGTCCAGGTCGACGTGCGCCACCTGCCCCCGGGCGTGCACCCCGGCATCCGTCCGCCCGGCGACCGTCAGCGAGGCAGGCTCCGGCAGCCGCAGGATCCGCGTCAGCGCTTCCTCGATCTCGCCCTGCACCGTGCGCCGCCCCGGCTGACGCGCCCATCCGGAGAAGTCCGTGCCGTCGTAGCCGAGGTCGAGGCGGAGCCGTACCACGATGTCATCCTCCTGAATGCGAAACGGGCCCGCACCCCCGCAAGAGGGGTCCGGGCCCGTTGACGGCCTGAAAGATCAGGCCTCGTCCTTCTTCGCCTCGGTCTCCGTGGCGGGAGCCTCGTCGGCGACGGCCTCGGGGGCCTCGGCCTCAGTGGTCTCAGCCTCGGTGGTCTCCTCAGCGACCTCCTCGACGACCTCGGCGGCGGCCGCGGGAGCGGCGGCAGCCTCGGCGGCCGGGGTGGTGCGCGAGACGGTGACCGGGTTCAGCTGCTCGGTGACCAGCTCGATGACCGCCATGGGCGCGTTGTCGCCCTTACGGTTACCGATCTTGGTGATCCGGGTGTAGCCACCGGGACGCTCCGCGAAAGTCACGGCGATCTCGGTGAACAGGTGGTGGACGACGCCCTTGTCCTTGACGACGGTCAGCACCTGGCGACGGTTGTGAATGTCGCCCTTCTTGGCCTTGGTGATCAGGCGCTCCGCCAGCGGGCGGACGCGCTTGGCCTTGGTCACGGTGGTGGTGAGCCGGCCGTAGCGGAACAGATCGGTGGCGAGGTTCGCCAGGATCAGCCGCTCGTGAGCCGGGCTGCCGCCAAGACGTGCACCCTTGGTGGGCTTGGGCATTGCGTTCTCCTTGAGAATGAACCCGCCCCGGCCGTACGAGGTACCGGAGTCGGGCCGCCAGGCGCCCCCGCAGGGGCGCCCGCGATAAACCAGATGCGTGGTGCGAACCCGTCACCCCGAGAGGGGCGCCGGGGACGTGCTCAGTACTGCTCGGTCTCGACGTACGCGGAGTCGTCGTCGTCGTAGCCGCCGCCGGCCACCGCGCTCGGGTCGAACCCGGGCGGGGAGTCCTTGAGAGCAAGCGTCATCTCGTGGAGCTTCTGCTTGACCTCTTCGATGGACTTGGCGCCGAAATTCCTTATATCGAGCAAGTCCTGCTCGCTGCGGGCGACTAGCTCGCCCACAGTGTGGATGCCCTCGCGCTTGAGGCAGTTGTAGGAACGAACCGTGAGGTTCAGCTCCTCGATCGGCAGCGCGAGGTCGGCGGCCAGGGCCGCGTCGGTCGGCGACGGGCCGATGTCGATGCCCTCGGCCTCGACGTTCAGCTCGCGGGCCAGGCCGAACAGCTCGACCAGCGTCTTGCCGGCGGAGGCCACCGCGTCGCGGGGCTTCATCGCGGCCTTGGTCTCGACGTCCAGGATCAGACGGTCGAAGTCGGTACGCTGCTCGACTCGGGTCGCCTCGACCTTGTAGGTGACCTTGAGGACCGGCGAGTAGATCGAGTCGATCGGAATGCGGCCGATCTCCTGGCCGGGCTGCTTGTTCTGCGCGGCGGAGACGTAGCCGCGACCGCGCTCGACGGTCAGCTCCATCTCCAGCTTCGCCTTGCCGTTGAGGGTGGCGATGCGCAGCTCGGGGTTGTGCACCTCGACACCGGCCGGGGGCGCGATGTCGGCGGCGGTGACCTCACCCGGGCCCTGCTTGCGCAGGTACATGACGACCGGCTCGTCGTGCTCGGAGGAGACGACCAGTTCCTTGAGGTTCAGGATGATGTCGGTGACATCCTCCTTGACCCCCGGCACGGTCGAGAACTCGTGGAGCACGCCCTCGATGCGGATGCTGGTGACGGCCGCGCCCGGAATGGACGACAGCAGCGTACGCCGCACCGCGTTGCCGATGGTGTAGCCGAAGCCCGGCTCCAGCGGCTCGATGACGAATCGGGACCGGGTCTCGTCGAGCGACTCTTCGAGAAGAGTCGGACGCTGAGCGATCAGCATGTGGGATCTCCCCTTGTAGTGCGGCGACCGCTATATGACGCCGCTCTCCATAACAGCTTAAGTGGAGTACGGCGTGCCGTACTCCACTTAGAGACGAGTGACTACTTGGAGTAGTACTCGACGATCAGCTGCTCCTGGACCTGGGTGTCAATCTGACCGCGGACGGGCAGCTGGTGAACCAGGACGCGGAGCTTCTCCGGCACGACGCCGAGCCACGGCGGAACGGTGCGCTCGCCGGCGGTGGCGCGGGCCACCTCGTACGGCATCAGGTTGCGCTTGTTCTCGCGGACCTCGACGATGTCGTGCTCGCGAACACGGTACGACGGGATGTCGACCTTCTTGCCGTTCACCAGGATGTGGCCGTGGCGCACCTGCTGGCGGGCGGCGTCACGCGACTGGGCGAACCCGGCGCGGAAGACGACGTTGTCGAGACGGCTCTCCAGAATCTGGAGAAGCACCTCACCGGACTTGCCGGTCTTGGCGCTGGCTTCCTCGTAGTAGTTGCGGAACTGCTTCTCGAGGACGCCGTAGATGCGGCGGGTCTTCTGCTTCTCACGAAGCTGGAGCTGGTACTCAGACTCCTTCGGACGACCGCGACCGTGCTCACCCGGCGGGTAAGGACGGATCTCGATGGGGCACTTGGCGGATTCGCACTTGCTGCCCTTGAGGAAGAGCTTGGTCTTCTCCCGACGGCAGAGCTTGCAGTCCGCGCCCGTGTAACGAGCCATTTCTCAATATCTCCTGGGTGTCAGACGCGGCGGCGCTTCGGCGGACGGCAGCCGTTGTGCGGAACCGGGGTCACGTCCTGGATGGACCCGACCTCGAGCCCGGTCGCCTGCAGCGAACGGATCGCGGTCTCACGGCCGGAGCCGGGGCCCTTCACGAAGACGTCGACCTTGCGCATACCGTGCTCCATGGCGCGGCGGGCGGCATTCTCGGCGGCCATCTGGGCGGCGAACGGGGTGGACTTACGGGAGCCCTTGAAACCCACGTGGCCGGCGCTGGCCCAGGAGATCACGTTCCCGTTGGGGTCGGTGATCGAGACGATCGTGTTGTTGAACGTGCTCTTGATGTGGGCGTGCCCGTGAGCGACGTTCTTCTTTTCCTTGCGGCGCACCTTCTTCGGTGCGCCCTGACGGCTCTTAGGAGGCATTGTTAGCCATTACTCCTGAGGTCTTCGGTCCGCGGCTGCGCGAACTACTTCTTACCGGGCTTCTTCTTACCGGCGACGGTCTTCTTCTTGCCCTTACGGGTGCGCGCGTTGGTCTGCGTGCGCTGGCCGTGGACGGGAAGACCCTTGCGGTGACGGATGCCCTGGTAGCAACCGATCTCGATCTTGCGACGGATGTCGGCCTGGACCTCGCGGCGCAGGTCACCCTCGATCTTGTAGTTCGACTCGATGTAGTCACGCATCGGGACGAGCTCAGCGTCGGAGAGCTGGTGCACGCGAAGGTCGCCGCTGACGCCGGTGGCCTTGAGGATCTCAAGGGCCCGGGTGCGGCCGATTCCGAAAATGTAGGTGAGAGCGATCTCCAGCCGCTTTTCGCGGGGGAGATCGACGCCAACCAGGCGAGCCATGGTCGGGCATTCTCCTTCTCTGTGGCGGAGGTCTTGCGCTCCACTGCCCCTCCCCATGCCCGGGGTGAGGGCCTCGGCCTCCGACCGAGGGTGTCCCACTGATGTGGGTGTGGCACGCGATTACTTCAGGCTGCTCATGCGTCGAGCCCGCCACCCCTTGACGGGTGTCGGACTCGGAGAAGCCTTACCGCGACTAGCCCTGACGCTGCTTGTGGCGCAGGTTGTCGCAGATCACCATGACGCGACCGTGCCGGCGAATCACCTTGCACTTGTCGCAGATCTTCTTGACGCTCGGCTTAACCTTCATTGTCCTTCGTATCCTCAGACGTGTTTCCTCGCGGGCCGGAGCCCGCGCCTAACGCCGGAACTTCCCCGCGGAGCTGCGGGTTCCGTCGTTACTTGTATCGGTAGACGATCCGCCCACGACTGAGGTCGTAGGGGCTCAGTTCAACGACTACCCGGTCGTCAGGCAGGATTCGGATGTAGTGCATCCGCATCCGGCCGCTGATGTGGGCCAGGACCTTATGGCCGTTGTCGAGCTGCACCCGGAACATGGCGTTCGGGAGCGACTCAACCACAGTGCCCTCGATCTCGATGGCGCCGTCTTTCTTGGCCAAAATCCCTCGCGTTTCACTGATCGGTCGTCTGAGGTTTCGGTTCACTGCAGCCGCGACATCACGCTTCGAAGAGAGCGGCGATCGGCAAGGATCGCCGACGCGTGAGAGTCAAAGTGAGCCGACTAAGGAGTGTACGACACCTGAGCTAAAAACGCGAAACGCGTGCCAGGTGTCCTGACACAACCATGCGCCAGTTTAGCGCAAGTCCGCGCTCGCGTACGCCGCTCGGAAGCGCGCGTGCACGATCACGTTGTCACTGTAGGTACGCCGGACCCGATCGAAGCTTCCGCCACAGGTCACCAGGCGCAGCCAGCGCGTGTCCGCCGGCCCGTAGACCTCCTCCGCGGGGAAGCGGTCCTTGGGCGCGCGCGACAGCCGTTCCACCACGAACACCGCCACGCTCGTGTCGGCGCGCACCACGCCCACCACGTCTCCCGCCCGCAGTTCGGCCAGCCGGGCGAAGACCGCCGGTCCCCGCCTGGTGTCGAGATGCCCCGCGATCACCGCCGAGCCACGCTCCCCCGGCGTCACGCCGCCGCCGTACCATCCGGCCACATTCCCGTGATCCAGAGGTGGCACCGCCAGCGCCCCGTCGTCACCCACCCCGAGCACCACGAGCGGCGCGCTCACATGAAGGCGCGGGATCAGCACCCGCGTGGGCTCGGCCCGGCTCAGCTCTCCCGCGAGCGGCCGCGGCCACCCCTTCCCCGGTACGGCAGGCGGCCCGCCGGCCACCTCCCAGGGCACGGCGGGCGGCGCCGTACAGGAGGAAAGGCCCAGAACGAGCCCCACAGCGACGATCACGTGCCCGCCCGGCGCCGACGACCGCCGACACGCGGCGCCAGGCGGGCACGAGTCTCTAGGGCGCGGCGTCACGCGAGCCGCGCCACCGCTTCCAGCCGGCCAGCGCACCGCCCCCGGCAGCCAGCACGAGCACGCCCAGCGCACCCGCCAGCCACGGCGCCCGCCCGTCCTCCCCCGCAACCTCAGAACCCGCGACCTCTGAACCCGCAAGCTCAGAACCCGCAAGCTCAGAACGCGCGACCTCTGAACCCGCAAGCTCAGAACCCGCAAGCTCAGAACGCGCGAGCGAAGAGCCGGCCCGCGAAGAGCCGGCGAGTTCGGACCCGGCGCCAAGCGCCAGCCCGCCCCCTCCGGTCTCCGGCCCGCGCCGGGGATGGCCACGCACGGTGAGGTAGGTCCTGACCAGCCGATCGGAGCACCGAGCGGTCACCTCGTGCACCGAGCTGACCGCGTTGTCCTGCACCTCCACGCTCCCCGCCCACCCGCCGGGACTCCCGCCGCGCGCCAGCCGGACGTGCTGCCCCGCAAACGCCATCGACGAGGCGACCACCTGGTCCGTGGCGCCGCACGCGTGCACATGAACGGTCACCCGCTGCCCAGGCCCGGCACTGGTGGGCGAAACACTCACCCCGGGCTCAGCAGACGAAGCCCCCGTAGTGGAGAACGCGGTCACCAGCACCCCGAGCAGGACACGTCTCAATCTGTCCCCCTAAAGCGCCGGTTCGCTGGTCAAAGATCATCTACCCCTCGTGATCGCCGCCAACTGGCACCAGCGGTAAAGAGTGCGTCTTTCACTCCGGATATAGGGCAAAGCCCGCCCGTGACCAGGTCACGGACGGGCTCTGTGCGCGAATCGCCTAGTAGATGCGGTGCTTCGAGCCGCAGTTGTGGTTCGGCTTCTTGCCCCAGCAGGTGTAGGTGTACATCTTCTTGATGCCCTTGGCCTTCCAGCTGTCGCCGCCCGAGCCGTTCCAGTGGCGGTAGAACTTGTGCCAGCTGCCGCCCTTGTAGTACTCGAACCAGACGTAGCCGTACTTCTTGTCGCCGCCGAACTTCTCCTTGCCGGACCAGATCGTGTGGACGTATCCGCCGGACTTGTGGGTGCGGCCCTTCGCGTAGGCCTTGCCACCGTTGCTGGAGAAGTACGGCCCCCAGAAGTCGGCCGAGCTCGACGTGTCGGTGCTCGCCTGGGCGGCGGGTGCGAGGGCGAGGCCGCCGGCGACGGATCCGGCGATCGCTGCTGCTACGAGGAACTTACGCATCTGTCTTCCTCCGGGAGTTGGGCCGGCTGTTGCCGACACCGCTCACGTTAGGAAGCAGAACCCGCCCGATCTGCGCAGGAATGCACACATACCACTTTTACGTACGCCGCGGCCCGCTACCGAAGACCGTGCTCAGCAGAAGGATCACACCCCACGGCCCCATCACCCACAGCGGCCACGGATAGATGAAGTCGCCCGAGGTCACGCTGACGATCAGCCAGATCACCCAGTTGATACCGCTGGCCGCCGCCCACGCGCCCCACGCGCCGCGCATCCCGGGATGCATGCCCTGCTTGGGCGCGGGCACTCCAGCTCCGACCGCCTTCGCGGGCCGTGCCCGCAGGTCCACGTCGGGCAGGTCGGCGGTCAGCCTGGCCAGCTCGCCGTAGGTCTTGCTCTGGTACAGCTGCTCAAGCCGATCGTTGAACTCGTCCATGGTGATGCGGCCCTGTGCCGTGTGCTCACGCAGGACTGCGGCCACCCGGTCGCGATCGACGTCGGACGCCCTCATCTCGGGGCTTTGCGCCATCACCCTCAACTCCCGGCCCGCTAGTTCAGCTGTGCTAGTCGCTCTTTGCCCCCATCGAGGGCGGTTAGCACCCAAGGACCATTATGTGTCACCGCGACGCTGTGCTCGAAGTGCGCGGAGGGCTTGCCGTCCATCGTCACGACGGTCCACTCGTCGGCCAGCACGCGCGTACGCGCTCCGCCCAGGTTCACCATGGGCTCGATCGCCAGGCACATGCCCTCTTCCAGAACCGGCCCGCGGCCCGGCTTGCCGTGGTTGGCGATCCAGGGGTCCATGTGCATCTCGGTGCCGATGCCGTGCCCGCCGTACTCCTGGGGGATGCCGTAGCGGCCCTGGGACTTGACGTACTTCTCCACCTGGAAGCCGATGTTGGACAGGTTCGCGCCCACCTTGAGTGCCGCGATCCCCCGCCACATCGACTCCTCCGTCACCCGCATGAGCTCGACGAGCTCTGGTGCCACCTCGCCGACCGCGACGGTCACCGCCGAGTCGCCGTGCCAGCCGTCCAGGATCGCGCCGCAGTCGATCGAGATGATGTCGCCCTCGCGCAACTGGCGGGCATTGGTCGGGATTCCGTGGACGACCTCGTCGTTGACCGAGGCGCAGATCGTCGCGGGAAAGCCCTGATAGCCCTTGAACGACGGAACGGCGCCCTCCTCGCGAATCGCCTTCTCCGCGATCACGTCGAGGTCCAGCGGCGTCATGCCGGGCCGCACCGAGCGCTTCAGCAGATCGAGCGTACGCCCGACGACCAGACCGGCCGCCCGCATCTTCTCGAGCTGCTCGGGCGACTTGATCTGAATTCCATGCCGGTTCTTCTTGAACACGTGTGGCACCCCCCAGGGTGTTTCAACGGGCGGACGCGGGAGGTCAATTCCCCCACAATAGCCGCGAGGTGGCACGGAATCCCGCGCCACCTCGCATACTTAGATCGCTATCCCATGAAAGGGCGAATCGCCTCCATGGCCCGCTGCGTGACCTCTTCCACCGGCCCAGTGGCGTCGACGCCCACGAGAAGGTCGTCCTTGGCATAGAAGGAGACCAACGGCGCCGTCTGCTCCTGGTAGACCTCCAGGCGGTGCCTGACGGTCTCCTCCTTGTCGTCGTCGCGCTGGAAGAGCTTGCCTCCGCACGCGTCGCAGACGTCGTCCTTCTTGTCGTCGAACTCGACGTGCCAGATGCGCCCGCACTGACTGCAGGTACGCCGGCCGGCCAGCCGGCGTACCACCTCCTCGTCGTCGACCACGAGCTCCAGCACGAGGTCGAGACCCTGCTCCCAGTCCTTCAGCATGTCGCGCAGCACCTCGGCCTGCGACACGTTGCGGGGGAAGCCGTCGAGCAGGAAACCGTCCTGCGCGTCGTCCTCACGGAGCCGGTCGCGGACCATGGCGATCGTGACCTCGTCGGGCACGAGGTCGCCGCGGTCCATGTACGTCTTGGCGAGCGTGCCGAGCTCCGTGCCGCCCGAGACATTGGCACGGAAGATGTCACCTGTCGAGATCTTCGGGATGGACAGGTTTGATGCGATGTACTGGGCCTGTGTCCCCTTACCCGCTCCGGGGGGCCCGACCAGAACCAGCCTCACTAGCGCAGGAAACCTTCGTAGTTACGCTGCTGGAGCTGGCTTTCGATCTGCTTCACCGTGTCCAGGCCGACACCAACCATGATGAGAATGCTCGTCCCTCCGAACGGGAAGTTCTGGCTCGCACCGGCGATGGCCAGGGCGACGATCGGGACCATGGCGATCAGACCCAGATACAGCGAACCGGGCGCGGTCAACCGGGTGAGCACGAAGTTCAGGTATTCGGCCGTGGGCCGTCCCGGGCGGATACCCGGAATGAACCCACCGTACTTCTTCATGTTGTCGGCGATCTCAGCGGGGTTGAAGGTGATCGACACGTAGAAGTAGGTGAAGAACACGATCAGCAGGAAGAACGTGATCATGTAGATCGGGGTGTCGCCCGTCACGAAGTTCTGCGAGATCCACTGCACGACCGCGTTCGGGCTCTCCGCGTTGGCGAACAGCGAGGTGAGCAGCTGCGGCAGATAGAGCAGGGACGAGGCGAAGATGACCGGGATGATGCCCGCCTGGTTCACCTTCAGCGGGATGTAGGTGGAAGTGCCGCCATACATCCGGCGCCCGACCATCCGCTTGGCGTACTGCACGGGGATCCGGCGCTGAGCCTGCTCGACGAAGACGACCGCGGCGATCATGAAGATGCCGACCACCAGAACGGCGGCGAAGGTGAACTTGTTCGCCTGGAAGATGTTGGCCAGCTCGGACGGGAAGACCGCGACGACCTGCGTGAAGATGAGGATCGACATACCATTGCCGACGCCGCGGTCGGTGATGAGCTCACCGAGCCACATGATCACCGAGGTGCCCGCCGTCATGATGATGACCATCGTGACGATCCCGAAGATGTTGTCCGGGTCGAGCAGGATCTCCTGCTGGCACTGCGGGAACAACTGACCGGTACGGGCCAGCGCGATGAAGGCGGTCGACTGGAGAATGCCGAGGCCGATGGTCAGATAACGCGTGTACTGCGTGATCTTCGTCTGCCCGGCCTGCCCCTCCTTCTTCAGGGCTTCTAGTCGGGGGATCACGACGACGAGCAGCTGCAGAATGATGCTCGCGGTGATGTACGGCATGATGCCCAGCGCGAAAACCGACAACTTCAGAAGGGCGCCGCCGCTGAACAGCTGCACCATTCCATAGATGTTGCCGGCGGAACTGTCTCGTGCTTGTTCGAGACAGGTCGCGAGATTCTGGACGTGAACGCCCGGAGTCGGAAGAACCGAGCCGAGTCGGAACAGCGCGATGATGCCCAGAGTGAAGAGCAACTTCTTGCGCAGGTCCGGCGTCCGGAACGCCCGGGTAAACGCGGTCAGCACGGTCCCTCCTGCGCGCCATGGTGGCGGTGTGAGTATGCGATGGTGCGGGGATCTGCCATTTGAAGTGTCAAGTCAATTCGAGCCGGACAGATGCCTGCCGTCTCGCGAACTCTAACGCACTACGGGCGTGAGGGCCCATGGTCAGGGCCCCCACGCCTCGTCATAGCGGTCTTACAGCTCGGTAACGGACCCACCAGCAGCGGTGATCTTCTCCTTCGCGGAACCCGAGAAGGCGTGAGCCTGCACGTTCACCGCGACGGAGATCTCACCGGTGCCGAGGACCTTCACCAGCTGGTTCTTGCGGACGGCGCCCTTGGCGACCAGCGTCTCGACGGTGACCTCGCCACCGTCGGGGAACAGCTCGCCGAGCTTGTCCAGGTTGACAACCTGGTACGTCGTCTTGAACAGCGCGTTGGAGAAGCCCTTCAGCTTCGGCAGACGGCGCTGCAGCGGCACCTGGCCACCCTCGAAACCGAGGGGAACCGTCGTGCGGGCCCGCGAGCCCTTGGTGCCGCGACCAGCGGTCTTGCCCTTGGACGCCTCGCCGCGGCCCTTGCGGACCTTCGACTTGTTGGATCCAGGAGCAGGACGCAGGTCGTGAATCTTGAGCGGAGCCTTGTCAGTCATGACTAGTCGACCTCTTCCACCACGACGAGGTGCGTCACCACGGAGACCATCCCACGGATCTCGGGACGGTCCTCCTTGACGACGACGTCGCCGATTCGCTTCAGGCCAAGCGAACGCAGCGAGTCACGCTGGTTCTGCTTGCCACCGATCTTCGAGCGAACCTGAGTGATCTTCAGGCGTGCCATGACTAGCTCACCGCCTTAGCCGCCGCGGCAGCCTCGGCAATACCCTCGGCGCGCGCCTTGAGCATCGCCTTGGGAGCGACGTCCTCGATCGGCAGGCCACGACGGGCCGCGATCGCCTCGGGAGTCGAAAGACCCCGCAGCGCCGCGACCGTGGCGTGCACGATGTTGATCGGGTTGTCCGAGCCGAGCGACTTGGACAGCACGTCGTGGATGCCCGCGCACTCCAGAACCGCGCGCACCGGGCCACCGGCGATGACGCCGGTACCGGCCGAGGCCGGACGCAGGAAGACGACGCCGGCCGCCTCCTCGCCCTGCACGGTGTGCGGAATGGTGCCCTGGATGCGAGGAACGCGGAAGAAGTGCTTCTTCGCCTCTTCGACACCCTTGGCGATGGCCGCGGGGACTTCCTTGGCCTTGCCGTAGCCGACGCCGACCAGGCCGTTGCCGTCACCGACGACTACCAGGGCGGTGAAGCTAAAGCGACGACCACCCTTCACGACCTTGGCCACTCGGTTGATCTTCACTACGCGCTCGATGTACGAAACGCCCTTGTCGGCGGCGCCACCGCGGCGGTCGTCGCGACGGTCCCGCCGCTCGCCACCGGTGCCGCCACCGCGACGCGGAGCTGCAGCCATCAGTGGTTCCTCTTCTCAGCTGTTGCCATCAGTTGCGATCCTCGGTTCCTCATCAGAACTCGAGCCCGCCTTCACGGGCGCTGTCCGCCAGAGCGGCGATACGGCCCGCGTAGCGGTTACCACCACGGTCGAACACGACAGCGGTGATACCGGCATCCTTGGCCCGCTGAGCGAGGAGCTCGCCGACCTTCTTGGCCTTCGCGGTCTTGTCGCCCTCGGCCGAACGCAGCGTGGCGTCCATGGTCGAGGCGCTGACCAGCGTGTGACCCTTGGAGTCGTCCACGATCTGGACGAACAGGTGCCGGGTCGAGCGGTTGACGACGAGGCGCGGACGCTCCGCCGTACCGACGACCTTCTTGCGGACGCGGCCGTGACGGCGGGCCCGCGAGACGGTGCGGGCAGCCGTGTGCTTGCTGTACGCAGTCTTGCCAGCCATGCCTACTTACCAGCCTTTCCGACCTTGCGGCGGATCTGCTCGCCTTGGTACCGCACACCCTTGCCCTTGTACGGGTCAGGCTTGCGCAGCTTGCGGATGTTCGCGGCGACCTCGCCGACCTTCTGCTTGTCGATGCCGTCCACGTGGAACAGCGTCGGCTTCTCGACGCGGAAGGTGACACCCTCGGGAGCGTCAACGATCACCGGGTGGCTGAAGCCGAGCGCGAACTCGAGCTGCGACGGGCCCTTGGCCTGAACGCGGTAGCCGACACCGACGATTTCAAGGCTCTTGGAGTAGCCCTGAGTGACACCCTGCACCATGTTGGCGATGAGCGTGCGAGACAGGCCGTGCAGCGCACGGACCTTGTTCTCGTCATTGGGACGGGAGACCGCGATGGTCCCGTCTTCGGCGCGAGCCACCGAAATGGGCTCGGCCACCGTGTGAGAAAGCGTGCCCTTCGGGCCCTTGACCTGGACGTCCTGGCCGGTGATCGTGATGTCTACGCCACTGGGCACAGGGATGGGCAGCCGTCCGATTCGCGACATGCTGTGTTCCTCCCCTCTACCAGACGTAGGCGAGGACTTCGCCGCCCACGCCACGCTTGCCGGCCTGCTTGTCGGTCATGAGCCCGCCAGACGTCGAGATGATCGCGACGCCCAGCCCACCCAGAACTCGAGGCAGGTTGTCCTTCTTCGCATATACACGCAGCCCGGGCTTGGAAACCCGGCGCAGCCCCGCGAGCGAACGCTCACGGCTCGGCCCGAACTTGAGCTCCACCACGAGGTTCTTCCCGACCTTGGCGTCCTCAACGGTCCAGGCCTGGATGTAACCCTCCTGCTGGAGGATCTCGGCGATGTGCGCCTTGATCTTGGAATACGGCATGGTCACGCTGTCGTGATATGCCGAATTCGCATTGCGCAGACGCGTCAACATGTCTGCGATCGGGTCGGTCATCGTCATGGCCAACGGCCTTCCTCGCCGCGGTTTCCAGTCGGTGAAGCGCTTCTGATGGTCGAGTCCGCCTCAGCTCGCACCTCGGGGTGGGCGAATGCCTCCCTCAGTGTCCGCTTCAGCTACCTCTCCGCGCTCTACCGGTGGACCTTCGGCGTGGTCACGGGCGCTCCGACGGAGCACCCAGTTTGGATATATCTGGAAAGTACGGCTGGCGCACTCCAGGGACGGCCGGAGAACGGCCGCCCCTTAGAGTACCTACCAGCTGGACTTGGTGATGCCGGGCAGCTCGCCCCGGTGCGCCATCTCACGGAAGCAGACACGGCACAGGCCGAACTTCCTGTAGACGGCGCGGGGACGGCCACAGCGAGAGCAACGGGTGTAGGCCCGGACCTCGAACTTCTGCTTACGCCCCGCCTTGGCGATCAGCGACTTCTTCGCCATCGTTTAGGCCTCCTTGAAAGGGAAGCCGAGGAGCTTCAGCAGCGCCCGGCCCTCGTCGTCGTTCTTCGCGGTGGTCACGACCGTGATGTCCATGCCCCGCGGCCGGTCGACCTTGTCCTGGTCGACCTCGTGGAACATGACCTGCTCGGTCAGACCGAAGGTGTAGTTGCCGTTGCCGTCGAACTGCTTCGGCGACAGACCGCGGAAGTCACGGATACGGGGCAGCGCCAGCGACAGCAGCCTGTCGAGGAACTCCCACATCCGGTCGCCGCGAAGGGTCACGTGCGCGCCGATCGGCATGCCCTCACGCAGCTTGAACTGCGCGATGGACTTGCGGGCGCGGACGACGGCCGGCTTCTGGCCGGTGATCACCGTGAGGTCGCGGACAGCGCCCTCGATCAGCTTGGAGTCGCGAGCGGCCTCGCCGACACCCATGTTGACCTTGATCTTGGTCAGGCCGGGCACCAGCATGACGTTCTCGAAGCCGAACTCCTCACGAAGCTTCGCGATGATCTCCTCGCGGTACTTCGTCTTGAGGCGCGGCGTCGGACGCTCGGTCTCGGTGGTCGTGGCAGTCATCAGCTGTCCTCACCCTCCGAAGCGTCGGCCTTCTTCTCGTCGGCCTTCTTCTCCGCGGGCTTGTCGTCCTTGAGCTTCTTCACGTTGCTCACGTGGATGGGGGCCTCCATGGTCTGCACGCCGCCCTGCTTGGCGCCACGCGGACCCTGGTTGGTCTCCTTCGAGTGCTTCTTGATCAGGTTGACGCCCTCGACCACCACACGGTCCTCGTGCGGGAGGGAGGCGATGACCCGGCCCTTGGCACCCTTGTCCTTGCCGGCGATGACCTGAACCAGGTCACCCTTCTTCACGTGCAGGAACTTCGGCATTACAACACCTCCGGAGCGAGCGAGATGATGCGCATGAACTTCTTGTCGCGCAGCTCGCGGCCGACCGGGCCGAAGATACGAGTGCCACGAGGGTCACCGCTGTCCTTGATGATGACGGCGGCGTTCTCGTCGAAGCGGATGTAGGAGCCGTCAGGCCGGCGGCGCTCCTTGACCGTGCGGACGACGACGGCCTTGACCACGTCACCCTTCTTGACGCCCGTGCTGCCGGGGAGGGCGTCCTTAACCGTGGCGACGATGACGTCGCCGATACCCGCGTAGCGTCGACCCGAGCCACCGAGAACGCGGATGCAGAGAATCTCCTTGGCACCCGTGTTGTCGGCGACCTTGAGTCGCGACTCCTGCTGGATCACTGTTACTCCTGTTAGTCGCGCCGGTTCTCAGCGAGCTGAGCCTGGCGGAACCTGTCGTTGTCTTGTTCCCACGGCCACAGCCCCTCTCAAGGAGAGAGGCCGCACCGCAGGCGACGCGGCAGCCGTACGACGGCCACGTCCTTGGACGCCGTCATGGGGGCTGTCGAGACAGCCCCCACGAGGCGCGCATATATCCGAGCAGGCCTTACTTGGCCTTCTCGAGGATCTCCACCACGCGCCACCGCTTGGTGGCGGAGAGCGGGCGGGTCTCCATGAGCAGCACGCGGTCGCCGACGCCACAGGCGTTGGCCTCGTCGTGTGCCTTGTACTTGGTCGTACGGCGGATGACCTTGCCGTACAGACGGTGCTTGACGCGGTCCTCGACAGCGACGACGACGGTCTTGTCCATCTTGTCGCTGACGACCAGGCCCTCGCGGACCTTGCGGAAGGTCCGCTGCGTCGTCTCAGTGGTCTCGGTCTCAGCCATCGCTCGACTCCTTCTCAACCACCGTGACAATGCCGAGCTCGCGCTCGCGCATCACGGTGTAGATGCGGGCGATCTCGCGGCGAACGGCGCGCAGCCGCCCGTGGCTCTCCAACTGACCGGTCGCTGACTGGAAGCGGAGGTTGAACAGCTCCTCCTTGGCTTCCTTGAGCTTCTGGACCAGGGTGTCCTGGTCCTCCACCCGCAGCTCGCCGGCGGTCAGGCTCTTGGCCATCACGCCTCACCCACTTCACGCTTGACGATCTTGCACTTCATCGGCAGCTTGTGGATCGCGCGCTTCAGCGCTTCACGAGCCACCGGCTCCGCGACACCCGACAGCTCGAACATCACGCGTCCGGGCTTGACGTTGGCGATCCACCACTCCGGCGAACCCTTACCGGAACCCATACGGGTCTCGGCGGGCTTCTTGGTGAGGGGACGGTCGGGGTAGATGTTGATCCACACCTTGCCACCACGCTTGATGTGGCGGGTCATCGCGATACGCGCGGACTCGATCTGACGGTTGGTCACGTAGGAGTGCTCAATCGCCTGAATGCCGAACTCGCCGAACGTGACCCTGGTGCCACCCTTGGCGGCGCCACTGCGGTCGGGCCGGTGCTGCTTGCGGTGCTTGACCCTGCGCGGGATCAGCATGGTCAGCTCCCTTCAGCACCCGGCTGCGCAGCCGGGCCGGTCTCGGGGGCAGCCTGTGCGGCCGCCTCGGTGCGGGGGGCGCGGTCGCCACGGCCACCGCCACCGCCGCCGCGGCGAGCGCCACCGGCGCCACCACCACGACGCGGACGGTCGCCGCCGCCACCACCACGACGGTCGTCGCGCTCACGACGCTGGCCGGCACGAGCACCGGCGGCAGCTGCCTCACGCTCGGCGCGGCTGGTCGGAGCCTCGCCCTTGTAGATCCAGACCTTCACGCCGATACGGCCGAAGGTCGTGCGGGCCTCGTAGAAGCCGTAGTCGATGTCCGCGCGAAGGGTGTGCAGCGGCACGCGACCCTCGCGGTAGAACTCCGACCGGGACATCTCGGCGCCGCCCAGACGACCGGAGCACTGGACACGGATGCCCTTGGCGCCGGACTTCATGGCCGACTGCATCGCCTTGCGCATGGCGCGGCGGAACGAGACACGGCTGGACAGCTGCTCGGCGACGGCCTGAGCCACCAGCTGAGCGTCGATCTCCGGGTTCTTGACCTCGAGGATGTTGAGCTGAACCTGCTTCTTGGTCAGCTTCTCCAGGTCGCCACGGATGCGGTCCGCCTCAGCGCCGCGGCGGCCGATGACGATGCCCGGACGCGCGGTGTGGATGTCCACCTGGACGCGGTCCGTCGTGCGCTCGATCTCGACCTTGGAGATGCCGGCCCGCTCCATGCCCTTCTGCAGCATGCGGCGGATCGACACGTCCTCGGCGACGTACGACTTGTACAGCTTGTCGGCGTACCACCGGCTCTTGAAGTCGGTCGTGATGCCGAGGCGGAACCCGTGCGGGTTAACCTTCTGGCCCACTATCGGGTCCTTCCCTTCGGCTCGCGGGACTCCACGATCACGGTGATGTGGCTCGTCCGCTTGTTGATCCGATAGGCGCGACCCTGGGCACGCGGTCGGAACCGCTTCAGCGTCGGGCCCTCGTCGACCCACGCACGGCTCACGACGAGCGACTCGGGGTCGAGCTTGAAGTTGTGCTCCGCGTTCGCCATCGCGCTCGAGAGCACCTTGTAGATCGGCTCGCTCGCCGCCTGGGGAGCGAACTGCAGCACGGCCTGCGCCTCCGAAGCGGGCAGCCCGCGAATAAGGTCCACCACGCGGCGGGCCTTGAGGGGCGTGACACGGACGAACCGCGCCTGAGCCCTGGCTTCCATCGCTTACTCCTCTTACTTCTGAAGGCTGTTTATCGCCGGCTGCGGCGGTCTTCCTTGACGTGGCTGCGGAACGTCCGCGTAGGCGCGAACTCGCCGAGCTTGTGGCCGATCATCGACTCGGTGACGAACACCGGGACGTGCTTGCGGCCGTCGTGCACGGCGATCGTGTGACCGAGCATGTCGGGCACGATCATCGACCGGCGCGACCACGTCTTGATGACGTTCTTGGAGCCCTTTTCGTTCTGGACTTCGACCTTCTTCTGAAGGTGGTCGTCCACGAAGGGGCCCTTCTTAAGGCTACGTGGCATTGTGGCTGCTCCTACCGCTTCTTCCTCTTGGACCGACGGCGGATGATCAGCCTGTCACTGGCCTTGTTCGCCTGACGGGTACGGCCCTCGGGCTTGCCCTTGGGGTTGACCGGGTGGCGACCACCGGAGGTCTTACCCTCACCACCACCGTGGGGGTGGTCGACGGGGTTCATCGCGACACCGCGGACGGTCGGGCGCTTGCCCTTCCACCGCATACGTCCGGCCTTGCCCCAGTTGATGTTGGCCTGCTCGGCGTTGCCCACCTGACCGACAGTCGCGCGGCAACGCACGTCGACCATGCGCATTTCGCCGGAAGGCATACGCAGCGTGGCGTACTGGCCCTCCTTGGCGAGCAGCTGGATCTGCGCACCGGCGGAACGACCCAGCTTGGCGCCACCGCCCGGACGGAGCTCCACCGCGTGGATGAAGGTACCGGTCGGGATGTTGCGCAGCGGCAGGCAGTTGCCCGGCTTGATGTCGGCCGAAGGGCCGTTCTCGATCCGGTCGCCCTGCTTGAGGCCGGTGGGAGCGATGATGTAGCGCTTCTCACCATCGGCGTAGTGCAGCAGAGCGATGTTGGCGGTCCGGTTGGGGTCGTACTCGATGTGAGCGACCTTGGCCGGAATGCCGTCCTTGTCATGCCTGCGGAAGTCGATAATCCTGTAGGCGCGCTTGTGACCGCCGCCTTGGTGGCGAGCGGTGACCCGGCCGTGTACGTTGCGGCCGCCCTTACTGTGAAGGGGCGCAAGCAGCGACTTCTCGGGCGTGCTGCGGGTGATCTCGGAGAAGTCCGAGACACTCGAGCCGCGGCGACCCGGGGTCGTCGGCTTGTACTTACGGATGCCCATCTTTTTCGTTCATCCTTTGTCGGTTACATGGGAGAGCCCGCCGCACGAACGTGCGGCGGTTCGCCCTTTTCTAGCTATGTACGGCGAGCACTAGCCGATCTGACCGAAGATGTCGATCCGATCGCCCTCGACCAGGCTCACAATCGCGCGCTTGGTGTCGGGACGCTTGCCGAAACCGGTGCGGGTGCGCTTGCGCTTGCCCTGCCGGTTGATGGTGTTCACGCTGCTGACCTTGACCCCGAAGATCTGCTCAACGGCAATCTTCACCTGAGTCTTGTTCGCGGTCTTACGGACCAGGAACGTGTACTTGTTGTGCTCATCGATCAGGCCGTAGCTCTTCTCGGAGACGACCGGCTTGATGATGACGTCGCGCGGGTCGGCGATCTTCTCCATCAGGCGTCTTCCTTCTTGCTCGACTCGACCGAAAGCCGCGCGACGACCTGGTCGTAGGCCTCCTGCGTGAAGACCACGTCGTCGTGGACGAGCACGTCGTAGGTGTTCAGCTGCCCGGCGTCCAGCAGGTGGACCTCCGGAGCGTTGCGCAGGCTCATCCAGGTCAGCTCGTCGGCCTCGTCGACGACGACGAGAACGCGCGGAGCCTGGGTGATCTTACGCAGCGCCTCCAGGGCGGCCTTGGTCTTCGGGGTCTCCCCCGTGACCAGCGTGCTGACCACGTGAACGCGGTTGCCGGACGCCCGGTCGGACAGGGCGCCACGCAGGGCGGCGGCCTTCATCTTCTTCGGGGTCCGCTGCGAGTAGTCGCGCGGAACCGGACCGTGGACGACGCCACCGCCGGCGAACTGGGGCGCGCGGGTCGAACCCTGACGGGCGCGGCCGGTGCCCTTCTGGCGGTACGGCTTCTTGCCGCCGCCACGGACCTCACCACGGGTCTTGGCCTTGTGGGTGCCCTGCCGGCGAGCGGCGAGCTGGGCCACGACCACCTGGTGGATCAGCGGAACGTTGACCTTGGCCCCGAAGATGTTCTCGGGGAGGTCAACCGTGCCGGTCTTCGCGCCGCTGGCGTCGAGGACGTCAATAGTGGTACTCACTTGGCAGCCCCCTTCTTGGCAGCGGTACGGACGAGGACCAGGCTGCCGTTGGCACCGGGGATCGCACCCTTGATCAGGATGAGACCCTTCTCGGCGTCCACGGCGTGAACCTTGAGGCTCTGCACGGTGGTGCGGACGTTACCCATCCGGCCGGCCATGCGAAGACCCTTGAATACGCGGCCCGGGGTGGCGCAGCCACCGATGGAACCCGGCGAGCGGTGCTTGCGCTGCGTACCGTGCGAGGCGCCCAGGCCCTTGAAGCCGTGGCGCTTCATGACACCGGCGAAACCCTTGCCCTTGGACTTGCCAGTCACGTCGACGTACTGGCCGGCCTCGAAGGTGTCGGCCAGCAGTTCCTGGCCCAGGGTGTAGTCGCTCGCGTCGTCGGTGCGGATCTCCGCAAAGTAACGGCGCGGGGTGATGTCGTGCTTACGCAGGTAGTCGCCGAGCGGCTTGTTGACCTTCCGGGGGTCGACCTGCCCGAAGCCGAGCTGGATGGCGGAGTAGCCGTCCTTCTCAGCGCTGCGGACGCGGGTCACCACGCACGGACCGGCCTCGACCACGGTCACCGGAACCATCCGGTTGTCCGCGTCGAAGACCTGGGTCATGCCGAGCTTCTTGCCCAGGACGCCCTTGATCGTCTTAGCCATGTCAGTGCGTTCCCTCAGAGCTTGATCGAAATGTCAACGCCCGCGGGGAGGTCGAGACGCATGAGCGAGTCGACGGTCTTGGGCGTGGGGTCGATGATGTCAATCAGCCGCTTGTGCGTGCGCATCTCGAAGTGCTCGCGGCTGTCCTTGTACTTGTGCGGCGAGCGGATGACGCAGTACACGTTCTTCTCGGTCGGCAGCGGCACCGGGCCCGCGACCTTCGCGCCAGTCCGCGTCACCGTCTCGACGATCTTCTTGGCCGAGCTATCGATGACCTCGTGGTCATAGGCCTTAAGCCGGATGCGGATCTTCTGTCCCGCCATAGTGGCCTCGGTGTCCTTCGCTGTCGTCTGAAAAAGTATCGTGCGGCCTGTTGCCGCTGTTCATACGGGCGAAACCGCCCGATAACCCCACGTAGCAGACGTATACGATCTGCCGTTTTCTTCCGTGATCCGGCAGTTACTTCGGTCACAACCTGCGGTCGTCCGAAGCCACTGCGAGATCACGGCTTTGCGTGGAGCCGTGCTGGAGCTTTCGCGGATCGGCGGCCGGCCCTGTGATGAGGCCGACCGCCGCCCCGGCGAATCGTGCTACTTGAGGATCTTCGTCACGCGACCGGCGCCGACGGTGCGGCCACCCTCACGGATCGCGAACTTCAGACCGTCCTCCATGGCGATGGGCTGGATCAGCTCAACGCGCATTTCGGTGTTGTCGCCCGGCATGACCATCTCGGTGCCCTCGGGGAGGTTCACCACACCGGTCACGTCCGTCGTACGGAAGTAGAACTGCGGGCGGTAGTTGTTGAAGAACGGCGTGTGGCGGCCGCCCTCGTCCTTGCCCAGGATGTAGACCTGAGCCTCGAAGTCGGTGTGCGGGGTCGTGGTGCCCGGCTTGATGACACACTGACCGCGCTCGACGTCCTCGCGCTTGATGCCACGCAGGAGCAGACCGACGTTGTCACCGGCCTGGCCCTCGTCGAGCAGCTTGCGGAACATCTCGACACCGGTGACCGTGGTGGTGGTCTTGTCGGTCTTGATGCCGATGATGTCGACGGTCTCGTTGACCTTGACGATACCGCGCTCGATACGACCGGTGACGACGGTGCCGCGACCCGTGATCGAGAAAACGTCCTCGACCGGCATCAGGAACGGCTTGTCGGTCTCACGGACCGGCTCGGGGACGTTCTCGTCGACAGCGGTCATCAGCTCGATGATGCTGTCCTCCCACTTGGTGTCGCCCTCCAGCGCCTTGAGCGCGGAGACGCGGACCACGGGGAGGTCGTCGCCGGGGAACTCCTGAGCGGACAGGAGCTCACGAACCTCGAGCTCGACGAGCTCCAGGATCTCCTCGTCGTCCACCATGTCGGACTTGTTGAGCGCCACGACGATGTAGGGAACGCCGACCTGGCGAGCCAGGAGAACGTGCTCCTTCGTCTGGGGCATCGGACCGTCGGTCGCCGCGACCACCAGAATCGCGCCGTCCATCTGGGCAGCACCGGTGATCATGTTCTTCACGTAGTCGGCGTGACCGGGGCAGTCCACGTGGGCATAGTGGCGCTTCTCGGTCTGGTACTCGACGTGCGCGATCGAGATCGTGATGCCGCGAGCCTTCTCCTCGGGCGCCTTGTCGATCTTGTCGAACGGGGTCGCCTCGTTGATCTCGGGGAAGCGCTTGTGCAGCACCTGGGTGATCGCCGCGGTCAGAGTGGTCTTGCCGTGGTCGATGTGCCCAATGGTGCCGATGTTCACGTGCGGCTTAGTCCGCTCGAACTTGGCCTTAGCCACTGGTTCTCTCCTTAGAGAATCTGACTGACTTACTTCACACTCGGGCCCGGGAAGTTACCCGGCCCCTGGGCGGTGAGGCGGCTCGCGCCGCCCCACCAGGGACTCCGGGGTTCGTACTACTCGCCCCGGGCCTTCGCGACGATCTCCTTGGCGATGCCGGGCGGCACCTCCGCGTAGGAGTCGAACTGCATGCTGTAGCTCGCGCGGCCCTGCGTCTTGCTACGAAGGTCACCCACGTAGCCGAACATCTCGGACAGCGGAACCAGGGCGGTGATGACGCGGGCGCCGGAGCGCTCGTCCATCGACTGGATCTGCCCGCGGCGGCCGTTGAGGTCACCGATGACGTCACCCATGTAGTCCTCGGGCGTGGTGACCTCGACGGCCATCATCGGCTCGAGAAGCACAGCGTCCGCCTTGCGCGCGGCCTCCTTGAAGGCCATCGAGCCAGCGATCTTGAAGGCCATTTCCGAGGAGTCGACGTCGTGCGCGGCACCGTCGGTCAGCGTCACCTTCACGCCGACCATCGGGTAACCGGCCAGCACGCCGAACTCGGCGGCTTCCTGGGCGCCGGCGTCGACCGAGGGGATGTACTCCCTCGGGACGCGGCCACCCGAGACCTTGTTCTCGAACTCGTACCCGTCGTTGCCTTCGCCGAGCGGCTCGAGGTTGATGATGACCCGCGCGAACTGACCGGAACCACCGGTCTGCTTCTTGTGGGTGTAGTCGACCTTCTCCACCTTGCGGCGGATGGTCTCGCGGTAGGCGACCTGCGGACGACCGACGTTGGCCTCGACCTTGAACTCGCGGCGCATACGGTCGACGATGATCTCCAGGTGGAGCTCGCCCATGCCGGAGATGATCGTCTGACCGGTCTCCTCGTCACGCTGGACGCGGAAGGACGGGTCCTCCTCGGCCAGACGCTGAATGGCGGTGGACAGCTTCTCCTGGTCGCCCTTGGTCTTGGGCTCGATCGCGACCTGGATGACCGGGGCCGGGAACGTCATCGACTCCAGAACCACGGGCTTGTTCACGTCGCAGAGCGTGTGACCGGTCGTGGTGTCCTTCAGACCCATGACGGCGACGATCTGACCAGCGTAGGCCGCCGGGCGCTCTTCGCGCTTGTTGGCGTGCATCTGGTAGATCTTGCCGATCCGCTCCTTACGGCCCTTCACAGGATTGAGCACCTGCGAGCCGGTCTCGAGCGAACCCGAGTAGATGCGGAGGTAGGTGAGCTTGCCCAGGTGCGGGTCGCTCATGATCTTGAAGGCCAGAGCCGAGAAGGGCTCGTCGGGGTCCGCGTGCCGTTCGATGATCTCCTCTTCGTTGCCGACCGCGTGGCCCTTGAAGGCCGGGATGTCGGTCGGCGCGGGGAGGAAGGCGACGATGGCGTCGAGCAGGGGCTGCACGCCCTTGTTCTTGAACGCGGTGCCGGTGAGGACCGGGTTGATGGCGCTGGCGAGGGTCGCGCGCCGGATGGCGGCGACCAGCTGCTCCTCGGTGGGCTCGACCGCGTCGAGGTAGAGCTCCATCAGCTCGTCGTCGTTCTCGGCGACGGTCTCGACCAGACGGTCGCGCCACTCGCGAGCGATCTCGGCGTGGTCGGCCGGGATGTCGACGACGTCGTACATCTCGCCCTTGGCCGCCTCCTCGCTCCAGAGCAGGCCCTTCATCCGGATGAGGTCGATGACGCCCTTGAAGCCGGCCTCGACGCCCCACGGAAGCTGGACAACCGCCGGCGTCGCCGCCAGCCGGCTGACCATCATGTCGACGCAGCGGTGGAACTCCGCGCCGACGCGGTCCATCTTGTTCACGAAGCAGATGCGCGGAACGCCGTAGCGGTCAGCCTGCCGCCACACCGTCTCGGACTGCGGCTCGACACCCGCGACACCGTCGAACACGGTGACCGCGCCGTCGAGGACGCGCAGGTTGCGCTCAACCTCGATGGTGAAGTCGACGTGGCCCGGCGTGTCGATCAGGTTGATCGTGTGACCGTCCCACTCGGCAGTCGTCGCGGCGGACGTGATCGTGATGCCGCGCTCCTGCTCCTGCTCCATCCAGTCCATGGTGGCAGCGCCATCGTGGACCTCACCGATCTTGTAGTTGATACCGGTGTAGAACAGGATGCGCTCGGTCGTCGTGGTCTTGCCCGCATCGATATGGGCGATGATCCCAATGTTGCGGACCTTGGCCAGGTCAAGAGCGGTCGTTGCGGCCACTTCTCTCGCGTCCTCGTCGTCTCGTCGAACCCGCTGTTACCAGCGGTAGTGGGCGAAGGCCTTGTTGGACTCGGCCATCTTGTGGGTGTCCTCGCGCTTCTTGACACTCGCCCCCAGGCCGTTGCTGGCGTCGAGGAGCTCGTTCATGAGGCGCTCGGTCATGGTCTTCTCACGGCGGGCGCGGGAGTACTGCACCAGCCAGCGCAGGGCCAGGGTGGTGCTGCGCGAGGCGCGCACCTCGACCGGGACCTGGTAGGTCGCGCCACCGACACGGCGGCTGCGGACCTCAAGAGTGGGCTTGACGTTGTCGAGGGCACGCTTGAGCGTGATGACCGGGTCGTTGCCGGTCTTGTCCTTGCAACCCTCGAGGGCGCCGTAGACGATCGACTGCGCGATGGAGCGCTTGCCGTCCAGCAGCACCTTGTTGATCAGGGCCGTAACCAGCGGCGAGCTGTAAACCGGGTCAGACATGAGCTGACGACGGCCAGGAGAACCCTTGCGAGGCATAGTTAGCTCTTCTCCTTCTTCGCGCCGTAGCGGCTGCGGGCCTGCTTGCGGTTACGGACGCCCTGGGTGTCGAGCGAGCCACGGATGATCTTGTAGCGAACACCCGGCAGGTCCTTCACACGACCGCCACGCACGAGCACGATGGAGTGCTCCTGCAGGTTGTGACCCACACCCGGGATGTAGGCCGTGACCTCGATGCCGTTGGTGAGGCGGACACGGGCCACCTTGCGCAGTGCCGAGTTCGGCTTCTTGGGGGTCGTGGTGTAGACGCGCTGGCAGACGCCGCGTCGCTGCGGACTCCCCTTTAGGGCAGGAGTCTTGGTCTTGGAGACCTTGTCCTGCCGGCCCTTGCGGACCAACTGCTGAATAGTGGGCACTGCCACTCCGTTCATGCCTAAGCCGGTGATACGTCAGGTTGTGCATTTCGCAGGTACTGCCGGTGTCATGACCTGCGGTTTTCTCCCCTGCTTCGACCCACGCGGTCGGGCGTGTCGCGCTCTTACAGAGCCACACTCCCGCGCAGAAGAACGCCAGGGGGAGGCCACACTGCGCCATTGCGAGCGCACGCGTGAGAGCCCATGAATACACGGGCACGAAGGGCAAGACTACCTAGCCCCGCGCAGCACGTCAAAACGGCTGCGCGTCGATATGTTTCGCGCCGTGGTCAGTAGCAGACTCCGCGCCAAGTTTACCCGCTCCGGGCCACTGTTCTGCCCTTGTTACACCAACCTTCTCCGCGGGTACGGCAAGCCCCGGCAACCCTTCCCGCACACGAGTGCGTGAGGAGCTCCCAGCGAGGCCCTGCGCGCCCGGGAGCCGGACACCGGGCGGATGCACCCAGACCACGCGGATACCCCCACAGGGCCGGGCGAACGCGGAAGCGCCCGAGATCCGTAGATCTCGGGCGCTTCTCCTAGCTAACCGTCCAGCGCGACAGGCTCATCGGTTGTACTGGCCGAAGTCGTACTCCTCCAGCGGCACAGCCTCGCCCGACCCCGTGCCGAACGTGTAGTCCGCCGCGGAGCCGTCGTAGCCGCCGACCGTGTACATCGCGGCCTTGGCCTCCTCGGTCGGCTCCACCCGGATGTTGCGGTACTGGGGCATGCCCGTACCGGCCGGGATGAGCTTACCGATGATGACGTTCTCCTTCAGGCCCAGGAGCGAGTCGGACTTGGCGTGGATCGCCGCGTCCGTCAGGACCCTGGTCGTCTCCTGGAAGGAGGCCGCCGACAGCCACGACTCGGTGGCCAGCGACGCCTTCGTGATGCCCATGAGGACCGGACGGCCGGCGGCGGGCTGGCCGCCCTCGGCCACGGTCTCGCGGTTCATGTTCTCGAAGCGGGGACGCTCGACCAGCTCGCCGGGGAGCAGGTCGGTGTCGCCCGACTCCAGCACGTTCACGCGCTTGAGCATCTGGCGGACGATGATCTCGATGTGCTTGTCGTGGATCGACACACCCTGCGAGCGGTACACCTGCTGAACCTCGGCGACCAGGTGCAGCTGCACCTCGCGCGGGCCCATGATGCGCAGGACCTCGTTCGGGTTGACCGCACCCGCGATCAGCTGCTGGCCGACCTTGACGTGCTGGCCCTCGGAGACGAGCAGACGCGACCGCATCGACACCGGGTAGGCGATCTCCTCGGAACCGTCGTCCGGGGTGATGACCACCTTGCGGGTCTTGTCGGTCTCGTCGATCCGCGCGCGGCCCTCGGCCTCGGAGATCGGGGCGACACCCTTGGGGATGCGCGCCTCGAAGAGCTCCTGGACACGGGGCAGACCGTGGGTGATGTCCGCACCGGCCACACCACCGGTGTGGAAGGTACGCATCGTCAGCTGGGTACCGGGCTCACCGATCGACTGGGCGGCGATGATGCCGACCGCCTCGCCGACGTCCACGAGCTTGCCGGTGGCCAGCGAGCGGCCGTAGCAGGTCGCGCAGACACCGATCTTGGCCTCGCACACCAGCGCGGAGCGGGTGCGCACGGTCTCGATCCCGGCGTTGACCAGGTCGGTCACGTGGATGTCGTTGATGTCGACACCCGCCGGGGCGATGATCTTGCCGTCGACCTCGACGTCCTCGGCCAGGATGCGGCCGTGCACGTTGGACTCGGCGTTGTCGGCCTTGACCAGGTTGCCCGACGCGTCACGGTCGCCGACGTGCAGCGGGACCGCGCGGTCGGTGCCGCAGTCGATCTCGCGCACGATGACGTCCTGCGCCACGTCCACCAGACGACGGGTCAGGTAACCCGAGTCGGCGGTACGCAGGGCGGTGTCGGCCAGACCCTTCCGCTGTCCGTGGGTGGAGATGAAGTACTCCAGCACCGACAGGCCCTCGCGGAACGAGGCCTTGATCGGACGCGGGATCGTCTCACCCTTGGTGTTGGACACCAGGCCACGGATACCGGCGATCTGACGCACCTGCATCTTGTTGCCGCGGGCGCCGGAGTTGAGCATCATCCAGACCGGGTTCGTCGCCGGGAACGCGTTGACCATGTCGGTCTCGACGTCCGCGGTGGCGTGGGTCCAGATCTCGATGAGCTCCTGGCGGCGCTCCTCGTCGGTGATCAGGCCGCGCTCGTACTCACGCTGGACCTTGTCGGCCCGGCGCTCGTAGTTCTCCATGATCTCGGCCTTGTTGGGCGGCGCGACGACGTCATCGATCGAGATCGTGACACCGGAGCGGGTCGCCCAGCGGAAGCCTGCGTCCTTGAGCGCGTCGAGCGAAGCCGCGACCTCGACCTTGGGGTAGGTCTCGGCCAGCTCGTTCACGATCGTGGACAGCTGCTTCTTGCCGACCTGGAAGTTGACGAACGGGTAGTTCGGCGGCAGCGTCTGGTTGAACAGGCACCGGCCGAACGTCGTCTCCAGGCGGATCGGGTCGCCCTGCTCCCAGCCCTCCGGCGCGACCCAGTCGCGCGCGGGGAAGACGTCCTTGAGCCGGATCTGGATCTTCGCCTGGATGTCCAGCTCGCGGCGGTCGAACGCCATCTGGGCCTCGGCCACGGAGCCGAAGACGCGGCCCTCGCCGAGGGCGCCCTCCTTCTGCGTGGTCAGCCAGTAGAGGCCGATGACCATGTCCTGGGTGGGCATCGTCACGGGCTTGCCGTCGGCCGGCTTGAGGATGTTGTTGGTCGAGAGCATCAGGATGCGTGCCTCGGCCTGGGCCTCAGCCGACAGCGGCAGGTGCACGGCCATCTGGTCGCCGTCGAAGTCCGCGTTGAACGCGGTGCAGACGAGCGGGTGGATCTGGATGGCCTTGCCCTCGACCAGCTGCGGCTCGAACGCCTGGATGCCCAGGCGGTGCAGCGTCGGAGCGCGGTTGAGCAGCACGGGGTGCTCGGTGATGACCTCTTCGAGTACGTCCCACACGACCGGGCGGGCGCGCTCGACCATCCGCTTGGCCGACTTGATGTTCTGCGCGTGGTTGAGGTCCACGAGCCTCTTCATCACGAACGGCTTGAACAGCTCCAGCGCCATCTGCTTGGGCAGACCGCACTGGTGCAGCTTCAGCTGCGGGCCGACGACGATGACCGAACGGCCGGAGTAGTCGACGCGCTTGCCCAGCAGGTTCTGGCGGAAGCGGCCCTGCTTGCCCTTCAGCATGTCGCTGAGGGACTTGAGCGGACGGTTGCCGGGGCCCGTGACCGGGCGGCCGCGGCGGCCGTTGTCGAACAGCGAGTCGACGGCCTCCTGGAGCATCCGCTTCTCGTTGTTCACGATGATCTCGGGGGCGCCGAGGTCAAGGAGACGCTTGAGGCGGTTGTTCCGGTTGATCACACGACGGTAGAGGTCGTTGAGGTCGGAGGTCGCGAACCGGCCACCGTCGAGCTGCACCATCGGGCGCAGGTCCGGCGGGATGACCGGGATGCAGTCGAGCACCATCCCGCGGGGCGAGTTGGTGGTGTTGAGGAACGCCGAGACGACCTTGAGCCGCTTGAGCGCGCGGGCCTTCTTCTGGCCCTTGCCGCTGCGGATCGTCTCGCGCAGGTTCTCGGCCTCGGCGTCGAGGTCGAAGCTGGTCAGACGGTCCTGGATCGCCTGCGCGCCCATGCCGCCCTTGAAGTAGCGGCCGAAGCGGTCGCGCATCTCGCGGTAGAGCAGTTCGTCGCCCTCGAGGTCCTGGACCTTGAGGTTCTTGAACCGGCTCCACACCTCGTCCAGGCGGTCGAGCTCGCGCTGTGCGCGGTCGCGCAGCTGGCGCATCTCGCGCTCGGCGCCCTCACGGACCTTGCGGCGCTGGTCGCCCTTGGCGCCGGCGGCCTCAAGCTCGGCCAGGTCGCCTTCGAGCTTCTTCTGCCTGGTCTCGATGTCGGCGTCACGACGCTGCTCGATGTGCTGCCGCTCGACCGAGATCTTCGCCTCGAGCGAGGGCAGGTCACGGTCGCGCATCTCGGCGTCGACCTGCGTGATCATGTAGGCCGCGAAGTAGATGACCTTCTCGAGGTCCTTCGGGGCCAGGTCGAGCAGGTAGCCGAGACGCGAGGGAACGCCCTTGAAGTACCAGATGTGCGTGACGGGCGCGGCCAGCTCGATGTGGCCCATCCGCTCACGACGCACCTTGGCGCGAGTGACCTCGACGCCGCAGCGCTCACAGATGATGCCCTTGAAGCGGACGCGCTTGTACTTACCGCAGTAGCACTCCCAGTCGCGGGTCGGGCCGAAGATCTTCTCGCAGAAGAGTCCGTCCTTTTCCGGCTTGAGCGTCCGGTAGTTGATCGTCTCCGGCTTCTTGACCTCGCCGTGTGACCACTGGCGGATGTCGTCGGCCGTCGCCAGCCCGATCCGGAGCTCGTCGAAGAAGTTGACGTCTAGCATGTGCGATCTCCCCCTCAGACTTCTTCCACGCTGCTCGGCTCACGCCGGGACAGATCGATACCGAGCTCTTCGGCGGCCCTGAAGACGTCCTCGTCGGTGTCGCGCATCTCGATGGACATGCCGTCGCTGGAGAGCACCTCGACGTTCAGGCACAGCGACTGCATTTCCTTGATGAGGACCTTGAAGGATTCGGGGATGCCGGGCTCGGGGATGTTCTCGCCCTTGACGATGGCCTCGTAGACCTTGACCCGGCCGAGGACGTCGTCGGACTTGATGGTCAGGAGCTCCTGCAGGGCGTAGGCCGCGCCGTAGGCCTCCAGCGCCCACACCTCCATCTCACCGAAGCGCTGGCCACCGAACTGGGCCTTACCGCCGAGCGGCTGCTGGGTGATCATGGAGTACGGGCCGGTGGACCGAGCGTGGATCTTGTCGTCCACCAGGTGCAGCAGCTTCAGGATGTAGCTGTAACCCACCGCGATCGGGTAGGGGAACGGCTCGCCGGAGCGGCCGTCGAACAGCAGCGCCTTTCCGCTCTCCTGCACCATGCGATCGCCGTCGCGGTTGGGCAGGGTGTTGCTGAGCAGACCGACGATCTCCTCCTCGTGGGCGCCGTCGAAGACCGGCGTGGCCACGTTGGTCCGCGGCGCGACCTGCTCGAAGCCCTTCTCGCGCAGGCGCTCCGCCCACTGCTCGGTCAGGCCCGAGATGTCCCAGCCGCGGGCCGCGATCCAGCCGAGGTGAGCTTCGAGCACCTGCCCGATGTTCATCCGGCCGGGCACGCCCAGCGGGTTGAGGATGATGTCGACCGGCGTGCCGTCCTCGAGGAACGGCATGTCCTCGACGGGCAGGATCTTGGAGATGACGCCCTTGTTGCCGTGGCGGCCGGCGAGCTTGTCACCGTCGGTGATCTTACGCTTCTGGGCCACGTACACGCGGACCAGCTCGTTGACACCGGGGGGAAGCTCGTCGCCCTCGTCACGGGAGAACACGCGGACGCCGATGACCTTGCCCTGCTCGCCGTGCGGCACCTTCAGCGAGGTGTCGCGCACTTCGCGGGCCTTCTCACCGAAGATCGCGCGCAGCAGCCGCTCCTCGGGGGTCAGCTCGGTCT